>WRIY01000006.1 GCA_009782515.1 Eubacteriaceae bacterium
TACGACGAAATTGCACGGCAGGCCGTACAACAAGGGTACCATAGCATGGTTTATCCAAAAATACGGGCTTGCCAAGCGAAGATCCGTTGCTGAATCCGGAGGTTGGATGACAGGAAGGGAAATAATGGCGGAACTCGGCATTAGCGAACACAATCTCAGGCGCTTGCGCGAAAGCGGCGACTTGGCATTCAAAGTGTGCCATACTAATGGCGTCACGTATTTATACGAACCCGGGCAGAGCCTGCCGGCACAGCGGCAGAAAAAACTGCCGATAGGTGGCATCAGTATGCCGTGTTGAATTGGGGTGTGATTTTATGGGACAAACAAGTACGCAGGCCAAAAATAAATACAACGAGCGAGAGTATGCCCGATACACGATCCGCATCCGCAAGGATGACGATTTGTATGAAAAAGTTGAAGAATTCATGGCGCGCAATAAGTATACAAGCCTAAATGCCATAGTCAACAAGCGTTTAAAGGAATTTTTCGAAATAGACCGTATTTATCGAACGGATGACGAGATATGCACTACCTGCCGCAGACCGCTTTGACGCATCTTCTCATCTTTAGTGGGTTATGTCCACATCTCTGGCTTTCGCTTATGTCTGATAAACTGTTGCGTGTAAACAACGGTAATGTTATCATATGATCTGTATGTGTAAATTAAATCTGCTTTATTGTGAAGTGCAATAGGGTATGAAGAAAGGTTGATAGTGTGCGCTACATGGGTTGCAAAAGCAAAAGCGGTACGTTCCGGGCGTTGATTCAGAGATAGCGGATATAGAAAATGACATAGAGAAAGACTATCTTGACAAGGAAGCCGCCAAGCGGTTACATACTGCGCTTCATAATCTTGATGAACCGTACAAGGAGGTTTTTGCTTTGCGGGTGTTGGGGGAATTGCCTTTTTCGCAAATTGGAGAGTTGTTCGGGAAAACCGACAGTTGGGCGAGGTTGGTCTTTTACAGAGCAAAAAAACAATTACAGGAGGTTTTGAAATGAGAGTATCGTGCGAGGTCATAAAGGATTTACTACCCTTGTGCCATGACGGGGTATGCAGTAACGATAGCAAGGCGATGGTTGAGGAACACCTTGCCGAATGTGAAAATTGCAAAGCCGAATTGCAGGCTATGGACGAAATAATCCCCATGAGAAACACAGGGCAAAATCTCAGGGAAGCCGAATCCATAAAACAATTATCTAAGAAGTGGAGGAAAGGAATGTTGAAATCCTTTTTGAAAGGGGCATTGATAACGGTTGCTGCTCTTGTTGTACTTGCCCTCATTTTCTATCTTTTTATGGATGTTCGCCTAACCTAATATTTTAATCGGAGGTTATTATGAGCCAATACATTTTGGAAGCCGAGCATATTCAAAAAAAATACGGCAGACAGACGGTTTTACGCGATGTTTCCATTCATGTGAAGCATGGCGGGATTTATGGGTTGATTGGTAAAAACGGGTCGGGCAAGACGACATTGTTCCGTATACTTACGGGGCTTATACAAGGATATAGCGGGGTTGTTACTGTAAGCCATACTGACAGCCACGAAAGCAGCATATCGGCAGTGATAGATTCACCGTCGCTGTTCCTCAATATGAGCGCGTTTGAAAACATGAAAGCGCAATCGTTCTTGTTGGGTATACGCGACAACGGCAGAATCCGGCAAGCCTTGGAAACAGTCAGATTGTCGGAAAGCAACAAAAAGCCGGTGCGCTGCTATTCTCTCGGCATGACACAAAGGCTAAAACTGGCTATGGCATTGGCAGGAAACCCCGAAATCCTCATTTTGGACGAACCCGCCAACGGGCTTGACCCGGAGGGCATTGTGGAATTGCGAGAGCTATTGATTTACCTAAACCGCACAATGGGAAAGACAATTTTAGTTTCCAGCCATATTCTGAGCGAATTGGAGCAGATAGTCACCTGCCTTGGTATTCTGCATGACGGCGAAATAGTGAGGGAGCTGTCTGACAGCGATATTCTCCAAAATGGGACGGGCTTAGAGAAACTTTATATGGAATACGCCAGAGGGGGCAACCGCTATGAATAACATCATAAAAAACGACCTTTACCGATTCAGCAAAAGCATATTGCTTTATGTGATTTTGTCATTGACGATTGTTATATCGTTCTCCCTTACAATGATGATCCGTCAGGATATACGTTTAGGAATATCTGTTTTCGGAAACTTGACGGCGTTTCGCGGAATTGACGACATTATTCGGATAGGCATATTGTATCAAAGAGGACTGGGGTTTTTTATCGCAATACTTCTCTCTGTGCTTATCGGGCAAGAGTATCAATGGAAAACATGGCAGCATAAATGGATTGCGAATAAGAGCCGCGCCGGAATCTATCTGTCAAAAGCTGTTCTTTCATCGGCTATTTCCGCAGCGGTCTTTTTGATATTTCAAATCGTGGTCTTGCTTTCTTCAAGCCAAATCGGGAGCATATTGACAGCCGGATATGCCGCTATGGTCATCAGCGGAGCATTTGTTTATGCCGCTTTGGGAGCCGTTGTTTGTCTGCTGTCTATGCTGATAAAGAACAATATAGCGTCAATAATCGCCTGTATTTGTTATGTAATGCTCAGTGAAACACCGGCGTCCGTAATTGGGAATATCGGCAATTTATCCGAAACTGCTTCAAAGGTTGCCGGGTGGTGTATACGGCACTCGATATACGGTATGACAACTATTATCTCGTCAGCCCCCGTTTCACCGAGCCTTGTAGTAACTATTGCGATAAACGCGCTTATTATCATACTTTTATCAACAGTCATTGGCTTGATGCTTTTTCGGAAATATGAACTATAAAGCTATGACAGGAGTAAAAGCAAGGGTAAAAAGCAAGGGGACGGCAGGCTGTTACGAAACAAACCGCAAACAGCGATTAAGCGGCAATAAATACAGCGGAACCGGAGCTGTTTCGAAGTGTGCCGGCGAAATTGTCCGAAAGCCTCCCGAAAAACCGAAAGAAGATACCGTCCTCTTGCTTTCTAAGTTGCTTGTTGGTCATAATGCTATCCCTCGTTTATATCTGACATTCTAACGCATCTGACTATTTGCTGACAAAGTACCTAACATTCCGTGAATGACCCTCGCGTGTCAGTTCGCCCTGTTCCACAAGGTTGCGTAAAATTTTGCCTGCCGCAGTTTGTGATAAAGCAAGAAGATTTTCTGCCTGCTTACGGTTGATTGAACCATTATCACGCACATACTGCATGATTCTATCTTCCGGCGTGATTGCCTTATCAACTGTGGGCACGGCGTTCAAATTAGGTAATACCATCTTGAATACATTCGGTGTGACTTCAATTTTTGGTTGTGCCAATGAGGTTTTGTATGCTTCAAAGATTTTCATAATGCCCGTACCGTATGCTTCTATAAGCTGCAAACGGTAAAACACCTCCGCAAGCTCTGAGTTGCGGCAAGCGGAATAACCGCTCATAATATCCTCTATTTTTATTCCGCTAACCAAGCCTCCGGGAGAGATGAACTCAACCCGGTCAGAAAACATCTTGATTAAGATGCTTCCGCTGGCCGAGTATTCTCTGTGAACAACGGCGTTTAACAATGCTTCACGCAGAGCGGTTTCGGGATAGTCGCGGCTATCAATTCGCAGGAGCTTATCAAATGTCGCTGTAGTCTTATTGTTTAGGTCGAGATAGTTGTAGACATCGTTTATTTGCTTGAACAGAGAACCGCCAAACTCCTTTCTGTCATTGAAAATCTGTTGCGTTGTATCTTGGAATATTGCAGTTTTGATGGTGTGAACGCATTGCTCCGAAAGAAGCAGCGCGAGATTCGTGTATATTTTATCTCTGTTCACCATTCCAAGCGTCGCCATCTGAGAAGTGCCGAATTGCACCTTTCGTTTAGCAAATTCAGATTTTGCAGAAGTGAATGTCAAATTTTGCTCCACCGATCGGAGCTTTTCATAACTGTCCCCGTCAGTTTCCCGAATCATCTTTCGAATGGCTGTTACAGTTGCCGGAACCGAAGCCGCGCCGTAGCGGACATAAACCCCCTCAGGACGTATTCCTTTTCCGACAAGGTAATACGGGCGGTCTGTGCCGCTTTGAATATCTATCTGTATTATTTCCCGCCCATTCATTTTTTCAATGTGGCACTGCGCAAAGAGCGTGACATCGGGCTTTATAGCGCCCAGCTTGCCCCCCATGAAGCCGATTTGAAATTCGGCCATAGCCAAAAAAAAATTCTCAGAGCCCAAGACAAGCTTTCAAAAGCATGAAATAGAAATCTAATGAAATTGCACTTTTGGGCATTCCTCAGCCTGTTCACTGATGCCTGATATAGAGAGCGCTTTGCCTGGAACGTTTATAAAGTTTGATTATAATTGAATAGCGCTTAATATTGCCCGAAATTAATGGCATAATGATGTCAATATTTAGCATAAATTGCAACCCGCCGATAGCAACCAGAACCTGAGGCAATCCTATGGCATTTTGGCATTATGAAAAGAAGAGGAGAAAAAAGAAAGGCATGAAAAGTATTCTTAACAAAAAAACAATAGCCCTATGCATTGCACTAATCGCTATTTTAGGAGCGCTAAGCGCTTGCAGCGACGAAGAGAGCAAGCAAGACGGCCAAACGCAAGTTGGCCAAGCTGAAGAAAATGCTGAAAATGAACAGCCGGAGAACAGCACGCCGGGAGAAAGCAATGATGCCGCAGAAGGCTCAGAACAAGAAGCACTTGCGCCAATGGATGGCGTCCCCCTTGATATCCCGCCTTACCCTGCAGGATCTCTGGATATCGCTTCTACGATTGCCAACCTGCCTCAACAGGCTGCCAAAGCTGATCTCTGGAACTGCTTAGGCGGATATTGGACAGCAACAGACAACCTGTTTCTCGCATTCGTTATCCGCGACGGCGTTTACAGCATTGAGTTTGGCTATTTTGAAACAGAGTGGGGTTGCTTTGGGCCGCTAACGAATGCCCTTCCAACCGGAGCATACAAAGCTACCCTGTCTGTGCATATACCCAGGCAGGAGGCAAACGAAGTAGCAAGTGCAAGAGAAGAAATGGATATTGATATATTTTTGGATGTAAGCGACTACCATGTTGACGGCAAGATCAAAGCAAAAATCGAAATCCAGGCAAATGGCGGCTGGTACCAATACCATTGGGGAGGTTATAGCCTGCAGGAGGCATACGATTCCATACAATAAGCCCGGCTGCCAAAACTAGCTATAAATTGGTTTGCGCATGTTATGTACAGGCATCTGCCGTAAGGCAGAAGCAGTGCTTAGCGGCTTAGATATCGGCTTTGCTGATCCACCAGCCTCTTGTTAGAATTAGTGGAAGCCGCTATGTATTTATTAGCCGGAAAAGTTAAACAATCACCCGGGCTCGACGAAACCAGTGCAAAAGCGCTAATATCCAAATTGTATAATACCAGCACGGCTTTGCTGCAAACCGCCTCAGAAAGAGGCAGACTATGAAAAACAACATATCGAACGCGATTAAAGCGATACTGTTTATACTTAGGCCGGAAGTAGTCAATACAATTCTCTACTTATGCAATTCCGGCATAAACGAATGGCTGGCCACGGCCATTATCGTAGCAATCGTTTTCGAGAGGTTCATTGACTGGTTTCGCAGCAACAACTTTCTCTAAATTATATGCATCGGGCTTTTTCGCTCGATGCATATAATTATTGCCGCTATAAACCTGGCTATTCACAAATGCTATTTGAAATGAAAAAAATTTCCTTTTTAATTTGCACCCTAAGCCTCTTCCCATTCTTACCCGCATAAAGCAAACCGTTTAAAGCCATTTAGGATGCATAAACAATTAAGCCAAGCAGAGTATAGCCCTTTATAAACATTTGCTACCCTTCAGAACTTCCTGTTTCGCCGCTGCTAAGCGCAATAAGCTCCTTTTGCTTAATGAAAGGGTTTTTATAGCGCTCCTTGCCTTGGGTTTTATTTTTCCAGTCAAGCGCCTGATGCGGGCAGCTGTGCAGGCATGCCAGGCAGTGCTCGCACTTTTGGTGGAATTCCGGCTTTCCTTGGCTTATAGTTATGTTTTTTGCCGGGCATATAGCCTGGCAAATGGCACATCCGTTGCAGGATTGCGCGACAGTAAAAAACATGTCGCTCTCTTCGTTTGGATAGAAACTGTAGGCTATCCTGTTTATTATTGTTGGAGGCTGGGGCACATTGCGCTTTTTTTGCGCAATGTCATCAGCTATTCTGGCTATTTTCCCATCTGCCTGCGAATGCACTTCTTCGGTGTTGTTAACTTTGAAGCTTGGAATATAATTTTCCACAGATTTAATGTATTGGCTGTAGTTTAGTGTGATGCCGTTTGATCTGAGAATTTTTCGAAACCATCCAAGCGTTCCGTTAACCACGTTTCCGTATGTGGCTACTGCGAAAACATATGCATCGCCTGTTAACTGCAATTGCCCTGCAAAGCGCTCTACGAGTCTGGGCATCCCCCAAAAGTATATAGGGAATACAAACCCGACAACGCTGTCATCGCAGGCAAGAGAGTTTGTGTCCATCGGCAGCACTTTTCCGCCTATTCTGCCTGCTATCGCCTTGGCAGCATGCAAGCTGTTGCCTGTAGATGAAAAGCAGTATATTGTTGCCATTGTTTGCACCTCCATGCTTTTTTTATTTTGCCGGCAAGCTGATCGAGCAATATAGCTTGCGCAGATGTCCGGCCATGCCCAAAAATATATCGCTGCGAGCAGCCCGGGCACCGCCGATATATGCAAGCTTCCTGCTGCGCAATATCTTTGCACTTAAGCCTAAGGGCTCAGTTTTTTAAACTAACTTTGCGGCATCTCACCTCAAGTTGCGTTTGGCTGTATATGAATTAAGCTCTATCTTGTACACCAAAGTTGCCTCAAGCTCCGTTTCAGAATAGCTCCCGGCAGCCTCAAAGCCGCAGTGCTCCAGCAGCAGATCAAGGCCTTGCAGCGCTTCATCGCCAAGGGCCTGCTTAACTTCACCAAAGCCTGTAAAGCTCTCATATAGCGCGCTGTAGCTTCCTTTATCCTGTATGTACCCATGCAGGATGTCTGCCTGAACGCATACGTTCGGGTTTTGCTTAATAAGCTCATGCTTATAGCCGGCCTTAGCGCCATGAAAATAGATGGAGATTTGCCGGTTTTCTGCCCTGTAGCCAAATGAAAGCGCCACTACATAAGGATATGGATCGCCATTAAAGCCAACTCGAATTGTATCTGCCCTGTCCAAAATGCCAACTATATCATCAAAGCTGTCTACTTGCCTGTCTTTTCTTCTCACTGCCTCTCCATAACAAAAAGCTGGCTTACTGCTAAATAAGCCAACTTTAAGCACAATAAGTGCAACTTATTTTTTTGACAGCGCTTCTGCTATCTTCATTATCAGGGGTGCTGCTTTGGCAAGAACATTCGCATCACCCAGCCAGCCCTTTACGCTGTCCCACCATTGCGGCGCTTTTTCTGTCTGTGAGCTCTCAACAAGCTCGTTTAGCTTGCCGATTATTGATGAGTCAGTGCCGGGGGCTTTCGCCTGATCAAGCATCAGCTTAGCGATTGACGCCACTTGGCTCTCAGTTATGTTAGCGCCTTTTATTAAATCCAGCGCAGATTTGGCATCAGTTAATCCACCTGCCAAGTCTTTTGCAGACTTGAACATATCTCCAAGTCTATCTACCATAAAATACCTTCTTCCCAATATTATAGTATATATAACATTTTTTCTCTATATTATACTATAATTTTCAGCTATTGGTATATTGCGCTGAACTTTTCGCTTAAATAATCTGTATAGTGCTTCGCGTTAAGCGCCTCTCCACAGGCATTCATTACAAGCTCATCCGGAGTTAAGAGCTTGCCGTAGCTGTGGATATTCTTCTTAAGCCAGGCTGTGATTTCTGCTATATTGCCCTGCATCACCAGCCGATCAAAGTCAAGCTCTTTTGACATCGCAGCTTTCAGCTGGGCTGCATACGCGGAGCCCAATGCATATGACGGGAAATACCCGAAAGAGCCGCCTGACCAATGGATATCCTGCAGGATTCCCTCAGTATCAGTTTCCGGCTTAATCCCAAGGTATTTCATATACTTTTCTGCCCATAGATCAGGAAGGCTGCCAAAGTCTGCGCTATCGCCAATCATCTCTTTTTCTATTTCATAGCGCGCCATTATATGAAGCGGATAAGTGAGCTCGTCAGCATAAATGCGAATCAGCGACGGCTTTGCGATATTTACTGACTCATAAAAATCAAGAGCCGAGAACATCTCAAAATCAGGGCCAAGTATTTCAACTATGCTGTCTCGCGCATGAACCCAAAACGAAAGGCTTCTGCCAATAAGGTTTTCGTAGAACCGGGACTGGGATTCGTGCAGGCTCATGTTGGCCCCATTCTCAAGGAAAGTGCCGGCAAGGCTTGGATCCACGTTTTGCTCATAAAGGGCGTGGCCTGTTTCATGCATAACTGCAAAGACTGAAGTGAACGGCTTTTGGACATTATAGTTAGTTGTTATCCTGACATCATTGGCGCTAAAGTTAATCGTAAACGGATGGGCGCTTTCTGATATAAGGCCCCTGCTGGAGTCGAATCCAAGTTTGTCCATCAGGAATGCTGAGAGCTTTTTTTGGGTCTGCAGATCAACCTGCATAAACAAGAGCCTCTCGTCTATCTGGCGGCTGCTGGAAGCTACGGCTTTGACAAGGGGCACTACAGTTTCCTGCACCTGGGCAAAGAAGCTGTCAAGCTTATCTACGTTCATGCCTTCGTCATAGTCGTCAAGCAAAGTGTTGTACGGATGGCCCTCCCAACCCCTCAGATCTACGAAGCGCTTTTGGTACTCCACAATTTCTTTAAGCACCGGCGCAAACGACAGATAGTCATTCTCCTCTTTAGCCTTCTCCCACACAGCTTTTGCTTTTGAGGAAAGCTCTGCAAATTCGCCTGCAAGCTTTGGGGGTATCTTTCTCTTTGCATCAAATTCGCGCCTGGCTACCCTGGCCATCGCTTTATGGCGGCTGTCCAGGCTGTCGATGTTTTCCTCTAAGTATTTAAGGTTGCTTTCCATTTCAGGGCTTATGCCCATAGCAAAGCTCTCCTCTGCGAGGATCGCAAACAGCCCTGCCCTTACAGGCACTCCTGCCCTGGGGGCGATTGTTGATATATCCCACTCAAACAGGCCATAAGCCGTATCGAGGGCATGTATTTTCCTGAAATACGCTTCTATATTGCCAAGCCTATCGTCCATTATTTTAATACCTCGTTAAATGTATATTTCCTTGAGTATATACGATATTGCCCGCTCGAATACACCCATCAGGCAAAATATCGGTTCCAAAAACAATAAAATGGCTCTAACTAAAGAGCCACTAAGCTTTTTTAGCTTGTATTCATAATAATGCTTCTAAAAGCTACCGGTTTCATGTTTACTGGTATGCGCTAAGCAGACGGCATAACTCTACGCAAAGCTTGACAGAGCGATCTGCTGCAAGGCCGATTATTAATTCGCAGGCTCCATACGGTTAAACAGCTCCTCAACGCTGTCAAAGTTAGCCTCGGTGTATGTTGTTATAAAGCTTATGATTGCCTTGTCATATTTTCGGATATAGTATGTCTGCGCCATAAAACCGCCTTGGACTGTGAATGTTCCGTAATAGTACTCTTCGCCGGCAATCTCCATATAGCCGTTTTCAACAAATTCATACTCTAAAGTCTCAAGCTTTTCAAGCTGTGATTTTACTTCGTCAAAGTATTGCTCCTGGGTAATTGACGACAGCCCGGGAAACGCAAGGTTTTCATATAGCAGAATAATATTTGCGTTCAGATCGTTATAGATGTAAAAGTCATATGCTGTCCTGACACTGCTTAAATCAATCTGGGTCTGGGTATAGATTCCGTCATTGACCATTATTTCAGAGCCAATGCCCATGATAGATTCGACTTCCTCCCTGCTTGCTATGCTCCAGTTGTCCGGAAGGCTGAAAGCAATGTTAGACCATTTATTTTCAAACGATTTTCCGTCCCATGTCCCTATAGACATAGGAATATCAGATGAACCTTCTCCTGTGCCCACTTTTTCATTGTTGTTATTTGTGCATGCCGAGAGCATAGCTAAGATCGCCAAGCAGGCAAGCAGCAGTGCTTTTTTGGTTTTCATTATATCCTACCCTTCTAATTCCTCTTCATATATTATAACTGAGCACGTTTTAATAAAATATAAAATCTATAAATTGATTATTGCTAATTACAGCAATATGGGATATTTTTTAACAAATGCAGGGATATAAGAAGGATTATTCACAATATAACAAGCAATTAATATAAATAGTAGCTTAGCCCCGCATGCCTTGATAACAACAGCAGGCATAGAGGCCATGCTATCATATGCTATACTGCATAGACGATATCAAGAAAAGAGAATATTTATGAGCGATGTGCTAGATCGGTTTATAAGATATGCAGGCTATGACACCCAGTCAGATCCCAACAGCTTGAGCACCCCTTCAACAGATAAGCAGCTAAGCTTATTGGCACTGCTGAGAAGCGAGCTGTCCTCGCTTGGGCTGAATGCAGAGATTTCAGAATACGGAGTTCTGTATGCTGATATTCCTGCAACAATTCAGGGCGATGGCATGAAGGTTGGGTTCATAGCGCATGTAGACACATCTCCGGCATATAGCGGCGCCGGCGTTGTGCCAAAGGTGATAAAGGCGTATAAGGGAGGCGAAATACAGCTGGCCGAAGGCGTGATGATGAGCGACAGCGCCTTTAGCGAGCTTGGCGGCTTTATCGGATCTGATATTGTTGTTGCTGAGAGCGATACCCTGCTTGGGGCTGATGACAAAGCAGGAGTGGCTGAGATAATGGCAGCTGCAAAAGCGCTTTGCGATAACAAAGATATACCCCATTATGGAGTTAAAATTGCTTTTACATGCGATGAAGAGATCGGCAGAGGCGCAAGCAACTTTGACATTGGCAGGTTTGGCGCTGACTATGCATACACGATCGATGGAGGCGTATTGGGCGAATACAGCTATGAAAACTTTAATGCCATTGACATAAGCATAGCAATTGCCGGCCTTGGAGTCCATCCCGGCACTGCCAAGGGCAAGATGAGGAGCGCTATCAGAATAGCCAATGAGATCTTCGGCATGCTTCCATATGGACAAGCAGCTGAAACAACTGAAGGCTATGACGGCTTTGTGCATATATCCAACATGGAAGCTGATACAGACAAAGCCGTTATGAGCGGCATCGTCAGAGACCATAGCGAAGCAGCCCTAAACGACAGGGTAACAGCCCTTAAGCTGATTGAAGAATACATGAACAGCAAGTACGGGCCCGGCAGTGTTTCAATGGATTTCCGCAGAATGTACTCCAATATGAAAGAGCATATACTCGACCGCTTTGAATGCGTTGAAAACCTGGTTTTAGCCCACGAGGAGCTTGGCATCAAATGCACTGCTATCCCGATGAGGGGCGGAACTGACGGTGCAGCCCTAACGTATAAAGGCCTGCCTTGCCCTAATATCGCAACCGGAGGCATTAATGCGCATGGCAGGTATGAAGCAGCCAGTGTTTCTGATATGGAAACGACTGTGAATCTGTTAGTTAAGCTGGTTGAAATATCTGCCAGAGGTTAAATAGCCAGTTTGGCGCATTAGATCACAGGCCTGGCTGTAAACCGGGCGCCTGGAATTTAAAGAGTGTCTGCCGGTGCAGGATTTAGCTAAAAATGCGAGGTATTCAATGAAAAAGACAATAACTGCAGCTGGCCTGCTAATTGCTGTTTGCTGCATTCTGCTGGGCAGCTGCGCCGGCAAAGCCAAAGAAGCCAGCCCCTCAGACGGTGCAGGCGACAGGCTGCCTGCCCTGCAGCCCCAAGACAGCCAAACAAATGAAAACCAGAGCCAAAGCAATGGCAGCGAAACCAATATTCTTATACTTGTGAATAACGGCTCAAAACTGCCTGAAGGCTTTGCGCCTAACCTGGCTGAGCAGGGCATACTTATTGACAAAGCTGCATTTGATGATTTTGTAAAGCTCAGGGAAGCGGCAAGAAGCGAAAAGATTTACCTCATGGTTGACTCGGCTTACAGGACAGCCAGCGAGCAAGAAAAAATGTATCAGGAATTGGGCGCCGGCGTAGCGGCCCGGCCAGGCTATTCTGAGCACCAGACAGGCCTTGCAATTGACTTCTCCTACCAGGGGCAATCAGCTGCCGACACAAATAGAATGTGGGGCTGGCTGAGTGAAAATGCATACAAGTATGGCTTTATTCTGCGCTATCCTCAAGGCAAAGAAGCTATTACAGGATTTTCATATGAGCCTTGGCACTATAGATATGTCGGGGTAGAGCATGCAGTAAACATACAGGCGCAAGGCTATACACTGGAGGAATATCTAAGCAAGATCGATATACAGTAAAGAGACAGCTTGCTGCCAAGCTATGCTATTTGCAGCGGTGCATCGGGCAATCGGGAATTCTTGCGCACATGAGATAAAGCGAATTGCTTTATCATGCTTGCAATAGGCTCGCTTGCCCTGGCTGCAATTGAAGCCTTTCTTTATTTGCCTTCCCGCTGGACCGCGTAGCCGACATTATTCATCTTCACATTATAGCGCTGATCCGCCCGGGGCTGAGCGCCAGCTCCTTTCGGCCCGGCACACTCAAACATGCCCTGTCATCACAAGGGAGCACTTTTCGCCCATGCGCTTTGCACATTTCACAGCGTTACTGAAAGCAAGCCATAATCTATGCAAACCTAGGAACAGCCGAATACTGCAGCGCTGATCTGCTTTGGGTTAACAGCCTGTGGCAAAATCGGATTTCTCAGTGTGCAAGCAGCTAGAGGCATGCCTGCCTATGTTTTATCTTCATCGGAAAAAACTCACGTCTTGGCGCTGCTTTTATGAGAGTATTAATGATTGTGCTGGCCTTGTCGGCCAGGAGCCTGATTGCCCATCTCGTATACCCTGCCGGAGCAAAGAGCAACTCAGCACAATGGTTTTCATGTTATTCTTGGCTTGGCAAAGGGGCAAAGCATATGCATATGTGTATATGCAAAATAGCTGCAAATTTAGCTATGAAATGCAAGCACTGCACACCATCCTACTTCAACCGCTTTATTATAATCTTGCACTTCCTGCTTGCGTAGGTTATGCCTACGGCTACAATTGTTTTGTAGCCCTCAACACGTTTGGCATACCTTTTCTCAATTATCTGATCTATAGCTTTCTGGGCCTCAGCCAAAAGGCGTTCATCATCATCGCCTTTTTTCATAAACTTCTCTTCAATAATTATTGCAGCATTGGCGTCTCTGTTAGTGCACAGAGTGTCTAAATAGCCGTCTCCAGACTCGGCCTCGCTTGCAGCTTCCCAGTTGCTGCACGCTAGAAGAGCAGTTACAATAAGGTGATAGTGCCTCTCTTGCTTAACAGTAAAGCTGCCGTGTACAACAACGCCGTCTTTTACGCTCAAAACGCTCTCAAGCAGATCGTTTATTATAGCCTCCGCCTTTTCTGCTTCGCCAGCAAGCAAAGCTGCATACAGCTCGTCAGCCTTTCCTTTGCCTATTGGCATTGCAGACATTGCCCATGAAAGCGCATCTTTTCTGAGAGCACTCCTGACCTCAAGGTTTGGTGCCCTAAGCTCATACATTTCATCGCCTGTCTTCCTCACCCATGTAAGGTAGCCTGCCATGAACAGCATCTCCCACACAGCATCGCTGTCATTGGCATCGATGAGGTCCCTGTATGCTGCTAAGATTGAAATACCCTTTTCAACGGTGCCGCCTGTTATAAGATCCTCAATCGAAGACAGCGCTTCAAGTCCGTCGCTCATAAGCATTTCGCGGGTTAAATCGTTGGTTGCTGTATTAACCCAGAATTTTTCAGGCTCGGCATTCTTTCTTACAAGCATGCGGCTGCACTGCCTCACTACAGACCAGGGGTTAAACATTTTATAAGCGCCCATCCTGTAGCCGTCATAATACTCTTTCATATCAGCCATGCGGCCCTCAAGGCTGTAATAGCTGAGCATTGCTGCCACCTCTCCCTCAGTAAAGCCAAAGTGGGCGCTATACTCTTCGTCAAGGGCTGAATAGACTGAAATGTTGTTTACGCCGGAGAATATGCTTTCCTTCGAAATGCGCAGAATGCCTGTCAGCACTGCAAACTCAACAAAAGGGTTGCCTTTTAGCGCTTGGCCAAGCAAGCCTCTAAATAGGAGAATCATCTCCTCATAATATTTCATTTGAAAAGATTGGTTTATCGGGGCATCGTATTCGTCGATAAGCACTATTGCTTTTTTGCCATAGCGGCGGTGCAGAGCCATTGACATAAGCAGAATGCTGCTTTTTACATCGTTTTTATCTGCCTGTTTTTCAGACATTCTGGCGAATACCGCATTTTCGCTAGGTTTGAGTTCGGGGCAGCCGTCCCCAATGCTTAGCCTGTCTGCCTCTCTGCTGATTATCAGAGCGAGCTCATCAAGCGCTTCTGGAAAATCACTGCCGGTTATACTCTTAAACGACAGAAATATAACCGGGTGCTTGCCTTGGTGCTCATCGCATAAACCATGCTGCTCTTCAATTGCAAGCCCATTGAATAGGGCCTTTGGCGATCCTATCTCCAAAAAAGCTTTGAGCATGCTCATGTTAAGGCTCTTTCCAAAGCGCCTTGGCCTTAGTATAAGCTTTGATTCGCCTTTGTTGGCTAATGCTTCTGCTATGAACATCGACTTGTCAAAAAATAAAAGCCATCATTAATAACAGTTGGGAAGTCGCTTATGCTGATTGGAAGAATTTTTTTTATATAAAGCCTCCAGCCTTAATATAACAGTTAAGACTGATATATCGATCCAAAAAAAGATAGCACAGCAAAGGTATCCACATGGAACAGCGGCATAAGTTAAGCTTATTTGCCATATTCCAATCCGGATAGCAGCGGCAATTATATGCGCACATGCTCTCCGCCATGCCACATTGCCTGTCTTCGGGACCTTGCGCTCTCTGATCACCGTGCCACACATGCAATCTTTACCCGATGCCAGAGCGCCGATGCTTCATCTTAAACATCGTTATTGGCAACTAAAGCGTTATAGGCGTTTATTTTATAAAGCGACAAAAACATCGCGCATATCTACTGGCGAGCTGTCGTTAAGTCCAGTATGAAGGCTTATGGCACGGCCTTTGGCATTGCTGCCTAGTACTTAAATGCTGCTTGCTTAAGCGGGGCCAAGCAAGGCGCTACAAGCTCGCGCGCGCGTGTCGTTTTGCCTTTGCTCAGCCTTTCCAAAAAGTAAAAATAAGTATATTTTCATAAAAAATTGAACTATACTGGTAAAGATCAGAGATCAGCATTAAATTCTTTCATTTTTTGCTGTTATATAATTGATCAAGGAGGTTAAGCAATGGCTCTTACGCCAAAAGAGAACTACTTAGGCCTGTACAAAGGCCAGTTGCCTGAGTGGATTCCTTCATGGGGAATGGGTATGCCGATGGATAGGGCGCCTGTTTTGGGCATGTTCGTCAATGTTTCAAAAAATGGCGGCTTTCCGCGCTCACCTGATCCAGACACTCCATTCAGAATGCCGGAAGAATGGACTAATGACTGGGGAGTCACGATGGTTTCGAATCCGGAAGCCAATTATGGAGGCCTTCCTAAGCCTGGGCACTTTATACTTGACGACATTAGAAATTGGGACAAAGTAATCAAGAAGCCGGAGATGATCATGCCAACAATCGACGAAATCGATTGGGAAGCCATGGCAAAAGAGCAAACCGCGCACATAGACCGCTCGACAACGGGTGTGATGGTTACGATAGGAAATGGCGTATTTCAGTTCATAGTTGGCTTTATGGGCTTTGAGGAAGCGCTGATAGCGTTAGTTGAAGAGCCTGAAGTGTGCAAAGAATTCTTCGCATGGGCTGACGATTATTATGTACCGATTGCGAAAAAGGCAGTTGAGTATTACAAGCCGGATATGTGCTATATGGCTGATGATTCAGCTGCTAAGTATGCTCCATTTGTATCGCCAAAAACATACAGGGAAGTTTTAAAGCCTAGCTATGCCCGTGCTGCAGCATTCGCTACTGAGCGCGATATCCCTATAGCGTTCCACAACTGCGGCAAAGCTGAGGCATACCTTGCTGATATGCACGACTTCGGCGTAAAGTACTGGGATCCTTGCCAGACAGAAAACGATCTTTTAAACTGCAAAGCAATGTTTGATGACATTGTTATCTGCGGCGGCTTTGATTTTGTCCCGCCAGCTGACGGGTCAGAAATAACAGAAGAGTTTACCCGCGAGTATGTGCGCTCAACCATAGACAAGCTTGCCCCTGGCGGGCGCTATGCATGGATGGGCATGTATATGGGGCCTGCTGGAGATGAAGTGGCGCCAAAGATTAATGAGTGGATTCGGGACGAAGTATATACATATGGTGATAAATACTACGAAAAGCATTAAGGCCGCATGGGAAATATAAGCCAACACCATCCTGACACTGGCCCAATGCAATAATTCTTTTTAGAAAGGAAAGCTGCATATAACTGCAAACAAGCCAGATTGCGAAAAAGAATGCAGCTAAATAATAAAATGAGAACACCTAAAGAAAACTACCTTGGCATAGCTAAGGGAATAATACCTGATTATGTACCCCACTATACAATGGGAATGCCGCTAAGAGTGCACCCTGAAAGGACTCCAACGAACTCTGCCGGCCCAACACAGCTTATGTTTGGCGCAAATAGGCCGGGACTGGGCGCGCCAGCAACTGAAGTATCAGAATACACCAACATATGGGGAGTCCCTTATGTTACAACCGAGTCTACTGGCTTTGCCGGCCTGCCTAAGCCAGACACCTTTATTGTTGATGACATTTATAATTGGGAGAAAATTGTCAAAAAGCCTGACATTGACACTAATGTCGACTGGGAGGCGATGGCTAATGAAGCCATGGCAAACATCAACAGGGAAACAACAGCTGTAACATCAGGCTTTAGCTGCGGCACATTTACTACCCTTATCGGCTTAATGGGGTTCACTGAAGGCTTGTGTGCACTGCTTGAAGAGCCGGAAAAAGTAATAGAGCTCCTGAATTTTATTACTGACTACTATGAGCCAATCGCTGTAAAGACACTTGAATACTTCAAGCCGGACATTGTCTCAATAGGCGATGACACAGCATCAAAGTACGCGCCGTTCTTCTCACCTGAAGTATATAGGCAGGTATTCAAACCACAGTATAATAGGGTGCTCCGATATGCAAAAGAGCGCGATATACCTGTGCAGTTCCATAATTGCGGAAAATGCGAGCAGTTTGTTGACGACATGGTCGACCTCGGCGTAAGGTTCTGGGATCCGGCACAAACGGAAAACGACCTTGTAGGGATTATGGAAAAATACAATGGAACACTGGCAGTTTGCGGCGGGTTTGACTATGTCCCGGACGTTAACGGAGCCACAGAGGAAGCAGTTCGCGCATATATTCGCGAAACGCTTGACAAGTATGCGCCTGGCGGTGGATATGCCTTTACAGGCGGCTATGTTGGAACATCTGAGTCGCCAGAATTCACAACCCAAGTGAATACATGGATTGCTGATGAAGTCTATAATTATGGAAGCGAATTCTATAAATAAGCGATAGTATAGCAAGCACTATCCCGGCTTCTAGGAACCTTGGCGCTCACCACATAGCTGCCAAGGTTCTTTTAGTATTTATACCCTTGGGCAATGCAAGCAAACCTCCAAAAACAACAATAAAAATGGTAATATAGCATCAGGGATATTTTTGCCATAAATAAACTGCTACCAAAAGAGAGACTCCTATATTAATAGTTGGTTATGCTAAAAAAGCATCTGTGGTTAGGCAACAAATGCAAACGGCTGGATATAGTATTTATATTTATATAGATAGGAGATAGGAGAGATTATGCGAAACTACCTTAATAAGACAGCCAGGTATCTGATAACAGCAGCAGCAACGATTGTTTTAATAATATGCATTATTTCTTTATCCCAAAATTGGAATAAGAAAACGCCTGTTTTAGACTATGAAGCTGCCTCAAAGAAAATTGACAGCTATTACTCAAAGCTAAAGGTAAACAAGCTGGCTTTGAAACAAGACCCGAATTTTGAGGGCGTTGACAGCGATGCCGAAAAGGTCGCTGTGCTGCCTGACATCTCTGAGTACCCGTTTATAGTAAATCCATCTACAGACAACTTTTTGACTATATACGCGTCTGCTGAAAAAAGGGAATGGCTTATTGAAATAGGCAACAGATTTAACACAAGCGGCGCAACTATAGACGGGATGCCTGTTTCTGTAAGCATCAGGTCAATGCCAAGCAGCTTGGGAGCTGATTTCATTTCATCTGGAAAATATACGCCGGATCTTTTTTCGCCATCAAGCGAAATATACGGCGAGATGATAATTGGCAAAGGGGTTAATGCTGCTTTAGTTGAAAAGCGAATTGCGGGCAATGTTACTGGAATTGCTATTAATCGAAAAAAGGGAGATGACATTGCAATGAAGTATGGGCCAATAGACTTCTCAGTAATTGCTAAAGCTGTATTAAACGGTGACTTGGCTTTGGGCTACACTTCACCCCTTTCAAATGAAGATGGCTTTAACTTTGTGCTGGCACTGCTGTTGGATGCTGACAGCGAAAATCCGACAAGCCCTGCCGCTGTTGAGCATCTGCGAAAAGTCCAGGACAGAATCCTGCTAATAGCATATGACGAAGACCAGCTAAGAGCTTCACTGACAGGAGGCGCTCTGGATGCAATTGTTATAAATAGCCAGGCATATGCCAATGCGCCTAATATTTACCAGGCATTCGAATTTATTGCGCTGGGCCAGCGCTCTGACAGCCCTGTTTATGAAATAGGAGAGCTAACCGAGCTTAAAAAGGGCATAGCCGAATTATTCACCAGCTTTTGCAAAACGCCTGAAAGCCAGGCATCTGCAACAGATAAAGGGTTTAACAGCTATGAAGCATACGCCACACCGGCATCTGTAAGCGGATTGGCCATTAACCAGGCACAGGAGATATATAAAAATGAAAAAGGCGGCTCCAGCGTTATAACTGCTGTGTTTGTTGCTGATATTTCCGGCAGCATGGAAGGATCGCCTCTGCTCAACCTTAAAGCGAGCCTAAGCAGGGCGGCAGGGGTCATCAGCTCAGATGCAAATATCGGCCTTGTTACTTTTTCTGATGATGTTAACATTGCTTTGCCGATAGCGAAGTTTGATAACAACCAGAGATCATATTTCTCCAGTGCTGTGAAGTCAATGAGCGCAGCTGGCGGCACTGCCATGTTTGATGCAATTGTAGTTGCCCAAAAGATGCTGCTGGATGCCAAAATGCTAAATCCAAACACTAAGCTGATGCTTTTTGTGCTTTCAGATGGCGAGTCAAACCGGGGCCTTCGCTTTGGCGACATAGAGGCTGCTGCATATGGCACGAAAATACCAATATACACGATTGGATACAACGCTAACATTGAAGTTCTCAGCAGCCTGTCAGCTATTAATGAAGCTGCTGCAATGAACGCTGACTCAGACAACGTAATATACAGGCTCGAGAGCTTGTTCAACTCTCAAATGTAGCAATATATTTATGGGAATGCAGGATTCCAGAATGCAGAATTCTGCTGATGAAAACGCAATTGATGCCAATAATGGAGGCTTATATGAATCGCCATGACAAAAAAGCATCGCGCTTGGCAATGCTTATCGCAGCTTGCTGCATCATAGCAGGCTGCACGCCTAGTAGTGGCAATGGCAACACTGCTAATAACAATAACAGCATAAACTACACTTCAACACTTCGGGTGTATAACGCAAGCGAGTATATAGACGAAAGCACTTTAAGGGATTTTGAAAAAGAATACTCGATCAAAGTTGAGTACGATGAATTTGAAAGCAACGAAGAAATGTATGAGACTATTAAGCATAACCCAAACGCATACGATATTTTAGTCCCGTCAGACTATATGGTAGACAGATTAATAAAAGAAGGCGCATTGGCAAAGCTTGACAAAAGCCTCATTCCAAATATCTCGCATGTAGCTGAAGATTATATCAGCCCGGCATATGATGCCGGCAATGACTATACTGTACCCTACATGGTAGGTACGCTGGGTGTTTTATACAATAAAAAGCAAGTAGCAGAACCTGTTGAGAGCTGGAGCGCAATCTTTGATCCGAATTACAGCTCAAAGGCGCTTATGCTGGACTCAGAGCGGGATGCAATCGGAGCTGCTCTAAAAATGCTTGGCTTCAGCATGAACTCAAGCGATGATTCTGAATTATCTCAAGCGAAAGCAAGCTTGCTTGCAAGCGCGCACATCTTTGCCTTCTTGGAAAGCGAAGATATCCGCGACAGGCTTGTAGCAGGGGAAAGCTATATTGGCGTAGTTTATTCAGGGGATGCAAAAACAGCAATAGACCGAAACCCGAACTTAGCTTATTCGATTCCGGCAGAAGGGGCAAATAAGTGGGTTGACGGCTTTGTCATCTTAAACAGCTCGCCTCATATTGATGAGGCGCACAAGTTCATTAATTATATGTGCAAGCCCAGCATTGCAGTGAGGAATATGGCGCATATTGGCTATACATCGCCAATAAAGGGGGCATGGTCTGAGTTTGGCGGCAATAAAATCATGTTTCCTTCCACAGAAGAGCTTGAGCGCTGCGAAGCGTTTATATACGATGAGCATGCAACACAAAAGTACCACTCTATATGGCAGGACATACGAGGTTATTGGTAATTATATTTGCTTGATTTCATGAAGCTTTTTAAGCAATATGCGCCGAAAACAAGAGCAACGCCACTGTTTATTCGGCAAATCTGCCAGATCCAGGATAGCTAAAGCGCCAGAGAGTTCCGAATATGAATCAGAGATAAAGCGTATTGGCGTGGGCATAGTATAATTGCTTTGCGCCTTTAGCAATAATGCTTTGCCAGCTTGCTGCTACACTGCCAGCATACCCTTCTGCGGTTTCATACGGCGGCAAATCTCCTACGAAAGCTGCATCGCCAATAACCAGGCTGATGCTGTCTTCGCTATGGCCTGGTGTGTGCAAAACAAAGCCATCTATGCCACAAGATCTCAAAGCATCAGTTGCTTGTGAAGCATTAACCGGATTAATCGCATTAATGCCTATCGGTATAAATCGGTTCGAAGGGTCATTTTTTTGCTTTGAAAAAAAACTGTTTAGCCATTCAATATGAGGTATCTGTACATCAAGCACCATTGGAGCTACTCCATTCTGCTGCAGAAATGAAAACGAGCCCCCATGGTCTGGGTGAAAATGGGAAGTGAAGAGCAATTCTATTTGGGAGAAAGAAATCTCTTTCTCCTTTAACGCGCTTTTTATAATAGGCGCAGAGTCATGCCACAGGCAGTCATATAATACATACCGGCCATCGTTGCCTATTATATACATGTTAGTGTGCTTGTGTGAGATCGAAGCAATATCCATTTGATCAGTATACACTGAGAACAATTCATATGTAAACAAACTTCTTGTAAATAAAAAACGGCTTGTTAAGCCACAAAAATGGTGCGAGAGACGGGACTTGAACCCGTACGCCTTTCGACACACGCCCCTCAAACGTGCCTGTCTGCCTATTCCAGCACTCTCGCAAGCAAAAACAATTATATAGCAGCATGTAAGAATTTGCAACAAGAAAATGATTTGCGCTTATATTATGCGTCTCTGAAATGCGCACCGACTATGATTTCCAGCCTGCAGTTTGCCAGATGCCTGGCAAAACGGCGATAGCAGGAGGCATTACTGGAGCATTCCAGCGTAAAAGGCGAAATGCCGCAGTGTCAAATCTACAAGCAAGCCGAATATACAAATCATCTTATGCCATTTTCCGTCAAGGAATGCCAAAATATCACATAAATCTCCAGAAGAAATCTTTCACTTGCAGTTGTTGTCAACGATATCACTTGGTGCAATGCTATAATCATAGTAAATTAGCCATTTCCGACGGCTGCAGATTAGCTTTCACAAAGCAGTCTGCCGCTGAATCGCTATAAGAGGGATATCAGTGAAGCCGAAGGAACAATGATACGGGACGTGCAGTCAGCTTTCCAAAAAATAACCAAAAAAATTTGCTTAAAAGTAAAACCTAACTGAGATTTTATGCATCTGTGTGGTGTAAGGAAAAGGAGGATCAGCGTATGGCAATGACAGAGCAGCAAGTGCAGTTGGTTATCGCGGCACAGAGCGGCGATACAAAGAGCTTTGAAGAGCTTTTCGCCATCTACTATGAAAAAGTATATGCTCTGGCAAGAATGATCACAAAGAATGCCGGCGACGCTGAGGACATTCTGCAGGAAACCTTTATCACCGCGTGGAGGAAACTGAACACACTTAAAACACCGCTGTCCTTTTCGGTTTGGATTCAGATCATAGCAAAAAACCTATGCAATATGCAGCTACGCAAGAAGAACATGGCAATCATGCTCGATGCTGAACAGGATATTGAAAACATTTATATGGAAGAATCCGAAGAATATCTTCCGGTTATATACACCGAAAGGGCGGATTTGAAAGAACGGCTGGGCAGGATCATAGACGGCCTTTCCGAAGTGCAGCGACAATCGATCGTATTGTATTATTACAATGATCTTTCCGTTGAGGAAATATCCGGCGTGATGGAGTGCAGCGCCAATACTGTGAAAACGCGGCTGTTCCTTGCACGAAAGGCAATCCGTTCAGAGATTGAAGAACAGGAACGCAAGAGCGGCGAAAAGTTTTACGGTATTGCTGGGGTTCCTCTGATGAGTCTTGGAAAGCTGATCCGGGCACATATACAGTCCCTGTCAATCGGGCAGCGCTCTGCAATCGACTCGTTTAATGTGATCACAAACTCGATTTTAAATACAAGCAGCATGAATGCAGCAGGCCGCGCAGCCGAACCGGTGAAACTGGATGAAAGAAAAATCGTTAATAAAATGTCTTTGAAAGCAAAAATAATAGCGGGAATATCGGCTGTCGCAACCGTGGGCGCTGTAGCCGTGCTGGCCATTCTGGCGCGTGTGGGATTCGGAAAAAACGATCCGGCATCCAGTGGCGCTCACGCTCCTGATATAAGCCCTAGCGCTGCCGTGAGTGCATCGGAGACATCTGGCACGCCTCCTGAACCCGATTCTGCGGTGGAAGAGACACCATCCATCGCGCCGCCAACAACACCCTCGCCAGTTCCCCCTAGTACCCCCACCCCGTCGTCAGAGCCAACTTGGTCTTACGCATATATCACCAAGTGGAGCGAGAGAATGGACATCTATCAGAACTATGCTTTTGATTATGTGGACTGGCTAACGGGTACAGAGGCGGTGGAGCAGTATAAGCAAGATCATCCGAGAATTTCACAGACAGAAGCGGAGGAAGCCGTGGAAGAATACGGCTATATACGAAACGCCAATCAGCAACTCAAGTGGCTCTATCCAACAGACAGCACAGAGTATTATATGCCCGACGCACGCATCTCCGCAACGCCCGTCAGGGTTGGCTATCAAACCTTCAAGGACAGGATGATACCTGCGATAGAGAATGGTGAAACCTGGTTGGCCTTTGTGAAAGTTACTGTTTCGGGAGAAACCATTGTGAAAATTGAATGGGTCTATCATCCTTGATAGCAGGTACGATGAAGGAGGACTAGCACATGAAAACAAAAGCAAGAGCTAATAAACTCATATCAGCCCTGCTGGTAATTGTCATGCTCGGCCTGTTCGCAGCGTTTCCGCTGACAGCGTTGGCTGATCCGCCAGCACCCACAATAAGCACTCAGCCCCAAAACAAGAGTGTCACAGCGGGCCAAACTGCAGAGTTTAAGGTAGTCGCTGCCGGCACTGCGCCGCTGGCATATCAATGGGAATTCTACCACAGGGACGGAGTGTGGCTTGAAGCAGACATTGCAGGATATTCCGGCAAGAATACACCTACTCTGAAAGTGATGACAACAGATACATCATTAAATGGCAGGCGTTTGCGCTGCGTGGTGTCCAACGCAGGCGGTACGGTAACTTCCAACGAAGCCATTATTACAGTCACGGCGGCAATGCCACCGGCTGCGCCGAGCAAGCTAACAGCAACCGCTGGCGGCACAGGTGGCATAACCCTGAATTGGCAAGATAATTCCAATAATGAAACAGGCTTTGTTATTGAAAAAAGAGAAGGCGGCGGCGGTTGGTACCAAATGGATTCTGTAGGAGCAAATGTCACGACATATAGGGATGCGAACATGCAAGCGGGCAAAACCTACATTTACAGAGTGAATGCTTCTTCAGCAAACGGCTATTCGCCCTATTCCAACGAAGCCTCTATTACGATAACGGCGGCAATGATGCCACCGGCTGCGCCGAGCAGTCTAACGGCAACCGCTGGCGGCACGGGTGGCATAACCCTGAATTGGCAAGATAATTCCAATAATGAAACAGGCTTTGTCATTGAGAAAAGAGAGGGCAGCGGCGGTTGGTACCAAACGGATTCTGTAGGAGCAAATGTCACGACCTATAGGGATGCGAACATGCAAGCGGGCAAAACCTACACTTACAGAGTGAATGCTTCTTCAGCTAACGGCTATTCGCCCTATTCCAACGAAGCCTCTGTTAGTATACCTGCGGCTGCCTACGAGGTCACTGTCAATCCCGGTACAGGCAGCGGGAGCTATGTGGCGGGGCAAACCGTCACCATCACAGCGAACGCAGCCCCTGCGGGGAAGGTTTTTGACAAGTGGACGACTTCAAGCGGCGTGGCGTTTGCAAATGCATCAGGTGCAAGCACAACGTTCACCATGCCGTCCTCGAATGTCACCGTCACTGCAACATATAGGGATCTACCGGGCGCAACAACCGCGACAACAACCACACCGGCGGTAATTACACCGCCTGCAGCCAACACAGCAATGCCGGAAAGCTCATCCCCCACGCTGGGCGAAGACGCACCTGTTAACGAAGCCATCACTGGCAGTGTTGGCGACGAGAACGAAGGCGGATTCAACTGGCTGTGGATTCTGTTTATCGGGCTGGCTGGAGTAGCCGTCGGCGGTGTTGCCACTGTACTTAATCTACGGCAAAAAACATAGGCTGAGCATTCGTCCTGTGGCGTTCTGCGAAAAATGCGGAACACAGGTACAGGATGAAGCACAATTCTGCCCCGGTTGCGGAAGCAAATCGGCGAGGTTCCCTCTCAGCAACCACCTAAAAATAAGAAGATGAGGAGTAGAAAAATGAAAAAGGCTTTAACATTTGTATTGGCGCTCCTGTTAGCCCTTACCCAGCTGGCTGCTTGCAGCAGCAGCTCCCCGCCCGCCACGAACAGTGGCAATGAAGATGAAATTGTGGAAATCGACGCTGATGCATGGTGGGTTGATTATTATTGGAAGCTTGAGGCAAAAATTGCGCAGAACGAAGAGTTTGGCTCGCTTGTCAACCAGCCAGGCATGTACGCGGATTATGTCTTCGATATCACAATGACAGGGGGCGGCGACCCTATAAATGATCCGAACATGACTGTTGAAGGAATTTACTATCTACAGATAGAATCCACTATAAAGATCAACACCGACGAAGCAGCCGACCGGCTGCTGAGTGAATTATTAGGAGAAACACTCAGCGATATGGGGCTCGGAATAAGCGTGGATTTGGCTGGTGTATACGAAGGCGGCATTCCTTATTATCTCGATGGCAACGGTATGCCTGTTAAGCCCGAATACGATCAAAATTATGAACCTATTTGGCCGGAAGGCAAAACGGATGCATCCCTCGGCGCCAATTACGTCAATAAAACCTCGAAAGACTGGCAGTCTCCTATAAAAAACAAAAATGGCACGCCCATGCAGCCGGCGGAAGGCAGCTATTTGATGTTTGATGCGTTTACAATGAAATACACAGGCTCGTCTTCTCATGAGCTCATTGGTTCTTTCAGCGAAGATTTGGCGTACGATATTTACCTCTACATAGTGATTGAACCGGCACAGCCCGGCATTATCGACTTGGGTGATTTCAACGCGAAAGTGTATCTAAATCTTGTGACTTCTGAGAATCACGAAATATGGCTGGAAGGCGAAGGAACACTCACCCTTGTAGAGGAATGGAACGAACAAAAATAACCAAGGCCGGGCTTTAAAAATAGGAGGGCTATGGAAATGAAAAAATCTATTTCGGTTGGGTTGGCAATGATTATAGCATTGTCCCTGCTATCGGCTTGTGGCAGCGGGAGCAATAGCGCAAACGACAAACCAAGCGGGGGAAACAGCAGCAGCACCCCGCCCGCTTCAGATAGCGGGAACACAAACAGCACGACTGATGCAGGCGCTTCACCAGAACAGGGCGATGTCTTTATCAAAGCGTCTCAGCTTATTCCTCTTGAAGACGCAAAGCGCATAGTTCATGAAAGCTTTGAAGTCGGCATAGATAGCAAAACCAAACAAGCACAACTGGATTTGCCCTCCAGATCACGTCCGGGCTTTACTACCACATATAGCGGTGATGCTTTTCTTATTCTGGTAGTCACTGTCAACTACGACGAATCTTACATCCAAGGCATAAAAAGAGACATTGATGCCAGCCTTGTTGCCTCGGAACAAGTGGACGGTGTAGGAGATTGGGCAGCGTTTGTCGAGAGTGTGGGAAAGAGCCTCTATGTCGGATACAAAGATGCTTTCTTGAACATCACCTTAACCGGCCTAAAATCAGTGTCGATCGCGGAAGAAGATATGGATGGGATATTCAAGGATCTGGGCAGGCTTGCCTGTGAGAATTACGGCGCGCTCAAGTGACGCTCTCGTGCTGATTTCGCAATTGCATGTTTGAACCATATATCGCAGGCAGAGGCTGCCACCGGAGCCGGTTAGCTCACAGTAAATATTTGCCAGCTATTTTAAGCGTGCCTATAGCCAAATTCCAGTTGCCAGATGCAACAATGGCTACACAGGCTTAGTCGCAACCTACACTAAGCAGGCTCATACAAAAGCGCATGTACAGCATTATTGCTGCTGATCTCTACTGGGATTGCCTTGTTGCTGGCAGCATCGAACGGCATCGGGCATCTGCTTTATAAATACAATGCCGAGCAGACAGAAGAAGCGATAATTGCCAAACTGCGGGGGCTAAGAGTTGAAGCGCCAGTTGATGAAATGAATGATTTGGCATCTGCAAGGCATGGCTATGGTTCTTTGGCCCAGCATGCTTGTTTGTTGCAGAAAAGCTTGGCGATATTAAGCAATGCAAGCATATGTGGAATCTGTCAAGACAGCTAAAAAAAGGCAAGCTGTATGCTTGCCCTTTTTACGCTTTTACGCCCTCATGATAGCTCATTAATGCTCTGCTCAATGCCGTCGAGCAATGCCTCGAAATCATGAAGCAGCGACCTCTCCTGGCTTACAATGTTTTCAGGCGCTTTCTTAATAAAATCGCTATTTTCCAGCTTGCTTTTTGAGCGCTCAATGTCTTTTTGTATTTTGTCTTTCTCTTTATTAAGCCTGCTCAGCTCAGCCTGCTTGTCGATTAGGCTGTCGAGCGGCAAGATATATACAGCATTAAGCGTAGTTACCTTTGAAGAATTGCCAAGCTTTTCAGCTTCACCGGCATCAATTGATAACACCTCGCTGGCTCCGGCAAGCCGTTTAAACGCATTTTCATAAGCCAAGTATTTATCAGATGAGCCGCTAGCAGCAGCTATATACAGCTTCGCTTTTGTTGAAGGAGGAATATTCATATTGGTTCGGGTATTTCTAATGCCGCGTATTGCTTCAATTATCTCCTCAACCTCATCCACTATGCCATGATCTGCCGGGCCGGCAGATGGCTCCGGCCACTTGGCAACAATAAGCATTTGGCCAGGCGCAAAAATTTGGTAGATGCTCTCCGTAATATATGGCATGAAGGGGTGCAGAAGCTTTAGGATGGACATAAATGCTGTGTATAGCGTATGCTGGGCCGCTTTCTTCTCTGCCTTATCGTCTGAAAACAGCCTTGGCTTAACAAACTCTATATACCAATCGCAAAAGTCATTCCAAACGAACGAATACAGCTTGCCTAGCGCAAGCCCAAACTCATACTTCTCAATATTGGCTGTTACCTCGGATATCGTGTCATTTAGCTTTGAGCGTATCCAGATGTCAACACTGTCCATGCTTTCAGACGCGTTGGCATCGCCAGGATCATAGCCATCAAGGTTCATTTGTATAAATCGTGCAGCATTGTTAATCTTATTGCAGAAATTTCTGCTCGCCTGCACTTTTGTGTCTTGCCATCTCTGGTCATTGCCTGCTCCAACACCTGTTACAAGGGTGCAGCGCACTGCATCAGCGCCATACAGCTCGATTAGCTCAAGTGGATCAACGCCATTGTCCAAGGATTTCGACATCTTCCTGCCAAGCTCATCCCTGACGATTCCGTTAATAAACACGTCGCTGAACGGGATTTCCCCCATGTATTCCAGGCCTGAAAAAATCATCCGTGCTACCCAAAAGAATATAATGTCTTGGGCGGTCACCAGCACATCATTTGGATAAAATTCAGCTAAATCCTGAGTGGCTTCCGGCCATCCAAGCGTTGAAAAAGGCCAAAGCGCTGAGGAGAACCAGGTATCCAGCACGTCTTCGTCTTGAATAAACTTATCTGAGCCGCATTTTGGGCAGCTAGCCGGATCCTCGGCAGCCACTACAGTTTCTCCGCAGCTCTCACAGTAGTACGCAGGGATTCTATGGCCCCACCATAGCTGCCTGGATATGCACCAGTCACGAATATTCTCCATCCATTGGAAGTATATTTTTTTGAACCTGTCCGGAACAAAAGTCACCTGCCCGCTATAAACGACTTCAAGTGCAGGCTCTGCAAGCTCTTGCATAGACACGAACCACTGAAGGGAAGTTATTGGCTCAATATCTTCATTGCAGCGGTAGCAATGCCCGATGCTATGGCTTATTTCCTCAGTCTTTGCCAGCAAGCCAAGCTCAGACAGATCCTTTATTATTTCCTCACGAGCATCATATCGATTAAGGCCACAGTATTTTCCGCCATTTTCATTAACGTTCGCTTGCTCATCAAGTACAAGCACTTTATCAAGATTGTGGCGCTTTCCAACTTCAAAATCGTTAATATCATGGCATGGGGTGATCTTTACGCACCCGGTTCCATATTCAATATCAACATAGCTATCGCCGATTATCGGGATCTCACGGTTCATTAGCGGAAGTATGGCAACCTTGCCGATCAAGCTTTTGAAGCGATCGTCATCAGGGTTAACCGCTACAGCAGTATCGCCAAGCATTGTTTCCGGCCTTGTTGTTGCTACAGTAATATATTCGCTGCTGCCCTTTATTGGATAGCGAATATGCCATAAATGCCCTGTTTCCTCTTCATATTCCACTTCGGCATCTGACAATGCAGTGCGGCAGTCGGGGCACCAGTTTATTATTCGGTTGTCGCGGTA
Source organism: Eubacteriaceae bacterium (assembly GCA_009782515.1). GTDB lineage: Bacteria > Bacillota > Clostridia > Eubacteriales > Anaerofustaceae > WRIY01. Next base: position 29,464 of record WRIY01000006.1, read on the forward strand.
GATCCTGCCATTGTTGTAAAGCCTTATAAAGGCTTCTTTAACAGCTGCAGAGCAGCCCTCGTCCATAGTGAACCTTTCCCTGCTCCAATCGCACGAAGACCCCAGCTTTCTCAGCTGGCCGGCAATTGTTTTGCGGTAAAAATCAGACCACTCCCGAGTTCTCCTAAGGAATTCTTCCCTGCCAAGCTGATCTTTTGTAAGGCCTTCCTCTCTGTAGACTTTGTCGAGGACGCGAACTTCAGTGGCAATGCTGGCATGGTCTTCGCCAGGCAGCCAGAGCGCTTTATAGCCATGCATTCGCTTGAATCTGATAAGAATGTCTTGCAGGGTATTGTTATATGCATGCCCTATATGAAGCTGCCCCGTTATATTCGGAGGAGGCATTACGATGGTAAAAGGCTTTCCGCCTGGGTTAGCTTCGGGCTTGAAGTACCCGCCTTCCTCCCATTGGCTGTATATTTTTTCTTCAACGCTTTTGGGTTCATAAACTTTCGGAATTTCGTGCTCAAAGCGCATAGTTATCCTCCTTATAAAAACGCAGACTGAATCTTGGCATTTACGAAAAATGGCAAAGTTTTTTCTGATTATATCATGCCTGCCGCTTGTTGATACAGCTTATTTGCGCCTTTGCCTCAAAGTGCTATAATGTACAGTGTAATTAGCAAGGAAAGGAAATAAATATGGATCAAAGCACGCCTTTTAAAGTATTTAGCTCGTATGAGCCGGCAGGCGACCAGCCACAAGCCATTGCCTCGCTTGCAGAGGGCATACAAAATGGCCTGAAGGCCCAAACGCTTTTGGGAGTTACAGGATCAGGAAAAACTTATACGATTGCTAAGGTTGTCGAGCAGGTGCAGAAGCCTACCCTGGTGCTTGCCCATAACAAAACCCTTGCAGCACAGCTATACCAAGAATTCAAGGCATTCTTTCCAGAAAATGCTGTAGAGTATTTTGTCAGCTATTACGACTACTACCAGCCTGAAGCGTATGTTCCAGGCCAGGATCTGTATATAGAAAAGGATTCAGACGTTAACGATGAGATCGACAAGATGCGCCATTCAGCAACGGCTGCATTGTCTGAGAGAAAAGACGTGCTAATCGTAGCGTCTGTAAGCTGCATTTATGGCCTTGGCAGCCCAATCGATTATGAAAGCATGGTGCTTTCGCTAAGGGTTGGAATGATTAAGGAAAGAGATGATATCCTCAGGCGCCTCATAGACATGCAGTATGATAGAAACGACGTTGATTTTAAGCGCGGCACATTTAGGGCTAAAGGCGATGTTATTGAGATATTCCCTGCTTACAGCTCTGACAGGGCGATTAGAGTAGAGCTTTTTGGCAACGAGATAGACAGAATAAAGGCAATATCCCCTATTAGCGGAGAGGCTGGCGCAAGCCTGAAGCATGTGGCAATTTACCCTGCATCGCATTACGTGACTTCGCCTGAAAACATGCAATTTGCAGTGCAGACCATAGAAAAAGAGCTGGTGGAGGCATTAGAGAAGTTCAGGGCTGAGGGAAAGCTTGTAGAAGCGCAAAGAATTCAGCAAAGAACAAATTATGACCTTGAAGTCCTAAAAGAGATGGGCTACTGCAAAGGCATTGAGAATTACTCGCGCCACATCAACAGAACCCAGCCTGGCGCAGCCCCTTTCACGCTTATTGACTATTTCCCGGATGATTTTTTAATGGTAATAGACGAATCGCACCAAACACTGCCACAGGTAAGGGGCATGTGGGGAGGCGACCACTCCAGGAAGAAGAATCTGGTCGACTATGGTTTTCGCCTGCCTTCAGCTTATGACAACAGGCCACTTAATTTCGAAGAGTTTGAAGAGAAAATCGGCCAGACGATATTTGTTTCTGCAACGCCTTCTGCATATGAGCAAGAGCACTCAGGCAATATAGCAGAGCAGATAGTGCGGCCTACAGGCCTTGTTGACCCTGAGATTGAAATCCAGCCGACAAAAGGCCAAATTGACCATCTGATAGGGGCGCTCAACGGCGTAATCAAGAAAGGCGAAAAAGCCTTGGTAACGACGCTAACAAAGAGAATGGCTGAAGAGCTGACCAAATATATTTCCAGAGTTGGAATTTCGTGCACCTACCTGCACTCAGAAATAGACACTGTTGAGAGGGTTAAGATCATTAACGACCTTCGCAGCGGAGTTTATGATGTAATCATCGGCATAAACCTGCTCAGGGAAGGTCTGGACATACCGGAGGTCAGCCTTGTGGCAATACTCGATGCTGACAAGGAAGGGTTCCTGAGAAACACAACTTCTCTCATCCAAACAGTTGGCAGGGCCTCCCGCAACGAAAACGGCCATGTCATCATGTATGCAGACACGCTCACTGACTCTATGGACAGAGCAATTAAGGAGACAGAGCGCAGAAGGGACAAGCAAAGAAAGTACAACGAGGAGCACAACGTAACGCCAACAGGCATAAAGAAAGAGCTACACGAAAACTTTAGCACAGTCACAGTAAAGGAAAACGAAGCTTCCTATCGAGTGAAAGGGAAATCTTTGGCTAAAAGCCTGCCTGCCCAGTCAACAGACGATCTGCTGGCGAGCCTTGACAAGGAAATGAAAAAGGCTGCAAAGGAGCTTGATTTTGAAAGGGCTGCAATGATCAGGGACAGAATAGCAAATATTAAAAAGCAGCTGGGTGCATAAAGCATATGCAAATAGTTGCTACATGCGCATCCGGGCTCGAAGCTGCACTAAAATACGAGCTGAAATCGCTGGGCTACAGCTATGTGCCTGAACAGCAAGGGCACTTTATGGTGCAGGGAAGCTGGGATGACGTATATAAGCTTAATGTAATGCTCAGATGCGCAAATCGTGTGCTTGTGCTTGTTGGCTCAGCAAAAGCCGAAAGCTTTGATGAGCTCTTCGATCTTGCATATAGCCTTGAGTGGCAGGATTTTCTGCCGAAAACTGCGAGTTTGGCTATAGCGCGAGTGTCAAGCTCAAGATCAAAGCTGTTTTCCAAATCAGACTGCCAGAGAATCGCTATGAAAGCCGTGTGCGAAAAGCTGCTTAAAGCATACAGAATAAATGCGCTTCCCGAAAGCGGGCCTTTCTATCCTATCAACATCGGCATATCAAATGACATTGCCTCCTTTTACCTCGACACAAGCGGCGAATCGCTGCATAAGAGGGGCTACTCCATTGATCGCGGGCAAGCGCCAATTAAAGAGACTATTGCTGCGGGCATTCTCAATCTGGCAAGATACAAAGGCGAACGCGAATTTGCAGATATAATGTGCGGCTCCGGCACTTTTGCTATTGAAGCGGCATTAATAGCAACTGGAAAGCCGCCTGGCGCAAACAGGGGCTTTGCATTTATTTCCTGGGAAAAGCCGAGCCAAACAGCAATAGAGCATATCGAAATGCTTTCGAAAGAAATGCATAGAGAGCCCGAATACCGAATTCTTGCGAGCGATATCAATCCAAAAGCAATAGTTTACGCAAAGCAAAACGCTGAAAGGGCTGGCGTTTTAGGCAATATAAAGTTTCAGGTTCTCGATTGCAAGGATTTTCGCTCCAGAAAAGCCAAAGGCTTGATTGCAGTGAACCCTCCGTACGGCCAGAGGCTGGGAGATGGCAATGATGCGCACAGCGCCGCGCGCGATCTTTCAGCTGCCTATAGCAGCCTTTCAGGATGGGACCTGTTTGCGCTTAGCGCATATGAAGGCTTTGAAGCTGCATTTGGCCAAAAAGCTGACAAAAACAGAAAACTCTACAGTGGCGGGATGAGGGCCTATTTATACCAGTACTTCGGATGATTTTACGTTCGGCTTCACTTCGCTCCCAAAGGCTATGGCCTGCTTTGCGCCAAAATATCGCCTTTTTCTTTTTTTATTCCACTTTAGCTAGTATAATTGTATATGCCTTATAATGAGCGGCTGAGTGAACTGGCACTATGAAGCCCGGCAACCGGCGAATGCGCACGGTGCCAAAACCAGCAAGGTAATCTTGAATGATGAGGCGAAAGCCTCTTAATGGAGGTTAATTTTTTGCAAAATAACAAACGATACTTTTCTTCTGAATCCGTTACTGAGGGCCACCCCGACAAACTGTGCGATCAAATAAGCGATGCTATACTTGATGAGATTTTAAAGCTTGACCCTACAGCAAGAGTTGCATGCGAATGCTCAACTACTACAGGGTTTTTTCTTGTTTTCGGTGAAATCACAACATCCTGCTACGTTGACATTCAAAAAATTGTCCGTGACACCGTTAGGCAAATAGGATACACGAAATCCGAATATGGCATTGACGCTGAAAGCTGCGGGGTAATCGTTGCTATTAATGAGCAGTCGCCTGACATTGCCCAGGGCGTAGACAGGGGCCTTGAGGTGCGAGAAGGCGCCGAAGACGACGGCCTTAACGCAGGCGCAGGAGATCAAGGCATTATATTTGGGTTTGCCTCAGACGAGACTGAGGAGCTCATGCCACTTGCTATAATGCTGGCCCACAAACTTGCGCTCAGGCTTGCGCAAGTTAGAAAAGACGGGACAATTGGCTACCTAAGGCCTGATGGCAAGACGCAGGTCACAGTTGAGTATGACGAAAATGGCAATGCCGTGCGCATTGAAACTGTGCTTGTCAGCTGCCAGCATGATCCTGATGCTGAGCATAGCCAGATTCATGATGATATTTTTGAGCATGTTATAAAGCCCTGCATGCCTGAGGGAATGCTCGACAGCGATACCAGGATTCTCGTCAACCCTACCGGCAGGTTTGTGATTGGCGGGCCGCATGGGGATTCCGGGCTCACCGGCAGAAAGATAATAGTAGATTCGTATGGGGGCTACGGCCACCATGGCGGCGGGTGCTTTTCAGGAAAAGATCCTACAAAGGTAGACAGATCAGCTGCCTATATGGCCCGCTATATTGCCAAGAACATCGTTGCCTCCGGGCTTGCCAAAAAATGCGAAATCCAGATAGCATACGGCATTGGAATAGCCCAGCCAATAAGCGTATGGGCAGACACCTATGCAACTGGGGCAATAAGCGACACTGAATTGTCTGAAGTTATAGCAAAAGAATTTGATCTGAGGCCAGCTGCTATTATCAAAGCGCTTGATCTCAGAAAGCCGATATACAGGCAAGTTGCCTCATACGGCCACTTTGGCAGGAGCGATCTGGATCTTTCGTGGGAAAAAACAGACAAGGCTGATGATCTGAAGAAGTACCTTAAAGGCTAGATTAAGCCAGCTTATATTCAAAAACCGCCACATGGCTTGATGTGGCGGTTTTTTTGCGCTATTCCCTTAATGTTGCTCCAAATTTCTCTTCAAGCCGCTTTAGGATATTTACTATGGCAGCGCTCACGTCCTCATCAACCAGTGTGCGATCTTCACTGCGGAACGCCAGCGCAAACGCTATGGATTTTTTGTCGCCCAGCGCCTCGCTTTTATAGACATCAAATACGCTTGCCTCTTTTATAAATTGGCCGCCTGAAGCCAGAATCTCTCTTGAAATGTCGCCTGCCAGAATGGCCTCATCGCATACAATGGCTAAATCCCGCTCAATTGCAGGGTATCTATGCGCAGCAACTGCTTTTATTTGCTGAGAAATTATTTGCTCTGCCAGAAAATCGATGCTTATCTCACATATAACCACCGGGCTTGGCAGATCATACCCCTTTAGGACAGCCGGATGTGTTTGGCCTATATACCCTATCTTCGCGCCATCGCTTGAGATAATATCTGCGCTGCGCTTTGGGTGAAGATGGTTTTCGCTTGATCGCTGTACGCTAGAGTTACTGATTTTCAGGCTTTCAAAAAGATAATCAGCAACTGACTTTGCGTAGGCATACTCAAAGCCATAGGCGCCAAAGCACAGCATCTCCTTTTGATCAGGCAGAGCGCTGTCGGATTTATGGTACACCATGCCTATTTCAAACATCAATGCAGGCTTGGATTTTTTCCGGAAATTCAATGAAAGCGCTTCGAGCATCCCATGGATGAGGCTCGTGCGCATAAGCGAATTGTCTTCGCCCAGAGGGTTTCTGAGCGCTATAGGGTCTTTTCTGATATCATCAAAGCGCAGCCTCATGTTTGTGCTGGGGCTGAGGAATGAATATGTTAATATCTCATTTCCCCCAACTGCAGCCATTATGCTCTTTATAAGCTGTTTGGCGCTGTAGTAAGCGTTTGGCGTTTCAGCAGCCCCGAATGGCAAAGCGCCTGTAGGTATATTTTCGTATCCATACATACGGGCTATCTCTTCGATTACGTCTTCGGCCACATTGATGTCCTGGCGGAATATTGGCGGAGTAGCTGTCAGCGTTTCGCCTTCTATTTTCGACTTGATTCCAAGAAGGCTGAGCAGCTTTGCCATTTGGCCAATTTCAATGTTTGTGCCAAGAAGGCTGTTTGCAGCGCTTGCCTTAAGCGCAACATCGCTTGGCCTTTCAAACGGCTCGGCTACATCAATAATCCCATCAAGCAGATCAACTGCGCCCAATTCCATCAACAGGCCCGCTGCGCGATCGCAAGCGTACCTGGTAAGAAAAATGCTAAGCCCCTTTTCAAAGCGGCTTGCAGATTCGCTGTTGATGCCTAAAAATTTCCTTCCTGCTTTGATGGCAGTTTTTTCAAAGTTAGCCGACTCTATAACTATCATTTCAGTAGAATCTGTGATCTCAGAGTTGAGAGCGCCCATAATGCCGGCAATGCCTATGTGCTTTTGCGGGTCGCTAATCATCAGCGTTTGGCTGGCAAGCTCTCTTTGCACGCCATCCAAAGTTTTAATGGCATCGCCTTTTCTTGCAGGCTTAACGATGATCTTGCCTTCGCTTATCTGAGCGTAGTCAAACATATGCAGGGGCTGGCCTGTTTCAATCATCACAAAATTCGATACATCAACGATATTGTTTATTGGCCGAATCCCGCTTGCCATAAGCCTCACCTGCATCCAAAGGGGGGAAGGCTCTATTTTTATGACTCTGGCCATGCGCGCTGTATACCGATGGCACTTTGAAAAGTCTTCTATCTCAATATTCAGAAAGTTATTTATCTCATCGCCATCAAAGCCTGTCTCGTATTCAGGGTAAATAAATTCTCTGCCCTGGCATGCCTCTGTTTCAGCGGCTATTCCCAAGATACTGTTGCAGTCCTGGCGGTTGTTTGTAAGCTCAAAATCTATAGTTGCTTCAGTAAGGCCTAAAGCCTCTGGCACGCTTGCGCCTAATGGCGTGTCCTTTGGCAAGACAAATACTCCATCTTCAGCGTCTTTGGGCACACAGGATGCCGGAATGCCAAGCTCGGTTGCGCTTAGCAGCATTCCCTGGCTTGTTATGCCCAAAATCTCTCTGCTCTCAAGTGGCTCATCCCTGTCTGCAAGGATTGCTCCGGGCAAGCCATGCGCGACAATGTCGCCTACGCTGATATTTTGGGCGCCAGTTACCACTGTCTTTTCGCTGCCTTCACCGGAAAGGGCAACAATCCATAAATGATCAGAGCTCTCGTGCCTTTTCATTGACAGTATTTTTGCGCTCGTAATGCCTGAGAGCTCCTTTGAATACTTTATATCTTCGGCAATTGTGCCTGAAAGCGTCATTTTCCTGGCATATTCAGGCACGCTGCCGTCAATTGATGCATAGTCTTTGAGCCATAATAGGGGGGTTAGCATATTTTTTTCTCCATTTTCGTTTTAAGGGTTTGCCTGAATGCTTAGAATTGTGACAAGAAATCCAAGTCGTTGTTGAATAGCAGCCGCAAGTCGCTTATTTGGTACTTAAACATCGCCATGCGGTCAATTCCCATGCCAAAAGCAAAGCCCGAATATTCCTGCGGATCGATTCCGCATGCCCTTAGCACATTAGGATGGACCATGCCGCAGCCAAGCAGCTCAATAAAGCCAACACCCTTGCATGTCCTGCAGCCTTCGCCATGGCATACAAAGCATGAAGCATCCATTTCGGCGCTTGGCTCAGTGAAGTAGAACTGGTGTGGCCTAAACACTGTTTTTGTGCTCTCGCCATACAGGCGTTTGGCAATATAGTCAAGCGTTGACTTAAGGCTTGCCATAGTTATTCCCTTGTCTACTACCAGCCCCTCAAGCTGGTGAAACAGCGGAGAGTGGGTAGCGTCTATTTCATCGCGCCTATAAACCTTTCCTGGCGATATAATCCTTATTGGAGGCTGGCGTTTTAGCATTTCGCGAATCTGCACAGGTGAAGTCTGCGTGCGAAGGCACAGCTCATCATCAACAAAGAACGTGTCCGTATCTTCCCTTGACGGGTGCGAAGCCGGTACATTCAGCATGTCGAAGTTGTACTTGACGAATTCTATCTCAGGGCCTTCTGCGACTGAGAAGCCAAGGGAGAAGAAGATCTCGTTTAGCTCATTCCAAAATTTATACAAAGGGTGAGTATGGCCTACCGGTATCTTTGCCCCTGAAAGCGTTATGTCGATCGGCTCCTCTTCCAGCGTTCTGTTCAGCTCATTAAATTCCAGCTCTGCCTTCCTTGCCTTGGCAGCAGCTTCGATTGCTTCACGCGCCTCATTCGCAGCTTTGCCTGCCAAGGGCCTTTCAGTTTCGCTTAAGCTGCCCATTGAGCGCAGGATTTGCGTTAGAGCGCCTTTCCTGCCTAGATAGCGGGCTTGGGCTGCTTCAAGCTCTCTTAGCGACGCTGCCTTGCCTATCTCTTTGAGTGCGTCGTTTTGAATCTGTTGAATTGATAAATCCATATCTGTCTCCTAATTAATAAAAAACGCCCCAATAATGGGACGAAAAATCCGCGGTACCACCCAGCTTAAGCATTTTATGCTTCACTTTAGTTGCCTGTAACGCGGCAAAAGCGCCTTAGGCTACTATAAGTTCACCCAAGAAGCTCGGAAGTGAATTTTCCTGCAGTTTCAGCAAGGCCTCGCAGCGATCAGCCTCTCTCTGTAGCCTACGGCTGCAGAATCTGTCTTCGTCATAGCTTTTAAGCCCCTGATTAAAGGGTTTGCTATATTCTAATCACAAAAATGCCCAATGTCAATGTATTGGAAGAAAAACTGCATATAAAGCCACGCTTTCAATAGCTATAGCATCATCCCGATGGCGCTATTCATCTTTGCCAGCCTTTTGGGAATGGCGCAAGGGCTCTTTTTCGGTTATTATGGAGGGGTAAATGAATACTTAAGGAGGAATCATTAATGGCAAGAGAGAAATTTAGCAATCGCGAGCTAGAGGCTGTTGGAACCTACCCTGCTGTGCCTTCATCGGCATTTCCAATGCCTCCTGAGCCAAGGTATGACAGGCCAATATCGCCTAAGGAGAATCTGAAGCTGTTCTTCGGCGGCAAGACGCCATATTGGATTCCAAAAGTCGGCTTTGGCGGAGGAGACCTAAAAGGGTTCCGGCCAAGGCTTCATCCGGATAATGTAGTTACACACATCATCACTGACGGGGAGCCACCGATGCAGTTCCCTGAAAATATCATGAGAAGCAGCTGGTTTGAGCTGGACTGGGAATTTGTGCCTTCTGCCAACGGGGCCACAGTGCATCCGGGAAATCCAAAAGTGCCTGACATCAGCCGCTGGGAAGACTACGTCTCAATACCGGACCTTGACTCTCTGGATTGGGACAGCTGCGCCAGAAACAATGCCGATTTTATGGATACTGACAAAGCAGTTGAGTTAGGCATCCTTACCGGTTTCTGGGAAAGGCTCGTTGCGCTATGCGATGTAGACAAAGCAGCAATGGCGCTTATTGACGAGGACGATAAAGAAGGCGTTCACAGGCTCTTTGACAAAATAGCTGACATGCACATAGGCTACATAACAAGAATGAAAGAGATCTGTGATATCGATGGCGTCTTAATCCATGACGACTGGGGCCACCAGAATGCACCATTCTTCTCCCTTGAGACTGCCCAAGAGATGCTTGTTCCATACCTAAAAAGAGTCGTTGGCCATTGCCATAGCCTTGGGCTCTTTTATGAGCAGCATTCGTGCGGGAAGTGCGAGATTCTTGTGCCTGCTTATGTTGAAGCCGGAGTTGATGTATGGTGCGGGCAGCCAATGAACGACTTTGACAGGCTGAGCGAGGAATACATAAGCGAGCATATTGCATTTGGCATGCCGGGCCCTGTAATCGCTGAAGGGACACCGGATGAGCAGATACGCGAAATTGCTAAGGATTGGGTTGAGAAGTATAAGGACAGGCGCGTCGTTTTGACTCAGTTTGGCTTGTCTCCGATATTCACTGATGCAGTGTATGAATACAGCCGCAAAGCATACGAGGAAGCTGAAGCATAAAGCGCCGGATTCATATAGAACTAAGAATGCGGCTTGAGTTATATTTGCCGCATTCTTATGGCTATAATTGCTATATGCTTTCGAAATGAAGGGAATAGAGAATGAAATTCGAATATAAAATATCAAAATCGTAAAAGGTGCAGTTTTCAGATCCAAGAATGATACAACTATTGACATCACCAAAGCTGAGGAGTTTGAAAAGGCACCAAACGAGCTTGGCGCCGATGGATGGGAGCTCATTCAACTGGTAGAGCCAAAAGGCTTCTTAGGCCTTGATGATGTAGGCTACTGCATCTTTAAGAAGCAGGTTTAATGGCACTGCGTTAGCTGCCTCCAAGCTGCTGCATATTATAGGCAAGATCGCCGCCCCCGGGGAGGCTTCAAGGGCTGCACGCTTAAAAAGCGTGGAATAACCCAGAAATGACGATTAAAAATGGCTTAAAACTGATAGTTTTTATGCTTTTCGACTTTCGATAGCCGTGCCAATGATTATTGGAGAAATTCGGCGTTATTTGCGGGACAATTCTACTTTGCGCGTCAGCAGATCGCTTAAGGACATTGCATATAAAGCGCTGAAGCTAAAAGAGCTGGCCGGCAATGAATTGCTTAGCAATGAGCAGATCGCTGCTGCACTGGAAACGAGCGTTGCTGAAGTAGACATGGCGCTTGAATCAGTCATTGAGCCATTCTCACTTTATGACAGCGTCTATAGCGAGTCTGGCGAGAGCGTTATACTGCTTGATCAGATCCAGGACACTAACAGCACAGAAGACATTTGGGTTGAAAAGATAGCATTGGTTGAAGCGATAAAAAGCTTAAACGAAAAAGAAAGATCCATTGTGGATATGCGCTATTACCAAGGCAAGACCCAAATTGAAGTGGCTGAGGAAATTGGCATTAGCCAAGCCCAAGTCTCAAGGATCGAAAAAAATGCTATAGAGCATATGAAAAAGCAAATCCTAATTTAAGTTTTTTAGGCTCTCAAACTTGCTTTTCATATCTTCTCCGCTAAATGCATATGACCCGCACACCAGCATAGAAGCGCCAGCTTTTGCAGCTTGGGTGCCGGTTTCATAATTTATGCCGCCATCACACTCAATAATTTTGTTTTTCCCCTCAGCTTTTTTGGATAAGTAAGATACTTTCCTGAGTGTTGAGGGGATAAATTTTTGCCCTGAAAAGCCTGGGTTAACACTCATAACAAGCAAAAGGTCAGCATGATCAAGTATATCATCAAGCATGAATGCAGGCGTTGCTACATTAATAGAGACTCCCGCCATAATCCCGTATGACTTGATTTCGCTTATGATTCGATGCAAATGCAGGCATGCTTCGTAATGGACAGTAATAATGCTGCTGCCTGCATTGGCAAACAGCTCTATGAAATTCTCAGGGTTAGAAACCATTAAATGGGCATCAATAAGCATATTTGTATTGTTATGGATCGCATTTGCAAGAGAATGCCCAAAAGTTATATTTGGCGCAAAATGCCCGTCTATTACGTCTAAGTGGACATAATCTGCGCCAGCTTCTTCTATTCGCAGGATCTCACGCTCAAGATTGAGCAGGTCAGCAGCTAAAATCGATGCTGAAATTTTCATATTTTCACCTACAATAACTGTAAATTTTCAAGCATCACAGGCTAAATTGCAATCACCTATGAAGGAGTGGATGTTTGTGGTACAATTGATAAACAATATTGCAAAATTTGCCTATGGGCGGTAGTATAGGGGGCCATAATGCGAGCTGTTATATGCGCAGTAAATTCATCATATATACATTCATCACTAGCTGCAGCAATAATATACAACGACGCTATGAAAACCCCGAACATTGATGCCTGCATAGTAGAGCTTAACATAAATGAAAACCCGGCAACAGCGCTGGACAAGCTTTATAGCCAGCAAGGCGATGTATATTTGTTTTCTTGCTATATTTGGAATATTAATTACATTAAAGCGCTTGTGAGCGATCTCAAAAAAGTGCATTCCTGCATTGTGGTTATAGGCGGCCCTGAGGTTTCGCATAGCCCGTCTTATGCGCTTAGCTCTTTCGCTGAAGCTGATTATGCAGTAATGGGCAATGCTGAGTACACAACAAGAGAGCTTCTTTTCTATCTTGATTCGGGCGACAGAGCTGACTTGTTTCTGGAGAATGTCTATTCACATGAAAGCATAGATAAGATATCAGATGCACCAGCGGCTATTTTTGACTTTTCAACAAGGGAATTTCCATACTCTGAGAGCACATTTGGACGATTTGATGGAAAAATTGTCTACTACGAATCGATGCGAGGCTGCCCTTACTCATGCACATTTTGCTTATCCGGCAATAGCGGGTCTTTAAGCTTTGTTGAGATACAGCAAGTCGAAGAAGAAATAATGTTCTTTATAAACAATAAAGCAAAGCTGGTCAAGTTTATTGACAGGACTTTTAACGCAAATCTTTCCAGGGCAAAGCGGATCGTTCGCTTTATAATCGAAAACAATATAAGCACAACTTTTCATTTTGAAGTATGCCTAAACAGTTTTGACGAGGAGCTGACGAACCTTTTCGCAAATGCGCCCAAAGGCTACTTTCAGCTGGAAGCGGGCCTGCAGAGCGTTAACCAAAAGACTCTTGGCATTATAAAGCGCAAAACAGACATTGTGAGCTTTCGCAAGACCCTTCACAGCCTTCTTGAAAATGACAATGTGCATGTACATACCGATTTGATAGCTATGCTTCCCGAAGAGACTCTGGAGAGCTTTTTTTACGGGTTTGACTTTCTCTTCTACCTGTCCCCCCATACGATACAGCTTGGCTTTTTAAAAGTGCTGAAAGGAACGCAAATGTATGCGGATGCTGACAGGCATGGAATTGTATACAGCAGCGAACCTCCCTACGAAGCGCTAAAAACATCGAAAATATCGTATAGCGAAAAAACGCTCCTTCAAAAGATCAGCTTCCTGACCGAGAAATACTTTAATAGCGGCCTGTTCTCCGAAACGCTAAACGCCCTATGCATAGGCAAAGACATATCTCCCCATTCGCTCTTTTCTATGCTCTCTGAGTATTTTACCAAAAATGGCCTATTTGGAATGTCACATTCGCAAAAGAGCCTGTTTATGCACTTTCAGTCATTTATTGCTGAAAGCGGCCATGACATGGACAGCTACCTTGCCATAGACTATATCAATACTGTCTCGCTTCGCCTTCCAAGCTTTTTGATGGGCAGCGTCAGGGAGCCACAGAAATCAGAGGTCTTTGATTATATTAACAATAACGCTTCTGTGTTTGCCGGCTTTCCTACGCTTCAAAGCAAAAGCGCAAAGGAAATATACAAGAGAATCGCAATTTATGCCATAAAGGGCATTTTTGGCTCTGAGCCAGTGATGTTTGTAGATGAAATGGAAGACAAAACGCGCAGCAAAAGAAAAAGAGCCGCAGCAAATATCACTTTTGAAGCCCAAAACACTTCTCCGGCGTGATCATACGCTAATCCATCCCGCCTCTTTTCCATATTGACGGCTTAAATAGAATAAGCACAGGGATTATTTCAAGCCTTCCGGCAATCATGCAAAAGGACAAGACAGATTTTGACAATGCTGACAGCTTTGAGTAATTTTTATAAGCTCCAACAGCATTCAAACCCGGGCCGCTGTTGCTAAGGGATGCTATTACAGCTGAAGAGCTGGTGAGGATATCAGCGCCTTCTATTGAAACAAGCAATACAGACACTATAAAAAGGAAAAAGTAGCAGAACAAAAAGAGCGAGGCCTTCGAAATAATATCACTGCTTACTTTTCTTCCGTTTAGTGCGATAGGCTGCTCGCTTCCCGGGTGTATGATTTTTCTAAGCTCAGCTTTTGCTGCTTTGTATAAAACAATGAAGCGCACCATCTTTGCGCCGCCGCTTGTTGAGCCGGCGCAAGCGCCCGTAAACATAAAGATAAAGAGCAAAGCTCTGCTCAAAGCAGGCCAGCTCTCAAAATCAGCAGTTACCATTCCTGTTGACGATACCATTGATGTGACCTGAAAAATCGCATACCTGAGGCCACTGGGCACAGATCCGTATATGCTGCTAATATCAATAGCTATTACAGCTATTGAAACTATAACAATAGCTACATATACCCTTAATTCCTCATCAGCTAATGCCTGCTTTATTTTCTTATTTACAATATAGTAATATATTGTAAAATTCACGCCAAATAAAAACATAAACAGCGCTATAACCATTTCCGCTGCCGCGTTGCCATATGCCCCAATACCGATGTCTTTGTTTGAAAGCCCGCCTGTGGCTGCTACAGAGGCTGTATTAATAATGCAGTCAAACAAAGGCATGCCAGAAGCAATCAGCATAACAAACAGCGCAGCTGACATTGAAAGGTATATTAGGCAAAGTATTTTTGCGCTCTGGCGCACCTTAGGCACGATTTTGTCCGGTGAGAGCCCTGTACTTTCTGCTTTCAGCAGGTTCACGCCGGAAGCGTTTGCTTCGGGTGTCGCGGCAAGCATAAATACAAGCACGCCAATGCCGCCTGTCCAGTGGGCGAAGCTTCGCCAAAAGAGAATGCTTTCAGGCAAATTCTCTGTGTATACAAGAATTGAGATTCCAGTTGACGTAAAGCCGGAAACTGATTCGAAAATGCAGTCAATAAAGCTGGCAAAACCGCCTGAGAAATAAAATGGAAGCGCGCCGAAAAAGGACATTGCCATCCATGCGAGGCTTGCAGCTGCAAAAGCGTCCCTTGCCCTGAACTGCATGCTCTTTGGCTTTGCGCTGCCAAGCGCGAAGCCCGCAGCCAAAAGAATAAGCATTGGGGCTGCGAAAGCAGCGATTGTCCTGTAGCTGTTTTTATACAGCAATGAAACGGCGAGAGGGAAAGCCATAAGCATCGCTTCAATTTTGAGTATATTCCCAATTAGCCTTAAGACAAGCCTATAGTTCACTATGCTTCACTGAGCACATATCTGCTCTTTCTCCTCTTGGCATGTTTAAATATGGGTAAAATTTAAAGGCTGCCAGAAAAGATGCTTGGCAGCCTGTTTGCCAGTATATCGTCAAGGTGGTGAATTTTGCTTTCTTTTGATATTATTATCACAGTGTCGCCCATCTGCAATGATGTATCGCCTGCCGGAATAAAAATGCTTTCATCTCTAATGATGCAGCCAATTAACAGCGAATTTCTCAGTTTTAATCCCTTAATCGGAGTCCCAAGGCATCTGGCTTTGGCTGTAACCTTAAATTCAATAGCTTGAATGCTGCCATCGGCACCATCATATATTTCATTGGCCATGGCTCTTTCATTATTGCCTTCATTTCCTGTGAGGCTTTTTATGTATCTCATAATGAATTCAGTGGTTATGCTTAAAGGGCAGACGATGTTTTTTAGGCCCAATTCCCTTACAAGCTTTTGGTTCACATAATTCACTTCAGTAATTACTTTCTTAATGCCGGCTCTTTGGGAGTACAAGGAAATGAGCACATTATGTTCATCCTCGTCTGTAAGGCATATGACGCAGCCAGCTTGCTCGATGTCTTCGCTCAGCAGCGTTTCCTCGTTGGCGCCATCACCGTGAACTACCAAGCACATGCTTGTTTTTATGCTTAGCTTCTCTGCAAGCGATTCGCACCTTGTTTTGTCTTTCTCGATTATCTTTACCCGGGTTTTTGGGGCTTGCCTGCTTAAGAGGTCAGCAAGCCAGTAAGTAGTTCGCCCTCCGCCAATTATCATAGTGTCCTTGATTCTCTCAGGCTTTTTTCCCAAGATGAAAAAAAAGTTGGATATGCTGGAAGGCCGGCCAAGTATTCTTAAGAGATCTCCATCCTGAAAGATAAAATCGCCATTTGGCACTATGGCTTTCCCATCTCTTTCTACCGCTGCTATTAAGATATCAGCATCGTATTCGCCAAAAAACTGCGAAGGGCTTTTGCCCACAAAAAAGCCTGGGGCATCAGCCACTTTATATGTAATAAGCTCAACGCGGCCACCAAGCAGCGTATCAACATTTGCAGCAGTAGGGTATCTGAGCTGCCTGGATATCTC
The DNA here is from genome assembly GCA_009782515.1 of Eubacteriaceae bacterium. GTDB lineage: Bacteria > Bacillota > Clostridia > Eubacteriales > Anaerofustaceae > WRIY01. Next base: position 45,763 of record WRIY01000006.1, read on the forward strand.
AAGTGCAGTCTGCAGTTCCGGGTTGATAATGGCATCTATGCCAAGATCCTTCCACATGCCGCCCAGTTCAGTGCCGCTGACTCGTGCAATGGTGTTTTTCGTGCCTAAATGCTTTGCGCAAATGCAGCATAAAATATTCGTTTCATCAGAGCCTGTAACGCTTATAAGCAGGTGTGCATCCCTGGCGCCTGCTTCAATGAGCGTGCTTTCGCTAAAGCCGTTTCCATTTATGAATATTGCATCTGTGGTTTCTACGGCATGCTCGAAGCTGTCGGAATCGCTGTCAATTACTGTTACATCATAGATTTTTTCGGCTGATAGGCTCCTTGCTATCGCGTAGCCTACATTGCCACAACCGACGATTATTATATTCATTTAATACAAGCAGCAATACACTTTAAAATGAAAGGATTGCTTTCTCCGCAATATAGGATTTTTGGTACCCTGTTAGCCAAGGCCTGCTATATAAAGGCTGTTCTATTGTAATTATAATGATTTATACACTTTTACGCTTAATAATTAATAATCGCCCCGTATTTCTAATTAAAATTGTAAGTTCATAAAAATAATGGGGAAATTAAGGCAATAATAACAAATGAAGCGTGAAGAATCAAGCTGTTTCTTTTTTTCCGAGAGTTGAAAGCCGTGCAGCTTTGGCCAGAGCGGCACCAAAGTTTGCACAAACCGGCAGTATGCGCATAAACAGCAAACACTCCATAACATGGCTTAAAGCAAAGTTAAGCTATATGGGCATCGTAGGCCCCCGGAGTAAGCACTGGCTTTCTCCATGCCTTTTTGGCAGCATGCCGCTTATAGCAAGCGCAGATTGCAGCTTTAGAGTGCCCAAGCTGGTTTCATGCTGCTTATTTGCGCTATAACAGCGGATGTTTGCCAAATCTGCTCATTTCTCAGAATGCTGCAGGATGCTGTAAACTTTCCAATTCAATATAAACTTCAAAAAAGCGCTTAATTCCGCAATGCTTTGCTAATCTAATACGGTATATCAGATGCCACAAATAGCTGCCATATTGATGTAATATGGTATTTAGGGCGAATCGAAATTTATTAAAAGGAAATAAACGATTATGGTTATTACATCCTCAATGGTTTTTCATTTTCTCTCTATAAAATATACTTTGAGCAAAGCTGAAGGAGGCATGGATAATGTGCCTGTTCTGTTTTCAAGGCTATACGAAAGCGGATCGAAGGCAACTGCAAGGAAAGGAACCCTATATATTTGCGATATTCTGCCGGCAGTTTTCGAAGATGGCTGCTCCTACTTGCTCACAGGCAAAAGCATTGGCGCAGCGATTGCGCCAAACTGTGACGCTGCTTTTATTGACGGGCATGCCAGCCAAATTGCTCTTCTCTACGAAGTACAAGATATTTGCGCTAGCGCCCAAGCCTGGGACATCGAGCTAAAGGATGCACTGGCAGCAGCAAGCAGCCTAACCCAAGTATTTGCAGTTGGCAGCAAGCTCTTTTCATACCCGTTCTTTATTACAGACCGCAATTACACTATAGCAGAGCTAACGCCATCTTGCATTGAGGCAGGCTACTTTAGTGGTATGAAGGAAGATCAGCATGGGCACCTGAAAATGCCGATTGACCTTCTAAATTTACTGATGTGCAACCCTGATTTTTCATCGATGCAAGAAAATTCCGATGTGTTTTCATTTGTATTTGATTTTTGGATGGAAAATACCGCTTTGTGCATGAATATTATCAGCAGGGGCCAATACCTTGCATGCATTGTTGCAGACTGCGGCGGCTTAAACAGCCCTGGGCTTATACACCTTTATAAACATTTATGCGAATATATAAAAAAAGCATATTTGGCGTACACAGACGATGCGCTGGCAAAACACCAAAACGACAAGCTTCACCGCACGGTTAAAAGCATGCTAAGCGATGAGCCTGGCACTGATCACAGTACAGCTGTGGAGGCGCTTAAAAGCTATGGCTGGCTACCTTGGCATGAGATTTGGATAACGGTCATTAGCCTAACTGATGGCAGGGATGTAGCTCCATACATTAGCAACCATTTTGAAAGCGCATATCCTGAATCCTGTGCAGTTATGCTTAATGAGAATATCGTTTGGCTTATTAATTGGACACTGAGCGAATCTACGAGCGAAGGAAATATCAGGCAGGCAATAATCTCTGTTGTACGCGATCTAGTGTGCAAGGCTGCCAACAGCCGAGGGTTTCATGATATAAGCCAACTCAAAATTAAGTACAAACATGCGCTATATGCTATGCAAAAGGGAAGCCAGGCCAATTCACAGCAATGGATGTTTGACTTTCCCGATTATGAATTTGACTATATGGCAGATGCTGTAAGGCATGTAAGCGAAGAGGAGGATTTATGCCATAAAGGCTTATTAAAGCTTAAGGAATACGACAAGAACAACAACACTGACTTGACTTCTCTATTGTACAATTTTATTCTTTCCTGCTTTAACGTAAACGAAACTTCATCCCGAGCATTTATCCATCGAGTCACCTTGAATCGCCGTTTAAAAAAGATAAAAGAAATATTAGGCTATAATTGGGAGAGCCAAAAGGATTTGGATATGCTAACGCATATACTTATGAGCTACAAGATTATAAATGGCAGCGCAGGCGAGCCCGAGTAGGAAATAGGCTGCGCTAATCGTGGTAAATTTAATGCATAATATAAAATAAGTGCTGTGATGAAAACAGGGAGAGGCGCATTAAGATTCTGCCTGTTTTTTTATTATGCTATGGCGATGTCCATTTTGTAGCATGAAACGCAAAAAAGTCGTTTCACATTGTACAATTTCGCATTGATATAATAAAACTAGCTTCTGCAGGAGTTTTATGCCCAAATAGCATGGATGTTTATTGTTCAAAAACTATGGCATAGCAATAATTATAAAAATCCGCTCACTATAAAGCGAGCTGCCCTTGTTTGCTGTGCCTTTGGGAAATCGGCATGCTTTATCCCAATAATGAAGCCTTCAGCATCATTGGAAAGAGCTTATTCGAAATGCACCGCCCATTTGCACAATATCCATTCAGCTTGGCAAAAAAATCAGGAGGAAGTTAAATGTCAGATTCTAACGAAATAAAAAAAATGTCTTCTTTCGAAAAAACCAGCTACCAGATAATGTCGGTAGGAATAATGCTTGTTCTATCGCTGTACAATTCCTCATACGCATACTTGTTTCTTACTAATGTATGCGGGTTGTCGATTGCCAGAGCCGCTTCGTCCCAAGGCATAGCAAGAGTTTTAAACCTATTGACGGTATTGTTTTTGCAGCCGATTTTGCTCGACTGGAGCGCCAAACAGAAATGGGGCAGATATATCACCTGGTTTGTCATATCACCGTTTTTGATGATAACCGGGCACTTGATGATGCAGTCAGCAGTTACGGCACTTGGCTCGGAGCAGTATATGTATTGGATGGCTATGTTTGGCTATTTGATTCTCAATATTGGTGTTGATTTGCAGTATACAGCCATCTTCTCTTTAGGGCAGTCTTTTATTAGGGATCCGGCGGAGAGGCTCACCATGCAAGCGCGCATGAATCTCACGAACAATATAACCTCAATGCTGTTCGGTTTTGTTTTGCTTCCTGCAATATACTACTTCGGCGGAGTGGATTTCATTAACTCCAGGGGCATGACAGTGATGGTGGCAGTATACAATGTTATAAACTTCATAGTGCTCCAGCCAATAATTAAAGCAACAAAGGATCTTGATCAGGAAGGGGGCATGGGGCAGCAGCCGCGAGTTTCAGCTATTGACATACTTAAAGGCGTGGCTGCAAACAAAAGGCTCGCTCCATTATTTTGGTGCAATGCCATTGGCTCTACAGCCACCATGTCATGGGGACAAGTCTTCGCCTACATCTTCCTGTACTATTTCAAGGACCCAGCCATGCTATCTGCCTATAACGGAGTAAGCAGGGGCATCTCAATAATCGCAACATCGTTCGTACTGGCCTTTTCAAAGAAACTAAAATTGAATGCAGCTCTCAGATTTGGCTATATTGGCACAGCCATCGGGTATTTATGTATTTTCTTTTTCGCCCAAAATGCGCTGATGGGGATAATTTTTGTTGCTATAAATAGCCTATTTACATCGATGTCGGCCTCATCGTTTCCGCCATCTTACTCAGAAGTAGCAGAGTATATACGATACGAATCTGACGAAAACCTTGGAGCTGTTGTTTTTACCTGCCAATTGGCTATTAATAAGGTAGCAGCTTATGGATCCAATATTATGGTTTCAGCTTTGGGCTGGATAGGCTTTTCCCCAACAGACCCGAATACGCATACTTCAGAGGTTCTCAGGAGCATGAAAGCTATTTGCACCCTGGTTCCTGCAGGGCTCCTATTGGCTGCACTGCTGATTCACACGCTCTTTCATAAGTTAACGCCTGAAAAGATGGCCGAAGCCAGAAAGGCTCTACCAGAACGCAGCGCTGCTAAAGCATAGCAGCACAGCGATGCAGCATAAAGCCGATTAAGCAGCACTTTTCCCTTCAGGCTAGGCTGCAGCATATAAATATTGAAAACTGTCTAAATATTATAAAAGGAAAGGTAAGAAAAATGTTATCACCAAGAGAAAATTTTCTACGCGCTCTCAGGCACGAGCCTACAGAGTACACGCCAATAGCAACCTTAGACGCATACTGGGGAAGAGGGGGAATAGGGTGGCTGGACTCCGGCCCTCCAGAGGGAGGCTTAGATGGTTTTGGCGTCAATTTCGTGCGTGAAGATTCAGTTGGCATGGCAAAAATGCCAGAGCCGGGCGCCTTTGTGCTTAAGGATATTACCGAATGGAAGAAAGTGGTCACTATTCCTGATTTGGACGCTATTGATTGGGAAAAAGCAGCTGAAACTACACCTGCCCCCGATCCGGCGAAAGTCGGCAAAACAAGCTGCGGCTGGGGGGTGTTCACACGCCTGAATTTTCTCATGGGATTTGAAGGCGCTTTAGTGGCTATGATGACAGAGCCCGAAGCGGTACATGAGTTCTTTGACGCTTTTACTGAATATAGAATAAAATATTGCGAAAAAGTAGTTAAGTACTTCAAGCCAGACATTCTTGATTACTTTGACGACATAGCAAGTGAGCGAAGCCCCTTTATTTCGCTTGAAACTTACAAAACAATGATTAAGCCATACCATAAACGCGCTTTTAGCGCCATTAAGGATCTTGGCGCCATTCCGGCTTTGCATATTTGCGGCAGGGCAGAGGACTATGTAGAAGAGTATATTGATGCAGGGGCTCAAGCATGGACCATGGTGCAGCCCAGAAATGACATTGCGGGAATACTCGAGAAATATGCTGGCAGGCTGTGTATATGGGATGGTTATGATGCCAATGGGCCTGCGGGATACTATGGAGCAACGAAAGAAACAATACAAAATGAAGTTAGGCGCTGCCTAAACTCGTATGGGCCTCCCCTCAAAGGATACTTCTTTGATGTTGGGGCAGTTCAATATACAAGCGAGCAACAAGATTTTAGGGCTAAGCTCCAGGAGTATGTAGTTGAAGCATGCCTTGAATGGCGTAAAGAAGAATTTGAAAGGCTTGGCATAAAGCAGCAATAAGACCGTTGGCAAGTGTTTTTTACGATGCCCCCGGATCCGCTGCAGAAAGCATTCAGCGGAGGTTTCAATACGCTGTATTAGCCAACCACGATTATTTGGCTCTAGCCTGGCAGTTTCGCAATGCAGTATAAAAAATAAAGAAGCTGCTATAAATGGCGATTGGGCAAGCCACGAACCGGCTTGTATAACTAGCAGAAAACTGGGGGCAGAGCCCCCCAGTTTGTGTTCGATTAGGATATTTTTCATGCCAGAATAGGATTTCTTCAGGCAAACTTATCTTGGCTTTCAGCGAAGCAGAAATATGCGCTGAAAAGCTGCCAAGAGCAGTATGGTGATTGCCGGCACTTTACTTGCGCTCGCTGTTATCGCGCACATCAAGCATCTTGATGGCGTTTCTGCGGATTGGCGCCGCGCCGCGCCAAGACATAGCGCTATTGCCATATATGGCCTTAAACTGGCTGTTTGTAATTGACGCCAATTCATTTAGATCAGCATAAGCGCTTTCCAGACTTATCAAAAATGAAGGCTCGCCCGCTTCCGGAGCAGCAATATTGTATGGGCAGCATAGCTGGCACTCATCACAGCCATAAATATAGCCTGAGCCAGCTGCTTTGCGCGAGAGCTTGCCTATCTGGCTTTGGTATGAGATGCATTTGCTGTATGCAAATCCACTATCCAGCGCGCCTGTCGGGCAAGCAGCAACGCATAAGCCGCATTCTGGGCATTTGCTCTCTATCAAGCGATCGTTTGCCTCAAGCTCAGCATCAACCAGAATCGTTCCGAGGAATATAAAGCTGCCGTATTCCTCGTTAACAAGCAGGCTATTGCGCCCAATAAAGCCCAAGCCAGCGCTGTATGCTGCCATTTTGTCTGATAAAGGGCCAGTATCTACGAATATTTTATGCTCTACCTGCGTTCCCAACTCTGCTTGAAGCTTTTCTACGAGCCGGCTGGCTTTCGCCATGACAGCCTTATGGTAGTCAATGCCGTAGGCGCTCATTGAAATTTTGGCCTTGTTGGCCTCTTGGCTGGGCGCTATTGTCTGTTTATAAGCGAGCGCAACAGAAATGATTGACTTGGCATTTGGCATTATCGCTTTCCAGCCAAAAAGGCCTGAACCGCTGAGCTTGCTAAATGCAATATCCCCGCTTCCCAGATGCGTGAAATGCTTGTATTGGCTTTCAAATGTTTCAAGGCCGGCAAAGCCAGCCAATGTTAAGCCACACTCTTTGCCCAGAGCCAATGCGCTAAGCGCCATATTCCTGGATTAGCATGTCTATAGCAAAAACCACAATACCTTCCAGATCGGCTATGCTTGAATCATTATAGACAATGATGTCGGCTTTTGAAGCTTTTTCGTCAATATCCATTTGCGATTTTATGCGGCGTGTGGCATCGGCTATGTCCATGCCGCGGTAATCAACCAGCCTTTGGGCTGCTATATCATTGCTTGAGTATACCAGAATTGTTTTGTCTACATCGCCTTCAAGCCCTGCTTCAAACAGCAGCGGGACATCATAAAAAATGATCTTATTGCCCTCGGCCTCAAGCTCTGCTTTCATCTCAGCAGCCTGGCGGGCAACGATAGGGTGTATGATTGACTCGAGCGTTTTTCTGCTTTCCTCATTCGAAAACACGATATCTGCTAAGGCTTTTCTGTCTACATCGTCGCCATCAAAAGCTATGCTGCCAAATGCGGCCCTAATGCCTTCCTTCGCCTCTATGCTTTTTGAAGCTGCTCTTGAGAGCTCGTCTGCATCGATTATTGGAAAGGAATACTTTTGCCTAATAATAGATGACACCGTTGACTTGCCGGTGCCAATGCCTCCTGTTATGCCGATAAAGGCCATAGCCTCCCCTTTCTACTTTGCGCCATGCCAGCTGTAAGACATCTGTGTGTCAGCTACTAAAGGCACTGAAAGCTGCGCTGCATTGCACATTTCTTCTCTAAGTATATCTGCCGCCTTCACAGACTCGCTTATTGGGCAGTCAATGATCAGCTCATCGTGCACTTGCAAAATTAGCCTTGAGAGCATGCCTTCACTTGCCAAGCGGGCATCAATGTTTATCATTGCGATTTTTATTATATCGGCAGCGCTCCCCTGAATAGGCGCATTAAGCGCAACTCTCTCATTAAAGGCCCTGGTATTGTGGTTGGATGAATAAATGCCTGGCGTGTATACCCTTCTGGAAAACAGCGTTTCTACATAGCCTTGAGCCTTGGCCGCCTCCACAGTTTTTTGCATATATTCCTTTACCCCTTTAAAGCGCTCCAGGTACAGCTCAATATATTTTCCAGCCTCTTGTTGTGATATGCCTAAATTTCGTGCAAGGCCAAAAGCGCTTATGCCATATACAATTCCAAAGTTAACAGCTTTTGCTTGAGAGCGCTGTTCGTAGCTGACATCCGCAAGGCTTACGCCGAATACTTCTGAAGCTGTCTTTTGGTGTATGTCTACGCCTTGGTGGAATGCTTCTATCATAGCCTCATCCCCTGACATATGCGCCAAAACCCTTAGCTCGATCTGGGAATAGTCAGCATCAATTAACACCCAGTCCTTATGTGAAGCGACGAAAGCTTTTCTTATAAGCCTGCCTTCATCTGTGCGCATTGGTATGTTTTGAAGGTTCGGGTTGGATGAAGACAGCCTGCCGGTAGTTGTTGCCGTTTGGTTGAAGCTTGTGTGTATCTTCTCGCTGACAGGGTCCACAAGCTTAAGCATGGACTCAACATAGGTGCTATTGAGCTTGTTTATTGCTCTGAGCTCAATAATCTTGGGGATGATCGGATGCATTCCATCAAGCTGCTCCAGCACTTCAGAGTCTGTAGAATAGCCGGCCTTTGACTTTGTCTTCTTTATTATCGGCAGGCCAAGCTCTTCGAAAAGCAGGTTGCCAAGCTGCTTTGGCGAGCTGACAAGAAATTCGGGGCCTTTGCCGGCCAGCTTTAAAATATCGCTGTTTAAGATTGCAGCCCTTTCGCTCAGGCTCTCCCCTTGTCCAGAGAGCACCGAAGGCTCGATTTTAAATCCAAACTGCTCCATTCTGGCAAGAGTTATTGCCAATGGATGCTCTATCTCGTCATACAGCTTTTCGAGGCCTCTGCTTTTTAGCTCGCTTGAGAGTTCGCATGAGAGCTCCCAGACAGTTTTTGCGTCGCTTTTTGCTTTTGCTAATGCATCGCCTGCTTCCTGGCTAACTAAAAATGACATCTGGCCTTGCCCTTTTGGGCTCCCATCGCCAGAAGAAAGCTCGCCAGGCAGCTCTCCGAGGTGCCTTATCGCCAAATCGCCCAAGCTGTAGCGGGTTTCATGCGAATTGAGCACATAAGATGCTATTGATACATCAATTACAGCGCCTTTTATTTTAATGCCGCGCTCACTAAAATCCTTATATGCGGTTTTAAGGTTTAAGCATGCCTTTAGTATGGATTCGTCCTCCATGAAAGCGCGGGCATCTTCCCAGCTTCCCTGCGCCACAGCGCTTTCGCCTTGGCTGGAGAATGCTGCAAGGCACAGGCTGCCGCCGGCGGTTTCGTATGCAAACGAAACTGCGGCTTTGCTCTCTTTTAGCGCTTTTGGCGCTTTAAGCTCTTGCGGCGCGCCTTCTTTGGGCTTAAAAGCAGCTGCCCTCTTGGCGATGCTCACCAGGCTAAGGGCCTGCAGCATTTCAATAACTTTGCTGTTTGAAAAACATGCTTTGGAAGCGGCATCGTAATCCAGCTCTACCGGCACTTGCGTTACGATCCTGGCTAGCTCACAGCTTAGGTATGCAAGATCTTTTCCTTCTGCCAGCCTTTCCTTCAGCTTGCCTTTCTCGCTTTCTATATTTTCATAAACTCCGTCAAGGGATCCATAAGCCTTAATAAGCTTAAGGGCTGTCTTTTCGCCAATGCCCTTAATTCCGGGAATATTGTCAGAGGCATCGCCCATTAAGGCTTTTACATCAATAAGCTGCTTTGGCGTTATGCCATATGTGCTGCTTATATAGGCAGGGTCTACAAAAACAGTGTCGGATATGCCCTTTTTAGAGTAGATAATTGTCGTAAGGCTGCTGGCAAGCTGAAACGAGTCACGATCTCCGGTAACAATGAAGGTTTCGTTGCCCGCCTCGTCTCCAACCCTGGCAATATGGCCAAGCACGTCATCAGCCTCAAACCCGTCTGCACGGACTATCGGCACGCCAGCTTCATTAAGTATCTCGATGAGTATGGGAATTTGGGCTCTGAGAGCTTCCTCCATCTCAGGCCTGCCTGCTTTGTATTCGGCATATGAAGCCAGCCTGAATGTTTGGGCCGGCGAATCGAACGCTGCAAAAAAATAGTCAGGCTGCTCCTGCTCTATTAGTTTTAGCAGCATGCTTAAGAAGCCATGTATAGCATTCGTTGGAGTCCCGTTTGGGGCACTCATTGGCGGAAGCGCAAAGAATGCTTTAAACAACAGTGAAAACGCGTCAATAGCAACAGTCTTTTTGCCCATAAACCTAACCGGTTCGCTGCCTTTCTGTTTTTATAGATTGACTATAAAATCTCCAATGCGGCTTAGCGCTGTCGCCAGCGTTTCCCGGCTGCAAGCGTATGAAATGCGCATGTAGCCATCTGCAAAGAAGTATTCGCCCGGAATGCAGGCCACTTGGCTGCCAGCTAGCAGTGCCTCGCAGAATTCAGAGGATGTCAAAAAGCCGCCTTTCTCAAGGTACTTTTGAATGTCGCAAAGAGCATAGAACGCCCCATCAGGCTCAGGGCACCAGATATCGTGCTCAGCAAGAAAGCCGAGAACGAGCTCGCGCCTTGCGCTGTACTCTGCAACTATCTCTTGAATATAGCCTTCGCCAAGCGAAAGCGCTGCAAGGGCTGCATATTGGCTGACAATCGAAGTGTGCGATATGCAGTGGCCTTGAAGGGTGCTTATCGCGTTTATAACTTCCCTGTTTGCGCCTATATAGCCCACTCTCCATCCTGGCATGGCATAAGCTTTGGAAAATCCATTGACGCTAAGCGTTATATCTTTTGCCTCATCTGAGAATGAAGCTATCGATACATGCTCTGAGCTGCCGAAGAGGAATTTTTCGTAGATTTCATCGCTTATGATATAAATTCCCTCTGCTATGCATATTTCCGCAATCGCTTTAAGCTCCTCTGCTGAGTAGACAGCGCCTGTAGGGTTGGCCGGAGAGTTTATGATAATTGCTTTTGACTTAGGCGTCAGTGCAGCTTTCAACTGGCCGGCTGAGAGCTTAAAGCCTGATTCTTTTGATGTATTCACGGTCACCGGCACCGCGCCAGCTGCTTTTGCCATTTCAACATAGCTTACCCATGCCGGCACTGGAATGATTATTTCGTCCCCAGGGCTGCACAGAGCCTGAATTGCTGTAAACAAGCCTTGTTTTGCGCCGCTTGTTACAATAATCTCATCGGTGCTGTAGCTAACAGAGTTTTCAGATTCAAATTTGCGGCATATTTCTTCCCGTAGCTCAATTAAGCCCTCTACTGAGCCATACTTGGACATATTCCCTGCTACCGCTTCAATAGAAGCAAGCTTTGCTTTTTCATGGACAGGAAAGTCCGGCTCCCCTGCGCCAAGGGAGTACACTGTTATGCCTTGCCTTCGAAGCTCTGTGACTTTTGATGTGATTCCCATAGTAATAGAAGGCGCGATGCCTTCGAGAATTGACGATAATGGTTTTTTCATAGTATTGCCAAGCGCCGGCATTTCGGCTCTAAATTAGCAGCGCTTGCCCTTTCTTAAGAATGAATTGTATAATGCCAAATTGCTATAATATCAGGCATGCATCGCCAAAGCTATAAAAGCGGTATTCTTCAGCAACTGCCTGTTCGTACATGCTCAGTGCCTCACTGGTGCCCATAAAAGCGCTCACAAGCATCAACAGCGTTGACTTGGGAAGGTGAAAATTCGTAATCAGGCAATCTACTGCTTTGAACTTATAGCCTGGATAAATAAAAATATCAGTGCTGCCTTCCATTTCATGCACTAATCCATCATCAGTGCTCGCGCTCTCCAGTATGCGAACGCAGGTTGTGCCTACGCTAATAATTCTGCAGCCCTTTTCTCTGGCCGAGTTAATTGTATCGCATGCCTGTTTATCGATCGCCATATATTCAGAATGCATGCGGTGGCTTTCTATTTCGCCATCCTTTACAGGCCTGAATGTGTCTGATCCAACATGCAGGATGGCTTTTGCTATGCTTACGCCATGGTTTTCTATTTCGCTTAGCATGCCGGCGGTAAAATGCAGCCCTGCTGTCGGGGCTGCTGCTGAGCCTGAGTGCTTAGCATAGACAGTGTTGTAGCGCTCAAGGCTTGCGCTTTCTTTTATATAAGGCGGCAATGGGGCCTGTGCGGCTGAGAGGATCGCTTTGTCAGCTTCTGCTCCGCCGCTGAAAGCTATTTGCCTCATTCCATCCTCAAGCTCAGAGGCAATTGTGCCCTTAAGGCCATTTTCAAACTCAAAGCTTCTTGCTTTTCTGGCTCTGCTGGCAGGCTTTGCAAGGGCCTCCCATACACCCTCGCCAAGGCGCTTAAGCAATAGCAGCTCCAGCTTGCCGCCGGTGTCCACTCTTTTGCCGAGCAGCCTTGCGGCAAAAACTTTCGTTTCATTGAGCACCAGGCAGTCATCAGGGTGCAAGTATTCGATGAGATCGGCAAATGTGCGGTGGCTTATAGCTTTTGTTTTTCTGTCATAAACAAGCAGCCGGCTTGCGTCTCTTCTGTCAATTGGCCTTTGCGCTATAAGGCGCTGGGGCAGGCTATAGTCAAACTCTTCAGTTTTCAACGCTCGCCTCAGAATAGCCCAGGTGCGCATAAGCGTTCTTTAGCGCAATGCGCCCGCGGCTTGTCCTTTGAATAAACCCAAGCTGTATGAGGTATGGCTCATATACATCCTGAATCGTTTCTTTCTCTTCGCCTATTGCAGCGCAAAGCGTATCCAAGCCGACAGGGCCTCCCTCAAACTTTTCTATGATAGCCCTAAGCAAGGCAATATCGTTCTTGTCCAAGCCAATATTGTCTATTTCAAGCAGGCTTAAGGCTTGTGAAGCTATTGCTTCGTCAATATTGTCGATATGCATAACCTGGGCAAAGTCCCGAACTCTTTTAACGAGCCTGTTTGCAATTCTGGGCGTGCCCCTTGAGCGGCTTGCCAGCTCCCTGGCCCCGCCTTTTGACATTTTTGCCCCAAGTATCGCAGCGCTTCTTTCTATTACTTGCTCAAGCTCATCTGTTGAGTACATTTCCAGCTTGTTGATAATGCCAAACCTGTCGCGCAGCGGCGATGAGAGCATTCCCTGCCTTGTTGTCGCCCCAATAAGCGTAAACGGCTGGAGCTCAAGGCGAATTGAGCGGGAGCTTGCGCCTTTGCCTATTACAATGTCGATTCTGCAGTCTTCCATGGCCGGATAGAGCACTTCTTCAACAACATGGCTTAAGCGGTGTATCTCGTCTATAAAGAGGACATCATTCTTTTTCAGGCTTGTCAGGATGGCGGCGAGATCGCCTGGCTTTTCGATTGCCGGGCCGCTTGTTATCTTTGAAGACACTCCGAGCTCATTGGCTATAATCATTGCCAATGTTGTTTTCCCTAGGCCGGGCGGGCCATAAAGCAATACATGATCCAGAGCTTCATTGCGCTGCTTTGCTGCGCTTATGAATATATTCAGGCGCTGCTTTGCCGCTTGCTGGCCAATAAAGCCATCCATAAACATAGGCCGCAGCGATGCTTCGCTCTCTATTTCCCCATCAAGCTGCTTTGATGTAATAATTCTCTTTTCCATGCTCTGTTAAACCTGAAGTGAAGCGCGTATGAGCTCTTCTGCCTTCATGCCTTCCTGATATGCTGCCTTGACTTTTTTTACTGCTGAGCTTCTCTCATAACCCAGGCTTTCAAGCGCCAATACTGCTTGGGATGCTTCATCTGCCATAAATGGCTCACTGTCAAAAAAATCAGCGCTGTCAAATATGCCTTCAGCGCCTAAGGCGCCTTTTAGGCTGAATACTATAGCTTCGGCCAGCTTCTTTCCTACTCCCGGAGCTGCTGTAAGCAAGTGTGCGCTGTTTGTTGATATCGCCTGAACCACTGCTTGCGGCGTCAGGGTGGACAGAATCGCCAGTGCCGCTTTCGGGCCAACTTTGTTTACCGACGTAAGGTGGCCAAACATCTCGCGCTCCTCCTCGTCAATAAAAGCATACATGCTCAGGCCGCTGTCTGAAAAGTTCAGGTGCGTAAAAACTTTCTGATCTTCCTGGCTGGCTATTAGCGCAAAAAGTGCGCGCGATGAGCACTGTGCGCTAAAGCCCAGGCTGCCGGATTGGATCTCAAGCTGCCCCCCTTTGGCGGATGTGCACTTGCCGATAATGTATGATAGCACTTAAGCCCCCTCCGAGATAGGAATATATTTATTGCATGGCGCCAGCACAGCTTCTGCTTTCAGGCTGCCGGCAAAGTATGAGAGCGCTGCGCCGGCTGCAGCTTCATTGGCAGCAGCAATTTCAAGCGATGCGAGCTGGCCGTATTGCTCATTTAGTAGAGTGCAGCCTTGCTGGCTGATATATCGCTTTGCCAAGCTCAGGCTCTCATAGGCAACATCAGCGTTTATGATTATGTGCTCTCTCATTAATAATAACTCGCAGCTTTTAATAGCCTGCGATGCGCTGGCCGCATACGCACGGCTTAGGCCTGCCGCGCCCAGCTTAATGCCTCCAAAGTATCTTGTGACAACCAAGCATGAAAATCCCAAGTTGGCCATTCTCATAGCCTCAAGTATCGGCTTGCCGGCAGTCCCCTGGGGCTCTCCGTCATCAGATGATCTGGCAATCGCTGATTGCGGGCCAATTATATAGGCATAACAGTGGTGGCTGGCTTTAGTGTGGCTTGATCTTGCTGAAAGTATTATTTTTGAGGCTTGCTCTTCGCTGTCTATGTGCTCAAGCGCAGCTATGAATATAGATTTCTTAATTTCGCTTTTGCATTCAAATGGCGCTTTTGGCGTTCGGTACTCGCGCATGCCTAATTATATCACTCACGCGCTTTATATGAAACTGGCATGCTAACCGTTATAATAAGCCAGAGGTGAAAAATGGGCAAAATAGAGGAATTCAAAGAAATGGCACTATCATCAGAGCGCATAGTTTTTTTCGGAGGGGCAGGGGTTTCAACAGAAAGCGGAATACCTGACTACCGAAGCACTGGAGGGCTTTACAGCCAAAAGTACAAATATGCGCCTGAGACGATGCTGAGCCATACGTTTTTTGTTAACAACCCTGAGGAATTCTATGTTTTTTACAAAGACAAGCTGTTGCACCCCGAAGCAAAGCCAAACATAACGCACATCAAGCTTGCGGAGCTTGAAGGGCAAGGCAGGCTTATGGCTGTTGTGACGCAGAATGTTGACGGGCTTCACCAGCAAGCGGGATCAAAAGCAGTTGATGAGCTGCATGGCAGCGTGCACAGAAACTATTGCATGCAGTGCGCAAAGGAATACAGCTTGGAGTACATAGTAAGCTCAAATGGCGTTCCTGTCTGCGATGAGTGCGGGGGAATTGTTAGGCCGGATGTTGTTTTGTACGAAGAGCAGCTTGACAGCAATGTGCTCTCATCGGCAATAGAGCACATATCTTCAGCAGACATGCTGATAATTGGGGGCACTTCCCTTGCTGTTTATCCGGCAGCATCGCTTGTCTGGAAGTTTGCGGGCAATAAGCTTGTGTCGATAAACAAAACACCTATTTCAACGCCGCCAGGCTGCCTGGCAATAACTGACAGCCTCGGAAACGTATTTAGCCAGCTGTAGCCAGCTGGCTAAATGCTTGGGCTCTGTTTGGGCATAATGGCTATCCGTAAATAGACTGCACGCACCCTTTGTCTGAGAAAGGAAGCTTTTCGTCGCCTACCAGAATGTACTCTTCATGGCCTTTGCCAGCTATGAGCACATTGCCAAAGGCGGTTGCAGCCAAAGCGTACTCTATGGCTTTTGCTCTTTGGGGAATGACAATGTAGTTGTCATTCTCGCCTGGAATGCCGCTTATAATATGGCTGATAATCTCATTTGGGTTTTCATTTCTCGGGTTGTCTGTTGTAATAATTGCCAGATCGCAGTTTTTAGCTGCAATACGGCCCATAATGCAGCGCTTCTCGGCCTCCCTGCCCCCACCGCAGCCAAAGACCACAGTCAGCTGGCCCTCCGAAGACTGCCGGATGGCATCAATTGACTTTACCAGGGCATCCGGCGTATGCGCGTAATCTATATAAACCTTCGTATCGCCGTCATACACTTTTTCAAGCCTGCCCCTTATTTGCGGGATATCAAGCAGTGCTTTCTTGATGCCGGCAATGCCAAGGCCCTCAAGGTGGGCAATAGTTACTGCAAGCGAAGCGTTAACAGCATTGTGCTCGCCCAGCATTGGTATCACGAATTTTTCGCTAAAACTGCTTGTTTTTATAGTAAACTCTGTATCATTGCCCAGATGCCTGACATTGGACAGGCAATAGTCGGCATCTTCCCTTATAGCAAAGCTTACAGCTTTCTTTCCTTCTTTAACCAGAGAGTCGTAGAGCCTCTTGCCGTACTCGTCTGAAATATTAATTACTGAAACATCCGTTTGGCCAAATAGCTTGCTCTTTTGCTGGAAGTACTCTTCCATATCGCCATGAAAGTCGAGGTGGTCTTGCGTAAGGTTTAAAAAAACGGCATAGCCAAAGCTAAAGCCATTAACCCTGTTGAGTGCTATTCCTTGCGATGAAACCTCGGAAAAAACATACTCATAGCCCTCGCTGCTGGCTTTTGAAAGCAGCTTTGCATAAAGCGCCGGCGGGTACGTCGTGTTGTCGGTCAGCTCTGAATCAAATCCTTGAATATTTGTGCCCAGCGTTCCCGTAAAAGCGCTTTTATGGCCAATTCTTGTGAATATTTCCGAGGCAATAATTGTGAAGCTTGTTTTCCCGTTAGTGCCGGTTACGCCAACGCGCTTCGGCGCGAGCTCGTCAAGCCTGAAAAGCTTAATAGCCATATATGCTTGGACAGCATTTATATTGCTTGCTTTTACATAGGTCAGGCCGTCAATATAGTATGGCGCTTTACCCTCCATTACAACAGCAACAGCGCCGTTCCTCTTTGCTTCATCGACAAAGGCTATTCCATCATGCCGCTCCCCCTTGACAGCGAAAAATACAGCTTTCTCCGAAACATTCTTGGAATGAATCATAAGGGAACTGATATCTTTGTCGCTTCCGTACAGAATTTCACACCCAAACTCAGGCAATAACTCTAGCAATCTCATAAAAATCAAACACCTCTAGAAATTTATCATCGACTTTTCGTAGGAGGGTAATTTGCGTTTTCAGTGCTTAGCTCAGCTAGCTCTTTTAGCTCGTCTTCGGCCAGTGCTTCATCGATGCCCTCTAACTGGTTGATCTGGCTCTTGTGCCCTTTCTTCCTAACAGATTTTCTTTCGAACTTTATTTTATCCCTCGGATATTCCTTTATTATTGTGCCGTCGTCAACGTAAAGTTTGACAAAAACTGTTTCCTTAAGGACATTTAGCTTATGAACTGTGCCATTGCCATCAGGAGTGTTCACCTGCTGGTTGGCAGCGGGAAGCTTTCTTAAGCTGCTCTCATAGCAGTTGTGCTCATACTGCAAACAGCACAGCAGCCTACCGCAAATGCCGCTTATTTTCCCGGGGTTCAGCGACAGGCCCTGCTCTTTTGCCATTTTTATTGACACAGGCTGGAAGTCGCCAAGCCATTTGTGGCAGCACAGATCGCATCCACAGGGGCCTATTCCCCCAAGCAGCTTTGACTCGTCGCGAACGCCCACTTGCCTGAGCTCTATGCGAATCTTAAATATCGAAGCCAAATCTTTCACAAGCTCCCGAAAGTCAACTCTTCCATCCGCAGTAAAGGTAAAGATAACTTCAGTGCTATCAAAAGTATATTCAGCATTTATGATTTTCATGCCAAGGCCATGTTTGGCTACCTGTTTTTTGCATATTTCCATGGCAGCTGGCGATTTTTCCAGGTTAGCCTCGTGTATCCTGTCATCTTTCGGAGTAGCTTTGCGGATTACCGGCTTAATAGGGTGTTTCACGTCATAATCGTCAACATACTTAACTTTTGAAACAACATAGCCATATTCAAGCCCCCGTGCTGTTTCTACTATCACTCTGTCATTGTTCTTAAGGTATATCTGATCCGGATCGAAATGGTATATTTTGCCCGCTGGCTTAAAGCGGACGCCGACTACTTTCTGCATGGCAGACCTCCTGCATTTGTATAAACATGCACTCAATTGTAAGCTGAACAGAAACGTTCTGCCTTAAATATGATATTGCGCTTAAAGCTAAGTTTAGAAGCTTCATTTGCGTTGCTTTTGGCAGCTTGCTGACAAGCGCTCCACTGTCGGGAATGCTTTGTGACATCAGGCCGCTGAAATAGGCGCAAAGGCTTTCAAGCTCTGCAATGGCAGACGGCCTGTCGTCTGAGAGCTGCTGCGCAGCCAGCAGAGCAAGGCTGTCATTTGCTTCAAATAGAATGCTTTCCAGCTTTGAGCCAAGAAACGCTGAGCCCTCGGCTGTATATGCTTCGTTGAGCTTAATTGGCGAGAGCCTTGAGAGAAGCGTGCTAAGCAGGCCTTCTCTCGATTTTGAGCCAAGCAGCACCCTGCAGCCATCAAATGGCTCCTCTACTGTTTTGAGCAGGGCGTTTTGGGCTTGCTCGGTCATGGTTTGCGCGCCATACAAGCACGCATACTTGATTTCGCCTTTAAGGGATGTTGTGGAAAAAAACCGTATGACATCCCGTATATCGCCAATCTTTATGGACGCGCTGGAGCCATCGATCTCAATAACATTTGGCTGCTGGCCACTTTGTAGGTTTCTTCTAATTAATTGCACATCAAAAGCAGTGCTTTTTGTTGCTATTAGGCAGATGAATTCGTGAATTGCTCTTCTTTGGGCAAACTCTTCAGCGCCGTAAAAAAGATATGCATGGGACACTTTTCCTTCTTGCGCCTGGTTTGACAGCGCAGCGAAGTCAACTTCTGAAATATCCATATATGGGCGGTTTTTCTCCTACAAATACGCCCTAAGCTTAGAATAAAGCTCAGAGTGTATCTCATTTATGCTCAAAACCCTGCCATCGCCAATGCATTTTATAAGCTCCCACCCATATTGGCTGCAAAGCTGCAAAGCGCAATCATAGGCGCTTTGGAGATGAAGCAGGCTTGTTTCGTGTATATCTTTGTCGCCGTCCCTGTTTTGAAGCATCGAATAAGCTGCCTGGGCATTTATGTCCAAAAAGAATACCTGGGTTGGCACTGGTATCCCGTATAAGGAAAACTCCAGATCCCAAAGCCAGTCGAGGAATTCTTGCCGCTGATCGCTGCCAGCTATTTTCGATGCCTGGTGGACCATGTTGGACGTTGCATACCTGTCAGCAAGCACAATTCCGCCGCTTGTGTAGAATTCCTCATACTCTGTTTTGTATGAGGCATATCTGTCAGCGGCGAAAAACGTCGATGATATGTATGCGCTGACGGACTCCGGGTTTTCGCCAAAGTCGCCTCTTAAATACATCCTGGCAAGCGCCGAAGATTCATTTTCATATCGAGGGTAGCTTATCAGCATAGTTTTATAGCCTTCAGCCGCCAGCCTTTCTCCAAGGAGGGCATGCTGGGTCGCTTTGCCGCTGCCGTCGATTCCTTCTATTACAAAAAGTTTTCCGCTCAATTGCGCACCACCTTTATGCTTGCGCCATATGCGCCAAAACGGCTGCTTTCAGGCACAGAACCAAAAAAGCCGATAATGCCCTCGTCAAGGATATCCCCCGGTGCCGCTATTGGCGAGCCAGGCGGATAAACGCCAAGGAAATCGGCTGATATCCTGCCATGCGCTTGTGATATATCGATATATTCGTATTCGCGGCGAAGCGCTTCACGCATGCTGATCGCCTGAAAAGCATGAGGGGCTGCAAGGCCAGGCGCCAGTGCGCCTGCTCTGGCGCCTGGCTTGAGGCTGCTTAGGGCGCTTGCAAGCATTTCGTAGTCATGCCTGGTGGAGTTTAGGCCGGCACAGAACAAGGCTATGTCCCCGCTTGCCATCTCTGCATAAATATGGCGCTTTTCTTCAAGCAGCCTGCTTGCGCTTTCAGCGGGCATGTTTGTAAGGGCAAAGCTGACTGGCAACTTCATATAGTCGCATGAGCCAGGCTCATTGTTTATCATGTACATATGGCTGCCTTCTAGGCTGCCAGCTATATAATTATACCACTCTTTTATTTCGCTGAGCTTGTTTTGGGCGGTTTTTAGCTCTTGGGCGGCAGCCAGGGCATCAAGCGCAAGAGCGTATGAGGGTGAGGTTGTATGCACGGAACGGAGCCAAAAGGAAAGCGCCCCAATATCGGCCATATCAGTGCAGCAGTGCAGGAAAGCAGTTTGCGTTGGGCCGTTTATTGTTTTAAAAGCTGAATGAATTACAATATCTGCACCAAGCTCAAGAGCGCTCTTCGGGTAGCCTTCGCCAAACAGCAAATGCGCCCCATGTGCTTCATCCACAACAACAGGCAGCCCCTTGCTGTGAAAGAAGCTTATCGTTTCATTCAGGCCCTTTGATATTCCATAGTAATTTGGAGAGACAATAAGGGCCATTTGGGGCCTTTTCGCCTCCTCGTACGCCTTTTTGTAAGCTTTTATGCCGGGCCCTTCATACAGGTTTGCCGATCTGGCCTTTACCAGGCCCCCCGATGAGTGAAGCGCCCCGTAATAGGCTGATATATGGCAATTATCCCCAACAATTGCCTGGCCCCCTTCGCTGAGAAGCGAGCACATAGCAGCTATCACTGCAGCGCTTGAGCCGTTTGTTGAAAGGAGAGTATGCTTTGTGCCGAATATATCGGCAAGCTCTCTTTGCTCTTGCAGCCACACGCTTGCTGGATAGTTCATATTATCAGAAAAACTAAGCTCTGTTATGTCATAGGCTCTGTTCACAAAGCCCTCTCCCCTGCCCTTGTGCGCAGGCACATGCCACCTGGCGGGGTTGGATCTAATGTAGCCAGTGATGTTTTGGTGAAGCATTCCAGGCATACGCAAGCCTTCTTTCGTTAGAGTTTGGTAACATGCCTTAATAGTATATAAGCATGGAGGGTTATATGGATAACAACATTGTCAGCCTCAGCGCAGACAATTTCTTTAGCGAAGTTATATGCTCTGACATTCTTGCATTCGTGGACATTTGGGCAGAATGGTGCGGCCCATGCAAAGCAATTGCGCCAATTATTGATGCATTAGCCGCAAAGTACAATGGGAGCGTGATGTTTGGCAAGCTTAACATAGACGATGACATGGACTTTTTTCAGCATTCATTCCCTGATCTGCAAAGCATACCTGCTGTTATATTGTTTTGGCATGGCGAGCCTATATGCTCGCTTATTGGAGCTTGCTCGGAAGCGGAATATGAAGAGGCAATCCTAGACAGCCTTGCCCGCAGCTCAAGCGAGCTGGCCGGGGAGGCCTGGCCTATTGCATGCTGTGCAGAGCAAGAAGCTTCACAGGAGGCTGCGCCGGAAGAGAGCGGCCCTGACAACTAGGGCGCAACCTCGTAATACTTTCGAGGCAGCAGGTAGTACTTGAAATTTGGCTTTCTTTTGCTGTTCTCAGTAATTATAAAAGGCAGCAGCCGCTCGGGCGGCATGCATGAATGCGGCAAAAGCTCTTGCTGGGCTATGAGCAGCGAGGCTGCCCATGCTGTGGCGCCAAAAGAGCATTCCTGCGGAAGCCTGAGCCGAAAGTATGAAGTGCTGTCATTATACAGCTTGGCAAACGCCCTGCAGTCTTTGGTTTGGGGGGCGCTTGCCTGTAAACTGACTGCTGCTGCTGCCTGGCTTAGCCAGCTAATGTTAAGCCTGTAGCTCTCTTCCAGCGAATAGATTATTACAGCCCGGCAAAACCTGTTTGAGCCCGGGGCTGTCAGGCGCTCATCACAAGAAGATACATAGGCAAATGCCATCTCTGCTTCTGAAAGCTTCTTTTGCGTTTGCTTTCTTTTGAAAAAAGGCTCTGCAGCAGCCATTTCCAAAACTAAATCGGATGCATCGCCTCTGGGCGCCTTTACATACGGCCGCAGCTTCAGCAGGTCTATTGGGTGCTTGTCTTCGATATGCTTTCCCACAGCCATAACAGGCTTTGTGTCAAAGCGCCGATCTGCGCTCTGTATTTTCGTATTTTTCATCCAACTCCCCCATTAGCTTACTATTGCCTGCATGCAGGGCTTTTATGCGCATTCTTTGCCGGGATGCCAAGACGCCCTTCTTGCGAAAGCGGCTTATTTAAACTTGCATGCCTGCCTGGTTTTGCCCTTGCGCTGAGGCGCAAGGCAGCTCTTTTTTTCTGCCTGTATAAAGCTGTCAAAAAGCTGCCGGCAAGCGCTATTGCTTGCCCTTTAATTATACTAGCACACATTGCCTATTGCGCAAAGCTTGCCATCTATGCCATGCATCTCCGAATTTTGAATCTGTAAATGCTTTCCATTAAGCAAGCATATGCATAAAGGCTGGCGAAAACGATTGCCGAATGCAAAAAGCGTTAAAAATTTGGATGTTGACATTGCAAAAAACAGGGGTTATAATACTTTCATTCATTAATAAAGGCGATAATGAAGGGCAAGTAGCTTTGTGCATCCAATATAAAGAAAGCAGCCGGATGATGAAAGGCGCATAGCGGGCCAAAGCGAATACGCCTTCTAGCCCTGCACTGAAAGCCAAGGCGAGTAGGCTGCAGCGAAGTGGCGCTCGATATAGCGCTTGAGTAGAGACACTCACTGCGGCTGCTACAGCGCGAGCTGGCAGCGAACATTAGGTGGTAACACGGCTAAGCCGTCCTTTTGAGCGGCTTTTTTTGTTGCAGTCTACTCGGTGAGGCGCTCTTGCGTGAGCAGGGCGCGAACATTAGGTGGTAACACGGCTAACAGGCCGCCCTTTTGAAAAGGGCGGCGTTTTTTGTACCGGCAACAGCATTAAACCTAAAAAACTATATAGGAGGCATTACAATGATTCTTGCTGATTTACTGGAACGGAATGCTGCTGAATTCGGCGATGAAGTTTGCTTGGTTGAAGTCAATCCGGAGCTTGAGGAGAAGACTGCCAGCGAATGGAAAGAGCTGGCTCTCGTTGAGCCTAAGCCAGCCAACTCATACCGAAAAGAGATAACGTGGAAAGAGTTTGATGACAGAGCCAACCAGGTTGCATCGCTCTTATTGTCAAGAGGCGTGCAAAAGGGCGATAAAGTTGCAATTCTTTTGATGAATTGCATCGAATGGCTTCCGATCTACTTTGGGATCCTCAAGTCAGGAGCCATAGCAGTACCGCTAAACTTTCGCTACTCAAGCTCTGAGATCGAGTATTGCGTCAACTTGTCTGATGCATCAATACTTATATTTGGCGAAGAATTTATAAGCAGGATGGAGCCACTGGCCGGAAAGCTGCCTAACATAAAGGAATTCTACTTTTCTGGAAACGGAAACAAGCCGGAATACGCGCAAAGCTATGAAGAGGCGTCTTCAGCGATGCCAACTGACAAGCCTGATGTTGCGCTTACAAGCGATGATCTTGCAGCAATATACTATTCGTCGGGAACAACAGGGTTCCCAAAAGCCATACTGCACAACCAGCAGAGCTTAATGCATGCATGCCTTGCAGAGCAAAACCACCACGGCCAGACAAGGGATGACTGCTTCCTGCTTATACCCCCCCTTTACCATACCGGGGCAAAGATGCACTGGTTTGGCAGCCTGCTCGCCGGCTCCAAGGCGATCTTGCTGAAGGGAACATCTCCAAGATGGATACTGGAGACGGCTTCGCAGGAACAGGCGACAATTGTATGGCTTTTAGTGCCTTGGGCCCAAGATATTCTGGAAGCGCTTGATTCAGGAGAGCTGCTGCTATCTGATTACAGCCTGGCTCAATGGCGCCTTATGCACATAGGCGCGCAGCCGGTTCCGCCAAGCCTGATAAAGCATTGGCTTGAATACTTCCCGGATCATTTATATGACACTAACTACGGGCTCTCAGAAGCTACAGGCCCGGGCGTTGTGCACCTCGGGGTGGAAAATATCCATAAAGTTGGCGCCATTGGAATTGCCGGCTTTGGATGGGAGACTCGCGTTGTTGATGAGTGGTTTAACGACGTTGAGGGAAGCGCAGTTGGAGAGCTTGCAGTAAAGGGCGATGGCCTGATGGAGTGCTACTACAAAGACCCCGCCGCAACTGAGGCAGTTATGCGCGATGGATGGCTGCTAACAGGCGACATGGCTATGATTGACGAAGACGGGTTCATATTCCTGGTTGACCGGAAAAAAGATGTCATAATAATGGGAGGCGAAAATATCTATCCTGTTCAGATAGAAGATTTTTTGCATACTAATGATAAGGTGAGCGACGTAGCAGTCATTGGCGTGCCGGACAAGAGGCTGGGCGAAGTCGCAGCGGCTATAATTGAGATTAAGGCCGGAATGTCGGCAACAGAAGAAGAAATAAACGAATTCTGCATGGAACTGCCACGCTACAAGCGCCCTCGCAAAATTATTTTTGCCAATGTTCCCAGAAATGCAACCGGAAAGATCGAAAAGCCGCTTCTAAGAGAGACTTATGCAGGCGGCAGGGTTGTTGAACAGCAGATTAGGAGCTAGCTTGCAAGCATGCCCTTAAAACAAAAAATTGCTTTGCATAAATATGCAAGGCAATTTTTTTCATGCTAATGCAAAGCGCTGGGCCGGCAAAGCCTTTTCTTATTTCTGCCCTCTTTCGTACGGAGTGCCAACTGCTTTGGGCGCTTGGGACTTTTTAGATGTAAACACAAGCGCAATGATGGTTGCAATGTATGGAGCCATTTTATAAAAACCGCTCGGCAATCCAATTGCCGCCAGGAGAGGTATAGTTGAGTATGCGCTTGCCAGAGTCTTCATTAAGCCAAAAAACAATGAGGCAAGCAGAATTCGCATTGGCTTCCATTGGCCAAATATCAGCACTGCAAGCGCTAAAAATCCATAGCCGCCGACCTCGGCATCGAAGCTTGTTGATGTCGGCACGACATATATTACCCCGCCCATTCCCGCCAGAAAGCCGGAAGCGAGCACGCCGCTGTATCGCATTTTATAAACATCAACACCCAGGGAGTCTGCTGCTGCGGGGTGCTCTCCGCATGCGCGCAGCCTCAGGCCGTAGCGCGTTTTATACAATACCACATACGAAGCAGCCAATACAGCGAAGCCAATAAATGTAGTTATATAGCAATTCGTAAACAAAAAATCCCCGATAATAGGAATGCTGCCCAGGAAGGGGACTTTTTTGATAATGTATTCGTCGCGAAAGCCTATATGCGATATCGTTTGAACTGATCTTGCTATATAAATAGCAAAAGCCGGCGCGAAAATATTCAGCGCAGTTCCGCATATCACCTGGTCAGCTTTCAGGCTTACTGATGCTATAGCGTGAAGCGCAGAAAAGATAAGCCCTGATATGCCGCCTATAAGCAGCGCCAGCAGCAAAGCGAGCTGTGAATGTATTGAATTTTGTATATGCGATAGAGAGTAGATGCCGCAAAAAGCGCCAAATACCATAATTCCTTCCAGCGCAACATTGGCTATGCCGCTTCTCTCAGAAAACAGCCCGCCAATCGCTACGATTAAAAGCGGAATTGTAAAATACATTGTTTGCTGTGCCATAAAATAGACGATGCTCATAAATCAGCCTCCACCCCTTTGCGCTCGAAAAGAAGCTTTCCTATTGATGAGCTAAGAGCGCTGCAGTAAATAATCACAGAGATAACGATATTAATAATTTCGGGAACATAGCCATATCGCTGAAGGTAAAGCCCGCCAACGTTTATATATGCGATAAAAATGCCTGAAAAGAAAACGCCTATAGGGTTGTTGAGGGCTAAAAGCGCAACTGGTATGCCATTAAAGCCCTCAGACGCCAGCACATCAACGACAGTCATGTATTTGCCTGCGTTTGACAGGTACAAAAAACCTCCGCCAGCGCCTGCAAGCGCGCCGGCTATTGCCATAGCAGCTACAATGCACCTCATCTCATTAATGCCTGCATACTTTGCAGCATGCCTGTTGAGCCCGCAAACTTTAAGCTCATAGCCAAAAGGCGTTAGCTGCAGCAAACCCCAGCATAGAATGGCCACACCCAAAGAAACAAAAATGCCGATGTTCGCGCCACTGTCAACAAACAGTTTTTCCATGCCGTAAGTAGGGATGAAAACGCCCGGGGCAACAGTAAGGTTTTTTGCTGCGTTGTATATATTGCTTTTGACAATGAGCATATTCGCCAAATACATGCCAATGTAGTTCATCATTATGCAGCTGATAACCTCATTTACGTTGGCAACTGCCTTTAGCAGCCCTGGAACAGCAGCCCACAGAGCGCCTGAGGCCATAGCGGCAAGTATGCAGGCAATCCAGCGCAGCGGCGCAGGAAGGCTGAAGTTGACACTTGCATAAATGGCGCAAAAGGCGCCAATAACAAACTGTCCCGGCATTCCGATGTTAAACAGCCCTGCTTTGGCTGCAAATGCAAAGGCCAGGCCTGTAAAAATTATCGGGGTTGCCTGGTAGAGCACAAGCCCGAAGCTTTTTGCGCCACGGGCAAAGCCCCCGTTCAAAATAGTCGCAAAACCCTGCAAAGCCATGCTCGAATTGCTGATGAGAAGAATAGCAAATCCGGCAAGCAAGCCTAAAGCAATAGCAGCAAGAGATGAAGCAAAGCTTGCTGCACCGGCGCTGCTAAGCCATTTGAACTTATATCTGGCCACGCTACGACACATCCTTTTGGTTATTTTTTGCTCCGGACATATATAAGCCAAGCTCTGCCGCGCTTATATCGCCTGTTTTAAATGAGCCTGTGATCTTGCCTTCAAAAGCAACCAGCAGCCTATCGCTGAGCTCAAAAGCTTCGTCAAGCTCAAGCGTCACTAAAAGGACCGCTTTCCCTTCGTTGCGCTGCTTGATAATATTTTGGTGTATATACTCTATAGCGCCAACATCAAGGCCGCGGGTAGGCTGCACAGCTACCAGCAGCTCAGGGTCAAGATCCAATTCACGGGCTATGATCGCCTTTTGCTGGTTGCCTCCTGACATTGAAGCCATTATTGTCTGCGCCCCTTTGCCGGCTCTTATGTCATATTCCTCTATTAGCCTTGCGGCATTGCCCGCAATCGCTGACGGGCTTAGAAAGCCCCTGTTTTGGAATGGATATCTATAGTAAGTTTCCAATATGAGGTTTTCGGAAAGGGAGTAGCCTAGCACCAGGCCCTCCCGCTGCCTGTCTTCCGGCACATGCGAAATACCGAATGCTGTCCGGCTCCTGACCGAAGTGGAAGTGATGTCTTGTCCAAAAAGCAGCACTTTGCCGGATGTGGGCTTGATAAGGCCGCATATTGCCCTGACTATCTCCCCCTGGCCGTTTCCGTCTACCCCGACAATGCACACAACTTCATTTCGCCTAACTTCGAATGAGACATTATCAACTTTTGCTTTTTCGCCTTTGGCGCTTCCGGCTATGGTTAATCCGGAAACGCTAAGCACTGCCTCTTTGGCTTCAAGCTCGCCCTTTTTTACGTGCCGGCTGATTTTTCTGCCAACCATCATCTCGCTGAGGGCTGCTTCGCTTGTTGATGATACTTGCACTGTTGCGACAGCCTTCCCTTTTCTTAGAACTGTGCACCTGTTTGCAGCTTCCTTTATTTCATTTAGCTTGTGGGTTATGAAAATAATCGATTTGCCTGAAGCAGCAAGGCGCTTCATAATTGCCATAAGCTGAGCTATTTCCTGGGGAATAAGCACTGCTGTCGGCTCATCAAAAATCAAAAGCTCGCACTGCCTGTAAAGCATCTTGAGTATTTCAACTCTCTGCTGCATGCCAACAGTAATATTGTCAACAAGCTCGTCCGGCTGAATGTAAAACTGGTATTCCTCGCTTAGCTCCAGCACTTTTTGCCTGGCCTTTTGCATATCAAGAAATCCTTTGTTTACTATTTCATCGCCTAGCACGATGTTTTCAAGCACAGTGAAGCTGCCAACAAGCTTAAAATGCTGGTGGACCATTCCTATCCTCAGGTTTGTAGCCTGCCTTGGGCTCTTTATCTGCACTTGCTCGCCTTTGTAGACTATATAGCCGCTGTCCGGCTCATACAAGCCGAATAAAATGCTCATAAGAGTTGACTTGCCTGCGCCGTTTTCGCCTAAAAGGGCATGAATCTCGCCATATTTGACATCAAACGAAATTCCGTCATTGGCAAGCACGCCCGGAAAAGCTTTTGTGATATTGACGAGTTCGAGAATATTTTCCTGGCTATTCATTTTGCGCAGCCTTTCTTGCGCTTACAAGCCGCCAGCCGTTAAGCTCTTTGGTTTGCACGCTGGCAAAGCCTGCTGCTTCATATGAGCGCAGGACTTCATCAAGGGTTCCTTCTGTAATGCCTGAAGACACAAACAAGCCGCCGCTTTTTAAAACATCGCCTACATTTGCGCAAAGGCGCGTTATTAGATTTGCAAACAGATTGGCAACGACGATATCTGCCTTCTCGGCCACGCCTTCGACCAGATCGCCAACCCTAAGCTCAAGCTCGCTTCCAACACCATTTATTGCCGCTGTATTTGAGCTTGCTATTATTGCTGTTTGGTCAATGTCAATGCCAAGGCACCTGAGGGCGCCAAGCTTTAGGGCTGCTACTGAAAGCAATCCGCTGCCGCATCCGACATCAATGACAAACTCCCCGCCTTTTATTGCCTCTTCAAGCGCTAACAAGCACAGCTGCGTGCTCTCATGCTGTCCGGAGCCAAAGCTTGAAGCGGGATCTATTTCTATGATGGTTCTGTCTGTGCTCTCTGGCAGGCTCTCCCATGCAGGCTTAATGTATAGCTTTTGGCCGATCTTTATTGGCTTAAAGAATGCTTTCCAGTTGTCTTCCCAGTCTTCATCGCGCATAAGCGCTGTTTGTATGCGAAGGCTTCCGAATGTGCCGCTTGCATCTGAATCTTTTAGCGCCTTTACCGCCTCGCGCACAGCCGCTTCGCTGCGCTTTCCCTGATCAGTGTTGGGAAAGTATGCTTTGACAGAAGGCTCTCTGGCCGGATCAGCCCAGCTCTCATCCACTGTATCCCATAAATTGCTGTTATCGCTTAGGAAAGCTTCCGCTTCCATTGGATCGTCGATCGCCAGCTTATTAATGCCCAGGAATGCAAGCTTGCCGCATAAAGCGTCTATGCCTTCCGAAGCTGTATATATTGTTAGCTCAAACCATTCCATTAATGCCCCTTCCTGGCTGTTTATTTTTGCCAAGCGTATTGCTGATTTGGCTGGTGGCTGCATTATTGCCATTAACATTTTACTACAGCAGGCTAAATTATGGTATCCTGATGCAATTGGCGCCAAAGCTAAATTACGAGACGGCAGAGCCTTAATGGCGCCCGATGCCAGATCGTATAGGCCGGGCCTATGCGCGCCGGAGGCGCATTTGCCGCAGTTATGTGCTAAAATCGTATCATACCGGAGCGAAGCAAGGCGAATTGCACCTCGTTTAAACGCCTGTGCCGACTGGCACGCTATGAAAGGATCGCGCCCACAAAGGCGCTGGGTATAATTATGAAATTATGGCAAGGCCGTTTTGAAGGCTCTTCCAATGAATTGGCCAATATCTTTAACAGCTCTCTCAGTTTTGACACACGCTTAGCCACATACGATATAAAAGGCAGCATAGCGCATGTCAAAATGCTCAAAAAGCAAGGCATAATAGACGCTTCAGACGCAAACGAAGCCCTAAATGCCCTTTCTGAACTGCTTGCCGAGATAAACGATGGATCATATGCGATTGAGGGCGACTATGAAGACATTCACATGGCAGTAGAAGAAATACTCACACAGCGCATCGGCGATGCAGCCAAGCGCATACACACTGCAAGAAGCCGAAATGATCAAGTAGCCCTTGATATGAAGCTGTTTGCCAAAGAGGCTATTTATGAGCTAACCGGGAGCCTTGAGGCCTTAATAGCTGCATTTCGCTCAAAGGCATACAGCCATCTTGATGATCTTATGCCAGGCTATACGCATATGCAAAAGGCCCAGCCAATAACGCTTGCCCACCACCTCAGCTCCTATATCGAAATGCTGCTGCGCGACAGATCGCGCCTGCAGGACTGCCTTCAGCGAATGGACACCATGCCGCTGGGCAGTGGCGCGCTTGCTGCAAGCACTTTTGATATTGACAGGCATTTTTTAGCAGATGAGCTGGGCTTTCGGGAGCCAAGCGCAAACAGCCTTGACTCTGTTTCAGACAGGGATTACCTTCTGGAGCTGCTTTTTTGCCTGTCGGCGCTTATGATGCACCTCAGCCGCTTTTCAGAGGAGCTAATCATCTGGTCTTCTGAAGAATACGCTTATGTGAGCATCTCCGACGCCTTTTCAACCGGAAGCTCAATGATGCCGCAAAAGAAAAACCCTGACATTTTGGAATTAATCAGGGGCAAGGCCGGAAGGGTCTATGGCTCCCTAATCACCCTTTTAACTGTTATGAAGGGGTTGCCACTTGCTTACAACAAAGATATGCAGGAAGACAAGCAAACAGTCTTTGACGCTATTGACACAGCGCTCGCCTGTATGCAAATACTCGCGGTTTTATTGGAAGAATGCACATTTAATACAGCAAAAATGCTCAAAAGCGTGCAAGAGAGCTTTTGCAGCGCTACCGACCTGGCTGAATATTTGGTCAAAAAAGGCTGTCCGTTCAGGGATGCGCATTTTATCGTCGGCAGCCTGGTGAAAAAATGCATTGCGGAAAATAAATGGCTTTCAGAGCTCAGCTTAACAGAGCTCAAAGAGCAAAGCCGGCTCTTTGAGCAGGATGCTTACCAGTCACTGGACCCGAAAACTTCAGTTTATACTAAATCTGCCTATGGCTCGCCAAACCCTGATATTGTTCGCCAGTATTTGGACAATATTATGCTTTACCAAGCTGACAGCAACAAAAATTGAAATGCTGGTTGTATTTTTCAATGTCCCGGGGTATACTATCAATGACCGAAGGAATTGCCTATATTTTGAACCTACATTATTTTTTCGGGATTTCGGAGTCTATATGTTAATGCCAAGCCTTGCGTTTAGCTGGAGGAAGGCAGAGGCATGTAGCAGAAAACCCCCCTGGCGGCTTGCTAGGGATCAAAATATGGGTGGCTTTCGGTTAACCGAAAGCAAAGCTTAAAACAGCTAAATTAAAAGCGCACACACGCGCTTTTTTGTGTGCAAAACTGCGCGCACTATTAGTTCTCTCATTTTCTATTAATTTAGTTACCATGTAACTTTCACGTAAAATTACATTGCAACTATACATGAAGCGTGTTATTATAGGAATACATACAGCTTGAGGAGAACAATCATGGTTGCAAAAATAAACGATGTAGCAAAAGAGGCGAGAGTTTCTATAGCAACCGTTTCTAGAGTAATTAACAATGTTCCTATAGTGAACGGCGCGACTAAGATGCGGGTGGAAGAGGCTATCAAGAAGCTGAACTATAAGCCCAATGCCATAGCAAGAAGCCTAAAGCTTCAGAAGACCAATACTATCGGCGTAATCATTGATGACGTTACAAGGACATTTCTAACACTAAGCCTGCATGGAATTGAGCAGCAGTGTGAAAAGAGCGGCTACAACATCATACTTTTTAACACATACCCCGGAACCAGCCAGGAAGATAAAATTATTGAGCTCATATCTCAAAAGCAATGCGATGGCATTATTTTTATTGGCTTGAGTATGTCTGATAAGCTTCGGACAATTTTGGACGAAGCAAACTTTCCAGTCGTTGTTGGATACCTAGATGAAGAATTTTTCACAAGCGTATCTGTAAATGCAAAAAAAGCGGCATATGACGCTGTATCCTACTTTGCAAGCAAAGGCCATAAAAAAATAGGCATGATTGGAGCTTCAGAAGACGACCCTCTGAGCACTGCGCATATTGAAGGCTTCAGGCAAGCGCTCTTTGAGAGGAGCCTGGAGATCAACCCCAAATACCTTGTAAAGGGAAACCAGGACTACCAGGGCGGCTATAAGGCGATGTACGGATTAATCGATTCCAGCTCTTTTCCCAGCGCGGTTTACTGCTTAAGCGACGAAATGGCGTGCGGGGCAATAAGGGCAGTTGAAAGAGCCGGCTACAAGGTCCCTGATGACGTAAGTATTATTGGCTCAGGCAACGCTCCTATATCCGAGTGGAACAATCCGGCTATTACAACGATCGGCCTTGACCATATACATTTCGGCAATGAGCTGGCCAAAGCCCTGTTTTCCGAGCTTGAGGCAAACAGCCAAGAGCCTACGCCAAGCATAAACGTTGAGCATAGCATTATCGAAAGGGATAGCGTAAAACGCCTTTAGGGCATATAGGGTTGGCGGCAAGTCAGCCCTTTTTTATTGGCGCTTATTCCAGCATTGAGTCAATTAGGGCGACAGCGCGCTCAAACTTCTCCTGCTGATCCGGCGGCAGGCCCTTTTTAAGGCTAATCAAATGCAAAGCCTTCTGGGCATCGCTCATTCCCTGCATTTTCTCTGCTTCTATCTGGGCCATTTCCATATATGGCAACAGCTCAAAAGCAAGCGCTTCACTCTCGCCTGCCACACTGCTCCAGCGCCTACGGTTTTTATCCACTTTTGCACCTCCATTACAGTGCTGCATTGCATTTGCACGTTTACCAATATATGATCATGAATGCTTTTCCTAATACGCGCTATAAGAAAAAGAGCGCTTTAATTATCGCGCTGCCCAAAAGCGCAAATAGGGCGCATGAAAAAATCAGCTAAAAAGCTGAAAGGGCAATATGGACAAAAGCCTAAGCAGGCTTAAA
The DNA here is from genome assembly GCA_009782515.1 of Eubacteriaceae bacterium. Classification (GTDB taxonomy): domain Bacteria; phylum Bacillota; class Clostridia; order Eubacteriales; family Anaerofustaceae; genus WRIY01. Next base: position 78,256 of record WRIY01000006.1, read on the forward strand.
GAATCCGATACAGGGCTGCTACTGATAACCCCAGGTATCGCTTTTTAGCATGTTTAGGAAGGTTTGGTTTCTGAAAGCAAACACCATAAGTATGATAAGCACCAGGTGCACAAGGAACCTGTAATAACTGGCGGCAAGCAGGCAAAGCAGCGCATCGATTGCATAAAAGGCAAGCACGAGGCCGTATGCAAAGCGGCTTGTCCCAAAGGTCATCACACTGCAGGCAATAAGCAAAACTATAATAGCAGCATACAGCGCATAGAAAATATAGCTGATAACGCGGTTGCCTTCACCCATGCCATTTTGAGCCATGGTATATAGCACATCCAGAAGATATGTATATATCGGATCAAAGTAAATGTTGATTTTGAAAAACGAAATTGCAGTCTGAATAGCAGCAAAAATAGTCGCAAGATACACTGCTACGGAGAATACTTTGATTTTCAGCTCGCAAGCTTGCTTTAACGATTGATATTCTTTGTAGTTCATAAACCATCGCTCAGGCACCGCCCGCCTTGAATGCTAAGCAGGCATGAAATGCGCGAGCCTCCCATATGAAGAAATTATTGTTGTGTTGCAATACTAAAAGAGCTTTTGTGAATTAGAGCGCGCGCTTTCCTAGCTGCCTATTATCCTGACTTCCGTCTCAAGCCAGACGCCGTGCTTTTCATGCACAACGCTTTGCACATGCGCGATCAGATCTGTTATGTCTTTAGAGCTGGCATTGCTGTAGTTGACGATAAAGCCTGCATGCTTTTCTGAGACCTTCGCTCCGCCGATGCTATACCCCTTCAGCCCTGCCGCTTCGATAAGGGCTCCTGCATAGTAGCCTTCCGGCCTTTTGAAAACACTTCCTGCGCTTGGGTACGAGAGCGGCTGCTTGTCTCTTCTCTGTGCGCTAAAGCTGTCCATCTTCTCGCCGATGCTGCCCATTTCGCCTGTGGCCAGCTCAAAGCTGGCTGACAGGACAATCCCGTCGCTGTTGCTAAATGCGCTCCTTCTATACCCAAAGCCAAGAGATTCCTTTTCCAATAATGCCGGCCTGAGCTGAGCGTCCAGATAGCGAACACTGCTCACGACAAATGACATTTCCCCGTCATAAGCGCCTGCATTCATAACTACAGCCCCGCCAACTGAGCCTGGTATCCCGTAGGCAAACTCCAGCCCTGTGAGCGAGTGCTGCTTAGCGTACAGCGAAAGCGAATTTAGGCTCGTTCCGGCAAGCGCTGATATGCACTGGCCAGAAATCCGGCTTATGCCTTTTAGCAGCAGCGTGGACACGACAGCGCCCTTTATGCCTTCATCGCTTATTATAACATTTGAGCAGCTGCCCAAAACATAAAAGCTAGTGCCGCTTTCCTTCAGCGCTTCGAGAGCGCTTATCAGCTCCTGCTCAGACATCGGCATTAAGTAGATATCTGCAATGCCGCCCGTCCTAAACGAGGTATGTTTGGACATTGCTTCATTTTCTTTGTATCGATCCCCTAAAATGCTTTGCAGCTTTTGCTTTACATGCATATTTCTAATTCCTTGCCTTTCGATTTTAGCATATATTTTAATGCGTGGCTAACATTTAGGCACAAGCGCTTTTTACAAATTTTTGGCTTGGCCTTTGATACATTTTTGATATGATTCCGAATTCTGTTTTAGGCTTATTCCCGCAAAATGCACAAAATGCTCTCTTGGCTTTGCCCGGTGCAAACAGCGCCGAAGAGATACGCATAAGAGCAGGCCGGCCTATTGAAGTCTGCTTTGGCAACAGCCCTGTTGCCCTTGATTTGATTGCAGGCCAGGAGATGGTGCTTGCAGTTGTATCAAACGCTGCAAAGAAGTCTTTGTATGCGCACGAAGAGCAATTAAAAAACGGCTTTCTAACTATAGAAGGCGGGCACAGGGTTGGCTTTTGCGGCAGAGTCCACCGATCCGGCGAGTCGATATCGCTAATAGACAATTTCAGCTCTGCCAACATTCGCATTGCCAGGGAAATAAAAGGATCTGCATCGCAGGTGCTTCCGTACGTGCGCGAGGGCGCAAGAGTGCTCTCTGCGCTTATCGTTTCAGCGCCGGGCGTTGGCAAGACTACTGTTCTCAGGGACCTGGCGCGCGTAATCAGCGATGCGGGAATGAAAGTTGGCATCATTGATGAGCGCTGCGAGATTGCCTGCTGTGTTGACGGAACGCCAACGCTTGATGTCGGAAAGAGAAGCGATGTGCTTGACAATTGCCCGAAGGCAGCCGGTGTTATGCTGCTTGCGCGCTCGATGTCTCCCCAGGTTATTATCACCGACGAGATAGGCGGCCAGCTTGACTACGAGGCTTTGCTTTCTGCTGCAGCCTGCGGCATAAGCGTTCTTGCATCGGCGCATGCAAGCAGTATCAGCGAGCTTTTGTCAAAAGCGTATTTAAAGCCAATTATCGATTCGCGCCTTTTTGACAGGTACATATTTATAAAGCGCACTGCTTCGGGCATTGGCCCGTCAGAAGCCTACAACGCTGAAATGGAGCGCATATAGCTATGGTGCGCTTTATAAGTTTCATAATCATAGTGTTGTCCTCATATGGTATAGGGGCGCTGGCCAGCCAGAGCTATAAGAGCCGCTACAGGGAAATTAATGTCTTTAGGGCAATCGTTAGCGACATGATAAACACTGTCCGGCACTCGCCGCTTTCATTGGAAGACATATGCAGGCAATATGAATCAGAAAACTTTTATCCATTTTCAGAAGCGTTCAGGCTGCTAAGAACCAGCATTAAAGGATCCAGCCTGCCTAGCGGGGAACTATGGGCGAAGGAGGCTGCAAAGCTTGCGCTAAGCTCCAAGCCTGCCCATAAGGAGCTTTATGAATCAGCCATATCTGCATTCGCCTTGCCTGACAAAGGCAGAGTCGAAGCATCACTGTCATTGATTGAAGCGAGGCTTGCAGCGGAAGCTGCAACTGCAAAAGAGGAGATTTCCTCAAAGGGGGCTCTAGCGCAAAAGCTGGCTATAGCCTGCGGCCTGTTCGCTGTAGTCCTTTTATGGTGAACAAGCAAAAAACAGCAATAACAGCAAAGGGGGATGCGCGCGGGCATAAATACAGCGCGCATAATGCTATGAACATTGACGTGATATTTCGTATTGCAGGCATAGGCATCTTAATAACCGTTGTCAACCAGGTCTTAAGCAAAAATGGCAGGGATGACATGGCGACAATGGTGACGCTTGCCGGGGTTATAATTGTCCTTGCTGTCGTTGTCACCATGATTAACGATTTTTTCACAACAGTGCGAACAATGTTCCAGCTTTTTTAACGTATGGATATGGAAATTTTGCGCTATGTTGCTGCTGCGCTAATCGTTGTTGTAATCAGCGTTTACTTCCGCAAGCAAAACGAGGACTATGCAGTCTATATATCGATAGCAGCCGGGATGATTATATTAGGCAGCTCGCTTAGCTACCTGTACCCCGTGCTTGCTGTTGTAAGAGACTATGCTGCCAAATCCAATATTACAAACCTTCAGCTCTCAAGCGTGCTGAAAATACTTGCTACAGCCTATCTGGCCCAATTCGCATCAGATATTTGCACTGATGCAAACAATTCAAGCCTTGCAAACAAGGTTGAAATAGCAGCAAGGTTTATGATAGCCTATTTATCGCTTCCTATTGTTCTGACTTTATTCGAATACATTTCCACTCTCATGTGAGCTTTCAGGCGCTGAAAGCTTTTTTTATTTTGGCTATGCTTTTTTAGCCCGTTTAAGGCCATGCATTTTACTGGTCTATAAAATGCGGGCCGGGAATATATTAGACAAGCATGCCAGACAAGCACTCTTACAAAAAAGGCAAGGAGGTGGTCGCATTGCTTCACAGCGCTATATCAAAAAGGGTTCTCTCAGCAATGCTGGCAATTTGGCTCATCGCGCCGGCTGCTGCTGCATACGCAAGCCTTCCACAGGAACAAAGCACAGGCGAGGGTTTTCTCAGCGATATTTATAGCGCTTCAGGCTTGGAAGAGTTCTCAAGCTACACATCATCACAGTCATTTATTGAGATGTTTGGCTATACTAATGCACTGGACTTTATACGCGATATTTTCAGCGGAAAGCAGGCACTAAGCCTCACAAGCGTTTGGCAAGCCATAGCCGGCTCGCTTGGAAGCGAAGTCAGAGGGCTTATAAGCCTCATTTTAGAGGTTGTGCTGCTGGCAGCTTTGTGCGGGCTCCTGCAAAGCGTCAATACATCATACTTGTCTCCAAAGATACGAGAATCAGCATTCTACACTGTTTACCTTTCGCTTGGGGCAATAGTTTTAAAGACTTACTTTGACTCAATCAGAGAATGCACAGCAGTGTTTACAAACCTTGTTGGCTTTATGAATGTTGCAGTCCCCGTTTTCGTCCTGCTGCTTATGTTCAACGGCGGAATAGTGTCTGCAGGCCTAATGAGCCCGACGCTTTTGTTTATGACAAACATGGTAACATACATTCTTCAGCAGACTGTAATCCCGATTATCGGCATGCTAATCATACTTTACTTTATCAGCCATTTGCTAAGCGATGTGAATATCTCTTTTTTAACGGGGTTTATCAAAGATGCTGCTTCCTTCGTTGTAGGAGGCGCGCTAAGCGCTTTTACAGGCTTTGTAGCAATTCAGGGCATCACATTTGCCTCTGTAGACGGAGCAGCTGTTGACACTGTAAAGTATGCGGCCAAGAATTTAGTGCCATTTGTCGGAAGCTTCCTGTATAACTCCTTTGAGACAATACAGGGCTATGCGCTTGTTATAAAGAACTCAACAGGGCTCCTTTCGATGCTGGTCATTTTTTCTATCGCAGCGCTGCCGGTTGTAAAGCTGTTTATGGTTTTTCTGGCCTTAAAGCTGTCTGCGATTCTTGTGCAGCCTTTTACAGACAGCAAGTTTTCATCTTTCGTAGATGAGGCAGCAGGGTGCCTATTGTTTGTTGATATGTGCATTTTGGCCATTGGCGTGCTGTTTGTGATTATGACAGCACTGTTCATGCTAGTTGGCAACTATCTGGCAATGCTTCGCTAGCATGCGATAACAAAAGACAAAACGGGAGGAAGAGGAAAACGGCTGAAAGGCCGAGAGCACTCATCGACTTTAAATGAAGCAGTGGATCTCAAATTTTATCTTTTGCGCTATGTCGATTATTCTTATCGGCTATATAACTCCGGAGGGCAAGTATGAAAAGCAGATAAAGCTTGCCGTGTCTGTACTGTTCGTCGCAGCAATATTTATCCCTATAGTCGAGCTGATAAAAGGCAGCGACTACAACGAGGTCTTTTACCAAACAGCGCTGTCTATTGACAGCCATGCCTTGTCTGTTTCGGAGGGGAGCATTAACAATGCTTACAAGCAAAACATTGTTGCAGCTTACAAAGCAGATCTTGAAAGCGCTCTTAAAACGAGGCTGGAAAGCAAGATTAGCTATGAAGGCAGCGTAACGATCACAGTAGACGACGACCTGGCCTCCCCTACTTTCGGGGAAATAGTCTCAGTCGAGGCAGAAGCCGATTCCGAGCCTGAGTCGGTAATGAAAATAATAAAAGAATTCTATTCTGTGGACGAAGAGAATATTTATATTACAGACTCGGAGGGCAATTATGAGTGAGGGTTTTTGGGGAAGGCAGGCAGCATTTATTAAAAAGCTGAGCCGAAAGGACCAAATAGTGCTGCTGGGGGGGCTGATACTTATTGCAGCTGTTATTGTAAGCCTCACTCCAAACATGGCGCCCGCAAAAAAGCCAAGCCAGGAAGGGCCCGGCGAAATTTCCTCGCAGGAGTACTGCAAGTGGCTTGAAGATAAGCTGGAAGATATTTTAGAGCTAGTGCCAGGAGTTGGCAAAGTCAAGGCGATGATAACGCTGGATGGAGAGATCGGAAAAGAGATAGCATACAACGAAACCAACTCCCATTCCTCTTCGGGCGATGCCAGCTCGAAAACTTCTGAGCAGTCTACGGTAACCAAAGAGGCAGTGCTTGAGCGTGATGGCACAACTACAACGCCATATATCGTTTCAGACAAGTATCCTGTTGCGGTAAGCGCAATCATTGCAGCAGAAGGCGCCGGCGATCCAGTTATTCAGGAGCTTATTACAGATGCCGTAATAAAATCAATGAATATTCCGGCACATAGAATTAAAGTTATGCCCAGAAAGTAAAGGTGGAGGGGAAAATGTCTATTCTACAAAAGAAAAACTTAATTTTAGGGGTATTAGTAGTAATGCTTGTGGCTACAAGCTATATAAACTACAGGATGTATGTCAACACACCGAATGAAGTGGCTGAAACTGACAACCCCAACAACCTTAGGCTTGTTACCGAAATGACAACCCTTGAGGAAGTAGTTGCCGGCCAGCAAAAGGTGAACAGCGCATTCTTCAGCGAATACCGGCTCGAAAGAGATGCAGTCAGAAGCGAGAACATAACGCTTCTCGAGAGCATCGTAAACAACAAAAACGCTACCAAAGAGGCTGTTGCTGAAGCAACCGACCAAATGATCAAGCTTGTGCAAAACCGGGAAGCTATCCGAAGCATCGAAGGGCAGATTAAGAGCAAAGGGTTTGATGATGCTGTAGTCTTTATCGAATCCGGCTACGCAACAGTTTTCATCGATGCAAATGACATCTCGCAGCAGCAGGCTATTCAGATTCAAGAGGTTGTTCACAAGGAGACAGGAATCGAAATCTCAAATATAGCTATAGGCTGCAGCGGCAAGTAGAGCTGAGAGCATACGCATGGATTAAGGCCCCGTAAGGGGCTTTAATGATCAATTAATGTATATATAATCAATATGCCCAAAACAGGTGCTGGTTAATTTCAGTGCCTTTTTCTGCGTTTATTTCAAATTCTTCTAATAAAATCGCTAAATTTCAAAGATTAGCCATACTCTTTTACTTCCAATTATTGTTTGATACAAATCAGTTACATATGCATTGAATTAGTATTATGATGGACTATAATATCAATGAATATCGCATAAACAAAATGTGAAAGCGTTTGTCTATGCATAAGTTCATTAAGCTAGGCAATAGGCAGCTTATTAAGGAGGGGCGCAATATACCAAGCTTCCGGTTACAGGCCGGGGGCGCCAGCGCCATTATAATGAAAAAGCTTATTACTTTTGTTCTGCTTGCTCTTGCAGCTGCGACATTCGCAAGCTGTGCAGGCGCAATGACAAGAGCCCCAATTGCTAGCAGCGCTTCAAGCGCGCCAGCGCTGTTCCAGAAATCGCCAGAAGAGCTCATGGACCTGATAAACAGCAATATAGCGGACAGTACAGACAGGTTCAGCCCAGAATACATCGAATCAGAATCCTACAGCAACACGCTTACCCGCACATACAAATCGCCTTCCAATAACACCCTTGAATTTTTGCTAGATTCAAGCTTCTCAGATATATTGGCAATAAGGCTGATACTTACAGACAGGAATTTAGTAGGCAGCTATCTTGGCAGCGCCAAAGCGCTGGCAGAAATAAGCGACGAAAAAATCAACAGCGACATTGTTGATGAAATAGCATTGTTCTTCATTAATTACGCCAAGCTGAAATTTGACCACAAAGACATTGTTTTTGAAGGAATAAACTGCTCATTTTCTTTCTACCAGCTAGGATCAGACTACGTCTTTGCTTTGTCAAACAGCGCTGACGGCGCCAAAGGCTGGGGAAGGACTGCAAGCTTTAAAAAGCTGGCGTATAGCATTGGCAACGATTGGCAAACTTATGCAGAGTATGAAGGCATTGGTGAAGTATACCTGCTTCCAAGCGGGCTGAAAGTGTCAATAATCGTTGCACCAATAAACATAGGCTTAATAAACCTTGATCTCAAAACGCCAATAGATCTCTCAAAGCCCCAAACAGTTGAAGATTACTTGACTGAAAGCCTGGAGAAGACAATTGAGGGCTTAAGCAGCAGCAACCAAGGGTGGACACTTGCTCAGAACAGCAAAACTTCAGCCAGTTTATCAGGGTCTCCAGGGCTTGAATCAATTTACATATTCAACGATTCAGAAGGCAGGCCTGTTATGGCCAACAAGCAGGCAACTTTCCTTACAAATGACTTCTCATATACGATAATAATTGATAGGCAAAGCGCTTTTACCAATGAGGATCTGAAAATTTACAATGATGTTTTGTCATCAGCCGTTATTGCGCCATAAAGCAGCGCAAACGCTTAACAACAAAAATAAAGCCTGCATCTGTAGCGCTGCCGCTATTGGATACAGGCTTTTTTTATGCTATGCGAATTATAAGGCATATGAAGGCGCCATTAGCTTTCGGCTTCATCCTCTTCTTCTTCAAGGCTGTCTTCGCGCAGTGGTATCTCATCTTTGTTTATGCCATCGTAGCCTTCAACAGCAACGAAATCGCCTGAGTTGGTTTCGTCTATATACCATTTTCCATATTGGTTTACAGCATAATAGGCTTTCCCGCCGCTTGAGTTGGGAGATGAAAATATTGTGCACTCATCGCCGCCAACTTCGTTTGAGGCGCCAGCGAGCTGGACCCTGACATCAGTAGAGTTCAGCAGCTTCACTTGCGATGCTGCCTCGCTTCCGAATTTCTCTTTTGCCAGAGCTTCAGCAACACTGTTAGCATTTATGCACTCAGAGCTTTCATGCCTGAGGGCATTGCCGTGGAATATATAGGTTTGCTGGATAATGCCTGACTTGCCTGTGTCTTTATCAACAGTTATATGCCTTAAAGCAGCCTCAACCTTTAAACCCTGCAATTCAGACAGCTCAGTATGGTATATATACTCTTTTGCCTGGGGGCTGTAGATGAAAAAGTGGCTCTTTGCGCCAGGCTCTCCCGAAACAGGCAGCTGCAAGTCTGCATACCCGTCGAAATTGGCGTCAACAAGGTTAAAGTTGTTTTTTGCATACTCCAAATCAGTGATTGGAGTGTACTCGAGCGTCTGTACCGGGTTCTTTTTGTCGTCTTCGAGGTATATATCGGTTTTTGACTCATATATATCAAGATAAAACGTAATGCTGCCTCTCGCATCTGTCAAGTCGATGCCCACTAAATCCTTTTTGCTGCATCCAGGCGCAAGAAGCAAAATTAGCGAATATGCAATGCAAATAATCCTGGTGTCAAGTCTGGCTTCTTTTCGCATTTTTAGTCCCTTTCTGCCTTAAGCATGCTTTTCGGCGTCAATAGTTGCTTCATATCCATTCAATGAAACAGTTTCACCATCATTATCGCACACTGTTATGCTCACAGCTAGAACCTCATCAGAAATCCAACTGCCAAAACTTGAAAATGCCGCCAATACTTGCTCACCGGCTGATATCTTTAGATCAATGCGGTCAGTGATGTCAAACCCCTTTGATTTGCGCAGCTGCTGTATCTTTGATACTGCTTCCCTTGCAAGGCCCTCATTAATCAATTCATCAGTAAGGCTGGTGTTAAGGATGGCGAACAAGCCATTGTCAGACTGCACATTAAAGCCTTCTTTTGAATAGGCCCTAATGTCAAGCATGTCTTCTGAGATAGCTATATCCTGGCCATTTGCCTGTATTGAAAGCCCGCCGCTTTCGAGAAGGGACATTACTGTGGCTCCGTCAGTTTTTTCAAGGTATGACGCTAAATCCTTGACGCTTCCGCCTAGAGCTTTTCCGGCAACTTTGTAGTTGGGCTTAACAGTATAGCCTAAATACTCTGTGATATCGCTGCCGAACTCAACATCCTTCACATTCAGCTCTTCTGTGATTAGATCCTTTATGCTATCGGTTGGATGGCTGGTGTTGCCGCTTACAAAAAGCTCAAGCAATGGCTGGCGCACTTTAAGGCCGGCTTCTTCCCTTGCGCTCCTGCCAAGGCTTACTATGCTGCGCGCCAAGGCTACCTGCTCTTCCAAATCCTTGTCTATCAGCTGAGGGTCGCTCTCCGGGTAGCTTTGCAGATGCACAGAGCCTCCACCGGCCAAAGCTTGGTATAATTCCTCAGCAATAAATGGCGATAATGGGGCTACTGCCTTAGACAAGCCGAGCAGCACTTCGTATGTGGTTAAATAAACTGATTGCTTGTTTGTCGACATTTCGCTTTCCCAGAAGCGCCTGCGGCTTCGCCTGATATACCAGTTGCTCAAATCGTCTACTACGAAAGACTGTATTGCCCTCACTGCTTTCGTTAAGTCAAAGATGCCCATAGCTTCCGCCACATCGGCCAGCATCGAATTGTAGCGCGATATAAGCCAGCGGTCGAGCTCTTCCCTATCCTGTATACCAACGCTTAGCCCGGAAGCGTCTATATCATCAGCGTTAGCATATAGCGAGAAAAAGCTGTATGCATTCCTTAGGGTGTTAAAGTACTTGCTCTGTATCTCCCTGATGCCGTCTTCGTCAAACTTGGTTGGAGTCCAGGCCGGCGATACATACAGCAAATACCAGCGCATCGCATCGGCGCCATATCTGTCAAACAGATCGAAAGGATCTGCTGTATTGCCTTTTGACTTGCTCATTTTTTGGCCGGCTTTGTCCAGTATCAGATCGTTGACAAGCACGCGTTTGTATGGCGATTGCTTGCTAAGGATCGTGCCAATCACTATCAGAGAGTAAAACCAGCCTCTTGTCTGGTCTATGCCCTCGCATATGAAGTCAGCAGGAAACTGCTGCTCAAAGAGCTCTTTGTTTTCAAACGGGTAATGGTATTGCGCGTATGGCATTGAGCCGGAATCAAACCAGCAGTCAATGACATCAGCAACCCTGCTCATGCTTGAGCCGCATTTTGGGCATTTTAGGTGTATCTCGTCAATGTAGGGCCTATGCAGCTCGATATCGCCGTCGATATCCTCAACTGCTTTTTCCTTAAGCTCGCTTCTTGAGCCGACTGTTTCAATGTGGGAGCACTCGCATTTCCAGATATTAAGCGGCGTTCCCCAATACCGGTTTCGAGATATCGCCCAGTCCCTGGCATTTTCCAGCCAATTTGCAAAGCGCTTTTCGCCAACATAGTCCGGGTACCACTCGACCTGGCTATTGGCTTTGGCCAGATCTTCCCTTAAGTCTGAGACTTTGATATACCAGCTTGGCTTTGCGTAGTAAATGAGCGGCGTAGAGCAGCGCCAGCAGTGCGGGTAGTTATGCTCTACGCGATGCACTTTAAAAAGCTTGCCCTGCTCGCCAAGCCACTCAATTATCTGCGGGTCTGCATCAAATACCGACATGCCCTTCCATGGCGTGTCAGTGTACTCGCCCTTTTCATTTACGGGGTTCAGAAACGCAAGGCCTTTTTCCTGGGCCAGGTTGTAGTCATCTTCGCCAAATGCCGGCGACATGTGGACAATTCCTGTGCCTTCGCCAATATCAACAAAGCCGGCAAGCTCTACTGTAAGGCTTCTTTTGCTTCCCAAATCAAGAAATGGCATAAGCTGCTCATAGCACAAACCCTCCAGATCGCTGCCTTTAACTGTGCCTACCTGAGTGGAGCCATCAGGCAGGACTTCCTGCGCAAGGGCTTCGGCTATAATAAGAGTTTCATCCCCTACCCTGTATTTCCCGTATGATATATCGGCTCCAACAGCCAGCGCCACATTGGAAGCAAGCGTCCAGGGCGTTGTTGTCCATACCAGGAACTTTTCATCAGAATCCCTTAGCTGAAATTTTACAAAAACAGTGTCTGTTATAATGTTTTTATAGCCAAGGGCCACTTCATGGGTTGCCAGGCCTGTGCCGCACCTCGGGCAATACGGCAGTATCTTGCTTCCCTCATACATAAGGCCCTGTTTGTAAAACTGATCTAAAATCCACCATTCTGTCTCAATATAATCATTGTCAAGAGTTATATACGGGTCATCAAGGTCAACAAAATACGCCATGCGGTTTGTCATTTCGCGCCAAAGGGCTTCATATGAAAACACAGACTCCCTGCATTTTTCGTTAAAATCCTTAATTCCGTACTCTTCGATGTCTCTTTTTATGTTAAGCCCAAGCTGCTTTTCAACTTCAATCTCCACAGGCAAGCCATGCGTATCCCACCCTGCTTTCTTCTTTACATAGAAGCCCTGCATTGTTTTATACTTATTGACTGCATCTTTAAGGGTTCTGGAAATAACATGGTGTATGCCGGGCCTTCCATTTGCTGTAGGAGGGCCTTCATAAAATACCCAGGTTTCGTTGCCCATCCTTGTTTCTTCTGTTTTGTGGACTATATCGATGCTGTCCCAATACTTGCGCAGGCCGCTTTCGAATTCAGATGGGGAAAGGCTGTTTAATTCTTTATATTTCATAATTAATTTATACCTTTTACTTTTTGCTTAAAAAAAATCAGCGATGTGCAGGATCGCATGATCTGGCTTTTATTTTACAGAACGCATTAAATAATGTCAATGAATTGCCTAGCCTTGGCAGCATGCAGTATAAGCGGGGCGGAAATGCGCGCTTTAATGGCAAAGCAGAGCTGGCTTAATATGCTATAATTGATTAATTGAGGGGCAGGAAAGTTCCTGCCAATGGTGCTTATATGATATTTAATGCAATATTTATGGTAATAATGGTTTGTATAGACCAAGCCACCAAAGCTTTGGCCAAAGCATATTTAGCCCACAAACCCTTAGGCCTAATGGTTGTGCCGAAAGCGTTCTACCTCACTTATGCAGAAAACACTGGAGCCTCTTTTGGAATATTTAAGGGCAAATCCAGGCTGCTTGGCATTGTAAGCGCTGTTTCAAGCGTAGCTTTGATTGTCTTTTTGTCATACCAGTCAAAGTCCGCTCCTGACAAAAGGCTTTACTTGTTTTCAATAACAATGATTATTTCCGGAGCTCTTGGCAACATGGTTGATCGGCTGTTCAGAGGCTATGTCATTGACTTTTTTGACTTCAGGCTTATTCATTTTGCGATTTTCAATGTGGCTGACAGCTTAATAAGCGTTGGGGCTGTTATTTTTTGCTATTATATGCTTTTTGACAAGGAGCTGTTCAAAGGGTAAAAATGGATTTAAACAAAAAGAATGTCAAAACGATATTGCTCATTGCATTTGCTTGCATCTGCGCTTTTACTCTTATGCAAAATATCGCCCAAACTATCGCTTATGCAAAATGGTTTTTGCTGATGCTTAAGCCTGTGCTTACAGGGTTTATATTGGCCCTCATGCTCGGAGTTCCTCTAAAGGCATTCGAAGAAGGGGTGTTTGCTGAAGTAAAATCGCCAGCTGTGAAGCGGATTGCAAGCCTTCTCTCAGCAATCCTTGCTTTGATCGTTCTTGTATGCTTTGTGCTCTTTATGATAATTCCTTCTCTTATTGAAACGGTGAATGTGCTGGCAAGCAGAGTGCCTCCATTTATCCAAAGCGCACAGCTGGGCATTATCGGGCTCATGGACAAATACCCGGACCTTGAAAGCCAGATTGAGCTGCTTGGCATAAATATTCCTGAGCAAACTGCCAAAGCGCTTACATGGCTTACAGCCGCCAGTACAAACTTCATTAGCTTTGGCCTGTCTATAGCAGGCAATATTGTCAACAGCATGGTCAACATTTTTCTTGGCCTTGTCATCGCAATCCATGCTCTATTAAGCAAAGAGAAGCTGGCAGTGCAGTTTAAGGGGCTGGCATATGCTTTCCTGCCATATGAAACTGCCGAAAAAACAATCAGCATCGCATCGCTTGCAAACGTGGCTTACAGCGGCTACCTTGCAGGCCAGTCTATTGATGCCCTAATACAGTTTGCAATGACATTCGTTATAATGATAATACTAAACTTGCCATCCCTTGCGCTGATGTTTGCAAGCATGGTTGGCATAAGCACTTTTATACCTATGATTGGCTCTATTCTCAGCATGGCCATTGGGGCTTTTATAATGGCTGTTGTATACCCTTCCAAGGTCTTTCTCTTTTTAGTTTTGTATTTATTGATGCAGAATATTGAGACTAATATACTCTACCCCAGAATCGTTGGAACACAGGTGGGCCTGCCGCCTCTATGGACGCTGATAGCCGTTCTCGTTGGAGCAAACATGTTCGGCATTTTGGGAATTATATTTTTTGTGCCTCTTGCTTCCATTTTATATACCATGCTTAAGTCCAAAGTGTACTACACCCTCATTGATAAAGGGCTGCCTGCTGAAAAGCTTATAAGCCAATCGCAAACAGGTGCAAAGCTTACCGGCAACACTCCGATTGATGAAGTGTTCAGCAAGCCTGTTATGGAAAAGCGAATAAAGGCAAAGCCTATCTTCCCGCCTGGCAAGATTCTTAAAAGCAATGCCAAAAAAGCAGAAAACAGCAAAAAAGACGATAGCTAAAGCGAATTCATCAAGCCTTTTCAATAGCAGCCTGCTAAGCAAAAAAGCTTGAGAGCATATAAACAAGGAGTGCATTAGCGCTTGCCCTGGCAGTACAGGCAAGCACAGGCACCCCTTGCTTTTATAATCCTGTTTATAGCGGCCAGCGCTTTTAACGAAGCTGCAGGCAGCAACTCACTCAGCGCTGCTTGCCTTTGTCTGGCTTCTCTTTATCGGCTCTGGGCCTGCTACTCCTATCATTTTCGCCTTCAGCTCTTTTTTTCGCTTTGGACAGCATTTCTGCGAGTTTGGGCTTGGCTTCCTGCAGCTTTATGCTTTCAGCTTTGTCGGCGGCTTTAGCCTTGTCTATTTCGATGGCTGTTTCCTCTTTTAGCGTAAAGTGGTTGGCATCTGCCTCTATAGCGCTGTACGGGTCAAGAAAGATATCATCATCCGGCAGCTTAATACTGTCAAAGTCAACCTTCCAGCGCTTTACGACATCATTGCTTGGCGGATTGGAGAGTGCGCCGTTAATTGCCTGTTGTTGGTAGATGTGGCGGATCTGGTGCAATACCTCACGAAGCGATGCATTTGGCAGCTGTTTGTATGGCTGCTCATTGAGCAGCTTCATATTTATGTATATCGTATCCCCCCATTGCATGCCTAAGACGCTTTTGTCATAATGGGCAGTGTTAAAGGGCTCGACTTTTATAAATTCTTTCCCAATTTCCTCAGCATATTTATTTGCTATCTCTGCCAGTGCCCTCAGCTTGTCGCCTATACTGATGCCAGCCCAGTTGCGCGGCTCAGTTGCAGACAATGCCTCATTATATTTTCTCATGATGCTCAAATAGCGCTCTTTGTCCATCCTAGCCCTCCTCGATGCCAATATCACTCATGGCTGTATCAGCAAGAAGCAGAGCAAAAGCTTTTAAAAGACCGAGCTCTTCTACCATAAATGCGGCTTTCACGCCATCGCTTGCCAAGCCGCGATAGCGTTTGTCATGCAGCCAGAGGTTCACGGCTTCTTCGAATACTTCATCCATGCTGATGCTTGCCGGCCCAATGCGCTTTAGCTCCTGGTTTATTCGCTCCAGCTCATCTTTGCTTAAGTCCTTGTTGATATCAAAATTGTCCATTATTTACCTCTCTGATGTTTATTGTTTGCGCTTCTAATTAGTAGATTCCCGGGCAAAGTATTTCTCCCCCCATAAATCTGCAAAAAAAAGCGCAATTGCATTTTTGAAGCTTGCTCAAGCAAAGCAGCCTGCAACGGTGATGATTTTGCAAAAATTATGGTATAATAGCCTGGCATAAGCGCCTGTAGCTCAGTGGAATAGAGCGTTGGCCTCCGACGCCAAAAGTCGAGGGTTCGAATCCCCCCAGGCGTACCATTTTTTTTGCTGTATTAGCGTGTTTCGCGCGACATGCTTTTCGAAGCTTGTTTTTTGCCCTTTATTGCCCGTAAGCCGAACTGATAAATGCCATATCCGCGCAGGATTGCATGCGACCGGCCAAAACTTTAAGCTCCAAAACAAAAAACAAAAAAAGGCCCACAAAATGATGCAGCCTATTATTATCGCTATTTTAGAACGCCTCTGAATATCTTAAAAATATCTATTCCGCCCATTATCGTGCCTATAGATGATCCAAGGTTTGCAAACACCATAACCAAAAGAATTTTTGTAACCCTATTTTTCCATAATCCAGACACCTTGGCAAGGTCATCAGACAAACTCTCAAAATCCCCGACTGTAGGGTTTCGCAGCTTTGCCTCTACCAACCCTGCAAACCAGCCGGCAGCAATTAAAGGGTTCAAAGACGTAAAAGGCGCTACAACTATTGCTGTGAGTATTGACAGAATATGCCCGCCCCCTATCAGCGTTCCGGCGCCGGCAAGCAAGCTTGTTGATATAGCCCACGACTTAAGCTGCTCAAAGCCCGCTTTAGGGTCCTTAAGCAATGTAGCAGCGATAATGCCAACGATTGCCAGTGGCAAAATCCAGGCTAAGGCTTTGCCGGCTTTCGAAGACTCAGGGGCTTCATTCAGCTTGTCCCTGTCAATGCCCTTGTCTTCAATGTGCTCGAGAATGCCTGCTTTGTGCGCTGCGCCTACAACTGCAACAACCTTCTCGCCTTCGCACTCAGCAATACCGCTGGCCAGGTACAGATCCCTTTCGTCAACAAGGTATTTTTTAATGCTGGGAAATGCCACTGAAAGCTCATTGAGAGCAGACTCAAGCATGTCTTTAGTCTTTAGGTCAGCCAAGGTTTCCTCAGTTATTTCCTCATCGTCCAGAAAGCCAACAATTCCGCTGAACAGCAGCTTGAATTTTTCTGCAAAGCTCAAAAAGCGCCATATGCGCAGAAATGTTGTCTTTATGCTTCTGTCTATCGGAACAATTTCAGCGCCTATCTCCTCTGCAGCCTTAACGCTGTTTATCATCTCCTGGCCTGCAGAAATGCCAAACTGCTTTGCCAGCCTTTTTTGGTATGAGGAAAGAATAATGCTTATAAACATAAAAGCCGATCGCTTTTGTTTTATAACATCAGTAATGTTGGTCTTGGACCAGTCTTCTGCATGTGTTAAGCTGTAGAGCCTTTCACTGTCCAGCTCGATGCAGACAGTTTCCGGCTCAACAGACTTTATAAGCTCATATGCCTCTATTGCGCTTTCAGCCGAGACATGGGCTGTGCCTAGAAGGTATATTTGCTTGCCTTCCAGGCTTATAAGAGTAACGTTTTCGTTATAATCCACTTAGGCCTTACTTAACTGCATCCGGTTGTAGTGCCGCAATCGCCGCATACCTTGCACGTGCCGCTTTTGTACATGTTTGTAGAATTGCAGTTAGTGCAAACCTCGCCATACAGCTTTTCCCTTTCAGTGTCATCTGTTGTATTATCTACTAAAGCAAATGCATTGTCAACGACAGGAGGCGACAGCGTACCGGAAACAGATTCAGCCATTGTTTTAAAAGCAAGCGGCTTAACTTGGCAGTGAGAAAAATCTCCCATTTCTATTTCAATTATTTTGGACAGCAAATCAGCTATTGAAGAAGCATTCTTAATGTATGGGTGCCGGCTTACAAAGCCAGAAGGCTCGAACTGCTGGCTGCGCAGTATGCGGGCTATTTCGCTTGGCGGCACATTGTACTGAAGCATGTTGGATATGGCTTTTGACAAGGAGGCCAATAGCCCCTTAATGACAGTGCCCTCTTTGTCTGTTGAAACAAACAGCTCTGCAAGGTTGCCGCTCTCGTAGAATCCGATAGTAACATACAGCTCTATCTCGCCAATTTTAGCTGAATGGGTGCGGCTGGCGCGCATGCCTTCCGGCCTTATGCGCTCAGGGACCTGGTTGCGGCAGTTTACGGCGAAATCCAGTAAGTCTGCATACGAGAGCTGGCTGAGATCCTCAGAACTCACAGACTCTGAAGCGTTGTTAAGCGGCTGGGTAGCTTTGCAGCCATCCCTGTACAATGAAATAGCCTTTGTTCCTGTATCATAGGCAAGCATATAAATGTCGGCTACGTCCTGAACGCTTGCGCTGGCAAGCAGGTTCACCGTTTTGGATATCGCCCCGGATACTGTTGGCGTAATGGCAGAGACCATAAGAACATGCCCGGATGGAGAAATCTCGTTGGCAGTCTCAAAGACTTTCTTATGGCCCTCTTTAAGGAACGGGCAGTTTTCCAGCGTCGTGTTAACGAACCTGCCTGATTCATCTTTTTGCAGGATGTATGATTCGATTTTCTGGCGCTCTTGCTCCTGGTAGCCCAGTTTTTCAAGCGCAAGCTCAAGAACCGGATTTACAAGCTCCATCGAGCCGCCGCCGGCAAGCTGCTTATAAACAACATGAGAGTAATATGGCTCTATTGACGTTGAGCCGCAGTCCATAGCAAACGAAATTGTGCCTGTTGGCGCAATAACTGACACCTGGGCATTCTTTGCCCCATATTGCTCTATTGAATCCAGCGCCATAACCCAAGCCGATTTCGCGCACTCTGAA
This sequence comes from Eubacteriaceae bacterium, assembly GCA_009782515.1. Lineage (GTDB taxonomy): Bacteria > Bacillota > Clostridia > Eubacteriales > Anaerofustaceae > WRIY01. The sequence goes on from WRIY01000006.1 coordinate 96,493, forward strand.
ATGCCCTGCATGCCGATGCCCTCAAGAGCCGCTTCATCCAAAACAATTGGCGCATAGTTTAAGCCTTCAAATTCGCTTTCAATTGCGCCAGCACAGCGGGCATGGTTGCGCAATACGCGCATCATGTACGGCTTGTTTATTTCAAAACAGGCGAATGGGCCTGTCTTCTCAGCCATGAGCGAGGATATATAGTAGCTGTAGGCAGTCATAATGCTGGTTAGGCCGCTGATTAAGCTTCTGGCCTCTTCGCTGTCATATGCAATGCCCATGACCATCACAAGCGATGCAGCATCAGCGATTCCAAGGCCTGTTGATCGGAACAGATATGTGTTTTCTGCAATGTCAGGCGTCGGGAACTGCCCCCAGTGTATAGACGCCTCCAGCACCAGCTGGCAAAGGGCAATAACATGCATGTAGGACTCAATATCAAAAGTGCATGTTTTAGGGTCGTAGAATCTATATACATTAATAGAAGCCAGGTTGCATGAGCTATCGTCCAGGAAGCCATATTCGCTGCAGGGGTTGGTTGCATTGATGCGGTTGTGCTTTGCTCCGTACAATCCGTCTTTGCCGGCAGGGCAGGTATGCCAGGCATTAAATGTGCTGTCAAATTGGAGAGCAGGATCTGCGCAAGCCCAGGCTGATTCCGCTATCATTGCCCACAGTGCAGACACGCTTGCCTGTTTGTCAACACTGTGATCCCTTCTGCCGCTAAGCGTAATAGTCTGAAACGGGTTTTCGTCCAGGCTCTTTACTGCTTGCATGAAGCTCTCGCTGACTCTCACAGAGTTATTGCCGTTCTGTCCCGAAACAGTGCTGTAGGCCTCGCCGTCCATTGAGATGTCATATCCCATCTTGCCAAGAGCCCTAACCTTGTCCTCTTCTTTTGCCTTCCACTGTATGAAGCTTTCAATCTCCGGATGGTCTATGTCAAGTATGACCATCTTTGCTGCCCGGCGCGTTGTGCCGCCTGACTTTATTGCCCCCGCATTGCGGTCAAGGCCCTTCATAAAGCTGAGCGCTCCGCTGGACACGCCTCCGCTTGAGAGCCTTTCATTATTTGCGCGCAGCGTTGAAAAGTTTGTTCCGACGCCTGAACCGCCTTTGAAGAGCTTTGTTTCTGTTACATATGTTTCGCTTATCGAATGGGGCCCGACAAGGGTGTCTTCGATTGAAAGAATAAAGCATGCAGACGCTTGGGTGCGCGTATAGCGATCCAGGCTCTTTACAACCTCTTTCGCGCTCTCGTCATAATAATAAAGCTCGTCGTCATCGCCCTGAATGCCATAATTCCTCTTAATGCCTGTATTAAACCACTGAGGGGAGTTTGGCGCCCACATCTGTGAAAGCAATGCATAGACAAGCTCGTCGTATACGATCTGCCATTCTTCCTGTGTGCCAATAATGCCTTCGTCAAGCAAAGCGTCTGCCCAAAAGCCAACCATTCGATCAGCTACCTGCTTTATGCTGCTCTCATGGCTGTCGCTTTCGCCAACGCCGGCTTTCCTGAAATACTTCGAAGCGATGATGTTGCAGGCGTTTTTAGAATAGCCTTCCGGGAATTCTAGGTTTTTCATATCGACTATCGCTTGGCCGGTTTTGTAGTCAATTATCACAACATCAACAGTTTTATAGTCAAATAGATCATATACAGTCTTAATTGCGCCATCCTCTAGGCTTTTGGTAAAATGCCTTGATGCCAGGGGCTTGCTAACTTCCATATTAACTCCTAAAACATACAATATATTGATCTCGTACTGGTTCAAGATACAATATAGTGTATCACAGCGCCAAACTGATATCAATAAAAGTTATTCGACAGTATTATCCATCAAGGAATTTTTTTCGAGTTGGAAAGCCGCTTTCGCAGCAACAGGAAACATTGGTTTTCCGGGGCATGCTTTTCCTTGTATCTGTTTTTTTCTGTAGTGCAAATGGTTTATAATATTCGAAAAGAAAACACTATACGGAGGAGAGTTATGTGTGGAATTATCGGCTACATAGGCTACCGGGAAGCAGTAAAAATAATACTTGACGGCCTAGAGTGCCTTGAATATAGAGGTTATGACTCAACCGGGCTTGCTGCAATTGAAAATGGCAAGCTGCTGTACAGAAAAAATGTTGGCAGGCTTAGCGTGCTTAAAGACAGCATTGACAAAGATCCCATCACCGCCAATATAGGCATCGGGCATAACAGGTGGGCGACACATGGAAAGCCGTCTGATATTAATGCGCACCCCCACTTAAGCTCTGATGGATTAATCAGCGTTATACATAACGGAATTATTGAAAACTACCTTGAGCTGAAAGCAGCTTTGGAGGCTAAGGGGGTTGAGTTCGTTTCAGAGACTGACACAGAAGTAGTAGCCCATTTAATCAGGGAGAAATACAAAGGCGATTTGCTAAGCGCTGTATCAGAGGCGCTTTCTGAGATACGCGGGGCATACGCCCTTTGCGTATTGTGCGAGTCGGAGCCTGGCAGGATTATTGCTGCAAAGCTGGCCAGCCCGTTGATTATTGGCTTCGGCGATGCAGAAAACTTTGTTGCCTCCGACAGCACTGCGCTGGCTGCCCACACTCGCAGAATCTGCAACCTAAATGACAGAGTTATTGCTGATGTCACTGCTGAGAGCGTGCATCTGTATGATCTTGATCTTAAGCCGCTTGAGCTGGTTGAAGAGCATATACCTGATGAATGGACCCAGGAAGCTGTAGCGCTTGGCGAATACAGCCATTTTATGCTCAAAGAAATACACGAGCAGCCGCAGGCAATACGCAATGCAGCCATGGGCAAGCTTGGCAGCAAGGATGGAAGCGTTGCATTTGACGGGTTTAGCTTCACAAAAGAAGAGTATAAAAAATTAAAGAGAATAGATATTGTTGCGTGCGGAACAGCATACTTTGCCGGCGTCTTCGGCAAATACTTAATCGAAAAGCATCTGAGGATTCCTGTTGAGGCGTGCATAGCCAGTGAATTCAGGTACAAAAACCCCATCGTTGGCGAAGGCTCGCTGGTAATTGCAATCAGCCAGTCCGGCGAGACTATGGATACGCTCGAGAGCCTCAAGCTTGCTAAAGCGCGAGGCGCAAAAACTCTTGCGATTACAAACGTGCTTGGTTCCCAAATAGACAGGGCAGCTGACTATAGAATATATACCATGGCAGGGCCCGAAATAGCAGTTGCCTCTACAAAAGCATATTCTACCCAGGTAGAAATACTGTATCTGCTTGCTTTGTATTTCGGATCTTTGTCAGAAAGCATGCCAGCTGAAAGCGTAGAGGCCTTAACAAATGCAGCAATGCAGGCGCCTGACGCTGTCAGCTATGTGCTCGGGCAGGAAAAAGCCATTGAGCAGGCAACTGAAGAAATATTCAAGTCCAGCAGGATGTTTTTTATAGGGCGCGGAGCTGACTACTGTGCAAGCCTTGAGGGCGCTTTGAAGCTTAAAGAAATATCATACATACATGCAGAAGCCTACCCGTCAGGAGAGCTAAAGCATGGGCCAATAGCGCTTATTGAAGAGGGCACGCCAATTGTTGCCCTGGCAACACAGCCGGAGCTGTATGACAAAGCGCTAAGCAACATTAAGGAAGTCAAAGCCAGAGGCGCAAAAGTCCTTCTTATAGCACGGGATTCAGCAGCTTATATAGCCAGGGAAGCTGATATCAGCATAATGATCGGCGAAATGGAAGATGACGCAGCAATCCTGCCAGCTGTTTGCGTGATGCAGCTTTTGAGCTACTATACTGCATTGAAACTTGGCAGGGATGTCGACAAGCCCCGAAATTTGGCCAAATCTGTTACTGTCGAATAATTCCTTGCAGCGCCTTATCGATGTATACTTAAAAAACTGGGCCCTGCTATAAGGGCGCAATCAGTTTTGGGAGGAATATATGTCAGTAAGAGGCGCGGGCACTCCGGTAAAGGGGCCAAAAGGCGCAAAGAGGTTTTTGACGCAGGAAGAGAAAGAAAACAGGCCGAAAGTCACAAAAGGGCTTTTGCTGCGCATTGCTTCATATATGAAGCCGTACCTGCTCCAATTTGCTTTTGTGTTTTGCGCAATCGTATTTGCAGCATACCTGGGCTTGCTGCCTGCTTACTATACAGGAAGAATTGTTGATGCCATCAATACGCCGAATATCGATATTGAAATGCTGCTTAGGCTTTTAGCCACAGCCTTTGGCATCGCAATTTCTTCACAGTCAATACTCGTTATTGAAAAAATGGTAAACTCATGGATCAGCCAGAACATTATTCATGACATGAAATCTGAAATGTATGGCCACTTGCAGTATATGCACCATGGGTTTTTTGCTTCTTATGCCCACGGCGACATAGTCACAAGAATGACAAGCGACATAGAAGGCGTTAACACTGTTATAACCGGCACGCTCTCAAGTGTTGTCAACAATGTTGCCATTGCAGTTACTGCCCTTGCTGCCCTGATAAAAATTAACTGGATTTTGGCGCTTTTTGGCGTTATTGCAATGCCTCTTTTATACTTGCCAAACAGGCTGGTAGGCGAGAAGAAGTGGAAGCGCCTTACTGAGCGGCAGCGCACCAGGGACGCTATGAACAGCCACATTGGCGAAACGCTCAGCGTTAGCGGCTCCCAGCTTATGAAGCTGTATGCTAAAGAAGAGGCTGAATACAGCAAATTCGTACAGATGAGCAAGGAAGTGACAAGGCTTGCAATAGCCGAGCAGCGAATTGGCAAGTGGTTTGATGTGCTGCTTGGGGTACTCAGCTCGCTTAGCACTTTAGCTATATACGGGTTTGGCGGCATACTGCTATACGCTGCCCAGTCAAAGGCCATTGCCTTTGGCGGCGCCATGACGATAGGCACAATTACATACACTGTGCAGCTTTTAAGCAGGCTGTACAGGCCTGTGCAAGCGCTGCTCAATGTGCAGGTGGAGTTTACAAGGTCGCTTGCGCTCTTTGTCAGGATCTTTGACTACCTTGACATGCAAAGCGATGTTGCATCAAAAGAAGGCGCAATATCCCCCGATTTTGAATCGCGCTGCGATATTGTATTTGACAGCGTCTGGTTTTCTTATAGCGAAAACAGCGGCGAGGCAGCTCTAAAAGACATATGCTTTGAATTGCCTACCGGTATGGTGTATGCAATTGTGGGCCCTTCCGGCGCAGGCAAGTCGACCATTGCCAATCTTATACCAAGGCTGTATGACGCTTCAGCCGGCGCTGTAATGATAAACGGCATAAATGTGGCTGACTACAGCTTAAGCGAGCTTAGAGCCAATATAGGCATAGTAAGCCAGGAAACATATCTGTTTAACGATACAATTCTTGAAAACCTCAGGTATGCCAACAGCGAGGCCACAATAGATGACATCGACAGCGCATGCAAAGCGGCAAATATATATGATTTTGTGATGAGCCTGCCGCTAAAGTATGAAACTGTTGTTGGCAACAGAGGCATGAAGCTTTCAGGCGGCGAAAAGCAGCGCCTCTCGATAGCAAGAGTGCTGCTCAAAGACCCCAAAATCCTTATCTTTGACGAAGCTACCTCATCGCTTGACTCGATTGCTGAGGACAATATTCAGCAGGCGCTTGAGATTATTATGGCAAAACGCACAAGCATCGTAATAGCTCACCGCCTGACTACGATTCTGGCTGCAGACAGGATTCTTGTTATTGATTCCGGAAGAATAGTTGAGCAAGGCAGGCACAGCGCCCTAATCAAAGCCAATGGCGTTTACAAAAATCTGTATGAAACCCAGTTCAAAAGGATCCTTGAGAAGCAAGCAGCAAATATGCCTGCACAATAAAGGAAGTTTCAGCCTCAGCCGATATAGCCAAAAGCTGGCCGCTCTTATATACGAAAAAAGCTTCTGCAGAAACAAATGCCCTGCAAAAGCCTCAAAAGCTGCATTCAGTTCAGAAGCTAAAACGCTGCATCCTCATCAAGGAAATCTATGCTGTCTTCCGCTGTTTCCTCAAGAGCCGGCGGCTCAAAAGCAATCGTGGGCTTGTTGATAAGAATGTCCTTTACCTTAGCCTCTATCTCGTTCATCATATCAGGGTTTTCAAGCAGGAACTTTTTGGAGTTCTCCCGGCCCTGGCCAATGCTGGTTCCATTGTAAGCATACCAAGCGCCTGATTTGTCGATTATATCAAGCTTGGTAGCCATATCAAGCACATCGCCTTCGCGAGAGATGCCCTTGCCGTATATTATGTCAAATTCAGCTACCTTAAATGGCGGCGAAACTTTGTTTTTTACTACCTTGACTTTTGTCCTGTTGCCGATGACATCCTGGCCGCTCTTTAGCGATTCGCCTTTTCTTATGTCAATTCTCACTGAGGCGTAATATTTAAGCGCATTGCCTCCGGCAGTTACTTCAGGGTTGCCAAAGCTTACGCCAATCTTCATTCTAAGCTGATTGATAAAAATCAGGGTTGTTTGGGATTTGCTTATGGCTGCAGTAAGCTTTCTAAGAGCTTGGCTCATAAGGCGCGCCTGCGCGCCCATTGTTGCATCGCCCATCTCCCCTTCTATCTCAGATCTTGGAACCAGCGCTGCTACAGAGTCAACTACAACAACATCAAGCGCGCCGCTTCTTACAAGCGCTTCGCAGATCTCCAGCGCTTGCTCCCCGGTGTCAGGCTGAGAGATGATTAGGTTGTCCAGATCAACGCCTATTGCCCTGGCATATATCGGATCAAGCGCATGCTCAGCATCTATAAAAGCAGCATTGCCGCCTGCTTTTTGCGCCTCTGCAACTACATGCAGAGCAACTGTTGTTTTGCCTGACGACTCAGGCCCATATATCTCAACGATCCTGCCTCTTGGTACGCCGCCAATTCCCAGGGCAATGTCAAGGGATATAGATGATGTTGAAATTGCAGGAACGTTTTCTACAGCCATTTCGCCTAAGCGCATGACAGAGCCTTTTCCAAAAGTTTTTTCAATGCTTTTGATTGCTAGGTCCAATGATTTCTGGCGATCATCGCTCATTTATTTTCCTCATTTCGAAATTTTAGGGCGCTAAACAGGCTGAACAGAGCGTTTGTCGCCCCTCTTGCCCGCATCGTGTTTCTAGCCCCTACTAACAAATTCTCTTCGCAGACTGTATTTCCCCTAAAAAACATCGCACTGTAGCATGTTCCGGGGCTTTTGCCCTCTGATGGGCCAGGCCCGGCTACGCCGGTAGTCGATATAGCTATGTCAGAATTAAAAATTCTTGCAGCGCCCTCAGCCATTGCTACAGCAGCCTGGGCGCTCACAGCGCCGTGCTCCTCGATTATTTCTTTTGGCACGCCAAGCAGGTTTATCTTGGCCTCGTTTGAGTATGCTACGACAGAGCCTTTGAAAACAGCAGATATGCCTTCCTTTCGGCAGATTTGCTCGCTTAGCATCCCGCCTGTATAAGATTCTGCAAAAGATATGCTCAGATCCTGCTCAATAAGCATGCCTGCTGCAACATCCCATAGGTCGATCTTTCTTTCGCTGTATAAATGGCTGCCAATAGCTTCTTTGACAGCATCATCATAAAAGCTGATGCTTTCTGCTGCGCTTCTTTCGCTGCTGTCGAAGGCTACAGCCTTCACCATTATGCCTGAATCAGTAAGATAGGTGTTTACGTGGTAGTATTCATCGTTTGGCGGTATTGCTTCCCTGAGCAGGCTTTCCAGATAGCTCTCGCCTATGCCGGATGCCATATAGTACTTTACAGCGCTTGCTTTATGCGCCTTTGACTTTATTTTCGGCAAAGCGAATTCTTCAAACATAGGATTAAGCTCTCTCGGAGGCCCCGGAAGCATTATGATCGTTTTGCGGCCATGCTCAAGGTATACTCCAGGGGCTGTGCCATTGCGGTTCTTAAGCGCCTCGCTGCCTTCCGGAAGATAGCATTGGGAAAGGTTGTTTGGCGTAAATGAAGCATTTCGCGCTCTGAAGCGCGCAGCCATTTCCTCTTCTAAAGCTGCATCATATACAAGCTTTAGCCCAAGCGCATTGGCAACAGCTTGCTTTGTCATGTCATCCATTGTCGGGCCGAGCCCGCCACTGCATACAATAATGTCTGCTTTTGAGCATGCCTCGCCTATTGCATCGCATATTGCCTGCTCAACGTCCCCAACTGTCTTGTGGTAAGCTACTTCAATGCCTTGCTCATCAAGCATCCTGGACAAATAGCTTGCATTTGTATTTACAGTCTCGCCAAGCAAAACTTCGTCACCAACTGCTATTATTGCTGCTTTCATTTAAATGCGCACTCTCCTATTCTCGCTCAGCTTTTTGATCAGGCTGTCTAGCTCTCGCTAAAAGCGCTTAAGTTTTGGTATATGTAGTTGCCCCCTGATATCGCTGTGAGGGCAAGGGATATGTAAAACACTGCATTGTTGGCATACTCAAGCCACACCCATGGAAGCAAAAGCTCAAAATGCATTGCTGAGATGCTTACCATTTGTGTAATCGTCTTTAGCTTGCCAAGGCTGTCAGCAGCAATAACCTGCTGCTTGTTCGCTGCTATTGCGCGCAGGGACAGCACTGCCAGCTCGCGCGCAAAAATCAGAATTAATGCATAAACTGATATTCTGCTTCTTGCTACAAACAGGCTTATTGCAGCCAATACAAGCAGCTTGTCCGCAACAGGATCCATAAATTTTCCCAGGTCAGTTACCATTCCGCGCTTTCGGGCAATATGCCCGTCAAGCAGGTCGGTAAGGCTCAGGGCGATAAAGATTGCGCCGGCGATTGCTGAAAACAGGCTGTCCTGCCTGCTCATAAGCGCGCAATATACAGGGATAAATACAATTCGTGCAAGGGTTATTTTGTTTGGCAGATTCATTGTTGTAGCCCTTCAGCTTTCCGCTATTTTCGTTGCTGTGAACAGTGCTTAATTCTTAGTTTATACTTATTCTTAGCCTTATTATATCTCAGCTTCAAGATCATGTGCTGTTGAGCCGGTGATATGCGCTGTGCAAAACTCACCGATTTTTAGTGGCGCCTGCGTGTAAATATATACACATCCATCAACTTCCGGAGCATCAAGGTAGCTTCTGGCCACATATATGCCTGCCGCCTCTTCTTCGTCAATAATTGCAGTAATGCTCGTGCCTATTCTTTCAGCCAGGCTGCTCTCAGATATCTCTTCCTGAAGCAGCATTATTTGGGCTCTGCGCCTCTGCTTTTCTTTTTCGGAAACCTGGTTTGGCATGCTGTACGCTTTGGTTCCGTCTTCCCTTGAGTATTCAAAAACTCCAACGCGATCAAGCTTTGCATTCTGCAAAAATTCCATCAGCTCAGCCGCATGGCTCCTGGTTTCTCCGGGGAAGCCGCATATAAATGTGGAACGTATGGCAATATCTGGTATTTTTCTACGAAGCTTATTTATTAGGCCGTACATAGACTCCTTGGTTGCCTGCCTACCCATCATAGCAAGCATTTCATCGCTTGCGTGCTGGAAAGGGATGTCAAGATACGGCAAAACTTTGTCCAGCGACGCAATTGCATCGATTATTTCATCATTAAGGGACTCCGGATACATATACATTATGCGTATCCAATTAATGCCGCTTATGCTGCAAAGCTCTGAGAGCAGGCTTGGCAGCATTGGCTTTCCATAAATGTCAATGCCATAGCTTCCTGTATCCTGGGCGATTAAAATCAGCTCCTTTGCCCCCCTCTCAGCCAGGGTTTTGGCTTCGCTGACAAGGCTGCCAATGCTTTGGCTTGCCAGAGGGCCGCGTATGCTTGGTATAGCGCAAAATGTGCAAAACTTGCTGCAGCCTTCAGATATTTTCAGATATGCATAGTGCCTGGTTTCAGGCTCAAGCAAGGCTCTTCCCTGCACAGATGCTTGTGTACCGGATAGGCCAAACATATCTGCTAACAGTTTGGCTGCCTCATCGGCCGAGTCAACTCCGCATATGAGATCCAAGCCTTCAATCCCCTCTTCGATCTCTTTTTTGTATCGCTGGGCCAAACAGCCAACAGCTGCTATGACAGTCCCGGGCGAAGCCTCTTTGTAGCTCAGCGCCTCGAAAAGCGCATCAACAGACTCTTCTTTTGCAGGCTGTATAAAACCGCAAGTGTTAATGATAATCGCATCAGCGCTTTCAGGCGCATATGAGGGCTCAAAGCCTGCGCTTTGAAGGGAAAAAGCAAGTTTTTCGCTGTCAACTGCATTCTTGTCGCACCCGAGGGTATGTATATAAAAAGTTGGCTTCATTATGCCCCCTCGCCGAATTCTTCGCGAGCAATCAGAACCTTTCGCGGTTTGGAGCCGTCAGCAGCGCTTATATAGCCGCGCTCCTCCATCTCATCAATGATTCTGCCGGCCCTTGCGTACCCAAGGCGCAAGCGCCTTTGGATAGTGGAGGTTGATATAATGTTTTTTTCGAAAGCTATTGCCATGGCTTTAGGCAGCAGCTCATCGCTAAAGCTTGAGCTGTTGCTGTTTGAAGCGTCCGGCGGCATTGCCGGCTGCTTAATGCCTTCCATGACATCTTCATCATATTCTGCTGTTTGCTTTTTCTTAATAAAGTTTACGACGTTTTCTATTTCCTTGTCTCCGATGTAAGCGCATTGCGCTCGAATAGGGGTGTTTTTGTCTTGCGGCAGATACAGCATGTCGCCCTTTCCCAATAGCTTTTCGGCACCTCCCATATCAAGGATTGTGCGCGAGTCTACCTGGCTCATGACTGCAAACGACAGCCTTGATGGTATGTTTGCCTTGATGACCCCTGTTATAACGTTAACAGACGGCCTTTGGGTAGCAAGCACAAGATGAATGCCGGCGGCTCTTGCCAGCTGCGAGAGCCGGATTATTGATGCTTCCACCTGCTGCGCGCTAACGAGCATAAGATCGTTAAGCTCGTCAATAACAAGCAGGATATGGGCAAGCTTGCCCTCCCCTTCTGCCTCTGCTGCTGCTTTCTCATTGTAGGCAGCTATGCTGCGCACCTTGGCTGCTGCAAACATTTCATACCTTTTGCCCATTTCCCTTACAGCCCAGCTCAAGGCGCCTGCTGCGTCTTTCGGATCAGTAACGACCGGAATGAGCAGGTGCGGAATGTCGTTATATACATTAAGCTCAACCATCTTGGGATCTATGAGGATCATTCGCACATCCTCAGGCGGCGAATGGTAGAGAATTGAAGCAATTATCGTGTTAATGCAAACACTCTTGCCTGATCCCGTAGCCCCTGCAATGAGCAGGTGCGGCATTGATGCAATATCCAGTATCATATTTCCGCCGGTCAAATCCTTGCCAAGCGCTACTGCAAGCGGCGATTTATGGCTGGCAAACTCTTCTGATGAAATAAGCTGGGAGAGCCTGACAATAGATATCTCTTTATTTGGGACCTCTATGCCAATAGCAGACTTGCCGGGAATCGGGGCTTCTATTCTCACCCGCTGCGCTGCAAGCGACATGGCAATGTCGTCTGCCAGGTTTATTACCTTGCTTACCCTGATTCCGGGCCTTAGCTGAAGCTCGTAGCGGGTAACTGCCGGGCCAACGCTAACCTCAGAAACGCCAGCCTCGATTCCAAAATCCTGGAGCGTTTTTTCAAGCAGCGTTGCGTTCACAAGCACTTCATGCTGCCGCTTTGGGCTTGAGCCCGCCTCAGGCTCCTGCTCAAGCAAAGACAGAGGAGGCAATACATATTCCCCTCTAAGGCTTGGCTCCGGCGCGCTTGCCGCAGCGCTTGCCCCGGCCAGCGGCTCGTTGATTATTATCTGCTGATGGCTTGCAGGGGCGCTTTCAGCTTTTGCCTGCATAGCTGTTCCTGTCAAATCCTTTGGAGATGACAGGCGCAGCCTGTCTGCCATGGGCGCGCTTGCCTTTGCAGGCGCTTTTTGCGCCTTCTTCTTTTGCGGCTTGGCATGGGCGCTGCGCAGTATTTCAAGGATGCTTTTCCTAAAAACCATAATGAACGACAAAGCGGAAAGCAGGCATACAACAAGGGCTGCGCCCGTTGTTCCAAGCATCGCGCTTAGCGCGTGCGAGGCAGTTTGCCCTATTAGCCCGGCTGCAGACGGGTCATTCCACAAAGCTTTATAGAAATGCGAGCTGGCCAAAGAGTAGGAACGGTAGGCGCCATTAGCTCCGAAGCCGAGCAGCACGAGGGCATTTACGGCCATGATGGCAATATACATGCTTCCATTTCCATTAGTAAAAGCCTCAAACTTTGCCAGCAGGAAAAAGCCTTGCGCTAAGCATGCCATTGCTATAGCAAAGCGGCCGCTAAGCCCAAACAGCTTGGTTGATGCCTGGTTTATAAAACCCCCTACTGCCCCGGAGCCGGAGAATGCCATGCAATAAAGCAAGTAAATGCCCAAGACAAAATAGCATAGCCCCCTCGCCTCTGTTTTAAGATCCTCTCTGCGCCTCTTTTCCTTGGCGCTTAGCTTTTTCGCCATTGTTCCCTTTCGTTTCCTGTCCTTATTTGCCATGTTAATATTTTTTTGATAATTCAATCAGCTTGTTCAGCCTGCGGCTGAGCGCTGACTTGCTTACCCTGCCTTTGGAATCTTCTGAGAGCTCTGAAAGGCTTGCCAGCTCGTTGGCTCGCCTAAGCTCAGCTGCGTCTTTGAGCGGCTGGGGCAGGCTGTCAAAATTTCCGGAGCCTTCAATGCGCTTTATTGCCTCCAGCTGTGCCAGTGAGGCTTCAACAGTCCTGTTCAGGTTTGCCGTGTCGCAGTTAACAGCGCGGGTAAGCTGGTTTTTCATGTCTTTCATCGCATAGCTGCCTTCTGCAGCCAGGCAATACTGGTTGGCTCCAATCAGCGCAAGCGTTGTTGAGTATGCATCTGCCTGCTTGGCATACACAACATACTGTTTGTTTTTCTCCCTTATGCGGTATATAAGCCCATATTCAGCTAAAAAGCCCTTTATGCCATTTGCCAAAGCTTTGTTTTCCAGCCGGAACTCTATAAGGTATGCGCTTTTAGGGTCGGTTGCATAGCCGCAGGCTATGAATACCCCCCTTAGAAACGCTTGCCTGCACGCTTCATCCGCCAGAAAGCTTTGCTGTATTGGATGGGGAGTGCCTGCCGAGATGCCGAAGTAGGCCAGCATTTCCATAGTGCGCAGCTTGTCTGCCACTTCTATCATATACCTGCCGGCCTTTGTGCCAAAAGCGCTGCTTTCAGTTTTATATACTGTTGCTTTTAAAACAAACGCCTTGTGAATGAGCTTAAATATGTAGCGGGCTATAGCTGCTGTTTGCGCGCTAAGCCGCAAAACAGCCCCTGTGCCTGCCGATATTGAAACTGATGCGCCTGAGGCGCATATGCCATACAAAGATGCTTCCATCTCTTCTATGCTGTTTTCTTCCCTAAGCGCAAGGTAATTTTTTATCTCTTCATGAAAGCGCATTTTATAAACCTTGATGGATTTGGCTCTACATACATTATAAAGCATAAAGAGCTCATCAGAGTTGCTTTGCAGCCCTAATTGCCTTTTTTATCGATTAAAAGTTCGGATTATTGAATTATCCAGGAGTTATTGTTAAGATTGTTCTAATGACAGCTAATGGCAATGCAAGGAGGAGTAGTGAACAAAGCCAAATTCTTCTCATACTTTTTATTCATGCTAATCGTTATCGAGCTTTGCTCATCGTTTGAGTCAGAGCTTTATATTGCACGGGCATACGAAGCCAGCCTTAACCCCGAATCGCTGTATGGGCTGTTTGTCGGGAACTAGCCTGGCTTAAGGGCGCTGACTATAGATACATAGCTATCATACCTTACAGGGCTTATTTGCCCTGTGCTTGCTGCTGCCTTTACATTGCAGCCCGGCTCCTGCAAATGCAGGCAGTTAGTGTAGCGGCAGTCAGAATGATCATAAAATTCCGGATAGTGCTGCCAGATGCCGTCATATGGCAGCGAAAGATCGAATGCTGAAAATCCGGGAGTGTCGACCAGGAACCCGCCAGCGGCTGTTTCATAGATTTCAGTGTGGCGCGTTGTGTTCTTGCCTCTGCCTATCTTTCTGCTGACTTCGCCGGAAACAATGCCAAGGCCAGGGCACAGCAATGCAATTATAGCTGATTTTCCAGCGCCTGACACTCCGCTGAACAGGCAAATATGGCCGCGGGCCTCATATGCAAGGCTGCCAAGGCCCCAGCCGGTTGCAGCGCTTGTGTAAAACAGCTTTGCGCCGCTTTTTTTGTATATGCTATATGACTCTTCAACCAGGCTGAAGGGCGCTATGTCTGTTTTGTTAAAGCATATTGCGCTTACAAGCCCCTGTGCGCTGTTCTGAATGAGCAGCTTGTCAAGCAGGGAATATGAAATGCCGGGCTCTGTAAGGCTTGCAACTATCACGCCAAGCGTGACATTTGCCACCCGCGGGCGAAGCAGTTCGTTTTCTCTGGGCAGTATTTCTACAATAACGCCGGTTTCGCTGTTTATGCGAACCCTATCGCCAATTATCGGCGATACCCCCATAGAGCGAAAGCTGCCTTTTGGCCTTGTAACAGCATTCTGGCCGCTCTCAAGGCGGATGGTATAAAACCCTCCAACCCCCTTGACTATTGTGCCTAGCTCCATTAAGTTCATTGCTCCATAAAAAACCGGTGCAGCCCTTTCATTGTTATGGGAACGTTATATTTATCTGATCCTTTTTCTGGCCATTTATGCGAATCTCATAGACTATTTTCTCGCCGGTGTAGCCGAACAAGTCAAAATCAATAACAGCGTCTTTTTGGACAACGTCATCATAATAAATTGCTCCGCCGGTTTCAAGGGTTGCGCTGATAAGCACTGCAACAGTGTCTGTTGTAATGCCTACAGTGTAGTTGGCCAGGTTGACGATTTGCTTGATGGTTTTTTGCTCGCCTTTGCTTATGACAATGTTAACCCTGCTTCTGCGCGCCAGGGATGTTGAAGGCGCCGGGTCCTGCTCAATAACAGTGCCAATCTCTCTGCTGCTTTCGCGCTCAGTAACTGTGCCAAGCAAAAGATCCACATTCTCAAGCTGCCTTTTTGCATAATCCCTTGTGTTGCCTATTACGCTTGGAACTTGCACTTTGTCAGATCCGAGGGAGTATGTGAAAGATATCTTTTGCCCTGCGGTGGCGTTTAGGCCTGCTCTCGGGTTCTGGTTTATGACTATTCCCGAGTCAACATCGTCGCTATGCTCGCCAATCTCCTCGCCGGTCAAAAACCCGGCTTCGCTTATCAGCCTTCTGGCTTCTTCCACTGTTTTTCCTGAAAGCGCCGGAACTGCAACCAGCGGCGGGCCGGTGGAAACAAACAGCGTGATAGTTGTGCCCCTCTTAACAGAGCTGCCCGGAATAGGCTCAACATTGGAAACAATGTCTTTGTTATATTCGGTGCTGGCTTCAAAAATCGGGGTAAACGAGA
>WRIY01000007.1 GCA_009782515.1 Eubacteriaceae bacterium
CTAAATGTTTTGAAAAAGACGGAAGCAATGTTGCTATTTCTCTTACCCAAGATGATGCAGAAAAGCTTTTTGGTAGCCTTCAGCTAAACGGTTGGGAGCAGAATGGCGATTTAAAAGGCCCTTCAGAAACCTTTCAAAGCCTGCCGCATACTAGCTTGGAGATTAAAGGCAATCAGTCTACAGATTTCTGGATGGAGATTGACTATGATTTGAAAACAGCTAGAGTGTTCAGGCTGCTAGCAGTAAATGCAAAAGAATATGACTATGAGTGGGTAGATTATTCAGTGTCCGATGAAGTTATCAAGAACTTGAAAAATTTCGAGAAAAGGCTTCCTGAACCTGTATTCCCTCAAGTTACCGCCCTAGAACCCATTGTGGATTTCCCCAAGCCAAAGATAATGAGCTTTGATGATTTACAGGCTATTGGTGAGCAGCTTTTGTTGTTCAGAGAAGCTGCGAGAGCTGGTGTTATTACACCAACAATGGCCGAAGCAGGCGTTAAATCTAGTGTTATAGAATTGACAAACCAAGAAGCCCAAAGATTGCTGCACTTCTTGAAACTTAATGAATGGAAAGAGGAAAGCGATATTGTTGGTCCGGAAGACAGCTTTACACCACTTAATGAGCTAGCAGACTTCGAAATTAATACCCATCCTTTCTATGGCAATTATCGATTATCTGATTTTACTTTTCATATTGACTATAAAACGGGATCAGCAGTAGTGCGCAGGCTGATCTGCAATGATGACAATTCAATAAGCCATGAATGGAAAAGCTACAGCATCCCAGACCAAGTAATTGAAAGCTTAAAGTCCTTTGCTAAAAGCCTTTTAAAAGCTCATTTAAAAGACAGGTATATCTGGGTAGCCGATAAGGCTGTATGGCTAGAACGAGACTTCGAATAAGCTAGCTTCAAAGTTAGATCAAAAAACTAATGAGTACCACGTCATGTCGATAAAACCCCAAGTGAGGGGTCTTTACATATCATGAAACTCTGTTATGAAACTCCAGACAAGGGTGCAAATCGCATTTATTCTTTAGCAAAAATGTAAAAAAGTGTAAAAAAACAGGCTCCAAAAAGAAACCTGCCTAATAAGCTAATAAAATGGCGCGCCGAAGAGGATTCGAACCCCTGACCTTCTGGTCCGTAGCCAGACGCTCTATCCAACTGAGCTACCGGCGCAGCTAAGGCATTATAGCATATCATTGCATGGTTATGTCATTTTTTTTGCAATATCCACCATGATGCCGGAATCCATTGCAGCATAAAGCCAAGCCATGCCTTCTGCCCTGCCGCTGCGAGGCTAGTTGCTATTAATTGCCTCAACGAACCACTGCGGCTCTTCATACCACAAATACTTCACCTGGCCCTGAATCCTCACGGTATATCGCATGCCTTGGCCGCCAGCCTTAAGGCTGGCAGCCTGGCGCTTGTCAAGGATCTTGTCAATTTGGTACACTCTGCCGTCTTCCCAGTGTATGCACAAAGGGCTCATCTCCCCGTCAATGCTAAATGACACATCCACTGGAACATATTTCTTTTCAATTCCCATTTTTTCACCTTATGCTTAGGCAAAGTAGCTTACAGGGTGAATTGTATGATCTGATTTTGGGTCAAGCCCTGTAAGAGAATCATCGCTTAGCATCACCGCCCGCTTTACCGACTGGTGGCCGAACCTGTTGCGCAAAGCGTCTATTGTTTTTTCAAGCTCTTCGCGCTTTTGCATCTGCTTTCCCTCGTCAGTGTAGCTAAGCTGCACATGCCAGTTTTGCGAAAGCCCCGTTGCCCTTACTCCAATGCTGCGCAGCGGCTTGCCATGAAGGTGGTTGTCTCTGTAAAGCTTTATCGCTGCATCAAAGAGCATCCCCGAGACGCACGTGGGGCTGGCAAGGCCCATCTGCCTTTGGTAGGACAATAAGTCTTTGTCGCGAAATGTCACTTGGACTGTGCTTGCCAGCACGCCATAGTCGCGCATCCTCGAGGCAACGCTCTCACAAAGCACATACAAAGTGAGGCGCACATCCTCTTCTGATTCCAGGTCCCTTGGCGCAGTCGTGCTGTTGCCGACTGATTTTATAATAGAAGGCCCCCTCATGCTGGCCTTTGCAACTGGCGCATCATCGAGCCCGTTGGCAAAGTACCAGAGCGTCTGGCCGTTCTTCCCAAGCGAATTCTTTAACAGGCTGGGATCAAAGCGCGCTAAATCGCCGATTGTCCTTATGCCAAAGTTAAATAGCTTTCGCTTTGTCGACCTGCCAACGTACAGCAGATCCTCAGCCGGAAGCTCCCAAGCGACTTCCTTGTAGTTTTCACGGCTTATAACTGTAGTTGCGTCTGGCTTTTTGAGGTCGCTTCCAAGCTTGGCAAATATCTTGTTCCACGATACCCCAACAGACGCGGTCACGCCAAGCTCCGCATAAATTCTTCTGCGGATCTCGTTGGCGACTTTTTCGCCGTCGCCAAACAGTGCTTGTTGGGCTGTTATATCTAATGCCGATAGGTAAAACTTTGATACAATCTCTATCTTTTGCCGGCTAAGTCGGAAGGATTGCTCCCTCTTTCTCGCCAAAGAACCGTACGTGTCAGTTTCCTGACATACGGCTCAAACATGCCTTTATCCGAAGCGCCGAGCCATCTTTGCCAGAGTTTCGCCGCTTGCAGGGTCAGCGAAGTTTCCGCTTGCCCAATACTTGCTGCGAATCCATTTCTGGCTCTTTTTAGGGTGCTCCCGCTTGAAAAAGCGCCGCAGGGACTGCTGTATATAATAGTCCATGCTATGCAGCGCCTTTCTTGAGCTTACCGGGGCCCAAGAGCCAGAGATATCCTCTATAAGGCTATTTAGTGATCTTACAAGTGCCTTTGATCCCTTCCCATGCGATGACTTAACAGCTTTTGAGATCCGGGCCTTTGCAGCCTTCACGCTTTCTTTGGAAGGCGAAATCCCGTATGGGGATATTAAAAACCCCAGAAAGCAAAAGCCATTTTCTACAGCATATACTGTGCAGGCTGTATCATGGGCAAATGCAGCGATGCCTTCATCGCTGCTGCAAAAGAATGCATATTCGCTCTTTGAGCAAACCAGCTCGCAGCCCGGCGCGCCCAAATGGCCAAGCCCGTCTGTTGGGCCTACAGCCGCCCATTTGTACGCCTTTGCTGCTTCATATGCTTTCAAGGCAAGCTCGCTGCCAGTGCCCCGGGCCGCCTTTTGCCTGTAAAGCAGCATCCTGCTTAGCCCTCTTGCCCTTCTGTAGTTTCCTTCGCTTTCGGCATGGCTGATGCGCTCGCGCAGCCTTTCAATATACATTGTATGAGCAGGCAATGCGGGCTTTTCATTAAAAGCGTTCACGTCTGTTGCCTCCTTAGTGCAGAATCTATTCTGCCTATAGAAATTCTGTGAGCACAGCATGCCATGTTGCATGCCAGCCGGAAGTCTGCGCCCTTTCGGGCCGCGCTACTCACGCTATCCACACGGTTATTTCCATTCCCGCTCCCTTTCGGGCATGTGGCGTTTGCTTTTTCCGGCATCCTACGCCCCCTGGGCCTTTTGCTTTCCTTGCAGTCAGCATACCGCGCCGCTTTTTGCAAAACGCGGGGCCCAAAGGGTTTTCCAAGTTCAGCTTCTATCAGATCCGGATGGTTTAGGCCCCCCCAATACGCCGGCAGGCATGTAGGATGTGGAGAGCGGGATTCGGGGGAAAGCCCGCCGCTTGCCTGCGCCTCGGAAGCATTCATATCCAGCTTCCGCCTGTGGGTTACGGCGCTTATAGGGATTCACTCATCGTTGGCCATGCCACCCTTTCCCTCGCCCTTAGCGCTATGGATACTAAGCGCTAAGAAGCTTTTCCTCATGCAACCTACAAAGGGGTTGCCCTCTTTGCAGTTTTGGACGGGAATATCCCCCACAACCGGGACAGCAGCTTATAGCTGCACTGATGTATTTCGGAAGAAGCCGCTTCTTGTCGCAGCCCCCGGCCCACACCGTGCATGCGGGTTTCCTCGCACACGGCGTTCCACCGGCCCTGCCAATAGGCCGGCTAGAGGCCATTCCTCCACCCCCATTACAGGGGCTTCCCAGGTGCTGCCTCCGCTTTTGGCGCTGGCTCAGCTGCTTATTGTTCTTCGACAGCCTATTGCTTATGCAACCCAGCGCTTTTCCCCGTTCCGACAGCTTTATCTTTGCATGTATGCCTTTAGGCGCTTGCTTTGGGCCAGCCAGCTTTCCTGCGCCTGTAACGCAGCATGGCCTTTCATAGCTGGCATTCTTACTCAGCCACTCTGGGCCGGCTCCTTTAAGCCACAAGTTTGCTCTCGCTCGCCATGGGCATTTTATAGACCCCCGGCATATTTAGTGCCGGCTTCACCGGGCTTCGCACCGCATTCTGCAATGCCGCACGCCGGAGTATTAGGGAGGGCGCTTCAAGGCGTTACCCTGTCATTTCGCCCTTCAAGCTGCCAGTTCTTCTATAGATGGCTAAAAACCTCTATAGCGCCTAAGCTTTTCACTTAGGAACGGGTCGCACGCCAACATTCGTCTAGCCCAAAAGCCTCTACGCGATCAGTGTACTGCTCGTATATCGTTCGCACTAAGCCGGAATACTCCAAATATTTTTTGAAATTCGGCTTTATGCATACAAGATCCGGGCACTTCTGCATTGCTTGCCATATGGCTTCCCCTGTCTTGATCCCGTATTTTTTGGCAATCTCGTTCTTGGCAAGAATTATGCCGTGCCGCTTCTCAGCGTCTCCGCCGACTACGACAGGCTTATCACGTATGCCAGGTTGGTGAAAGCACTCAACTGAAGCGTAAAAACCGTTTAGATCCGAGTGCAAAATTACCCGATCCACCGCTACCTCCTTTTAATGAAACATTTGTTCTATTCATTATAATAATATTATATGCCAGAATCAATAAAACAATCAGGCTTTCAAATGACTTATACTGTCAATATTCGCAGTTAAAGGCAAAAGAAGAAAATTGCAGATAAAATTTTAGCCTACTCACGTTATGGCAACTCATGAATAATATATTCTGACTACAAAACTTGAGGAGATGAATATATGCGAAGCAATAATATTTTTATATTCGGCTCATCTAAATGCGGTACTGCTGCTTGCGGCACTGCACTAGAGCCTATATATAATATGCCACCCATCACCTTGCCTGCTTTACCATCAATTGGGGTACAAGGCTGTGGCTGTGGGCAACAGCAAATATGCAACAATAGCTGTGGCTGCAACAATTCATGCAGCAATAGCTGCGGATGCGGCAGTTGCGCTTGCGAAGCTGTACAAGATGACTGCTGCTGCAATGAATGCAGCTGTGCTTGCGAAATAGAGTGCTGCTGCGAATGCGACAACAGCTGTGGATGCGATGACTGCTGCAATAGCTGTGCGTGCGAATGCACATGCGAATGTGAAGCAGTTACGAGCTGTGGATGCAACAGTTGCTATAATAGCTGCGGATGCGGCATACCCGGAAGCGGCCCTGGAGTTGTAGAGCCTGTAAAGAACACCCAATGCGGCGAAGCCTGCAGGCAGCCAGTCTACACATCGCCTATGCCGATTCCGAACTTCAATTGCGCCATTTTAAATGAAGCAAACAGAGATGACTGCATAACAGAGCTTCCGTCCTACATCGCGCCTAGGGCAACCATGCCTTCATGGGCTTCAGCTGCGCTGTGCGCCCGCCCTGAAAGATGCGACAACAGATGCTACTAAATGAAAAATACTTATTAATGCTAGCCTTATAATAAGCCTGGCTGCGAGCCAAAAGCTCAGAAGCCGGCACAAAAGCGCAAAAGCCTAGGCGTGCGCTTATGCCCCTGCCTTGCAGGGGTTTTTTAATATTTAAAGCTGCAGCTGCATAAGCTTATACTATAAAACTTGGACAAACAGAAAGGGAAAAAATGCCACAGGCATACCAAAAATGCGCTATAAGCTTTGGGCTTGTGCACATTCCAATAGCGCTATATACATCCGCTGCTTCAAGCGGCATCTCATTCAACCAGCTCCACAAAGATGATCTGGGCAGAATAAGGCATAAAAAAGTCTGCTCCGTATGCGGCGATGAAGTAACTGCGGATGAAATAGCAAAAGGCTTCGAATATTCGAAAGGCAATTACATCGTCATAGAAGACAGCGAACTTGAAAAGCTTAAAACTGAAAATGACAAAGCGTTTAATATACTCCAATTTGCTGATATATCAGATATTGAGCACAGATATGTAGAGAAAAGCTATTATGCAGTCCCTCTGCCGGGGGGCGAGAAGGCGTTTGAGCTATTGCGCCTGGCAATGCGCTCAATGAACAAAGCGGCTGTGGCGCTAGCTGTCCTGGGCAGCAAAGAGGCCCTTGCGTGCCTGATGGCCTTTGATTACGGCATAATTGCATCTATTCTGTACTTTGGAGACGAGCTGAAGCCAATGCCGGTATCATACCGGATTCCTGATGCCAGCGACTCTGAGCTTGAACTCGCAAAGACGCTCATTTCGTCTATGCAAAAGGATTTCGACATATCCGAGTTTCAGGATGAGTTTTCAAGCAGAGTCACTGGTTTGATCGAGGAAAAGGCCCATGGCAAGAAGCCAAAACAGGCAAAGCAGGCAAAAAAGCAAGAGAGTGTTGTCGATCTTGTGGACGCGCTTCGCCTCAGCATTGATGCGAAAAAGCCAGCCCAAAAGAAAAAGCGCAAAGATGCAGGCTAGATTGTAGCCAGAGCATCTTTTTGCTATCAGCGGCTTTGCAGGGCAGGGAAGGGAAGGCCAGCGCCTGCCCGCCAAAGATGCAGCTTTCCCTTCAGATTGATGCCGCTTAACAGATTCGGCCCTTTTGCCTCCCGGATAAAAAGGCTGCGCGCTTTGCAGCAAGCATCGCGCTTTCTTTTTTTTTGCATTTGGCAATTATGCCACGCTGCTAACTTAGCCTTTTGCAGCGCTTATTTTATGCGCCGCCATAGAGGGCGATATATTATTGTCCATACATTTCATTTAACGCATAAGCACAAGATGCAAATGGTTGCAATTAATGCAACCAGTAAGTGGATTGACAGTTCTTTTTTTGCGTGATATGATCCGCATTGCTACTATTGCTTTTTGTAAGATTTGCAATTGATTGTGAGCTCAGGCCAGATGCGCGATGTGCATGAGGCTTGACAGGCAATGCACGCAGAGCAATAAGCGCACAAAAAGGGGAAAGCATGGGCAATATCAGCAAGAAAGCAATTTGGGCGCTTATGGCATCAATTGTATGTTTTTACATTGTCAATAAGGCCGTATATGCATTTAACTGCTCAGACGGAACGGCAATTGACAAAACATTGTCTGCTTTTGCACTGCAATCACTAGTGAATAGTCCATTAAGTATAAGTTTTGGCAGGTATGAATTATTTTTTTCAGGTATTGCCTCATTCACTGCCTTTGCCATTTCCCTTCAGCCTTTCTCGGCAGGTCACCAAGGCAAAGAATACGGAACTGCCAGATGGGGGCAAAAGCATGACATTGCGCCCCTTAAAAACCCCGAATTCTCCCAAAATATTTTGCTTACATCAACAGAATGGATTTCCATCAATGGAAGGCCGTCTAAAAGGGGCAGAGCCAGCAATGCAAACCGAAATGCAAACGTCATGGTTATCGGAGGCTCCGGCAGCGGTAAAAGCCGTTATGCGATAAAGCCCCAAATAGCGCAAATGAATGCATCCTACATTGTTACTGATCCCAAAGGCCAGCTATTTCATGAGACAGCAGGCATGCTGCAGGAAAACGGCTATAAAATAAGCGTGCTCAACCTTGTTGAGCGCGACAAAACAAGCTACTACAACCCGTTTAAATACATAAAAACAGCAGATGACATTCTAAAGCTGATAAACAACATCATAAAAAACACCAACCCGCCAGAGCAGCACAGCCAGGACCCTTTCTGGGAAAAGTCTGAGACAGCGCTGCTCGAAGCGATCTTTGGCTATATTGTAATGGAGCTGCCTGAAGAAGAGCGGGATATAGAGACAGCTATGCAGCTGCTTGCGAATGCCAGAGGCGACGAAAGCCAAGGCTCCACCCTGGACTTTCTATTTGAAATTCTCAAAGAAAAAAACCCTGATCACTTTGCGGTGAAACAGTACGAAATATTCAAATTCGCTGCGCCGCAAACCGCCCAATCGATCCTTGTGTCTGTCGGCGTCAGGCTGGCGCCATTCAACATCGAAAGCATATCAAAGATTTTTTCAAAGGACACATTGTCGCTGGACACGCTTGGAGATGAAAAGCGCGCGCTTTACATCATTATTTCAGACACAGACACCTCGTTTTCATTTATTGCAGCAATGGTGTTTCAGCAGCTTTTTGACTCTTTGATAAGGAAAGCTGACTCAAACAGTGGGGGCAGGCTGAAAGTGCCGGTTATGTGCCTGCTTGATGAATTTGCAAACATTGGCCAGATACCCGGCTTCCCAACGCTTATATCAACGATAAGGTCCCGAAACATCGGGGCAATGATATGCCTGCAAGGCTTAAGCCAGCTAAAGGCTATGTATGAAAAAAACTGGGAAACCATAACCGGCAACTGCGACAGCCTGCTATACCTGGGCGGAATGGAGCAGGCGACTATTAAATACATTTCAGAGATGTGCGGCAAACAGACTATATCAAGCCAGAGCACCTCTCAGTCAAGAGGTGGGGAGTCCGGATCTTTCTCAGTAAGCAAGCAGAGCCTTGGCAGAGAGCTGATAACGGAAGGCGAGCTGGCAACGCTGGCAGCCGACACATGCATTTTAAAAATATCCAGGCTTAACCCGTTTCTGTCAAGAAAGTACCCGCTTGAAAAGCATCCAAATTATAAGCTGCTTGCAGACTATGACTCAAGCAAATACTTCAGGTTTGAAGATATAAAGAAGCAATGAATTGCCCCAAGATCTCTTAAGCACAGAGTACAGGCACAAAAAAACAAGAAGGGGGCGCGCATGAGCTGCGAATAGCTGCCTGAGCGCGCGAATAAATTTATGGTTATTACACTTGCATTACTGACATCCCCATCAGCGCCGAGCATTTTTAACGATGTTATCAGCCTTATGAGCAAAGTAGTCTCAGCCGGGGGCACTTTGTGGCTCATTTGGGGGCTAATCGTTCTGGCTACAGGAATTAAAGACAAAAGCGGCCCTCAGCTGCAGTCGGGGATATGGCAGATAATCGGCGGCGGGCTCATCATAATGGCATCTGAACTGTTTAAAAATGTAAGCTTATGAACCTGCTGGATACGGTCAATGGCCTGCTGGTAGACATCCTCACACATGAGGATTTGGCCAAAGGGTTTAGCGAGCTGATAACGCCTGATGTGTACAACAGCTTTAAGTCGATAATGCAAAACGTAACCAAGCCGGTTGCGTATACGATACTATCGCTGTTCCTGCTGCTGGAGCTGCAGAAAGCCATTCGCCTCAGCGAGGGAAGCGGCTCCAACATGGCTGGCGTTGAGATGGTGCTCAAGATTCTCTTTCAGACAGTTGTCTTTAAGTATGCTATCGAGAAGTCGGATCTGATTATTGAGAAGATTTACGATTTGTCTGTTGCCCTTACAACCGACATGCTGGGGCTGGTCTCCTCGATAAGCACAACAGACGCCGTATTTGAAGTTGAGGAGCTGACATTTGGCACAGTGCTGTTTAATGGCGCGATAAACGGGGTAGTTATGATTCTAATCCTGATTATCACTGCAGGTATATGGGCATATGTGAGCGTGTTTATAAAGTTCCGCATGCTTGAAATATATGTTTACATGGCAATTGCGCCTATCCCGTTAGCCACGCTGCCGCACCAGGAGTTTTCCCAGATCGGCAAAAACTTTCTAAAGAACTACGCAGCGGTATGCCTGCAAGGCACATTGATATATCTCGTTTGCTATATATTGCCAACATTAGCCAATTCACTGCAGGATGATGACGGCCAGCCATTTTCGAAGTTCCTTCGCACAGTCATTTTCCTGATTATGACAGTGTATGCGCTTATGTCCACAGGCAAGTGGTCAAAAATTATGACAGGGGCTGCATAAATGCTTGAAGTAAAAATACCAAAGGAAATAACAGAATACAGCGAGCGGTTTTTAATGGGCATGTCAATTCGGCAATTTCTCAGCCTTATAGCAAGCGCAGCCTTAAGCATATTCCTGTATGTAGGCTTGGTGTCATACACAAAAGCGTCACCGGACACTGCAAGCACAGCAGTGATAGTCGCATCGCTGCCGGTTCTTGCTGTAGGGTTTATAAAAATTAACGGCAAGCATCTTGAAAAATACGCCCTTATCGTTGCCCAATACTACCTGAGCGAAAAAATAATGCTCTACTCGCCGGAAAGCAGCGAGCTAATCTTTGAGGAGGCCAAACGTGATAAAGCTGCCAAAGCCAGAAAGCTCCCAAAAGAAGACGATTTGGGGGGCTATCCCAAGTTCAGTGCAAAGAAGGCGCGAAAGCAGTGCCGAAGAGCAGTCCAGCCACAAAAGCAAAAAGAAAAAGCGCGAAGGCGCCCAATCAGCACAGCAAACAATAAAGTATGAGAAAATGTACTCTTCCGGAATCTGCTATATTGGCGATGGCTTATGGAGCAAAAGCGTTATGGTTTCTGACATTAACTATCTGCAGTCCACTTATGAGCAAAAAGTTGAGGTGTTCACAAGGTACTGTGAGCTTTTGAATTCGCTGGACAGCGCTGTGCCGATACAAATAACGCTTAGAAACAGGCGCTACCTTGAAGATCCTCTCCACAATGTCTACCTGAAGGAAGCAAACGACGAGCTGGATATTTACCGCAGGGAAATAAACAGCCTGTTGTATGACAAAGCCATGCACCGCGAAAACAGCATGCTTCGCGAGAAGTACCTGACATTTACAGTCAGCGCCGCCAGCTATTCTGAAGCAGGCGCGTCACTGGCAAGAATTGAAACGAGCCTTACAAACCAGCTAAAAGCCCTCGGCTGCGGGGTTAAGCCCTGCTCAGGCGCAGAGCGCCTGAAGCTTATTGCTGAGGATCTGAAGCCGCAGGAAATATTCGATTTTGCATACAGCAACATTGGCATAGCCGGCTCCACAAAAGACGCTGTAGCCCCGGACAGCTTTGACTTTAAAGACAGCATCTGCACATACAAGCTCTCAGGGTCTTATATAGGCCAAACGCTGTATATCAGAGACATGCCTGCCCAAATGGGGGACAGGCTTATAAGCGAGATCACTGAGCTGCCTGTTTCATTGACAGTTGCAATCCACCTGAATGTGCTTGAGCAAAGAAAAGCGCTTGAGCTTGTCAAAAGGAAAGTCTCCTACATGGACGCCCAGACAGCCGAAGAGCAAAAGAAGGCGATTAAGGCAGGCTATGATCCGTCCATCATGCCCCACGAGCTTGAGTACAGCCGCAATGAAGCCAAGGAGCTGCTTGAATCGATGGAGCAGCAAAACCAGCGGCTGTTCCAAACCTGCATACTGATAAATGTGGTCGAGGACAGCAAAACACGCCTTGACGCAGCAGTAAAAAAGCTTACTGACATTGCCCGCAAAAACGGCTGCGAGCTTGGAAAGATCAACTTCGAGCAGGAAAAGGCGCTAAACAGCACCCTAAATATCGGCAGGCTCCTGGTTAACAGCCAAAGGACGCTGCCAACAGCGGCTGCAGCTATTTTCATACCATTTACAGCCCAGGAGCTCTTTGACTATTCCGGCAACTACCACGGAATAAACACAAATACCGGTAGTCTGGTTCTCTTTGACCGAAGGCTGCTAAAATCGAAGAATTCAATAGTGCTGGGCATTCCCGGAAGCGGCAAGAGCTTTTCGGTCAAAAGGGAGATAATGTTTTCATTTTTCAACGATCCAAACTGTGACATTATAATCCTTGATCCCGAAAGGGAATACAGCGCCATTACACAAGCCCTAAACGGCGAAATAATAAAGATCGGCGCCAGCGGCTCAACGTATGTCAACCCCCTGGACATTACTGATTTTTACGATGATGAGTCAGCGCCCATCGAGCTGAAAATAAACTTCATATTCTCTTTCTTTGAAGCCATTTCAGGCCGATACGGCCTAAGCCCGGCCCAAAGGACGATTATCGACAGGGTATCGCGCCTCGCATACAGAGAGCACTACTTTAGCGGCGCCAATGTCCCCACGCTAAAGGATTTTTATAAAATACTAAAGCAGCAGCCGGAAAACGAAGCTGCTGTGCTGGCGCTCAACCTGGAAATATATGTAGAAGGGACTCTTTCCTACTTTGCAAACGAGACGAATGTAGACACGTCAAACCGCCTCATATGCTTTGACATAAAGGACCTTGGCTCATCGCTAAAGCCTATAGGCATGCTCATAGTGCTTGATCAAATATGGAACCGCATAACCCTTAACCGCATAAAGGGAAAGCGCACCTGGATCTATATAGATGAAGCCCAGCTTTTGTTCAGCCAGGAAGAAAGCGCGCAATACTTCAGCACCTTGAACTCCCGGGGCCGAAAATGGGGCACAGGCGTTACGACAATAACCCAAAACGCACAGAATTTGCTGCAAAATGCAACAGCAAGAACAATATTTTCAAATGCAGGCAGCATAGTGCTCTTTAGCCAGGCCCAGACTGATATAAGCGATCTTGCAGATGCCCTAAAGCTGTCTGAAGAGCAGCTTTCCTATGTATCAGACAGCATGCCGGGCTCAGGCGTTATTATTATTGGAAATACTATAATACCGTTTAGCGATGATTTCCCGCAGGACACGCAGCTGTACAAAATGATGACCAGCAAGCCTGAGGAAGTGGATACATATATGGGCATACCGAAAACCTATGAGTAAGGCAAATGAAGCGCAGTTAATTACAAAGCAGGAGCGCGATGCCGACTCAATGGCCAAAGAGGAAAGGGAAAAGGCTTTTTTGGGCAAAGTTAGCCGCACTGCCGATTTTGCCAAGGGCAAGCTAAGATCGCAAGCAGGGTTTGTCCAAAGCTATATATACACAAGGCCAACCTACAGCGATAACCTGGGCGAAAGGGGCGGCAAAGCAGTGCTGCACTATGGCACAAGAGCAGCACTAAACAGCCTGCTGCTCGTAGCCAATACAGCACAGGCGGCAGCGAAAGGCGCAGTGGGCGCTAAAAGGCTGATAAGGGGCTTGCGCAACGACAAGGCAGACTATTTGGAATTTAAAGCCAGGGCAATAACAACAACAAAGGAGCACACGCCTGAGGAAAAGAAAGCCATAGCCAAGCAAAATACAGGCAAAGCCCTTAAAGTAGCAGGCTCAGCAGCCCAAAAAAGCGCCCAGGCAGCAGCAGCGGCAACAGGCAAAGCTGCTAAAGCCGCATTTCGCACAGTAAAAAACTTTCAAGGCGGAGAAGAATCTTTTTCCGAGGCGAATAGGCAGATGGCATCCTTGCAGTTTTTAAAGCCCAAGCCAAGCGGAACGCTCGCAGAAGCCCATAAGCCAATATCGCAGGTTTTTAAGGCAATTATGCACCTTGTAAGCATTATTGCAGGGCCAATAGTGTCTGTGCTTATAAAGCTTGTGCTCATAAGCATTATGGTTATAACTCTGTCAATAAATTTTTATAGCGTTTTTTCGGCAGTAGGCATCGCGGAAAACGCTGTGCATATTTCGCAGGCTTACAAGCGCATTACGCTCAGGGACGCGCAGTTTTCGCAAAGCATCAGAAAATCCGGGGATGCTCTCACAATTAACGGAATACAAGCTGATGCCTCCACATACCTGGCGCAAACGAACGCTGAATGCGCTCTTGCCTATATTTATTGCAAGAGCGACAGCTTTAAAGAGCCGTTTGTCGCAAACGCCCTAATCGACGAACTGCACGAGAGCCTGTACTCGCTTGATGCACAAGCAGCAAACGCTGAGACAAAAAGCGTATCTGATTATCTGGAGCAGCACCCCGAAATAATGTCAGAAAGGCAATGGGAGTCATACAAAGAGCTTATAGAGCAAGGCATGTTTTCCCGCTCAGCTTATCTGCAAAGGCCGCTTGGTGAGAAAAGCACTTATGTAACAAGGCGATACGGCTACCACCTTGATAAGGGCAATTCAATTGCTTTATACGATAATATTGAGATATACAGCCGCCCTGATGATGAAGTTTTCAGCATGGCAGACGGAATTGTCGGGATAGTCTCACCCAATAGCGCAGCACTTCATATAAAAGGCTATGCCATCGAGTATAAAGGCCTAAAAAGCGTATGCGTGAGCAGGGGCGATCATATAAAGGCGGGCGATCTTCTTGGGCTTGCGCAAGGCGAATTTATACAAATATCGATGGTAGACACGGCTTCAGAGTACTTAAGCGATTATCTGCTCGCAAACGAAATCCCCATAGATGGGGCATCGCCGCTCGTGGGCTACAACCTCATGGCAGACGGAACGCCTCTGGACAGCGCAGGCACTATTGATTACAAGGCCCTGACAAGCAATAAATCTGTAAATGCCGCATTTTATATTGACGGACTTTATAATGCAGGAACAGGCTCTGCCGCTATTGTCGCTACAGCGCAGTCACAAATCGGAAATAACGGAGATATATACAAGAAATGGTTCTACCATGGCGAAAACTACGGCGAATGGTGCGTTATGTTCATAGCTTGGTGCGCTGAACAGAACGCGATGATCGAAGCCGGCATAATTCCGCGTTTATCTGGCACAAAACTAATGAAAGATTGGTATGATGACATTGGGCTGTATATAGTAGACAAGAGCTATATCCCACAGCCAGGCGATATTATCTTTATAGATTGGGATGAGAAAAACATCCCGGGCCATGTCGGCCTTGTAGTAAGCGTTGAAGGCGACAGGGTCATTACAATAGAGGGGAATTCCGGCGGCACCAATGCATACGACTCTCTAGTAAGGCAAAAATCTTATCCGCTCAGCTCCGCCGTCATTACCGGATACGGCCATCCTGAGTATCCAGCGCCTAATAATGCTGAAATAATTGGCAATGGAAGCCTTTTCGACCCGATAGGCCCTGATTCGGAGCCAAATGAAACAGCCAGGCTTGATGAAGAAATTGATTGATGGCTAGAAAAGCAAGAAATTATTGTATAAACATAGGAGGAGTGAGAAATTTGGGCAGAAAACCAGCAGAACACTTAACAATCGACAAACTAAAAAACCTATTAACGCAAATTGCTCAGAAGCAAGAAAAGCCGCAAAGCGAGCTTAGCCTTGGACAGCAAAAAGCAGCGCTGTCTTCAATCTCCAGGCTTCCAATCGAATATGAAGAAATGCCAAGAAGCGAATCAAGCAGATTTGACAAAAAAGCTGGCATTATATACATCAATTCGATCAGGCCTGAAAAATCGCAGATTAAGGCAATCGTTCATGAAATTTGCTTTGTAGAATACAAGCTTGCGCTGGCAACCAATAAAACGCCCCGAAAGCTTTCAGCCCTCGACAGCCAATCGCTTCGCTATGTTGCTGAGGCGAAAGGGTTTGCGCTATCCGCCTACCTAGGCATATCAGGCTCTGAATACAAGCTAACAGGCCTTAGCAACTGGCTAATGCAAAAGCCTCTTAGGGAAATGCCGGAGATGACATATGAAAAAAAAGTTGATCTTCTGCTTAGTGAAGCAACTGCGTCTGTAAAAGCAATTTCCGGACAAGCCATTCAAATTAACATCGGCCAGCCTCCTTCTGATTTGCACAGCAAAACAGAAAAAGCAGTTCTAAACAAGGCGCTCGAAGAGGCAAGGGCCAGGAAAATGAGCATTTACCGCGCATCCGATGATGAGCCGGATCTGGGTATAGACAAATAATAGAGCAGCAGCCTGGCGTGTTGCGCAATCCCCGGGCATAAAGCAAGCATCAGCTATTGCCGGGGCTATATAGGCAATGCCTTTGGCTGCGCCTTATTACATGCAAAAAAACCCATATTTGCAGCTGGTATATATGCAGCTGCTTTCTCTGTGCTATACTAGGCAGAAGGATACATACCAATAATACAAACAAAGTGGCTTAAAACATGGATTACCAAGACAATAAAGACCGTATACCGCTGGAGCACTATAGAGAGCTTTTTTCCAAATTGGATCCCAATGAAGCTTCATTGCGGTGCGCTGTGCCTTTTAATCAGGAGAGCAGCACTTTTGAGCTGAGGCTTATGGGCGAAAAACTCGATGTCGTATGGCCATCAGGCCAATTTTACAGCGAAAACAGCCCTTTTGAGAATCCTCAGTCTGTAATTTTGCTCCTTCGGTATTTATGCGAAGGCAGGTACGAAGCCTCAAGCGGCGCCCTTTTAGACTATAAAGACATGCCTTGGGGGCAAGTGTATTACCGCGTGTTTGAAGGAAGGTGCCTAAAAAGGCTTGCATATGGATTCGGCAACAGCCTGAATGCATTTTCCCAAGCCATGGAAAAGCTCGGAGGCGAAAAGCTTGATATGGGTGATGCGTCATACCGCTTTGCTTTTTTGGATGGCTTATATATCGTATTTATCATGTGGCAAGGTGACGATGAGTTTCCGCCAAGCGCTCAAATCCTATTCGAGGACAATATTCCAGCAGCTTTTACAGCTGAAGACTGTGCAGCAGTAGGCGATATCTCAATTTCGCGCCTAAAAGCTGCAGCTTTATAGTATATTTTTGCTGCTAGCAGATATTTTCAGCAAGCGAAACTTTTTATGCCGTCATGAATGCCATTTTCAAACATTTTGTTCAATTTATGGATTTAATACTGAAAGCAACTATAAGTATAAGGCTGAGAGGAGGATGCGCAATGCGGGCAATGCTATTAGGGCAAAAGCAAGCTTGCGCAGTTTCATGATATGTCAAACTACAATGACAATAACAGCGCCTATTGCAGATCATGCGGCAGCAGGATCGAAAGGGGCCACCGTTTCTGCATCAGGTGCGGCGCGCCTGTGCCGGAAGCGCCCCGCGCCCAGCCAAGGGCCAGGGCCAGAGTGGACATCTGCCCGAAATGCGGAACAAGAAAGGTGCAAAACGCCAAGTTCTGCCACTCCTGCGGCTTAAGCTTTGATGAGCCTAAGCAAGTAGACAACCAGGAATTTTGCATGAACTGCGGCACTGTGAAAATTAAAGGCGCTGCTTTTTGCACGAAATGCGGCAGCAAATTTGAAGCCCCAAAGCCGGATCCCGTCTGCTCGGTATGCGGCGAGCGCATACGCAGGGGAGCGAAATTCTGTATAAAATGCGGTGCGACATATGGGGATGGCAATGAAGCAGGCCAAGCCAAACAGCCTGAAGTAACCTGCCCGAATTGCGGCCTTGCAAAGATGACCTACAGCGATGCATGCCCTCGCTGCGGCACTGCCTATGAAGACGGCAATAACTTCAAAGCGCTCGAAGAGGAAAAAAAGCCATTTGCTGAGCTAAAGCTTGCTGAGCGCGTTTGCCTCAACTGTGGCCATGCCATCCAGGACAGTGAAGCGCTATTCTGCACCCGGTGCGGCAGCGCAGTCAGCCCTATGCCGGACACGCCTGAAACAGCAAGCCTCAGCACAATGATTGATGATATTCAAAAAGCTGCTGACGCGGAATTAGGCCAAGGCAGCGAGCCCCAAAGCGCCCTTTACTTCGGGGATGAATCAGTAACAATAGAGAAAAGCTACGATATAGCAAGTGGAACTGACGAAATCACTGTGTCAAACCCCTTGCAGTACCAAGATATTTATCCTGAGCCGGAAGCCGCTGATGCAGCAGTGCAAAGCCCTGAACCGGAAAGCCTGGGCGATGAGCCGCAAGGGGATATTAGCCTGCCGACTTTAAGCATTGACATTGGCGATGACATAGAGGCAGAAAGCGAGCTGCCGCCTGCTGGCGCTGCCAATGAGCCTGACAGCCCGAAAGCGCAAGATGCGCCTATCATAACAGCTGAAGATATTGTTGCCTCGGCTATTAACCTAAAGCTTGATGAGAAACTGGGGGCAGCCCTGTATGAAAATGAAGCCGGGGCGCCTAATGATGGGCAAGTTGAGATAATAACGCCTGATGAAGGCGGCGCTCAAGAGCAGGATCTCAGCATAGCTGAGGAGCTTGGGCGCGCGATAGACGCACAAATGCCCGGCTTGGCAGATGAAACCGGCTCAGCAGCTGATGAGCTTGCTGCGGCGCTTGCTGATGCGCTGGAAGCAGACAGGGAAATTGCTGAGCCATCAGGCGCCGACGGCCAGCAAGAGGGCCTAAGCGCGCTGGGCGGCATCCCGTCAAGCATTGAGCTTAAGCTTGGCGGCGAAATAGGCCAAGAGCCTGATGGGCTTGCCGATGATGCGCCAGACAGCCCGATTCCTGCACAAATATCGGCTGATGCGCCCTTAATAGTTGAGCCTGAGCTCAATTTCGACAGCGAAGACGCGCTTAGCAGCCTGGAGGATTTCGAAACGCCTCAGCCATTAACGCTTGATGAGCGCGAGAGTGAGCCGGAGCAAACGGTTTTTTTAAGCCCTGGCCCAGACAGCCAAGACAATGAGGAATGGATTGACACAACAGCTGCAGCCAGTGATTCAAGCGATTTGACAGTTGATCCGATTACAGAGTGGATTGATGCCAAAGAATATACAGAATGCGATATGCAGCCGTCTTTAGAGCTTGATGACGATGGCATTTCGCCTATAAAGGCGTTTCTGACACTCGATGAAGATGCGCCAGATCATATGGAGTATTTGGAAAACAGCGATATTACTCTGGAAAACAGCGCGCTTAATGAAAGCTTCCTTGATTTTTCCGAAGATGAAGACGAAGATGATGGCGATGCCGGCGCTAGTGAGTTTACTGATGCGATAATTTTGCCTGGCCCTGAAGCCTATGCAGATTTTGATGATGAAGACGATGGCGAAGGCGAAGCGCCAGAAAGCCTGATGCAAGACGAAGCGGAATTATGCCCTCACTGCGGCGCTGCGCGCAAGCCGGGCCCCAAAGTGAATTTCTGCAACAAATGTGGCTACAGGTTTTGAGGATAACATGGAAAATGATTACAGCAACATAGCAAAACAGGCTGCTATAAAGTTTGAGAAGCTGCTGATAAGCCAGCTTGAGCGCGCTGAAAAAATAAAAACCAGCCAGCAGCCAATAGACTATTTAAGCTTGCCGACAATAAGAATCGGAATATGCGGCGGGGATGGCATTGGCCCGATTATATCTGCTGAAGCTGAAAGCGTTCTGCGCTATCTGCTTTCGAGCCAGATCGCCTCAGGCAAAGTTGAATTAGTAACTATTGAGGGCCTTACGATTGAAAACAGGATCGCCTGCGGCCAATCAATACCTGATGGAGTTCTTGATGAGATCAAAAGCTGCCATGTAATTTTAAAAGGCCCAACCACCACGCCCCAAGCAGGGGACGGCATTCTCAATCTAGAAAGCGCGAACGTGCGCATGAGAAAAGAGCTCGATTTATATGCGAATGTAAGGCCGGTCAAATCTGAAAGCCAGGGAATAGACTGGACCTTTTTCCGAGAAAATACAGAGGGGGCGTACACCCTTGGCTCTGAAGGCATAGATGTTACAGAGGATCTTGCAATTGACTTTGCAGTAACAACGAACCCGGGCACTGAGCGCATCGCCCGCCTTGCATACAGCTTTGCTGAACGCGAGGGCAAAGAGCGGGTATCGATAGTGACAAAAGCAAATGTCGTAAAAGCAACGGATGGCAAATTTCTGAATATATGCCGGCAAGTTGCCTCAGAATACCCGCATATACAAACAGACGAATGGTATATAGACATTCTGGCAGCAAAGCTGATAGACGAAAAGCGAAGAACAAGCTTTAAAGTGCTGGTGCTGCCGAATCTGTACGGTGACATTATCACTGATGAGGCTGCTGAGTTTCAAGGCGGCGTAGGCACTGCCGGAAGCGCCAACATTGGCGACAGGTATGCTATGTTTGAAGCGATACATGGCTCCGCGCCCAGGATGGTGGCTGAAGGCAGGCAACAGTATGCGGATCCGTCTTCAATTCTTAGGGCTGCTGCGATGCTATGCTCGCACATAGGGTTTTTAGAAGAGTCCGGCAAGCTTAACAGCGCGCTTGACTATTGCATGAATGAGCTGCCTGAAGCGATAGTGACTGGAAGGCCGGGCGGGGCTACGTGCTCTGAGTTTGGCGCCTATTTAAAGCAAGCTCTTGCACAAGGCCGCTAGAGTGCGCAAAAACGCCCAAAGCAGCGAAAATTTGCACTGATGAATATAAAAAAAGGGTTGCGGCCGATGTTTATTGGCCGCTTGGTTGTTTAATGAAAGAAGGCGAAAGCTATAGCGGCTTTACTTTAAGCCAGGTTTGGGATGTAGGTGAAATTGAGTCAACAGCGCACCTTTTTGAGCATGCCAAAAGCGGGGCGAAGCTCCTGTATTTGCAAAACAGCGATGAGAACAAAGTCTTTAGCGTTACATTCCGCACACCCTCCGTTGACAGCTGCGGCACAGCGCATATTATTGAGCACAGCCTGCTGTGCGGCTCAGAAAAGTACCCTCTAAAAGAGCCGTTTGTTGAGCTGCTCAAATCATCGCTCAATACATTTTTGAATGCAATGACGTTTCCGGACAAGACGATGTACCCTGTTGCAAGCCTTAACATGCAGGATCTGCTCAACTTGTCTGATGTATATTTGGATGCAGTGTTCAACCCTTTGATTAAGACCAGGAAAAGCATCTTCCTCCAAGAGGGCTGGCATTACCATTTGGAAAATGAGAGCGATCCGCTGGAGATAAATGGCGTTGTGTACTCCGAGATGAAAGGCGCCTATTCCTCGCCTATGGACACCCTGGACAATGAAATAAGCAAGTCCCTGTTTCCGCAAACATCATACCGCTTTGACTCAGGGGGCGATCCAAAGGCTATACCGGGCTTAACTTATGAAAAATTCCTGGATTTTTATAACAGCTATTACCATCCATCAAACAGCTATATTTACTTGTATGGTGATATGCAGGTGCTGCCTTTCCTTGAAAAAATAGATGGCTTCCTGGCGCCATACGAAAAACAGGACTCAAGCTTTAGCATGCCCAAGCTGCAGCCGGAGCTTGGAGAGCAGCCATACAGGGAGGCTGAGTATTCGCTGCTGGACGAAAGCGATCTTGGCAGAAGCTGTTATTATGCCTATAACTTTAAGCTTGGCAAAGCAACAGACAGCCTGCTTTCATACCAAGTCAATGTGCTGGACGGCATTTTGATGGACTCAGACTCATCGCCGCTGAAGAAGGCGCTTTTAGACTCAGGCATTGCAGATGAAATTTCAGCGCGCTATCAAACCAGCCAGCTTGAGCCAGTCTATTCAATAGTCGCAAAAAAAGCAAGCGAAGACAGCTTCGACAAGTTCTGCTCTATCATAGACGATACCCTTGCAGGCCTTTGCGAAACCGGAATTGATCCCGGCCTTATTAAAAGCTCCCTGAATTCCTATGAATTCGACTTAAGGGAGGCAGACAGCGGCGGCATGCCAAAAGGGCTGCTGTACAGCATAGATATAATGGACTCCTGGCTTTATGGCGAAATGCCAACAGCACACCTGGAATTTGAGCGCTACCTGGCGATCCTCAGGGAGAATGAAAACAGCGCTTACTACGAAAGCTTGATAAAAGCGTTTTTCCTTGAAAACCCGAATAAAACAAAAGTAAAGCTTACCGGGGAAATAGGGCTTGCAGAAAAGCGCTCAGAGGATCTGGCCGAGCAGCTTGCTGCCTACAAGTCTTCCCTTTCAGAAGAGGAGCTTTCCGATATAGCCAGGACAACAAGCGATCTTCTAATTAGCCAGTCAACGCCGGACTCGCAGGAGGACAGAGACAAGATACCTTCCCTTGAGGTAAGCGATATAGACAAAGTGCTGCCAGAGCCTAACTTTAGCATTGAAAAGCAAGAGGCCAGCAATATTTTCACCCATACTGCAAACACCAGGGGGATAGTCTACTTTGATTTGTGCTTTGATCTCAGCTTTAGCGACGCGCAAGACGCTCCGGCCTTAGAGCTTTGCACAAAGATTCTCTCTGAATACAAAACGCTTTTCCACAGCGAAGAGGACTTGGCAAAACTGATAGGAACCTACCTTGGAGATACAGGATCCTCAATAATGCTGCTGCCGGTTCTTGATACCGGCGGCTACGCAACAAAGTTCGCCTTCAGCATTAAGGCTCTTGCGGCCAACAGCCAAATAATGGCTGATATAGCATATGAAATCCTTGCATATACCCTAGTAGATGACAATACTCGGCTGATGCAAACCGTCCTAAAGGAAATATCCAAATTTGAGCAGCGCATGGTTACTGCCGCGCATACAAGAGCCGTAGCCCGAATAGCAGCGTTTGAGACAGATATGGGCGCTTTTGCCGAAGAGGCAAGGGGCCTTGGCTATTATTCTTTCCTGCTTAAAGCAAAAGCGTCACTGGAGTCAGGCAGCAGCGAAGTCGCCACGCAGCTAACAAGCGCGCTGGAAAAAGCGCTCTCCTCACAGCCGGATATTCTCATATGCTGTGATGAAGCAGAGCGCGAGCGGGCTGTAATGATATCAAAAGGCCTGCTTGCAAGGCTGAGGGCAAGAGGGCAGGAGGAAAGCCATGGCCCATACGAGTTTAAGCCCCTGGGAAAGCGCAACGAAGCGATTTACTCAAGCGGCGCTGTGAACTATGTTGCCTTTGGAACAAACTACAAAAACCTTGGGCTTGGCTATAGCCCATACATGCCTCTTGTCCATAAATTCCTGGCAAGCGGCTACCTATGGAATGCTGTCAGAGTCATCGGAGGCGCATATGGCGCAATGATGACCCTGGACAAGTCAGGAAATGTGGTTTTCGTTTCCTACCGCGATCCAAAGCTGCTTGAGACGCTTGAAGCATACAAAAAGGTGCCGGAAGTGCTTGAAAGCCTTCAGATGCCTGATCGCGACATGAGCAAGCTCATTATTGGAACAATTTCAGACATTGACGCGCCAAAGCCGGTTTACGGAGTTGCCCGCTCAATGCTAATGGACTACTACAGGCATGAAAGCTGGGCTGATCGCATGCAAGATCGCAGCGCTTTGCTTTCAGCCAACCAAGAAAGCATAAGGAGTTTTGCAGAGTTTTTCAGGCAGGCTGTTGCGGCATCCAGCATATGTGTTATAGGGACAAAGCCACAAATAGAGGAAGCCAGCTCGAGCTTTGACAGTATTATAGTTAGCATAAAGGATATGTGATGCAGAAAGCCCGCTCTTTTGCACTGATTGCCCTGGCTATATTAGCCTGTGCGCCAAGCTCTGTAAGAGCATATGGCGCAGAGTTTGATTTAGGAAACTATAGCGATGTTGGCATATATGTCGTAGAGGCCAGCACAAACAGAGTGCTTGTCGCAAACAATGAAGACAGGATATATGAGCCAGCCAGCCTCACAAAGCTTTTGTCAATATTGACAGCAATGGATTTTCTGCCGCTCGATGCCAAAATCACATACACTGAAGAGATAAAGGCAAGCGTTAGGCCAAACAGCTCGCTTGCCAGGCTTGTTGTCGGCGAGAACCTCTCGTTTATGCAGATTATATATGCAATGCTGCTGCCAAGCGGCAACGACGCAGCGCGGGCATTAGGCGTTGCATGCGCCCGCGAGGCTTGCTCCGAGCCAGACTTAAGCGTTAACGCGTCTCTTGAGCTTTTCGCCAGCTTAATGAACGCCAAAGCAGAAGAGATAGGCCTTGAGAGCTCGCACTTCACAAACCCTGACGGCTTTCCGGGGGAGGGGACTTATTCGACTGCAAAGGACATGGCTAAGCTGGGCCTTATGGCTATGGCATGCCAGCCGATAGCTGAAACAGCTTCTTTGAGGTATGCCTACATCAGCACCAATCTGGCAAACCATATATGGGTGAACACAAACAACCTGATCCAGCCAAACCTGGATATATACAATGACCCTCAAAGAGGCGGCGACAACATTTATTTCAGCGATATAGCAACCGGCTTAAAAACAGGCAATGCAGGCGATATTGGCGGAAGGGGCCTTCTGTTTACAGCAAGCGACGGCGCCATGAGCGTTTGCGGCGCTCTGCTGCATGTAACCAAAGACATGCAAGAATCTATATGGAGCGCTTCAAGCAGCATTATTGTCTTCGCCTATGACGCCTATGCCGTTACAAGCTTTGGAGATGGCGATAACAGCTATATAAGCATCCCGGTTGCCAACCGGGCGCTAATGGAAAAGCAGGAGATACGACTGCATGCGAAAACGCAAATTACAGCATGCCTGCCAAGCGAAAAAGCAGGCAGCGCCACAGCTGAGATCGTTGCAGCAAGCGACGCTTTCGAAATCACCCCGAACGGGTCCTTAGCGCTAAAAAAGGACATAGAGCCAGGGGAGGTGGTGCTGTTGGCAATTTACTGCATAGATGGCGATGAGATCGGCATTGTTGAGTATTTTAGCTCTACGCCATATTTGAAAGCCTCATACAAAGATGCTAGCCTTATAGCAACAGTAGCCATATTATTTATAGCAGCAAGCACAAATGTGCTTAGGCGCAAAAAATCAGCGCAATACTAATTAGGATTATGGAACAGCATACTATAGCAAGCCTGGAGTTTATGCGAATAATTGATAGCATAGCCTTATACTGCGCAAGCGAAAAGGCAGCCATTCGCATTTCCAGCCTGTATTTTTATACATCACCGGATGAACTTGATTTGGAGCTTGAAAGAGTGGCCGAAGCCCTTAAAGCTCTAAGCTCATACGGCAACATCCCTCTTTACGGATACAAAGAGGCTGATGAATATATCCTGCACGCCCAAAAGGGCGGCATTATTCGGCATTTGGGCCTTATCACCATAGCTTCGTCGATCAAAGCTGCCAGCCAAACGAAAAACTACATTGAAGGCGAGCAAACAGAGGGCGATCTACCGCTTCTAAGCGATTTAGCGGCTGGAATTGCCAATTTGCGCCGTTTAGCAGATTCAATAGATGAAAAAATCATTTCGGAAACTGAAGTTGCAGACAATGCCTCCAGCGAGCTGTACAGCATCAGAAGGAAGATGAGGCAGGCTTCATCCCAGATAAAAGAGAAGCTTGCTTCAATCACTTCTTCTGCTGAAACAAAAAAATACCTTCAAGACAGCATTGTCACGATGCGCCAGGGCCGCTACGTTGTGCCTGTAAAAAGCGAGCACAAAGCCAATGTAGACGGCATCATCCACGATTCCTCCTCTTCAGGCCAGACTTACTTTATAGAGCCGCAAGCCGTTGTCAGCCTAAACAACCGCCTTAGGGAGCTTGAAGGGGAAGAGGCCAGGGAAATAGACAGAATCCTTGCAAGCCTTTCGGGGCAGGTAGGCGAAAGCGCTGCAGAGCTTTTGGAAAACGAGCGAATTATCATAGAGCTGGATCGCCTATTTGCCAAGGCGGCATATGCATATGACAGCCGCCATACACGCCCTGTTATTCTGCACACCGAAAAAGCAGTCAGGCTTAGAAACGCTTTTCACCCTCTCATTGGCTATGAAAAGGCTGTAAAGTCAGACATCATGCTTGGCAATGGCTACAGGCAGGCAGTTATAACAGGCCCGAATACCGGCGGGAAAACAGTTCTTTTAAAAACGCTTGGCGTAAGCTGCCTCATGGCTGCTGCCGGGCTTTTCATCCCGGCGGAGGAAGGCAGCGCATTATGCCTTTTTAGCGCTATATATACAGACATTGGCGATGAGCAGTCAATAGAGCAGTCTCTGTCAACCTTTTCTTCGCATATGACACAGATTATCAGGATTCTAGACAAGGTGGATGCGCAAAGCCTGGTTCTTCTGGATGAAGTCGGCGCAGGCACAGACCCTTCTGAAGGCGCAGCCCTTGCCCGCGCTATCCTTGCTGCTATTCTCGAAAGCGGCGCACTGTGCCTGGCAACTACCCACTACAGCGAGATAAAGCGCTATGCACTTTTGACGGACGGGGCAATAAATGCCAGCATGGAGTTCGACTCGGTGCGCCTTGAGCCAACTTACAGGCTGCATATGGGCGTGCCCGGCAAATCCAATGCATTTGAGATCTCAGAGCGCCTGGGGCTTTCAGCAGAAATCCTCTCAAAAGCCTCAGAAGCAATGTCTTCAGATGCAAAGGAGTTTGAGAGCGTCATCGCTGTGCTTGAGGAAAAGCTCTACCAAGCAAGCGAGGCCCTTAAGCAGGCTCAGGATGACAGAACGCAGGCAGCAAGAACTAGAGATGAGCTGCAGTCGGATCTCAGGCGCTTTAAGTCAATAAGGGACAAGAGCCTGCAGGAGGCATCTGCTGAAGCCCGCTCCATAATTGTTTCTTCCAGAAATGTAGCCAAAAGCATCATTGCGGAAGCTGAAAAGTTCCAGGCAGAATCACGCTCGCAATACAGCCTTTCTTCGCAGCCTGCAAAGGAAGCTATTTCAGCGGCTTCAAGCG
Source organism: Eubacteriaceae bacterium (assembly GCA_009782515.1). Taxonomy (GTDB): domain Bacteria; phylum Bacillota; class Clostridia; order Eubacteriales; family Anaerofustaceae; genus WRIY01. Next base: position 26,347 of record WRIY01000007.1, read on the forward strand.
CTGCCCTCAACGATCTGGCCCAGCACTTGGCAGTTGGCAGCCCTCCAGCGCAGCTCATTGGCGATGCGCCAAAAAGCGTCACAAAAGGGCAGCCAGTTTTTATTCCAAGCCTAAACTCCCTGGCTACTGTTTTGGAGCCGGGGGAATCTGATGCCCTTGTGCAAGTGGGCGCAATGAAAGCAAGAATTCAGCTCTCGCAAATGGCTGTAAGCCTGGCCAAAGATGAAAATTTAGGAGTGTCTGCATTTACGGAAACAAAATCCCAACACGCTTCAAGCAAGCTGGACATTAGGGGAATAACTGCAAATGAGGCTGAGATTGAGCTCGACAAGTTCCTTGATGACGCCTCCCTTGCAGGAATAAAAACAGTGACTATAATTCACGGCAAGGGCACCGGAATTCTTAGGAAAGCAGTTGACGGCATCCTAAAGGAGCATCCTGCAGTGGATGAATTCCGCATAGGGGGCCTATCTGAAGGGGGAGAAGGCGCTACAATAGCCACTCTCAATTAGACTAAGCAGAAAGTGCTGTCGCAGCTTCCTGCAGCACTTTTTTCCAACCAGCATTCCCGAGAGGCCCAGCGATCTGTTAAAGCGTTTCATTCGGAAAAAATACTTATGCAAATGCTTGAAACAATTGAAAAAACGTATTCAATTCCAAGAATTTGCATGATAGGGTATTTTGCGATTTATATCCAATTTTCGCTAGATTGCCTCAAAAAAGCAAAAAAATGCTTCTTGCCAACGAAGAAGCGAATTGGAAAATCATCTTGACTGTAAAATGCTGTTATGCTATACTTTTGCCTAGTTCTGCATATTTGGAGGAATACCCAAGTTGGCCGAAGGGGCTCCCCTGCTAAGGGAGTAGTGCGTTAATAGCGCAGCGAGGGTTCAAATCCCTCTTCCTCCGCCATTTATAATGCTTAACTTGGAGGGCTAGCGAAGTGGTCATAACGCGGCGGTCTTGAAAACCGTTTGGGTGCAAGCCCACGGGGGTTCGAATCCCTCGCCCTCCGCCAGTAAGAATCTGTGCGAACTCGCCGGTGGCTCACTGGCAGTTCGCTTTTTTAATTTCAGCATTCTGCGCCGTAGCCGCATCGAGTTTTGTCGAGGTGCCAAGCTGAGTACATGCACCTTTAAGGCTATGGCCTAATATCATGCCTGCCTTGAAAAAGGGCATAGCAGCCAGTCCGCTCTTTCCATAACTGCACCGCTTGGATACATCACTTCAAGCAACATCAATTCTTCTTTCTTTCCATACAATACAGATGGCAGCGCCAAAGCCGATCATGAGCGCAGTTATACATACGAAAGGCTCAAATAGCGCCATACCGAACCTAAAATCATTTAATGGGGCGCGAAACAGGTTGTCGCTAAGTATAGCGCTAGCAATGAAAACAGGTATCAATCCCGCTATAAGGTTAATGTAGTTTGCACTGAACCTTGACAGTATGAAAACAAATGTAGACAATGCCGCTCCTATCAGATACATCATCAAGGCTAAAACACAAATGTACTGCCCGAATGTTATTCTGATCGTTGTGCCAAAAAGGCTGTTGAAAGATGAAACATAGTTATTCCAAAAAACTTGTGTTCCGTTCGTCGCAAAAATCATGCTGAACACCACAAGCAAGGCTGTGGTCAGAATTATTGACGAGATCAATACCGCCGTTATTTGCTTGCCAATAACTCCACGCCCTTGTTTTGAGGTATACTGCAACAGATGAACCTTTCGCATACGGTCAGTGGCAAGCAAAGGTGAAAAGCAAAGAAGCGTCGCGAGAATCACAAGCATAACGAGGCCTTGTGCGTATTGGCGGGTGGTGCTTAACGTATGTTCGGGAAGAATGCCCCGGAATTCATCCGTGCTGATCTTTTCCTCAAATCGTGTGCGATACTCCGTGCTCCAGTTTTGGCTGTATTCCAACAAACGGCTTGGGTCAAGAACAAACTCATACATGCTTACAAGATCATCCAGAGCCGCTATCTCGTACTGTAATAACGGCATGCACGCGCCTTCTTCCATGCTTTCACCGCTTTCAGCAAGCCCGTAAAACTCTCGCAGGATTGCCAGTTGTCCGGCTATCGCTTCATCGCTCGTATCATAAGAGAGTTCCATGACGCTTTCACGCAGGCTTGCATAATCCCGTATCCCCATTTCCGCTAAATTCGAGCTTTCCGCGATAAACTGATCTGCGGCTGCAATAAGCCCAGGACGAGTTTCTGCAACGTATTCCTCTAATTCCTCCGGCTCCAGCGTCGGTCCATAACGTATCGTGAGTGCGGTGCTTAGAGCAACATTTTCTGCGTTGGGGTGCCCGTTCGGGTAATTATTGACATATGAACTTAAAAACACGGCGTAAAACAGCCCGCAAAGAAGCGCAAGCATAACGACGCTTTTTAGGTTCCAGATTTTTCTCATTTCATGGAGTACGATTTTCATACAATGTCCCTCTTTGTGAATTTTATCGACGCGGCAACGGCAAGCACCGCTAGGGCCGCGAACGAAAGGCACACGCCCCATGTTTCAAAATTCCGCCACAATACATCAATGCCGCCGTCCGTGAACCAAAGGGGTTGTTTCAGCAACAGCCATATCGGTGTTAGCATAAAGCCAAACCGGGCATAGGAATCAGATGGCAATAACATTGGCAACGCCAAAAACAGCGCGCCTGCAAAAAAGATAGCCAAAAATGCGATATAACTATTGCGGATCGATGTTCCTGTAATAAATCCCACGAATGAAAAGCAGAAAACAAGGCCAAAAGATAATCCAACCGTAGCCAGCAAGTAGGACAAAACCGTGAAATTGTGCCATGTGGCAAACGGCCTGAATCCAATTGCAATGTCCCTTATGGCGTTAAATCCACTTGAAACATTGCTATCCCAAACGCCGCTGTAATCATTGGCCGTGAAATACAGGGCAAACGTCAACGCCATCAGCAATATATATGCTAAAAATCCTATAATGGCAGCGGCAACATACTTCTTCAACACTATAAACCGTCCGACTTTTGAGGTGTATACAAGCTGCTCCGTTCGGTTTATGTTTTCGTAGCCAAGCGTGAAAAGCAATGAAAGCAAAGTTATAATAATCCCCTCAACGCAAAGGGTGGGCATAACAAAGCCAAATAGTTTCTTATGCTGTGAGTAGGTACTCCCGGCAAAATACAGGGAAAGGCTGTCACCATCCTCCGCTTTTTCGGCTACGATGTTTTGTAAGTCCGCGTATTTGGCACGCATATCTTCCGCAGCCTTTCCACTTAAATTGAGCGTGCTAATATATGTTTTCGCGATTTCCCCTACAAAATAATCGGCAAATACGTTTTTAAGTTCAGATGTTTCGTTGAAAAGCCGTTCCCGATATTCAGACTGCGGCAACCCCATTAGCGTTTTGCTAAAATCGTATCCCAACTCAATCCCGATAGTTTCTGAAACACCTGCCACATAATCAGCGTATCTGTCCTTTCCATTCGTGGTAATCAGCAGCGCATTGAACACGAGGCTAAGCGCGACAAAACCTAATATGGCATAAGACGCTATGATTTTTTTAATCTCAGTGCGGACAAGCCTCATCAATCCGCCTCATCACGGTAAACATACAAAAATACATCCTCCAGGTTTGCGGCAACATGCTGCACCGCGCCCGTGCAATTTACATTACAGACAAAGCGCGTTATGGTGTGCCCGTCCTCTTGCCGCTCTGTCAACGGCAAATGCGGTTCTTTCACAGATGCGATATCAGTCGTTTCATAAACCTTGCCGGCCAGAGTTGCACAAATGCTTGCGGGGGAATCGTCGCACAGAAGTTTATGATCTTTTAACATAATAACGTGATTAGCAATCGTTTCTATATCGGATACTATATGTGTCGAGAGAATGACGATCCTGTTTTTTGACAACGACGAAATAATGTTGCGAAACCTTACGCGCTCTTTTGGGTCAAGCCCTGCTGTTGGCTCGTCAAGTATCAGAATTTTCGGGTCGTTCAGCATAGCTTGTGCGATTCCGACACGTTGGATCATGCCGCCTGAAAACTTACGCATTTTTATATTTCTCACATCAGCCAAGGAAACAAGCTCCAGCAGTTCATCTGCTTTGCGATGGGCGGTTTTGCTGTCTATGCCTTTCAAAGCCGATAAATACATCAGGAAATCATGGGGAGAATGGTTTTTATAATATCCAAACTCCTGCGGCAAGTAGCCGATAACATCCCTGTACCCCTCGTCCAGTTTTACAATTTCGTCTCCGTTCCAAAGGATTTCGCCGGACGTGGGAAAGATCAGTGTCGTAAGCATTTTAATCAGCGTTGTTTTCCCCGCACCGTTCGGGGCAAGCAGGGCGTAAACGCCATTGCCAAATTCAATCGTAATATCAGAAAGTGCGGTGAATTTTCCGTATTTCTTCGTAACATGGTTAACCGATAGCATAATAAGCAGCCTCCGTTTTTTTTGTTTCCAAGAGTTTCTTGATTTCAAGCAGGAATAATGCGCAGGACAATACTGCAATGCTAATCGTAATGGCAACAGGCAAGCCAGATAACAACTGTTCCCATTTATCGCGGAAAATCGCTAAAGGAATAAAAGCAATCGAAAACCATAATATGGCGACTATAACAGTAGTTAGTTTTCCCACGAAACGGCGCATGAGATATAAGCTGATGAACGCGCAAATGAACAACGCGCAAAGCGACAGCGGAAACAAGCGCAATAGCTCCTGTGTGTTATTAGCTTGATACGCCGTAATTCCAACGCAAAAGACGATTCCAAGCAACGAATAGCACATGGTTCGGAATGCCGTGATGTGGTGTATCGTAAACTTGCACGTCAGTTTTAGCTCGTATAGGCTGTTCGTGCGTTCTAAAGCCTCAGTGAAAAGCAGAATCGCCACGAATAACAGCGGGGAACAACTGAACAAAACGGTGTACCTATACGCCACTGGCAAGAATGGTATAACCAGTGATACGCTTGCAAGCGCTGCCACAGATAATATTAAGGCTTGTGCTGTATCCCAAAAGATTAAACGAAAGCCAATTAGCCTGCGAATTTCATAAAGCGCAGACCACATGGAGCGTGGCTTCCGTAGCCCTTTGGCTATGATGCTTTCTATTGCCTTATCTTTTTCGCTTTGTGTTGGTTCAATCATAGTCATTCCTAAATTCCTTTCTTAATGTATTCAGCAGCCTATAATACTTTGATTTTACTGATGATTCTGGTATGGACAGCAATTCCGCTATTTGTATAAATGTGTATTCACCATAGAATTTCAGTCGAAATACTTGTTGCTGCTCTGCCGGAAGTGTGTTCACATAACGCATCACCCGGTCTAACATATCCTCTTGCTCTATGCGGCGAATAAAGTCAGTTTCATCCGGCAATTCCAAATCGTCCGTGTCGAGTATATGGCTTATCCGAACCGCCCGGCTTCGGAAATAGTCAACGGTTTTGTTCGTGGCAATTTTATATAGCCATGTGCGAAAGCCCGCTTGCTTCCCGTCAAAATGTACAATCGTCCCAAGCATGGAAACAAAAACCTCTTGCGTCAAGTCCATAGCTGTGTCCTTATTGGCTGTTTGCCGATAAATATAGCGGAAAATCTCGTCATAGTACCGGCGGATAAGCGTGTCGGCGGCGTCATGGTCGCCTTTCTTTTGAATTTTGCTTATCAGCCGCAATTCGTCATTCAACCGTGCGCCCCCTTTCTTGTCCATTCATCTGTATATTCGTTTCAGACAGGCAAATAGTTTCAACTCGCAAAATAATATTTTATAAAGCCATGATTTTTTATATGCGTTTTACACCCTTTGTCCTGCCATCTATTGGCTTTTGGGTGCAAGCCCATGGGGGTTCGAATCCCTCGCTCTCCGCCAGTGAGAATCTGTGCGAACTCGCCGGTGCTTCACTAACCGCTGTTAGTGCATAGGTTTAACGCATCTTCTGTTTAACTGGGCATGCTAAAGCCCCGCTTGGGAAGCGGGGCTGATAAAATTCAAAATGTCATGCAAATGGCCAAGGGCATCTCGCGCTTGATAATGCAGCTGCTCGGAAATGCGATGCATTAAGCTAAATACAGATGCAATAATCGCGCTATCGCTGGCAGCATTTAGTAGTAGTTCGTCTCAGACAGCTCGCCTAGCGTTCCCTGAAAGCAAAGCTGAAGCTCTGATTGGCGCCTGAAATCATCAGGCAAATACAGGCAAGGCTGCTTTCTGAGTTTAAGCGCTCCTGAGAGCATAAGCAGTTCTGAAACAAACTGGGAGCAAAAATATGTATTGCGGTTTCGATATGGTATTCGTATTAAGCAAAGCGCTACGCCAAAGAAGCTGTATCGGTAATTATTTGCTTCCATGGAAAAATTAGCTAGGTTTTCTTTGACGGCCTGATAAATTTCCTCACTTGTTTCAAGCCTGTAAAGCGCGCATTTTCTTTTTCGCTTCTTGGCCCTTCTAGAATTTAGCGGTCGCTCAGTATGAAACCCGCCTTTTGTGACAAAGCTGAAAAATATTCCACGCTGATCTTCAGTGCCGATAGAAGCGTGCGTATATCTTCCAAATGTCATTATCCGCATTACAATAGCAAGAAAATCAGTATATGCTGTCAATAATATGTAGATGGTTTTTGGCCTGTGTTCGCGCATCATTACTCCATGTTCCATGCTGCTATCCATTCCTAAGAGTATTTGCTCATCTTTGTATAGCATTTATATAGAAAGAAGGCAATGGCATTTTTTTGCCTATGAAATTATTAGATAATTAATCGCCAAAAACAGTCATAGCTGTTTGGACTTATAGCGAATTTCTACAATCCATTTATGCATTATTGAGGAAGGCGCACGATGTGCCTATATGTAGCTGCATAATGCCTAGCCTGCCAATACAGGCTGCCCTGCCCATGTATCTATGCAAAAGGCATTAATAGTATTATATGCCTTATTGCCTATGTATATATTGATTGAGTTTTATAAAGGAGCACACTACAGACTGGTGCGATCGTGGCAATGTAGGCAAGTGGAGGGCGGAACTATCCGAGAGGATCAACGCCGGTATGGAGAGGATAGGAACCCCCCCGACAGAGTACTGACGACAACAGAGTTCCAAAATTAACTGTTCTTGAAGTGGCTAAAGCGCTTAGGGTTTCGAAAAATGTTGTGCAGGATGTTAGGCGAAAGTGCAGCGAACAAGGCCTAAAGTGTGCTATTGAACGCAAAAAGCGCGATCCCGACAAGCCGCCAAACAAGCCGAAAATAACAGGCGATGTCGAAGCCAAAGTTATAGCCCTCAGCTGCAGCGAGCCGCCTGAAGGCTATAAGAAATGGACAATACGCCTTCTGGCCAGCAAGTCTGTAGAGCTTGGCTTTGTAGAATCGATGAGCCGCACAACAGCAAACAATATATTAAAAAAAATGAATTAAAGCCACACTTGAACAAATATTGGAACATTCCTCCACACCAAAATGCAGCTTTCGTTGCTTGTATGCTATAGTCCCGTTTATCGGGGGAAGACATTCTGGATTTATACGAACAGCCCTATGATGAAAGCGCCCCTGTAGTATGCATGGACGAAAAGCCATTCCAGCTCTTGGGGGAGGCTAGGGAGCCACTGCCGATGGAGCCAGGCAAGCCTAAGAGATCAGACAGCGAGTATACAAGAAACGGAACTTGCAGCATATTTGTTTTCACTGAGCCGCTAAGCGGCTTCAGGCATGTGCACGCGAGGGAGCGCAGGACAAAAGTGGACTGGGCAATAGAAATAGCGCACCTGCTAACTTCCCTGTACCCGGACGCGCCAAAAATAAGGCTTGTGATGGACAATTTGAACACCCACTGCATTTCCTCCCTGTATGAGGAATTTGGCGCTGAAATAGCAAGGGCATATGCAAAAAGGCTTGAAATACACTATACGCCCAAGCATGGAAGCTGGCTTAACATAGCAGAGATCGAGCTAAGCGCGCTAAGCAAGCAGTGCCTGAAAGAGCGATCTGTTTGCATGGAGGCGCTAAACGAGCAGCTTGCCGCTTGGGAGGCTAGCAAAAACGCAAACCAGAAGGGCGTTGACTGGCATTTCTCAACAGGCGATGCCAGAGAGAAGCTTAAGAGGCTGTACCCAATTGTGCCCTGATTTATACAGCATTTAAGATTGTCGGAGTAGTAGGTTGCCAGTAGTCTATTATCTTGCGCAAAAAGCTTAATGAAACAAGCAGCATGATTGCGGTTCTTTGTTTTCTTTACTACTGGCAGTGCATCCCAGCCCATTTGCATTTTCCATTCTCACATCGAAAGTTGAAAATAAAACTACATAATTAAGCATAAACCACTCTTATCCAGTGGTACAGGGTCCACTGGCAGCTGAGCCCTAGCAATATCTATCGTTCTGTCTATCTACTTTTAGCGACATGAGGGAAGGCTGTGATCTGGAGTACATGCTTGGCGAGCCAGCTGCTAATGGATCAGTTAACTCTTTCAGCGCCGAAGGGCTCAGGAGCGGACTGGCCAAGCGGATCCGGGCGAAGCTTTCACATTCTTAGCCCTTTCAGCGTTGTAACTGGTCTTGTAGAAATGATTTTGGCTGCTTACAAATGATTGGATGGCAAAGGCTGTCAAGCAATATGAAGGACTACCAAAATATATTATAATATCGGCAACAAAACCGTAGAACACACGGGGTTAGCTCGTTAATACTGGTTTAGGCGGCCAATCTTAAACGAGAAGTACCCGCCACCAAGCTTAGCATAGGCGGAGGGTACACAAAGCGTTTAGCGGTTACCCTAGGCGCGGAAGCTGTATAAGAGGTTGTGAATGATAAAAGTTGTATTGCTTGTACTTACTGAGCAGTGGGCAGATTGGGAAGCGGCTTACGCTGTTGCAGGAATAAATGAAGAACCTGGTTTCACTGTGAAAACCATTTCGACAGATTTATTGCCAAAAATCTCAATTGGTGGGTTGCGCACAGAAATTGACTATAGCATTGAGGATTTTTATGACTTCAGCAATGTTGCACTTATTATCCTCCCCGGCGGCTATACGTGGGCAGAACGCCAATATTCAGAAATAGCTGGCTTTGTGCGCGAAGCATCAGCACAAGGAATCCCAATTGCAGCTATCTGCGGCGCGACAATTTTTCTGGGTAAGCACGGGTTGCTGGACAATATCCGCCACACTGGGGATGAGCTGGAATGTTTTGAAATTGAAAATGGCTACAATGGCCGCAATAACTATGTTGCAGCACAGGTTGCAGTTGACAAAGGCTTCATAACAGCAAATGAAACTGCTGCTGTCGATTTTGCATATGCCATTTTTGGATTGCTAAAAATAGACACCGATGAAGAGATTGAACTCTGGTATAACAAATTTAAAAACGGCATTGCCCACTAGGGACAAATGCAAGCAGCAGCCATATGGGTTGTCATAACAGGCTATTGCTGTTCTCCTGCCCTTGTAGAACCAATTCAGGCCATATTTCAGGAAGCTCGCAGTGCCAGGAATTTGAGTAAAGCAGTGATCTTGCTGGGCATGAAAGCACAGCAATTGCTTTAGATGCTTATGCTAATGTGCTGCAAGCAGACAAGCGAGTTGCTGTAAACTCTCTTGGAAGTCATGCAGCCTTGGAACAGAGGCTCATTGTTTTGCACCTTAAACAAAGCTATTTCATGTGATGCAATGGAAATACTAGGGGTTGATTTTTGCATCCATGTTTATAGCCAAAGGAGCTAAAACGAGCCGGTTAGACTTCTCACAAGTGTGCCATTTTTTGCGCTATTTTGATTAAATATTGGCGCATTACATTAAATTCCATAGTAAATTCATTGATTGGCAATTGAAATACTGCAATTATATCTCTATACTTCCTTCAGAAGACAATATTCTTATTTTTTAATGAGGCATCTATGGATAAAGATAGATTTAAAAAGCTTGTTTTGCTGCATTCAAATGATCTTCATGGTGATTTTCTCGACAAGGAGCATAATGGCGCTCTTATTGGGGGAGTGTCCCTACTATCAGGCTATGTTCAAAAAGCTCGAGATGAAGATACACATGTAATCTATTGCGTAGCTGGAGATATGCTTCAAGGCTCTTTGATTGATTCAGAGTATAAAGGGCTTTCAACTATCGAGATAATGAATATGCTCTCACCAGATATCGCTTCGCTTGGAAACCATGAAACTGATTACGGGCTTACACACCTTCTGTTTCTAGAGAGGTGCGCTCGCTTTCCAATAGTCAATGCTAATATATTTATTAGAAATCCTCTAACAAGGCTCTTTCAGCCATTTGATATTATAGAAGTAAATGGCATGAAAATCATGTTTATTGGCATTATTACTGATGAAGTTATGAACGGAATCAAAAACGACTATCTTATAAGCAAGCTCATTGACGTATATGATGCAGCAGTAGAGGTCGGCCGTATCGTCAATGCTTATCGAGCCATTGACATAGACTTGACTGTATTGCTTACCCACATAGGCTTTGAAGAGGACAAAAAGCTGGCTGCGCTGCTTGACCCTGAATGGGGTGTTGATTTAATAATTGGCGGCCACTCGCATACATTGCTTGAAAAGCCAGAAGTTGTAAACGACATACTTATCGCACAGGCAGTATGTGGCACCGACCAAGTTGGCAGGTTCGATCTTGTAGTCGATACCGAACTTGACTCAGTTGCCAGCTATGACTGGCAGCTTGTCCCAATCAATAACAAAACCTGCCCCAAAGATGAAGTGCTTGAAAACATTGTACTTTCATATAAGGAGCAAACAGATGAAAAATTCAACAGGGTTCTTTGCCGGCTTCCCCAAAAGCTTACGCATCCAAACAGGTATATGGAAACAGAGCTTGGCAATCTTTTCGCTGACTCGCTAAAAATATGCTTTGGCACAGATATTGTCCTATATGGATCCGGCTCAATCAGGCTAGAGGAAATCGGTCCGATAATTTTACAGAAAACACTGCTTGAAGCTATTCCTTTTCATTCGAAAGTTTACATGGTAACTGTTACTGGGAAACAGCTAATGTCGATGATTAAGCATATGCTTCGAGAAGATGCTTTCATAGGCGAACATACAGAGTTCTTTCAATATTCAAAAGGCCTTGAGGCTGTTTGGTCCCGGACTCGGCAAGAGTTCATCAAATTTACATACAATGGCGAGCCTATAGATAATGAAACTAAACTGTCAATTACGATACAAGGCTATCACAGAGACAACTTCAGCACCTCATTTGGCATGGGTTATGAAGAGGTATTGGCAAACGGGCGTGAATACATTCTAGCAACGGATGAGCAAGAGGTGCTCCTTGAATTCTTTACTGACAATGAGCCAACAGAATGCGGAATAGACGGAAGGCTCGTAGTTCTTCCCTAAACTTCAGACATGCCCAAGCAGCTTTTTATCAACTGCTTGGTCTGTAAAAGATATATTGGCTTGTTAAGCTGGCTTTCTTCGGGAGTACTTATTCATAACCTAAGGCATCGACCAAGCAGTAATTGCTTGTAGCCCTAAACCATTAATTCTTCTGATAAAATGCAGCATTCTTTCTTGTGGAATGCTGCCCCATACAGCAATATTTTGCTTGCTCCTTCTTTTTTCAGCCTGCGCCAGTATTGTTTCGCATGTATCTGGCCTATTGCTGTTTCACCCGCGCTCACAAGGCCATTTCTGCTTTCTGAGTATTTTATTTCAATAATAAAGGCTTCTTCTTTGCCGGTTTCATTTCTTGCTGAAATGTCCCAAAATCCAAACCCTGACTCTGCATTTGGCATTACATGCCATCCTTGCATGCCGACAAGCGCTCCCAGCAGCAAGCCATGGTAAAAGGATTCTTTAGAGGCATGTTTTGTTGAATAGTCGCGAGCGCTAACAAAGTCAATAAGCAGCTCATTGGCTGCGGCTTGGGCAGATGCTCCGTCACCTGTGCAAAATGCCAACCTTAGATTAGAAACTGCTGTTTCCTTAGCAGCAACGCGGCTGGAGAACCATTCGCCTACCTGCTCAACGAAAATGCGCCTAATACTTTCATTAGGTATAGCAAGCCCGTGCTTGCCATCAGCATATATTTCTCTCGTTGTCAAATAGCCAGCTGCATGCATAACGCTCCATACATTGCTAATAGAATTCGCAAGATCTGAATATGCAAGCTGCTCATTGATACTTTTTTAATAGTTTCACCCTCAATAAGCAAGCCGATCTCCTCGCGCTCGGCTTGGCCTGCCATGTCGGCAAGCTGTTTAATAATTGCATTGCCGCCTGTATTCATTCAATACGGCTGAGGCTGAGTTCGAGGGTTGTCTTTGGCATTATCACAAAACATTACAACATCCCAAGGGCAGTATATTTGAGTGCCTGCAAAGTTATAGCCATCATACCATTCGCGAACATCGTCCAATCTATGCGAAAGGCCACTTTGTGTTAAAAGAACGGATGTCTCAGATTCAGTAAATCCGAAGCATCCGGCATACCTGGGATGGCTGATGCCAAACGGTATGAAATTGTTAACGTCAGTAAAAATGCTTTCTTTTGATACTCTGAGGCATCCTGTTAGGATTGCAAACTCCAAGCTGTTGTTGCTTTTCAGTGCAAGGCTGAACATCGAGCGAATCAAAGCATGCATTTTAGTATAGTAGACATGTTGCCACGATTTTCGAGAGGAACATCGTATTCATCAATAAGAAGTATCACTTTTTTTCCATAATGCTTGTAAAGCAGATCAGTCAAAAGTTTTAAACTCTCGTCTAGCTGCCCATCATGCCGGGTTATCGTTTTTAAGCGCCTGTATTCGCTAATGTCATCGCTATCAAGAATATCGCTGGTTTCCAGGAAATTTAGCCTTTTTGCTTCCCGGCGAATTTCAAAAGCAAGTTTTCTGATGGCTGAATGATAGTCAAGCCCCTCTGTATCTTTTAAAGAAACAGAAACTACAGGGTATTTTCCCATATGGGCCTCAACCAAATCTCTATCATCCATAATAGAAAGCCCGTCAAAAAGCGATGGCTCTGAACCTATTTCAAAAAAGCACTTAATCATGCTCATTGCAAGCGTTTTTCCAAATCGCCTGGGCCTCGTAAAGAGAGCTACTGGGCATGGGTTTTCCAGAAAGCGTTTAATCAATACCGTTTTGTCAATGTATGCATAGCCCTTTTCTCTAAGTGCTTTGAAGTCTTCAATGCCAGCTGATATTGGAATTATTTCGCTCATTGAGAGATCTCCTTTACAGGAATGCCTAAATTATAGCAGAAGTGTGCACGATTATACGCTTGCATGCATGCTGCATGGCTGTCTCTTACAACCGCAGAGCAAAGCAAAAGGCAGATTCGCCATGTTAAGCTGGATATCATCATCTATAGTTCATTATTGCTAAAAAGTGAGGTTACAGATCGAACTTTCATTATTATTAAGCCCGTTTGTTTATTTGTATCTCTGTTCTGTTTATGGCCTGATTACAACAAGATCAGTGTACGCTGTAACTCACAAATGATCCGGGGGTTTTTGGATATGGCAAGAAGCAGATGAGATACATACAAATCTCCAGCTAGAGGATCATACGCCTCCTATCGGATCAAAATCAGAGGCCACGATGCTTGGATGAATATTTCTGGGATGGGGTCCGAATTGCTCTGAGCATTTTATTTGACATCGCCTATTTCAAAGCCTGCTGCTGCCTTTTAAGGCCAGAAAAGCATAATTGGCTGTTTAGCATTTTTCTGCCTAAATATAAGCACCGCATTGGTTTCATGTTATTCTATGAATAGCAATAATACCCTTTGCATGCTTAGAAACTATCAAATGCAAAGGCGCAAAATGCGCATGTTCAGAAAGGCGTCTAGCAATATATGGGAAAATACTTGTTACTAATAAGCATTATATGCAGCATTGTCTTTGTCTTCTCTGATCACATTTTAACAAAGCGCAGCCTTTTGCCATCAAAAAAAGGCGTAAACAGGTTTAGCGAAAAAGAAAAGCCAAAGCCAAAATGGCTCGCAGCAATAAGCAAAAAGGTTCCTTACCCCACAGACACGCAAACGTTGCCGCCAGAAAATGCCCGCCAGCTGGATCTGTTTCGGGCTACCTTTACGATTGCCTCAACTGAGCAGACCCAGGCTTTTACTATTAAAAGCCTTCCTTATAAAATGGGAACAATGCCAGGAGCCAGCTTTCGCTATAAAGACAAAGCCGAAAATGCCTGCAATATAGAGATAGCATACAATGCCGAAGGCTATGCGGAAGTAAAGAGCGCTTCACATAACAGAGGGTTTATGGTTTTCGAAGAAAATTCCGATAACTATAAAAACTATTCCTCATATACTATTCCAGCCGATGGCAACAGCGTCACCATTTGGCTCAGCGCCAATGTCCGGCTGGCGCTTGATCCCTTGTCAGGATACAAAAACCGGTATAGAAGCGCACAGTCAAAGCCAGCCCTTCGCTTGCTTATTAAGCATAACGGCCAAATAAGCAACATCAACTGGGAAGCTGACGGAAACTCCCTCATTATAGGCAGAAAAGACATCCCTCTAATACAAGGCGCCCCGCTAAGGCAGGTTGAGCCAAAGCATTTAGAGATTAATTACGATTATTCAACTGGCGAATTCCGCCTCAAGTGCATTGCTGAAGCCAAAGACTCTGTATTCAGCATTATGCAAAACAGGCCCCTGTCAAGTGAGCACACCCTTATTATTGGAGATGAGTTTGGGCTTGGCGGCAACCAGGTAATCATGGAAGTTGTAGATATAAAGAGGGCAGTATAAATGGAAATAGTAAGCAAATTGGCATCGGGAATGGGAAGGCCGCAGCTTATATGCATAAGCATTATTGCGCTATCCCTTGGAGTGCATGCCAGCATGCTTGGCGCCTTTGCACAGTACCTGACGGTTTTGCCGGCGATCATTATTATTGTGCTGGTTGTTAGCTATTTATCGCCAAAGACAGACTCTAAAGGAAAGCTTATAATTTTTATACCAGCATTTCTGGGGGTTGTGGGCCTTACTGTCCAAGCGATAATCGCCCATTTTAATAATGACAGAATAAGGCCGGCTACTGTTATTGCAGCAATAGTTTTGGCTTGCGCCATGGCAGCGCCGTATAAGCTTTACAGAAAATGGCTTAACTATATTTATATCGTTTGGTTCCTGCACATTATGACGCTTATGCCGTATGTTTTCACGCTTATATATACATACCGAAACAACCAAACGCTTATATCAGATAACTGGGTGAGAATAGCGGGAATATCATTTCAGCCTTCTGAAATAGCCAAATTTCTATATGTTTTCTCCATGAGCACTATTATGAACAACCCTCAATACTCTGAGCGAAAAAAAATGGGTATAGCAATTTCCATTAGCGGCGCCTGCGCTTTGCTGCTTTGCATGCAAGGCGAGTTTGGCTCCATTTTTATAATGCTTACAGTGTTTCTCATGGTTACTTTTACATATGCGGATATTGAGCCGCTAAGGCTGATAAAAAACATTATATCGCTCGCGCTCGTATGCCTGGCCCTTGTCAGCATTGTATATGTCTACACAAGGGTAGCAGACAATGCAATTGCATACTTCCTCAAGCGCCAATTTGACAAGATAGCTACTAGGGTATATATCTGGAGGCATTTTGACGAGGACATAGAGGATTCCGGCTACCAGCTTTGGCACGGCTTAAGGGCGATGAAAACAGGCGGCAACTGGGGTACAGACGGAACGCGCTTCGTTAAGGTGCCTGTTAGCGAGTCTGACATGATCTTTCCTATGATCGTGCAGTCATATGGCATGTTTTTTGGCATCTTTATAATTGTTGCCTACCTTATATACGCCATTGTTACGCTCATGGTAGCAGTCGACTCCCGCGATTACTTAAACAGGGGGGTTGTCTTTGGCTTTACTGCCACACTGTTCCTGCAAGCGTGCTTTCAAATAGCCGGCAGCACAGCTGTTTTCCTTCTGTCTGGGAATACCCTGCCTTTCGTTAGCCATGGCTCGACATCACTGCTCATATGCACTCTTATGGCAGCAGTTATATTTCAGATACACCAGTTTAACTTGAGCAGGGCTTCAGATGCTGCCGCCGAGCCAAGCGCGCCACAAGAATAATCATAATGAAAGATCGCGCTTTGCTTAAAGCTGCGGCTGGGTAAAAAAAAATGAAACTGCAAAAACTTCTCGGCAGGCTATACAAAGCTATGGGCTTTTACGTGCTGATAGCCGCCTTGCTGATTGTTGGCGTCATAGGCGCCCCAAATAAAGTCCCAAGCATCGGCGGTGTTGCAGAGACCCTCCGGGGCGTCAACACCAGAGGAAATATATACGATCGCAACCAAACGGCTATCGTTTGGAATGCAAGCGAAAGCGGTCCCAGTGAGCGCGAGTACATGGACGGAGAGCTATACCAGCCATTCGTCGGGTATTACTCCCGCCAGTCAGGCAGGATTAGCGGCCTTGAGCGCTTGTACGATGAAACGCTGCTGCTTTCAGATGCAGACAAAACTAAAGGCAACAGCCTGGTGCTGACTGTTGAGGCAGGCTTGCAGCGCGCTATATCTTCAGCAATGGCCACGGATGCAAAAGGCTCGTGCGTTGTGCTAAACGCCTCAACAGGCGAGATACTCGGAATGCTGTCCAACCCAAGCTTTGATCCGAAAAAGATAGACAGCATTTACAGCTCGCTTCAGAAGTCAGATGTTTTCGTAAACAAAGCAACAGCCGCTTATATACCGGGATCCGTAATGAAAATTGCTACAGCAGCGAGTATTGTCCGCAATGATCTTGAGGATGAGCAATACCATGACTCAGGCGCCTTTAGGATAGAGTCTTTTACAGTTGTCAACAATGCCAATGCCCAATTCGGCAATGTTGCCCTCAGGGAAGGCTTAGGCTTCTCTGTCAACACCTATTTCGCCTATATGAGCCAAATGCTGGGCCATGATGCGTATGAGCAAACTTTGAAAAGCTTCCTTGTCGGAGAGCGAATAGGCCTTGATTTTGATTTTTTGTCATCTGAGTATAATATAAGCACGCCGCTCAAGCTTGCAGTAACTTCATACGGGCAAGGGGAGACTACAATTTCCGCAATGCAAATGGCAATGATAACATCATCTGTTGCAACAAAGGGGACAATGTACAAACCCTATCTTGTAAAGGAAATAATCGGGCCCAACGGCAATACGGCCTCTGAAACAAGCCCTGTAGCGCTTAGCGAGCCATTAACCAGAGCGGAAGCTGAAATAATTGCCAGCGGCATGAAGATTTCGGCGGAAAGAGTGGGCCTGAGCGCTCCAAACGGGATCTACTCAAAGACAGGCACTGCTGAGACCGGCGTTAAGGGCAAAGAGAACCTATGGCTTACATGCTACTTTGATCACAAGGGAACGCCATATACGATTACAATGATGCTGGTTGGCAGGAAAGGCACTGGCTCAGATCTTGGGCCTGCGGTACAGAAAGTAGCTGACTATATCATGCAGAATTATTAATGTTGATGCCAAGATAGCGCAGCAGCCCGATAAAGTCTGTTAGCTTTTCCTTATGCGACTTAAAGCTGGCAACATAGTTCTCCACATTTCTAACGGTTGCTTCGCCTTCCTCATTGTCAATAAGGCAGCGAAGAAGCTGCCGCAGCTGCACATGCTGATGGTATATGGGATTCTCTTTGATAAACGGCACTGACATTGAAACAAGGCTGTAGCGATCGCACAAAGCCCCCGTGTAGTCAGTAATCCACAGGGTGTATGGATTCGAAGCGTCAATAAGGCAGTTGCGCATTTCAATGTCCATGTGATAAAAGCCCATCTGGTTAGTCGTATGCACTGTCAGAACAGCGCTTGCCAGCAGCAGCTGCGCCTGCCTAAGGCTTCTTGTATTCGCATCTTGCAGGGAAATTCTATTGCCGTCTATAAAATCCATAACTACAGCATACGGATACGATGAGCCTCCAACATTGGCGCCCTCAAAGTATCCATAGTGCTTAGGATATTTTGGCTTTGCATTTTGGGGATAGCTCTCATAGCTTAGGATGTCAGCTTCAGCCTTATACATTGCGCTTATCTGATCTCCTTGCAGCGTAGAGCATTTTGCCAGGTAGCGGCTGCCATCTTTTTCAAAAGCATATAGGTGGCTATTTTTTGACGAAACAGCCAAAGGAACAGCATTGAGCAAATCGCTGGATGTTATCACTTTATAAAGCCTTGTACCCTCTTGATTATTTGTTGCACTTTAGCCTATGCCTTATAAGTATAGACTTTTTTGGTGAATAATGCTAGTATATTAGTAGCAAATTTAGTGGTGATAGAAATTGAAGGTTTATGCTAAAACGCAAAAGAACGCAAGGGCAGAAATGGAAGACGCCCTCAGGTATGCCAGCATAGCAGCAGACACCCTTGGCTCAGAGAGGCTTTTTATTGCGGCTGTTGCAGATGGCATTGGCAGCCTTGCTTTTTCATCCTTCTCATCAGAATATGCTATAGTGTGCCTGTTTAAAGAGGCAATGGATTTGGCTCTCTCAGAAGCGTTTGCGGCTAGCAGCCTTGAGGCTAAAAGCCAAGTTATGCTTGATTGGGCATCCGGTGCGCTGGACAGTGTAAACAGCCAGGTTAAGGCGCGCTTTGAGAACGCCAATGTCGGCACGACGCTAACGTTTGCTGCTGTTTTTTCGAATGCAGCCATAGTATGCGCATGCGGGGACAGCCCTGCATACCTCATAAACGGCAGCAATGCTGAGCTGGCAGTTGAGCTTGACAGCGTTAATGGCGTGCAAGGCCAAATATCATCATATATTGGCTGTCCCAGCGCCCATTTAAAAATAAACGCAGCCAAAATCAGGCCAAAGGCGGGGGACCTGCTTGCTATTGGCTCAGATGGAGCATTCGGCAGCCTCAGCGGAGCCGAAATTGCTGAAGAGGCCAAAAAATCTTCCAGCTACGATGAGGCGCTTAACAACATTTTATATAAAGCATCAAAATCAACCACTGACAACCAAGCTATAATTCTTATAGATTTTGCAGAAACTAAGGAAAGAGGCGGCTTATTCAGGCCATGGAAAACATCCCTTTGCTAACAGGCGGCGGCTATAGCGTAAGAATAGGCGAAGTGTCTGCAAGCGCACAAGCGCTTTCGGTTTCGCCACTGTGCCTTATAGCCGAGATAGGCACTCAA
Organism: Eubacteriaceae bacterium; assembly: GCA_009782515.1. Classification (GTDB taxonomy): domain Bacteria; phylum Bacillota; class Clostridia; order Eubacteriales; family Anaerofustaceae; genus WRIY01. The sequence continues at coordinate 45,473 of WRIY01000007.1, forward strand.
AAGCTGCTCTTTGAAGAGAAGCCGATGCCATTGCCATACCTGGGGCAATGCTTCCTTGAGCCAACGCTTGAAGGAGCATTTGCAATAGATGAAAATGGCAATGAAACTGAGCTCATTTGCCTTGGCGAAGCTTATGAAAGCGCCGCTGAGGACAATAGCTTTGATCGGGAGCTTGTCGCTGCCTGCGCGATTGAGGCTGCGTTTGTCCTCGCTCTTTCAGGCCTTTGCCACACAGGGCTTACCCTAAGCTCAGCATATATAAACAGCAGCCAGGCAATAAAAAGCGCCAGGTTTGGCCGGCTGTGCATGATTACAGGGCTGGCCGGCGCTGAACGGCCTCTTGAGAGCCTGGCCCTTTTGCTTGAGGGCATTTTCCATACAAAAGCGCCTGAGCTAAAGAGCGCCGGCGCCGGGAATGCGCTAAATGCCATAAGGCAAACGGCTAGCGAACTGTCAGTTTCCTGCGACAAAATAAAACCATATATAGCTTCGCCAAGCCACCAGAGGCTGCATACAGTAAATGCAATTGATGAGCGCAAAGGCAGGCTTTTTTTCTCAGCCTATGATGAGGGCGGCCGAAAGCGCTTTATAAAGGAAGGCAGCGTGCCAGACGCTTTTGTGGGGATTTCATCTCCCTATTTAGTTGAAATCCAGGGAAAGGCGTTAATATACAGTGCCTTTAGCGACAAAACGATCGAGGCTTTTTCAAGCCCGTTCTATGATCTTGACTTAAACAAGGCATTTGCCAAAAGAAAGCTAAGCAGCAGCGACAAAGCAGGCATATTCCTGTGCGTGCTTTTAGCTATTCGTGAGCTTGCATGTATGGGCAAAGTCCACCGGGACATAAAGCCCTCAAATATCCTGTGCTACGAAAACAGCAATGGAAGCTTGCAAAGCCTTGTTTCTGACTATGACACCGTGGCGGCGATGGGGGAGTATTCAACGAGCGGAGGATATACCCCCGGCTATTCGCACCCTTCTATTGAAGAGGGATCAGCCCAGGTTAGCGTCCTGTTTGACATATATTCCGCAGGGGCTCTGCTGTACCTGTTATACTCTGGAAAGCATCTGTTTAGCACAAACACCGGATATGAGTCAAAGCACTTCATGCCTGCCGGCAAAGCAAAGCTTAAAGATGCTGCCCTGCAGAGGATGGTTGAGAAATCGATTTGCCCGCTCGGCAGCCAAAAAAGAGACGGATGGGGCTATGGCCTGGTTGAGTCAAAGCAATCGCCGCTTTTGCCTATCGACGCTTTTATAAACGAATACCTTAGTTATATCAGCGTGCAGCAGCCTGATGACAAGCCCCACTTGCTAGTGCCGCAGGAGCTTGCGTTCTATGCAAGCCGGTACCCGGGCACAATTCAGGCTATATATGAAGTTTCCGAAAAAATGGCTGGCATGCCGGCAGTAAAATCGCGCAAGTCTGCCTTCTTAAGAGACGGGGATGTGCACTTTGTCGAGTACTCTTACTCAGCAAAAGGCGGAAGGCTGAAAAAGCTCAAATCATCAGAGCCGTCAAAGCCAAGAAGCGCAGCTTCATACCGCGAAAGAATCAGCCTGTTTTGCTTTTACAGAACAGGCGAGTACATTCGTTTTGCTGTTATAGATTCGAATTACGTTGCCAGCCCCTATGATGAAGATGAGGGGATGCTTGAAGAGGGGATGCAGTTTGCCGTGGAGGACGAAAACACGGCTGTATCAAGCACCTATACAGTTTTAAGCATCAACAGCATATAAAACTTCTGAAAGGAGCTAAGAAGCTTGAATGATGAAGTAACTGCAGTATACTGCGACTTTCTAATTGATCTGAACAGCTCTATGTCTACACTGTTCAGCTGGGTCAGTCAATACCTTGCTGTGTTTATAAATGAGGCAAGCCATGACTTTCCCAGCGGAGAGTCTGCGATAGACATCCTTAATATTGGCTTTAGCCTTTTCTACGAAAATATCGTAGAGAGCGTGCGCTTTGGCAGCAAGCAATTCACCAATGACTATAACATGATCATGTCTTTGATAAATTGCCTTGAGCCGCACGAATCGTCTAAGCGCTATTTGAGAAATATTGAAGGCGCAATAGATGCCTCTATTGCAAAAATGCACAGCGCTGGAGCGAAGAAAGTCGCATTAATAATGTTTTCTGACGCATATGAGACAAGCCAGCCTGATATTTCGCCTAGAGCCAGCATTGATGTAGCGTCTCTTTTTATTACGGAAAAGCTGGCAGGAGGCTCAAACTACCTGAGATCCTGGGAGATGATGCACAATGAAGCTGCCAAGATCGCTACTGAAACTGAAATGCCCGATTTTAAAGTGAATATATGGGACAGCGAGATGTTCAGCGCATGGGACAAAAGCTATGCAGCAGTTGGCGGAAGCAGGGCTTACGACGATGCAAAGCACTACCCCATGAAGTCATGGGTACAGGCTAGCGCTTATAACCGAATAAAGCAATTCATCTCTGTTACCTATACTTTGGGTTCGTAATGGCAAGAAGCGACTATACCATCGAGATAAGCCTGGACAATGCTACACGGGACTTTAGGGAATCGCTTTTAGAGCTGCGAAAAGACAAAACCCTGCTTGGCATGGCTTTGTTTCTTGCACCTGATGTGATAGCCTACAGGGACAACCTTCCGCGATCTTATAAGACAGCGCCATCAGCAGCAGAGTATATTCGCATGCCGGTGTTTCTCAGCTCAAATCCTGCTGCGAATGAAGCAAAACAGGCTGCCCTTGGCACTATAGCGATATTTGAGCAGCTTGAAAGCAAGCAAGCTTCCTGCTCTTTTCTGACGCTTAGCCACCTTGTTGTAAACAGGGCAGACGCTTCAGATGTGCGCTTCATTTTAGAAGAGCCGTTCAGCCTGTATGCGCACGAAGCGTATAATGGCGGAATCCAAAACGAGCCAGAGCTTGCACTTGCATTCAGCAGCTTTGAGAGCTTTGAGAAAGCCCTTAAAGCAAAGCTTGTTGAAAAAATACTTCTTGCAACAACAGTGCTGTGGGAAGGCTACGATTTCCCTAACCGCTCGCTTATGTCAGAGCGCTTAGTTGATTCCCTTGCTGCCGGATGCGAGAGCAATGATGATTTAAGAAAAGCAGTTTCGGAAGGCTTTGGAGAAGGCAGCGAAAAGCCGGTTGCCCAAACCAAAGGCTTCACAGCGAACTGGCGCCAAAAACCGGCTGTGCTCAAAAGAAAAGCCAGGCAAGCTTCAGCTTACAGCGCCAATGCAGTTATGCTTGTTATGCTGCTAAGCGACAAGTGCGACAGCAAGATGCGCATGACTGCCCAAAGCTACATGAAAAGCATTGTGGATGCATGCAAAAAACCGGATGGGAGCATGGCTGTTGGCGTTGTCTCGCCAATAGCGGGCGAAAGCTGCCAAACCTCCTTTACCGGCTTTAAGCAATCCCCGGATGGATTGCATTTCAGCCTTGCATCAGGCACATATGCCCCGGAGTGCGTTCACGTGCTAATCAGGGCGTACGCAGAAGCGCTTAATTTTTGGCAAAGCAGCAATAGCGCCAGCCTTGCCGCGTTTATTATAGATCCCAGCGGAATTGCCAAGTCAGGCGGCAGAAACTTTTCGCTGATGATGGGCAAAATAGGGCGCCTAACGCAGGATTTCCCTGATTTTCAGGCTTTCTATATAGGCGATGGCTCAAATAATGAACACATGCCCGCCCTAAGCGCTACTGAAGCCTCACTACTATTTGTATAGCATGGGGAGATCCCCTAATGCAGAATATGGTATAAAGAATTATGAAATATGCATTTATGGCCCTAATATTCATGCTGCTAGCTTTTATCGGCTACCGCTTTGCCAAGCTTTCATACGAGCTTAGGTCAGGCGGGCGCTGCTACAGCCTTGACATAACAACAAGGATGTTTGAAAACGCCCTTGAATATATACGCATATCACGCTATGGCAGTGATTTGGCAAAGCGCGACGCCTTTTTGCGCGCCAACCGCATTGCCTATGACCAAGGAAGCTTTTCGTACACAGAGTTTTCGCAAAAGGCTGAAAACCCTGCTTTTGAAGGCTATTCTGACCTTTTATTCTGCCTTGGCTACAAAAGGGCGTTTATCGTGTCAACCCAGCTAAAGCCTTTTCTGATAACCCGCCAGGAAAGCGCTGTTACAGAAGGCAGGCCGGCAAATGCTGTATATGCAAAGCTTGTTGGCGGCGCTACATACATTTTGGGCAGGCAAGGCTCAGAAAGCCTTACCATAACTATAGATGAACGGAGCAATTTCTAATGGGAGATGTACACTCAGCGGAGGAACTGAGCATTCATATATGCCCCGGATGCGCAGGAATGCTTGACATACAAAACTGTGGGGTTTACTTTAACAAGATGGCCTTCGGCGATTACGCAAACATGCCGATATTTCGCCGCATGACATCGCGCTTTGCTGAGATCCGATCAGAGTTTGTTTCTGCTTACCCAAACCTTGCCTATTCCGGCATGAGCGATACAGAAGGCGCATATATTGATGCCGCAATAGCAGCAGAGGTTCATGAGTATTTCGATGGCTACAATGATGTTGTGTTTGAAATATCAAATGCAATAAAAACCGCAAAGCTGTCCCAGCGCGATGGCGAGAAGCTCGTCAAGTTTGCGCCTATCTCATCCTCTACGCCAGTGTGCCCGAATTGCGGATTTGTCTTGCCGGAAGACTTTTTTCAAAGAAAAGTCATATACATCGGCATGATTGGCGCATCATCTTCCGGGAAAACAGTGTCACTTGCAGTACTGGCCAGAAAAGACTATGCATGCCTGAACTATACCGACCGCTTTAAGTTTGATGGCACATACACTGAAGCTGATCCCGGCTACTTTGGTGTATATAAAAGCATTATCGAAGACATTAACCAGGGGATTTTGCCCCCGGGAAACCAGAATTTCCGCATACCGCCCCTGCTTATAAAAATGGATATCAGCAATCCCGCCAAAGATCCTGTCCGCTATCTGATAGCGATTGTTGACTCAGCCGGCGAAGCTTTCCCGGTAAGGGAGCGCATCGGCTTTCTAAACTACTGCAGCGGATATATAGTAGCTATAGAGGCGCAAAGCGTTTACTCAGATGCTCAGATCCTGCTTGAGGGCAGCGATGCTCAGGCCATGCCTACAGGGGCGATCGCACCTTACCTGTCAAGCGAGGAAAGCCAGCAGGAGCACGCAGTATCTGCCGCTGTAGCTGAAAAGACCGTAATTAAGGAAACGCTTTCGACATCATATGTGCTGACAAAGCCAAAAGAGCAGGCAGCCAGCTACTCTGTTGCAAACCCTGCACTGCATATTGGGGTGCTTAACAATATCAATTTTTCTGATACGCGGCATCTTGCAATTGTTATGACAAAAGCAGATTTAATACCCGAATCAGAGAAGCATAGAAGCTTTCTGCTCTCAACAGGCGATTACAGCTCGGAAGCCAAGGGAAGGTTTGTATTCGATTTTGACAGGCTGGGCAAGAAGAGCAAGCTAGTTCAGTCAACACTAAACAGCAAAGGAATAACGCTCAACATTGACAACAGGTATAATACTGCCTACTTTGCAGTTTCAGCCACTGGAAAACAGCCAGTGCTGGCAGTTCGTGGCAGAGTGGACAGATGGCAAAGAGATAGAGCAGAGAGTGTATCTTTTTGTGATGTAATATCGCCGATCAATTTGTATGAGCCCTTCATGTGGCTTATACTTAATAAGCTAAAAGACAACGGTGATTTGTTATGACTAAACTTGCACAATTTGATCAATACCAGTTTACCTGGGCAGAAAAGAATATGAGCCCGTCAGGGCATGGGCTTGGCATTGTTGGAGCTTCAAACAATGACTTTGCACATATAGAAGAAATATGCCGAAATATATACAACAGTGTCCGACGCGACGGGGTGCCCAGCAGGCAGCTCATTTACAGCCCCAAGAACAGGACGTTTGTTATCGCAAATGTTGCTGAGGCTCTCAACTCGCAAAGCCCGCGGCCCACAGAGCTCTATCACCTATACGAGTACAAATCCGCAGGCAAGCCGATAGCCGAGTGCCCGCCGGAAGAGTATTTGTGCCCGGACACCTTTACAAACAGCTACTATGGCGAGAACCAGGAGCTTCAAGTTGCAGAGCTGTTTAGCTACCTTCCCAGCGCTGCTGAGCTTTTGCAAAAGCACGGCATCAACGATCCCAACAGCCTTGCTTTCTTTTTGGACAAAATATACAAGGTTGCATTCGATCGGGTAACAGGCTTTATTATTGTCGGGGAAGGCGTGTCAACTGCAAACCTGTCTGACTATGCATGCGAAATGGCAGTAATTATACATTCGCTTATACCGCCTTCCGCCAAAAGCAGGGCCACTTTCATATCCAACTCATCAGGCCAGCAGCTTCAGGCGTTTGCCTATAATTTTTGCAACCGCGCCATGCCGACATCAGACTTTATGTACAACTCAAAAGACAGATCTGCCTTGTATGAGGACAGCCCGCGCCATGCCCTGGCCATATTTATGGCAAATGCATTCTTTAGCGATCCGGAGCTGTTTGCTTCATGCAGCGCAGAGCTTGACAGGGTGATTAACTCAAGCAAGCAGTCGCAGGATGAAACGCTGCGGGTGTCTCTTGAATTCATGGGCATGCACCCTGAGGTAAAGCTGGCATCGCATGCTGCATACAAGTCGTTTAAGGAAATGCACAGCTTTTTCCTTATGCAGCCGGAGTTTGACACGCTCGCAGCGCAAGCGGGATTTGTCTCGCTGGCAAGCTGCATAGACGATACAAAGGCCCTGTCTGAGCTTGCCCAGCTTGTCGCACAAAATGCTGACACTTCCTATGCGAAAGCCCGCCTTTTTGAGCTAATAGCCAGAATCGCCGAAAGCGATGCCCAGTCAGCAGGCGAGCTGCTGGAAAACAGCACAGACGCATCACTGCCGATTGAGGCCTTCTATTACTTTGCCAACACAGACCGCGAAGGGTTATTCCCGATGGCGGATGCTCCGCTCACTGATGCAAAAAACCTTAGCGAGCTTGAAGCTATGTTTGCCAACCCGACCTTCCACCAAAACCTTGAAGGCTATGCCAAAAGGGCTGCAGAGCTGTCATGGGCAGATCCGAACTTCACCTCCAAGAGCAATTACCACAGCTTTGCCACAGAGCATGGCGTGTTTGATATATTTGAAGGCCACTCCCGCGCGCTTGCGCACAAAGCTCTAGCCAGCATCAACCCTAACAATAGCCTCTCAGCCATCAGGAGCGTAGTGCTAAAGCTCCCGGTGACTTTTGGCAAGGAGAGCAGCTTAAACCTGGAGCTTTGGAATATGGCCGCGCTGAATTCAGAGGATGATCTGGATAATCCTCTGCTGGCTGAAATAGCTGAGCTTTTAAGCCGCAAGAGCGAATATTCTGATATGCGCCTTGGAATCTTTGCACAGCAGGTAAGCTCCGCGCTTACCATCGACAAAGTCAGCGAGATCGTTTCTGGCGGAAATTGGCAGGGCGACAGCAATGCATTGCCGTTTGTTGAAGCGTTTATTGTTGACAGGATCGATGAAATTGATATGAACAAGGCAGTGCAGCTGCTATCTCTTTTCCCCTCAAGCGACAAGCTGCTTGGCGAGCTTCAGGCAAAGCTCAAAGCCAAAGAGGCAGTTTACACTTTCAGAACGCAAGGGGCTAACCGGTTCTTTGGCAATGCCGTGCAGGGAAGCGAGATAGTAGCATATGCCCACAGGGAAATAGCCTCTGATGCTGAGCGCTACTTTGATTTCTGCTTTAGGGAGAATGAGGGAATTGATGCGGCAAAAGCGCAAAGCTGGCTTGAGCAAGTAAAAGAGGCTTTTGGTGGCCATAAAGAAAACGAATTGGCTTTCCACGAATCCTTAAAAGCGTTCTTTGAATATTTTGTAGCAAGCTCTGGCGGGAAGAAGGCCCTGGGCAGGATAAAGCTTATTACGAATGTTGAGTTCAACATTGCTGCATCAGTGCTTAAGCAGCGCCCGAATGACGATGAATGCCGCATGCTGCTTGTTCACTTTGCCAACCTTCACTGCATAATTAATAGCCGCATTGCTACTTGGAAGACAATGCAGGCCTACTGCACGCTCAACGGCGGAGGCGATCCCCTTTTATTGTGCGAATTCGTTGAAGAGTCTGAAATAATGCTTATACCTGAAAAAGTAGGCGCCATTGCAGAGGGAACTGTCAACAGCGATTACTTTGCTGTTGCTTTTATCAGCTACTTCCTGGACAACTCTGAGCGCTTTGAAGAAACCTTTGGCAAGCTCAGCAGCGCTGCTTCTGATGAGGCTATGCGCAAAGCGCTGCTTTTGATGCTTGAGGGCATTCTGCCAAGCCAGGCAACGCAAAATATAATGCAGAGCAAGAGGGAAGGCTTCGCAAGGCTCTTTCATGAGCCGGGGATGCTGGACATTATTCGCCAGGCTGAAGCAAACATGCACGCGAGAGGCATTGCAAGCATTGTGCCATACCTGCAGAGTTTTGATGCAAGCCTTGCCGAGCGCTATATAGCCCATACAGCAAGCAAAGCAAGCCCCAAGCCTGAGGGCGGGCGCAAAGCCAGGCTGGGAAGCGCAAGTGCAAGCGACATTTGGTTTATGCCAATTGCTGGCGGCTTTGCGCCGGCAGTGGCTGCAGCCGCTATTTATAAAGTAATTGCAGCTTTCAGCACAACAAAGGTGTTCTTTGGCGCAATGCTGGCTGCGATCACAGTTTCATTCATAATAACAGCAATTAATCTGCGCCGCAGAAATACCGGCGCTGAGATAGGATCCAGCCTGAAAATATCAGCAACCGCTCTTATGTGCGTGCTCTTTATGATTGTGATGTATGTAATAGACAGCTTGCTGGCATTTGCTGGAATCGCATGAATTTATAGATTACAGTGAGGGGCTGGGGGCTTCATATTGCTCCAGAGGCGTCTCGTCTTCCCATATGGGGGTGTGCACTGAAACGATCAAGTCTTTGTTTTCTGTGCCTTTGGCAGCGTATAGCGCTGAGTCAGTGGCATTAAAGAATTCATTGCTTCCAAAGAAAAGCGTTTTGTCAAATTCGCATAACCCTGCGCTGACAGTTACTGGCACATCAAGGTTAAGCCTGCGGACAGTCTCGTAGAATATCTCACGGATCTTTAGCGCCATGGTGTAGGTTTCTTTTGCATTTTTTCTTATTAGAAGGGCAAATTCATCCCCGCCATATCTGAAGGCATAGTCGCTTTGGCTTATTACCTTGTTTAGTATTTCTGAAAAGCGAAGCAGCACCTTGTCGCCAACTTCATGGCCATAGTTGTCATTTACATCCTTAAAGTTGTCTATGTCCCATATGATAAGCGAAAACTCCGATCCATCCTTGATATTTTCGGCTATAAGCATTTCAAGCCTCTCATAAAAAGCAGTATGGTTGAGCAGCCCGGTAAATGAATCAAGCTTCAGCTCCTCATCTTTGACGATCAGGTTGTTTACAACACGCGAGAGAACAAGCAAAATTACATTGCATGCAAGGCATGCCATTATCAGAAACATGCTTGTTGATACAAGCTCAACAGGCTTGCTCGCGCCGGCAATATAGCCCGGCCTTGCAGGAAGGATATACGCTGTGTAGCTTAAGTGCATAAGCATATTTATCATCAGGGTATATAGCAACGGCTTGCGGTCAACATATACGAGTGACGCAAGCAGCGGGAAAGAGCTTACAATATAGATCGAATGAATGCGGTACAGCCTAAAAGTCAGCAGATAGCAAGACATGCTAATAAATGAGCACATGACTATTGACTGCATAAAAGGGCTGCCTTTTTTTATAAAGTAGTTTGTGGAAAATACTGCTGTTGCATACAGCGCTGCCTGAATGCCTAAAGGCACAACAAGCGAAGGCAAAGCGCTGGAGCCGTAGCTGGCTTCGCTGTTAGTGTGAATAAAAAAGGTAGCTTCTATAACAAAAATAATTATCAGGCAAAAGAAGAGCTGTCTGTATAAAAGGCGGCTCCACTCTGAAAAATCAAGCCTATCCTCATATTTAAGCTTTAGCACTTGAAACCACCTTCTAGATCATAGATATGGCTATTATAGCATGGGTTATTGAGTTTTTAGTACAAAAATGTAAAATGCACAATATGTAAAATTGAAATACAGTTTTTTGTGAATATACTCATGTGATAAGGCAATGGCGGCTGTCTTCCAGGAAGCTTAAAAACGCCGGTTTTAAAGCAATTAAAGCAGAGGATAGATTCGCAAATGCATAAATGGCAAGCGAAAACTGCATAAAACGTTTCACTAAAGCGTTGTGTTCATGTACAAGAAGGAATGCAATCAGCTCTGGCAAGGCGGCTTTCTATTAACACTGTGCAGTTTTTTATGCATGAAGCATCTGGGGAGATATGCTATGCATCTTGTGCCTTAACTTGCAAGCAGCCTTTGCAGCATATGCTTGGCGCTGGCTGTAAGCGCTGATGGCACTTGCATGCAGGATGAAAGGGCCAAGGCAAAACTTGGCTCTTAAAGAGATGAATTCATCAGACAGGCCAACGCCGCGAAAGAAGCGCTATGATCAGATCTGTTGAGCCTGAAGCCGTTAATCGGCTGTTTTCAGCCAAAACAGACAGCTTCTTTAGAAAGGCATGAGAAAATAAAGTAAAAATACTTGAAATAAATAATAATTAACCTTATACCTGGCAGGCTGTTATTCATTCACGCTATTTATAATAATCTGGCCGAATAACCGGAGGGTATACCACTTTAAACAGATTGGCTCGGTTTTTTGTATTGCAGGGCCGCATTATCGGTTCATAGCAAGATGATCTAAGCGTTGCCGGCCACTGCAGTTTTGCCATCGACGGCGATGCCGAGGGGATTGCAAACCAGTTGCATTGCGCACAAAATGGTTTTGGGGCTGTGCTAAACCTGAAATTCAGGAACATAGCAGCCTCTTGTCATTGGCAATTGTACTGCAGCGCCGAAATGCATCGAGCCGCTGCCAATAGGGGAGAGAAGAAACAGAAATGCTGCGAATTGGCAAAGCGTGGGCTTTTAGCCTCATATGCCAGTCTGGCCACTGCACAAAAAAAGCCGCATGCTGCGGCTTTGGCGCTACTATTCTTGTATGTCGTCTATGATATCCTGTGCAATGTCCTCTGCTTCCTGGGCAGCGCCTTCGAGGATTTCAGCGATTTCTTCGCTTACTGAAGGGGCGTCTTCTTGCGCTTCTTCTGTATCGCCGTGATCATGCCCACAGTCGCATTCATCATCGCAGCATTCACTGTCGCCTTTCATCTCATGATCGTGCCCGCAGCCGCATTCATCATCACAGCAGCAGTCATCTTCATCACAGCAATCGCACGACATTGATAAAGTGCATTTTGTGGCAATATGGCCGGCAATAAACCCCAGAGCAAAAATTGCCATCTTTCCACATAATCCTAAGCCGTATCTTCTATAGCCAAATCCATCAAACATATCTTTTAGTCTCCTTTTTATCCGTTGAGCCAATTATACCAGCATACAAAAAACGAACCAATATACAGCCGCTTTTATTTTGCAATCGCTGAAAAAGGCTTATTGCTTTTGCATAAGCGCCACTGTTTCCACATGCTCTGTATGCGGAAATAAATCAACAGGGCAAGCAATCGTCGGCTTATAGCCATATTCTTCAAATGATTCTAGATCGTGCATAAGGCTTTGCGGCTTGCAGCTTACATAAACAATGGCAGGCGCTTTGAGCTTTGCCACTTGCTCGCAGACTTTTTTGCCAAGGCCTGCCCTTGGAGGGTCTAAGGCTATAAGATCAAACTTTTCTTTATTGCTTTTTAAGAAATCTTTTACATCGCTAGCCTCAAAGCGCGCGTTCCCAATATTGTTTATTATTGCATTTTCCCTAGCGCTTTCAATAGAAGCTTGCACTATTTCAACGCCATATACACTGCGAAATGCCCTGCTAAGCACAAGGCCAATAGATCCAATGCCACAGTACAGATCAAGAGCGCTAACTGATGCATTGGTGCTTTGCGCATACTCAAGCGCCTTGCTGTACAGAAGCTGCATGCCTTTTGTATTGGTTTGCATAAAGCAGTCTATTGCAAGCTTTAGCCTAACGCCCAGAACATGCTCCTCTATGCTGCCTTTGCCATACAATAATACTGGCTTCTCAATTATTACTGCATCAGAGTATGAATCGTTTTGTATATGCACTATCCCTGCAATGCTGCCCTCAAGGCTTAAGCTGAGCAAGCAGTCTATAAATGCTTCGACCCTTAGCTTTTGGCTGCTGGTGGTTACCAGGCCCACCAATATTTCACCGCTCGCTTCCGATTGCCTTAATATTAGATGCCTCAGCCAACCCTCTCTGGCAATAACTTTATAGGGCGCTGCGCCCATATGCCTAAAATGCTCCTTGACAGCATTCGCTATAGCGCTAAAATCCTCCGGGCATATATAGCAGAACTCAGAAGATACGATGTCATGGTGCTTTCCCTTGGCATGAAGCCCCAGCTCCAGTGGGCCATCCTTTTCAGAGTCGCCGAAAGAGAATTCCATCTTGTTACGGTAATGGTATATATTAGGGGAAGCAATTACATCCTCAATTGTGCAGCTTGGATACGAACGATTAAGCATCTGGCTTACATACCGGCTTTTTAGCTCAAGCTGTTTTTCATATTCGCAATCAAGAAACCGGCACCCGCCGCAAACACCGAATTTTTCGCAAGGCGCTTCCTTCTCAAAAGCCGCTGGAGCAATTGTGCGGACTGCTTTGCCCTCCCAGCGGCTTTGCTTCATTTTAGTAATTTTAACCTCTGCTTTTTGCCCTTCATACCCGCCTTCTATAAAAACCTTCATGCCGTTATAGAATGCAAGTGTTTTTGACATCGAGATATTTTGAGCAATGTCAAGCTCAATGTTACTTCCTTTTTTTACTATTTCATTCATACGGTTCAATTATACCATACTTGCATATTTTTGCGACATTAGCCACATCATCTAGTATCTGGGCTTATATTATTTTACGAGAACTATAACTTAAAGTTAGATTATGATATTGTTAAGTATATTAATAGTTGATTGATGCAAAAAGCGAATTAATTCTATTGACAAAGCAGCGAAAATAAAATATGATCTCTACGGAATTTGAAATTTCAGCGCCATCTTCTATATCAGGGAATTTTATTAGCAACAATGCCCTAAAACGTGTTCCTGCCAATAAGGAATCGTTATCTTTTATGCACGTCTACCCCACTTATGTAAGTTATATCAAAAATCCCTGAGAAAGGCAGGATTTTTTGGCGATGAATGTAGCAAAAGCAGCCAAACCCCTATGGTTAAAACGTCAGTTAGATATGCGTGAATTCCGTAAAATATTGCATATGCAAAGCGACTCTAAGCGTTACAAACAGTTTTTTAACAAAGATGGGTGTGGCCTTGAGATCGAATTTGGGATTAATTATACGCCGTTTGACAGCAGATACGTCAAAACCGGTCTGGAAAAATTAGCAGATATTGTACAGGGGTATGGAAAATTTGTGCCCGACGTTACTGTAATGAAAGACTTCAATGTTGAAGTTGTGCTCAATCCACTTGAGCATGACGAGCTTCAGCGCTTGTTTGGCGATATTATGGCGATAATAAATTGCTATGATAATTTCATTATCGACGAGCACTCGGGAGTCCATGCAAACTTTTTAGCCGACCAAAAGCTAAAAGAGAAGTTCTACTACAGCTTATGCCAGGGAAACTACAACAGCAGCAAGTTCATCCACAATAAATTTAAAGTGGATTTCTGGGAAGTAGTTACCAAAAAGGCAGATGGATCCATTATGACTTTTGATGAGTATATGGATTACCAAAACAGGATAGCTGGCAAATATTTAGCAGTTAACTTCCTAAAGGAGAATATAATCGAGTTCCGCTCACTTGATTACACTTGGGAAACAATCAGCTATGTTATTGGGCTATATGAGAGCGTGGCCATGAGCGTTGACACAGCAGTGGAGTCAGAAATGATCGAAAATCCGGCATTTGTATAAATGCCGGATCTTTTTTTTAGCTGGCGCTGCTGGCAAGCTTTTCTGCCTGATCGTTTGTAGTGAGAGTGTCTATGAACTCATCAAGCTCGCCATCCAGCACAGTTTCGAGCTTGTATAAAGTAAGGTTGGCTCTATGATCTGTAACTCTGCCTTGTGGGAAGTTGTAGGTGCGAATGCGTTCGCTTCTGTCTCCGGAGCCCACTTGGCTTTTTCTGTCTAAGGCAATGCTCTCAGCTTGCTTTCTCTGCTCAAGCTCGTAAAGTTTTGCTTTAAGTATCTTTAGGGCTTTGTCTTTATTCTTTAGCTGGGACTTTTCGTCCTGGCAGCTTATTACAATGCCGGTAGGCAGGTGCGTCACCCTGACTGCTGAGTCTGTAGTGTTTACAGATTGCCCTCCGTTTCCGGATGAGCGAAAAACATCAATCCTAAGATCGTTTTGGTTTATTTCAACCTCTACATCCTCTGCCTCAGCCAGCACTGCAACAGTAGATGCCGAAGTATGGATTCTGCCGCTTGATTCTGTTTCCGGAACCCTTTGGACGCGATGGGTGCCGCTTTCGTACTTTAGCTTTGAGTAAGCGCCTTTTCCGATTATTTGAAACACTGCTTCTTTAATGCCGCCGATGCCTGTCTCGTTTACAGACAGCATTTCTGCTTTCCAGCGATGCCTTTCTGCATACCTTATATACATCCTGAGCAAGCTGGCGCTAAATAGCGCTGCTTCTTCCCCTCCGACCCCGGCTCGTATCTCAACAATAACGTTTTTGTCGTCATTTGGGTCTTTTGGAAGCAGCAGGATTTTTAGCTCAGTTTCAATCTTTTCCAGCATTTCAGACAGGCTTTCGATGTCATCAAGTATCATCGAGCGGAAGTCGTCATCGCTTTCTTCTTCAAGCATTGCTTTATTGTCTGCAAGCTGCGAAAGGGCATCAGCATATACTTCATATTTAGATACGATTTCCTCCAGGGAAGATCGCTCTTTCATCAGCTGCGCATATTTATTTTGGTCAGCAGCGGTGCTAGCGCTGGAAAGCTCCTCATTAAGCTCATTGTAGCGCTCGCTAATTGCTGCAAGCTTATCAATCATTTGGCTACCTCAATCTTGTGCTTCGAATGTATAGAAAATGTCGCACTCATTCCTATTTAACACGACTTTATCTACCAGTGCAATAATAAGCGATCGTTTTTCTTGTGCATCCAAACGATCCCAAACATCATCGATCCTGTTTACTTTGTCGGTGAAGCCCTCCACGCGCAGGCTTTTTTCACTGGCGGAAATGTAGGCTGCATTTAGCCTTTTTATCTCATTTTCCATATCCTTTATCTTTTGCTTACCCTCTTCAACTGCAACTCCGTCGACAATCAGATCAAGCAATTTGGATATTTTTTTTCTAAGATCAGAGATTTCTTTTACCTGCTTGGCAAGGCTCGCATCGTCAGCTTCATTGGCTCTTTTTGCAATCAGGCTCGGGTTGAGCGCAAACTGTTTAAGCTCATCGACAACCGCTTGCTCTATTTCGTGGGCCCAATACTTTTGGTTTGTGCAGTCTTTGTCCTTTATTAAATACTCTTTTGAGGATTGCTGGGAGTAGCAGCATATTTTATGCCCTTTTTTCCCCCATTTTTGATAGCGCATTTTTGCGCCGCATACACCGCAATACAGCAACCCGGTAAGCATGTTCTTGCCGGAGCGGATATTGTTTTTTTTGCGCTTTTCCATCGTGCTTTGCGCTTCGCCGTATAGCTCCCTTGTAACAATTGGCTCGTGCCTGCCTTCGTAAACCTCTCCGTTATACTCTATTAGGCCGCAATTGGCTTTGCTTTTTATAATCTGTGTCACCAATCGCTCGTATTTGAGGCTGAAATGCCTGGCAATGCTGTCAGCAGACATGCCGTCAATATACATTTCATACATTCGCTTAACAACCGGGGCGTTTTGGTTCGGCACCAAAATCCCTTGCTGCGAATCATAGCTGTAGCCAAATGGCAAATTTCCTCCGCCTGGCCAGTAGCCATTCTTCACTCTCTCTTTCATGCCCATTCGCGTGCGCTCTTTTATCGTCTCCCGCTCCAGCTGGGCAAAGACAGACAAGATGCCGATCATCGCTTTGCCATACGGGGTCGTCGTGTCAAAGTTCTCGCTTATGGATATGAAGTCAACGCCATTTGGTATAAACACTTCCTCGATTAAATATAAAGTGTCCTTTTGGCTTCTTGACAGCCGATCAAGCTTGTAGACGATGACAATGTCTATTTCATTGCTTTTGCAGTCTGCAATAAGCGCCTCCAGCATTGGCCTTTCTATGTTTGATCCTGTAAAGCCCCCATCAATATAGTATTCATACTCTGATATTTCTTTTGCAGCACAGAAAGAGCGCAAAAGCTCCTTTTGCGCTTCAATTGAATAGCCTTCATTTTGCAGATCAGTTGATACCCTGCAATACAGGCCTGCCTTCACTTTTTCTTTCCTGGCTTTTCGCTTTCTTTGCTTGGCTTGGCTGAAATGGCTGAAGTAATAATTTGATAGGCTGATTTATCGGTTATCGTTACATTTTTGGGGAGTTTTTCGCCATTTCCATAATGATTGGTAATCTTGAGCATAATGCCTCCATATGCATTATGCTCACATGCAGCGCGCTGTAGTCCCGAACTTGGCCCGCAGTTTTTAAGCGCCTCACAGCGCATGCTTCATGGCATGCTAAGGGCATAAGTGTCTTCAAGCATTTGCTTTTCCTCTGATAAAATATGCGCCAGGAAGGGGGTTATTTCGCTGTAGGGGTTTTGCTCGGCTATATATGTCAGCTCGCTTATAAGCTCAAGGGTAAATCTGTTAAAGCTTGCAGTTATATTTCTAAGTATGATATAGTCATTAACTGCCTGATCTCCCAGCCCTCTGACCTTTTTTTTGTAAAGAAGATCAGCATTGCTTCTTATCTCGCGAAATGATGTCATCAGGCCTTCAAGCTTCTCATCAGGCATGGGCATGCCGGTAAGGCTTCCCAGGCTGCGGGCAAGGCTGCAGTGCTGGGAAGAATGCTGGGCATATGTCTTAAGCGCAAGGCCGCGCTCCTTTATTGATATGTTGGTAGTATTCATAACAATCCACTGATGATGCTTATGTGTGCATTATGCTAAGCAGCTTTAATTGCACTATGCACTCTACTAGATATACTGAGCAATCTATGAAAATATGACACAAAAGGTTTCAAGCCAACTATTTAGCGCGCGCGGCCTTTCGCACAGCAAGCACTATGAAGTATAATATAGATATCTTAATTCAGAATTAATCTTAGCAATAAGGAAGGCTCATTGTGAAAATTGGTCTGGTTGGCTTGCCCAATGTTGGCAAAAGCACGCTTTTTAATGCACTTACATCAGCAGGGGCTTTGGCCAGCAATTATATGTTCAGCACAAAGGAAGCCAACATTGGCGTAGTGCAATTGCCCGATTACCGCCTCGACAAGCTTTGCGAGCTGTATGACACCAAAAGCAGGGTGAGTGCAAGCGTTGAGTTTGTTGACATAGCCGGGCTTGTTCGGAATTCAAGCAAAGGCGAAGGCCTTGGCAACCAGTTTTTGTCATATATCAGGAATGTAAATGCAATTCTTGAGGTTGTGCGCTGCTTTGGCGATGAGAATGTTATGCACGTTGACGGGGCCGTAGACCCTGTTCGCGATGCAAAGACAATCAAAGACGAGCTGGCGTTTTCTGATCTGGAGATATTGGAAAAGCGCATACATACCCTCAGCAAAACAGTCCAGGGTGCAGCCGCCGACGAAAAAGCGCATCTGGCAGCCCTTATAAAGGCAAGGGACAGCCTGTATGACGGAGTAAGCCTGTATGCTGCCGAATTCAGCGAGCAGGAGCTCGCAGTATTGGCGCCATACAACCTTTTGACATTCAAGCAGATATTATACTGCGCAAACGTAGATGAAGAGCATGCTGCAGCCGGAAATGAGCACTCTGATGCCCTTAAGGCATATATAAGCGAGTTTGAGCCCAATAACGAGATGATAATTATATGCGCAAAGTATGAAGCAGAAATCTCGGACTTTGGCGAAGAGGACAAGCTGGAGCTGCTGGGCGGCATAGGCCTCTCTGAATCCGGCTTAAACAAAGTCATCCGCAAAAGCTTTGAGCTGCTCGGGCTGATAACTTTCTTTACCGCCGGCAAGAAGGAGTGCAGGGCATGGGAGATTCGAAATGGCACAAGAGCCCAGCATGCAGCCGGGAAGATCCATTCTGATTTTGAGAAAAAGTTTATTAGGGCAGAAGTTACGAAATTTGATAAGCTCGTAGAAGCCGGCAACGATGTACGGGCTAAGGAGCTGGCATTTACGAGAGTTGAAGGAAAAGAGTATGTAATCGAAGATGGCGACGTAGTATATTTCCGAGTTGGCGCCTAAAACCATAGGCTGTGTGTCTGGCATTCGCATGGTTTATGCCGGAAATTCAAACAAGGCAAATGAATACAGTTTTATCTTGAATTAATACTGACAATACCAATCGTTTGAGACAATAAATATGGAGCATTACCTACGTGAAGCTATAAAGACGCGTGAGTCAAGAAGGGCATATCAGCGATTGCCGTTGCGAAAAGAAGACTCAGACGTAATCCAGGCTCTCTTAAGCCGCTACAATGCTGAAGCCAAGCTCAGCTTTTCGCTTATTGAAATAGACGAAGAGCTTTTTACGAACTACCGAAGGGGCAAGAGCTCCTATAAAAACATAGTCAACTATGTCGCTCTCTCGGCAGCCCAAGGCTCAGATGAAAAAATCGGCTATTACGGCGAGCTTGTTATGCTGGAAGCTACAGCTATAGGGCTGGGCACATGCTGGATTACACGAACTTACGATAAAGCTGCCTGTGCGCAGAAGTTGGATTTGGGCGAGGGCGAGTCCCTTTATGGCATTATTGCCATAGGCTACCCTTCAAATAAGAAAACTCTGCGCGAGAAAGCCACTAAGCTTATGTGGCAGCTGGGAGCAGCATTTAGCAAGCCGCTTAAGAGCATTGGCGAATTTGCGCCCGAATGGGCTCATGAAGGCATGAAGTGCGTTTCAAGATCGCCTTCAAGGCTTCCAAGGCAGCCTTATACATTTGTGTTTACTGAAGAGGGCAGAGTTAAGGCTATGCCAACAAATGCAAGCCGGCGCATTGAGCTCGGCATAGCGCTTGTGCATTTTGAAATCGGCGCAGCAGTAGGAAGATGGTACAAGGAGGACGGGGTTTGGACTTTTGCTGTGTCACAAAGCTAGTTTCAAGCTTGTTAATTGAAATTGAAAAATGAAATTGTTTGCAGATCAGAAAGCGAAGCTACAACCGCGCTTCTCGGGCGCCTTATTGGAAGGAACTTGCCAAGAGGCTCTCTTGTAGCATTGATCGGGCCTATGGCTTCAGGCAAAACTGCGCTATGCAGGTTTATCTTTATGGAGAGGGGATTTGTAAAGGGGTTTTGCTCTCCAACATACACCATTATTAATAAATACACAAATGGCGAAAGCATTGGCTACCATATTGACGCAAGCCGGCTTGACTCAGAGTATGAGCTGTATGTTCAAGGGTTTTCTGATTTTGCTGAAGATGCTGATATAGTTGCGATCGAATGGGCAGACATGGCTGAGGGAATACTCAGCTCTGCCGACATTACAATACGCATCGAGCCTTTAGGCGAAAACAGCCGTTTGATAAGAATAGGGACAAAAAGCAAGGATCTATACAGAGCTTTGCAAGAAGGGATTCATGAGAGTACTGGCTTTTGACACATCTACCCGGGCGACAAGCTGTGCGATTGTTGACAATGGCAAGCTGTTGGGGGAGATGTATACTGACTTTAAGCTAAAGAGTTCAGAAAAGATCTTGATTATGCTTAAGCATTTGCTAGACTACACGCGGGTAGACATGGCTGATATCTCGCTGCTGGCAGTAAATACAGGCCCTGGCTCTTTTACAGGCATACGGGTAGGGGCTGCAACAGCAAAGGCAATCGGGCACGCTTTAGGCCTTGATATAGTGCCTGTTTCAAGCCTTGAGGCAACTGCATACCAGCACAGCTCATTTGAAGGGCTGATATGCCCGATTTTTGATGCCCAGCAAGGCAATGTCTACACAGGCGCCTATGACTTTAAGGGGCAAAGAATGAGATGCCTGTACAGGGACAGCACCATGCCCATAAAGGACATTTTGCTTAAGCTGCCGGTAAATGAGAAAATTATTTTTTGCGGCGACGGCATTAGCCTGCATAAGGAAACAATCAGCGAAGCGCTGGGCTCAAGAGCGCACTATGCATCTGCGCTAAGCGTGCTGCCGCACGCTGCATCCTCAGCCCTAATCGCCTATGAGGGATCAAATATGATGCCGGCAACCACATACAAGGATCTGTTGCCGAACTATTTGAGAAAATCGCAAGCGCAAATAGAGCTTGAGTCCAAGCAGCAGGATATGCCTGGTATCGCTGAAAGCGAAAGCGAGGATCTATAGCCATAAGCGCATGATTATATCAATTGCCCAAGCAAAAGTTACCGATGTGAATGCAATCTTTAAAATAGAGCAAGAGAGCTTTACAAGCTTATGGCCGAAATCCCTATTTATTAATGAAATACACTCAGAGGGCTCTTTCGTGCTTTGCGCGAAAGCCTCACGCAAAATTATCGGCTATATATGCGCCATGTTTGCATACGATGAAGCGCATATTACTAACATAGCAGTAAGAAAGGCGTACCGCAGGGCAGGTGTTGCCACTAGCCTCATCAAAGCAGCGATAGAGTATGCTGAGAAAAACAGCATTATCCAATCGATCGTTCTTGAAGTGAGAGTCTCCAATGAAGCTGCTTTGGCTCTGTACGAAAAATCGGGTTTTGAAATAATAAGCCTTAGGCCGGGATATTATTCTGATGGCGAAGATGCATATATTATGCAGCGCCATCTTGTGAGAGGATAGGATTGGGAAAGATTCGGGGAATTGCATTGTCATGCTCGCTTATCGCATCTTCATTTCTGGCGATAGCGTTTAGCTGTGTTGAGCTTGTTGCTTACGACAGCTCATTTTACACTGCGCATTTTGAGAAATCAGCAACATCAAGCCGCACCGGGATTTCAGCCGAAGGGCTAGCCCATATTGTGCATGAGACGCAAAACCTGCTAAAGGGGGTTAGGGGCAACTATAATATATACGTTGACATCGATGGGGAAAGCACAGCTGTATTCGGAGAGCAGGAAAATTTCCATATGGTTGAGGTAGCCGGCTTGTTTAGGCGGTTCGCCAGCTTAAGATCATCATGCGCGGTTATATCAATATCGATCGTTATTGCGATCATTATATTTCTTAAGAAAAAGTCTGCTGTTTTTTTTATTTACAGCATAGCTGCTGCTTTGTGCATTATTGCTGCTATTGGATTGTTTGCTGCTGTCAACTTCAATGCTTTTTTTACGCTATTCCATGAAATGCTCTTTAGCAATGACAAGTGGCTCTTCCCGGCATCAAGCATGCTAATACAGATCCTTGACCTGGAGTTCTTTGTAAAAGCCGCAATCCGCATTATCGGGTATATCTCTGCCGCATACGCGCTTCTTTTGGTTGCATCGCTTGCTTTTTTCAAAAGAAGCAAAGCCAGCTGATATTGTTTATTTATTCGCTTTCACCTGAAAACAATAGAAAGAGATACAGCGGCATTAGCCGCTATTAGTTGAATGAGTGCTGTAAAAATACTTGCTATTGAGACATCATGCGACGAAACGAGCGCAGCTGTCAGTGCAAATGATACTATATTGTCTAACATTGTCCATTCACAGATCGACATACATGCCGCATACGGAGGCGTTGTTCCGGAAATAGCTTCAAGGAGCCATATTGAGGCTCTGCCTAAAGTCATTGACATGGCATTGGAAGATGCCCAAACAAGCTTAAGCGATATTGATGCAGTAGCTGTTACATATGGGCCGGGGCTCATAGGCGCGCTTATGGCAGGCCTCTCATATGCTAAGGGCCTTGCATTTTCGCTTGGCACAGAGCTTATCGCTGTAAACCATCTGGTTGGGCATATATCAGCCGGGTTTCTTTGCGGCGCAACCCCGCCGCTCATATGCCTTATTGCCTCAGGAGGGCATACAAATATTGTTTTGGTAAAAGGATATACTAGCTTTGAAGTGCTAGGCCGCACTTTGGATGACGCCGCAGGCGAATCTATCGACAAAGTTGCCAGAAGCCTTGGCTTCTCATATCCCGGCGGCCCAAAGCTGGATGAGCTTGCAGGCTATGGGGATGCTGCGGCAATCGACTTTCCCCGCCCGATGATAGGCGATGACAGCTTGGACTTTTCTTTCAGCGGGCTAAAGAGCGCTGTGCTCAACTACTTAAATATCAGCCAAATGAGAGGCATGGACATCGTTAGAGAGGATGTTTGCGCATCATTTCGGCAAGCGGTTGTTGATGTTCTTATTGAAAAAACCATGAAAGCGGCACGAATGTATAATATTCGCAATATACTAATCTGTGGCGGGGTTTCAAGAAACATACTCCTGCGCGTTGAGTTCGGCCGAAAATGCTCTGAGAAAGGCTACAGCCTGACTTTGCCGCCAGTATCGCTGTGCTCTGACAATGCAGCTATGGTTGCTGCAGCTGCGTACCGGCAGTGGCTTGAGGGCGATTTTGCTGATTTTGGGATAAACGCCGACCCGTCCCTGGAGCTTTAGGCATCTGGCTGTACAATGAAATTAATAGCGCAATGCTTATCGTTTCCTTTTGCGTTCTGGTATAATTTATATAGGGATGCTAGTTATTTTATATAGATCCACAACCATTTTTTTGGCCGCTTATTAATTGAAAGGAGGTTTCTTATGAAAAAAGCCGTACAATGGATTTCGTTTCTCATTGGATTGTTTGCGGCTTATCAGGCGCTGGTGTACAACTCAAAAAGAGCGCCGGAGCCGCTTATGCTCTTTGGGTTTACATTTGCAAGCTCAGTGTATTTATACCTTGCTATTTGCGTATTATCAGCCCTAATTGGACTTATCTGTTATGCCCTTGTATCGCAAGCCCTAAAATCCTTTAACAGCATATCTAACAGTTGGCTTGTCGATATAAGAAAGCTTTCACTTGGACAGCTTGTTTTTAATATAATTGCCCTGGTCGTAAGCCTTATCTTAGCAAGCCTGGTCTGCAACCCGATTTATAAGTCGCCCATAGCTGACTGGTTTAAAACTCTTCTAACGCTGGTTATCTACGTCGGCTTAGGCTATATGGGCCTTGTTGTCTTAAATACAAAATGGGCAGACATTGACGCCGCTATGAAATCATTCAGGGCTCGCGACAATCTGGACGATATCCTGCCCCAGAAGCTGAAGATATCAAAAAAGCAGGCAACTGTGCCAAAGGTCCTTGACACCAGTGTGATAATCGATGGCCGAATATTTGATATTTTGAATACCGGCTTTATGGAAGGGCCGATAATTATCCCGACTTTTGTGCTTGATGAGCTTCAATTTATTGCTGACTCTCCGGACAGCCTTAAACGAAACCGCGGAAGGAGAGGCCTTGATATACTTAACAAGATGCAAAAAGAGCTTGCTATCGAGGTGCTTATATCTGACAAATCCTATCCGGAAATCACGGAAGTTGATTCAAAGCTTCTTAAGCTGGCGCTTGAAATGAAGGGCAAAATCGTGACAAACGATTTTAACCTGAACAAGGTTGCAGAGCTTCAGGGCGTTGAAGTGCTAAATACAAATGATCTTTCAAATGCTGTTAGAAGCATTGTGCTGCCGGGCGAAGAAATGAATGTCCAAATAATCAGGGAAGGCAAAGAGCATAACCAGGGTGTTGCCTACCTGGATGACGGAACAATGATTGTTGTTGAAGGGGCAAAAAACTTGATTAGCAAGAACACAAATGTTGTTGTTACAAGCGTGCTTCAGACATCAGCTGGCAGAATGGTGTTTGCAAAGCCAACCCACTGACACAGCGCTTATGCCGGGATGTGCAAAAGCCAATTATGCAGTGCCCGTTAAAGCTGCATAATTGGCTTTTTATGTATGTTGGGATTTTTTTGCGCATAATTTAGCCTTTGCGCCTGCTTGCACGATCTGTTACGGGCTGCGTTGCAAACATGCGCTCAGGCATGCCTCGAAGAAAGCTTCGGCATAACCAGGTTGCGCACTAAGCAAGCCGGCACTAAGCGCACTGGCTTCGCCAGCCATTGCAAGGCTGGCAAGCGAAGCTATAGCCAATGCATTAGGGCCTATGGCAGTAAATCCGATGATTTCGCAAAAGCGTTTGTCAACTTCAACTTCGATATAGTCTTCGCCGCTGCTGGCGGAGGCTGTGGCTATATAGCGGCCTTCGGAGGGCCCTGATGCGCTTGCCGCCCAAACAGCCTTAATCGGGGCTATTATTGAAAACAGCTTTGGGATCTGAGGGGCAAGATACTGGCTGCTGTATAAGCGCGCTGCCAGAGCCTTGCCATCCGAAGCGGAAAGCTGGCTAACGCCAGAGCTGCCATCAGGCGCGCTAAGTATAGGCTGCGCATCTTCTGGCATTAGCCCGCTCTTTTCCGAATCGCCAATATGGGCGCTGCTGCTCCAGCCGAATGCCCCAAAGTACAGGCTGCAAGGCAAGACAATACCGCTATTCAGCGTAACAGAGATTTCGCTGGCCGATTTCGATTCATCAGAGCAGTATATCAAAACGCCTAGCTGCTCAAGCGCGTCTATAGCTGCATCTTGCGCCTTTTGGCACCTTGAGCCGGGCATAAGGGTGGCTTCGCCTGTCACAAGGGCCGTTTTGGCCCCCATGCTGCTAAGCCAATAGGCTGCATGAATTGCAGTTGGGCCTTTAGCCTCTACGACCGCATACTCCGGTATTTCTTTTATAGACATAAGCTCTTTGCCGCACAATACAGGAAATCCCGCCTGATGCTTCCATGCAGGGATTTTTGGCTCCGGGTTTAAAGCCATGGCTATTTCTTTTGCAGACAGTGTATGGCCCTGGCAACTGATCGCATGGCTTTGCTGTATGCTAAACGGGCCTTTATATATACGGGCGCCGGCGCTGTTTAAATCGCTTAGCATTTGCGCTTCAAGATCAGCCAGCTTTTTCATCCCGCCTGCAAGAGTGCCACTGCCGCTTGCAGCCAGCGCTTCAATGCAGCTGTCTATTCCGAGAAAGCTGCTCTCAGGCATATACACGGCTACATTCGAAACATGCCTTGAGGCAATCAAAGCAAGGCTGTATGATGCTTCGCTTGCTCCGAGAATCGCCAGATCAAGATCGAACTCCGCTTGCCGGCTGTTCTGGGCCAGAGAATAAACATCAGGCGGAGTTTCGCCGCATAAGCCGACATAGCATAAAGGGCGCCCGACATCAACAATGTCGCCTGGCTGGGCATATACTTCCAATATGGCGCCTTCTGCGCTGGCCTCCAGCTCAATAGACACTTTGCCTGTCTCAATTTCAACAAATGCCTCGCCAGTTTTGAGATGATCCCCGCACTCAGCGATCCATGCAACAATAGTGCCATTTTCCATGCTCATATCAAGCTTTGGCATATTAATTAACTCGCCCATGAATTTATTCCTTCTTAGTTGTGTCTGTGTAAAAAGTGAGTGGCTGGGAGAGGGCTTCCTTCAGGCTTTCAAAAAATCTGCCTCCATCCATGCCGTCGCAAAAGAAATGATCAAGCGTTAACGAGAAGCATGTTTTGTAGCGGGCGGCAATGCTTCCATCATAAACGCATGGCTTCTTTTCAGATGCGCCTATGCCAAGTATCGCCCGCTGTGGATAATTAATAATTGGGGTAAAAAAAGTAACAGGAGTAAAAGCAAGGCTTGAAACAGTAAAAGTGCCTCCTGTAAGGGAGTCGTTTGTCAGCGCTTTAGTGCTGGCAAGCATCAAAACCCTTTTTTTCTCAGATGCTATTTCAATAGCATTCATGCCGGCTGCATCAAATATTACCGGCGCTATTAGCCCGCTGCCGGCCTGGGCTGCAAAAGCCAAGTTGATGCGCTCGCCTGAGAGCAGATTTGTGTTCTCAGCCAAAGCCTGCGCAACAGCATGCATGTACATGTCAAGCGAGCTTATGCTAATGCCGTAGCTCTCTTTTGCTGTCTCTTTCAGCACTGCGCAGTTGTGCATAAATACTTCAGTGTCAAGCTCGCAAAAGAGCGTAAAAGGCGCTGTGGACTGAATAGATTTTTTTACATTCTCGATAAGCGGCTGCCTTTTGCTATTTGGCTTTTGGCCATCAGCCTGCTTTGCAGCAGCTATAACATCCTGCTTTGACAGCTTTTCCCCCGGCACGGTGTCAATATCGATGCCATAATAGCATGCCGCCTGCTTTGCAACCTGTGTTGCCTTTTTGTTTTGCAGGCGCTTCACAGCATTCGGGCGGGAGGCTAAGTCTTCATATGTGATCGCGCCGTATTCGCCGGTTCCTTCTACATTAGACAAATCCAGCTTGTTTTCTTTAGCGTACTTGCGCGCTTTTGGAGTTATTGGAATAGGCATGCTTTAGTTCCTTACCATTTGTGAGGCTGCCAGATATATCTGTTCAGCTGTTGGCGCCACTTGCTTTTCAAGCGACGGGCTGTAGGGCACAGGCATTTCTGCGCCTCCCATGCGCCGTACCGGCTGGTCAAGATAATAAAACGCTTCACTTTCCATTATTGCTGCAGAAATTTCGCCGCCGAACGCCCCGAACTCAGGGGCTTCATAGGCGATGATTGCTCTGGAAGTTTTTTTCACGGAATCGCATATGGCTTGGGTGTCTAGTGGCCTGAGGCTGCGCAAGTCAATAACTTCGGCAGAAATGCCGGCGCCGCTTAGCAGCTCAGCTGCCTGCATGCACACTAATGCCATCCTCGACCATGAAATAAGCGTGATATCGCTGCCCTCCCGCATTGTTTGCGCTATGCCTATAGGTATAGAGTAAGGGCTTTGGGGGACTTCGCCCATTTGCCTGTACAGAAGCTTGTTTTCAAAGAACATTACAGGCTCATCATCTGCAATTGCAGACCTAAGCAGCCCCTTTGCATCGCAAGGCGTAGCAGGCGAAACGATCTTTAGGCCCGGAGTGTTTAAAAACAGTGACTCTAATGTTTGGGAGTGCTGCGCTGCTGCGCCTGTCCCTGAGCCAAACGGAGTTCGAACAACAAGAGGCACGCTTACCTGGCCACCGCTCATAAAGGGATACTTGGCAGCATGGTTGATTATCGGATCGAGCGCCAGTGTTGTGAAGTCGCCGAACATGATCTCAACTATCGGCCTCATCCCCATAATTGCCATGCCAACTGCAGCGCCGGTAAATGCGGTTTCGCTTATTGGCGCATCAATAATCCTGTCACTGCTAAATTCTTCAATCAGCCCTCTTGTTACGCCAAAGCTGCCGCCATACAAGCCTATGTCTTCGCCTATAAGAACAACAGACTCATCTTCCATTAAGGCTTCCCTTAAACCGTCCCTGATAGCTTGGCTATATGATATATTCATTTTCTGCTGTAATTCTGCCTTTCATATGCCTAAAGCTTGCTTTTAGCCAGCGGGGCTTTTTGAGCAGGCTTTTCGCTGCCGGCCAGTTTCATCGCATCGTGCATGTTCAGAAAGCCGCCTGCCTGCATTTCGCTTATGCAGCTTTGAAGCGCTCTGTCAATCTCAGCATCTATCTCTGAGTCGATAGCGTCAAGCTCATCAGCTGATGCTGCGAGGCAGCTTGTGAGATATGCGCGGTTGCGCGCTATCGGGCACTTTTCAGCCCACATAGCTTCTTCTTGCCTGGATCTGTACTTTCGCTGGTCGCTCTTTGAATGCCCAACCTGCCTGTAAGTTAATGACTCGATAAAATATGGGCTATTGTTCTCGCGTATATATTCACTAGCTGCCATAACGCTGCTATAAACTTCGCTGATATCATTGCCGTCTATTTTTTTAGATGGAATCCCAAACGATTTTGCCCTCAGCGGAAAATCCTGCCCGCCTGCAAAGTCATTGTATGCAGATGATATTGCATACTGGTTGTTTTCGCAAAAAAACAAAACAGGCGCTTCCCATATTGATGCAAGGTTAAATGCCTCTAGAGCCATTCCTTGGTTGCATGCGCCATCTCCAAAAAAAACTGTTGCAATTGCCCCTTGTTTTTGCCGTTTAAGCGCCAGTGCCGCACCAACTGCTATTGGAATGTCCCCAGCCACTATTCCTGAAGCGCCCATGTTGCGGTTGGCTGTGTCTGTTAAGTGCATTGATCCGCCGAGGCCTTTGTTGATCCCGCTCTCAAGGCCGAACAGCTCTGCCATAAGCGAATATGCGCTGCCGCCTTTTGCAAGGAAGTGCCCATGGCCCCTGTGCGAGGTGAATATCCAGTCCAGCTCGCTTAGTGCAGGCGATGCGCCTGCGTGGTTTGCCTCCTGGCCTATGCCAAGGTGTGTTGTGCCGTGGACCATGCCTTTCATGTATAGTTCATCTACTTTGAGCTCAAATTTTCTGCTCAGAACCATAAGCCGATATAAGCTTTTCTTGCTGCTATTGGGCAATAGCTCATAATAATTCATTTATTCCTTATGCTTATAGCCCTTTCTTAATACTTTGCTGTGAGTATCTAAATAGTGCCGCCTCAAAGCTTAGCTCATTTTAACACCTGAAGCAGCTCAGATCAATCGTTTTTCGATATGTTTGTAATTAGTTGGGTAAAGAAAATAAATAATAAACATGTTACAACGCAGTTACAAGTAATTTAAGTTAAAATTGATGAAAATTTATAACAAATTTTAGCTAAAAATCATTGATCATTTGTTAACGATGATTCTTAGCGCCTTTTTTACGATGCTTATTTCCACATGCTGGGCGGAGCCGCCATACTCGCCATCCAGAGTCCAGGGAATTGCCGAGTCAAAGTCGAATGAGATGCTGCCTACCTGCAGCGAGAGTATTGCATTTTGGGCGCTGTCTATGCCTCCGGTAAGCATTGTAGTGACGAGCTCGCCACTGTCTGAAAAAGTTTTGGGGTTTCTGACCAGCGTTACTTCAAGAAGGCCATCCTGAAGGGAAGCATCAGAAAGATCCATAATCTGAAAGCCTGCAACTATTGAGGAATTGCTTACAAGCCCCAGGATGACTTCCTCGTCATATTCAACGCCTTTGTGGGCAAACCTTGCCCTTACAGGCCTGATGCGCGGCAGCGACTTTACGCCTTCAAGAACATATGCAGCCCTGCCAAGCCTGTTCTTTTGGTTTTGTGGCGTGCTGTAGGGTATATCGCTAAATGCCCCGAATGCAGCAACATAGCCAAAGTGCCTGCTTTGGTTAAAGTAGCCTATGTCCAGGAGCATTTCGCGCCCGTTGACAAGGCTTGCGGCAGCATCTGCCACGTCAGTAGGAATTCCAAGGCTGATGGCAAAGTCGTTTGTTGTTCCGGTAGGTATATAGCCAAGAGCAGGGGGGCTGTCAAGCGACATCAGCCCGTTTACGGCTTCGTTAACTGTCCCGTCGCCTCCGCATACGGTGACTACATCAAACCTGCTGCCTTTTTCCCTGATAATAGCTGTAACATCAAGGCTTTGCTGTGAAGTCTGTACAGTGACTTCATAGCCGCCTCTAACAAAAATATCAATTATATCAACCATTTTAGCTCGAAGGTCAGACTTGCTGGTATGGGTGTTTACTAGTAAAAGCATGCTTTTCATATTTTACAAAGCCGCCTTTCAGCAATATAACTGGCTTAGCTGGCTAGAGAGCCTGGTAGCGAATTTCATTGCTCTCGCCATTGCTTAGCTTCCTGTGTCTGGCTGCTCTGGTGGTGCTCGGAAACCTTCTTGTTGAAAATGAGTTGAGCAGGCGCGAGGCTAAGCTTGGGTGGTATATGTTTGCTATTTCTTTTGTAGCAAGCACTGTAGCAACTATAGTGCTTTTTTGCGAGAGTAGCCGGTCATTGACAACATTGTATATAATCGAGCCGGAATAATCGTTTATGCCTTCCATTCCCAAGTCATCGATTATTAATAGATCGCTTGCATAAACGGCATCTGAGTCTTCAAAGCTGGCGCTCCCGTAACTGCCCATTATCTCTACAAGCGTTCTTGCGGACAATGACATAACGGGCTTGCATTGTGATATAAGCTCAAATGCAACACAGTTAGCCATAAAGGTCTTGCCTGATCCGGTAGGGCCGGTAAATAGGAAGCTTGCGCTTTTATCATCGAAATCCTCGATAAAGCGCTCCATGCCGGCTCTTATAGCGATTACCGACTCTCTGTCAGAAATGCTCTTGCCTACAGTGTCATCTGAATAAATACTTGCATCAAACACTTCAAAGTTTTCGCTTTGAATGCTATTGTCCAGAAGCGTAAGCTCGTTGGCTACATAGCTTTTCAAGCACTTGCACACTTTTCCCTTTGTGTATCCTGTATCAGAGCAGGTTTCGCATATTGGCCTTTGCTCAATTATGCTTGGCTCGTATCCGCCCGCCCTGAGCTCCCTGGCTATTCTCGCTTCAATTTTCCGGCTGTCTGCAACGCATTTTTCTTCGCTTATTTCGCCGGCAAGGCATTTCATCCATAGCTGGCTCTTAAGCTTAAGCAGCTTTCGAACGCCTGGAAGGCTCGCCAAAGCAGCTTTGGATGCTATGTCCCGCTCAATTTTCTGCTGCTTTTTGCTGTCAAGATAGGATTTCATTATGTCCTGAATATACAGCATTATTTTTCACCAAATAGTTTCTCGTCAACCCAATCAATATCGTAATCGAAGTCATTTTCCATCTTGGGCCGCTGCTGGCTTCTTGGCAGCCTTTTAGCGCTTTTGGCCGGCTCTTCGCCTTTAAATACTGCGCTTAATACACTGTCAAGGCTGGCAAAAGTCGGATGGTAAGCCTGTTCGCACCCCTTCATAATATCTTCATGGCTAAATGAGTACTCGCTGCGCCATTTTTCATACAGCGATCTCTCTTTTGCAGTAGGGTTTCTATATTGCCCAAGACAGTTGAGAACTTCCTTAAGGTTTTTGTTGAATGCGTCTCTTTCGTTTATAAAGCTAACAGCTTCATCATAGCGCGAAATGCCCTGCTTTCTGAAGCTTTCGGCTATAACCCTCCAGTACCTGATACTAAGCTTGCCTCGATCTATAGAGTCTGATGCAAGCAATACAATAGTCTCAGGCGAAAGGTTGTAGCGATCAACCCACTCTTGTATCTCAAGCGCGTCGTTGGCATTAAGCGGTGCATTAAGCTTTTCCTCAATGTCCAGTATCATCTCTCTTGACCTGGTGCTCAGCTCAGCCTTTGGCTTTGGTTTGTTAAGCGTGCCGGTAAGAATGGCGCTGGCCAGGTTTCTGTACTCTATCTCAACTTCGCCGTAATCAGTATTGATATATATAATCCCTTGTTCTTCCCAATACTTCCATGCGCTAATAACATCGTGCTCTGTCATGTCAAGTGTGGCAGCTATCTGGGCATTTGACGGGAATGGGGGCTTAGCGCTGCTGCAAAGTTTCAGCCCATACAGATAAACCTTCACATAATCGCCGCGGGCCTTAAGCATGTAATGATTAATAAACGCGTTCTGAATGACAGTGACATAAGCATCGTCAGGGTCTTTTGCATAACCAAACCTATTCATCGTCTGTAAAGCCATGCGCCTTTGCAGGCGCATAGCTAATTCTCCTCTCAAGGCATGTCCACAAAATGCCGTGCGCATTAAAAACTCCACCTTTGCCGGCTTTTCGGGCAGTGCGCTTTTTCAAAAAATATATCTGGCGGGATTAGCGCAAACTGCTGATCATTATTAACGGGCGCTTAAGGCGGTAGCTATTATCAGTTTTTGTGTCTTCATTATAGCATGCCATGGCAATATGATGTAGAATTGATACTGGATATTAAGGGATTAATCAAGTGGAAGAGAAAAAAATACCAGACTATTATACGCTTGTGTCTGGCGAGCATATTGAAAGGGTTTTTGCTGTTAGAAGGTTTGACGAAAAAACCGCTAAAAATGGCAAACCCTATCTGGACATTGTATTTTTCGACAAACATAACGAAATAAGCGCTAAGCTTTGGGATCTCGGGGAGCATGATGTAAATAGGCTTCGAGACTGCCTGTTCATGCTTGTCAGGGGGTATGTTGAGACATACAATAACCACCTGCAGATAAGAATAGAAGGCCTTGAAGAAGCCAAGCCGGCTGGCGAAGAGCTTGAGGGCTTGATAACACTGGCGCCATACCCTCCTGACAGGATGTATGCAAAGATTGTTGAGATCATCGGCGCTCTGCCAAATGAAGATCTGAGCCGCCTTGTTATAGCTATATACTCTGATCACGAGAGTGAGCTGATGTATTACCCTGCAGCCAAAAGCTATCACCATACTACGAAAGGCGGGCTTTTGCACCATGTCTACACGATGCTCAGGTGCGCTTCGCCACTGTGCTCAATATACCCGCTCATAGACAAAAGCCTTTTGTATGCCGGCATAGCCCTGCATGACATCGGCAAGTTGGCGGAAATGGAGTCTTCTGAATATGGGATTGTAAAAAGCTATAGCGTTGAAGGAAGCCTTATGGGCCATCTGACAAGCGGGCTGGTGCTAATCGACAGGTATGGGGAAAAGCTGGGCATCAATCAGGATAAGCTGCTGCTTCTCAAGCACATGGTGCTTTCGCACCATGGCAACGCCAGTTATGGAAGCCCCAAGCCGCCTATGATAATAGAAGCAGAGATGCTTCACTACCTGGATGTAATTGACTCTCGGATGAATATATTCGAAAGGGCTCTTTCCCAAACTAAAGTTGGAGAGTTTTCAGCAAAAGAAGCAGCGCTTGATATGCGGGAAATCTTTAACCACTCAGGGAACGAGGGTGAGCCGGATGCCTTTTGATCTTATTATTGCTTTTGCCCTTTTAGCAGTCTCGTCGCTTGTTGTCGCGTCTCTGCTAAGGAATTATCGAAGGCTGGGCAAGCAGGTTATTGTGGCAAAGACCGGATTTCGCAATGTAAATATCGCCTCAATGGTGTTTTTCGGAATTTCGATGATATTTTTTGCCTATAATGCGATTTCCAGGCCCCAAGACTTTGCAACCCCTTCGATGCTGCTGCTTGGGATTTCTATCATCATGCTCTTCTCAACTTTTTTGCTGCAAATATTCCTAAAGAAAGGCTTTTTTGAAAATGGCATCCAAACGAATGCAGCATCGCTGCGCTATTCCCAAGTAAGCGCTTATTACATCGACGAAAGATCGGGAAGCGCCAGAATAACCTTTAACAGCAACAGCGGCCTATTTACAGGCCCTTATGTTGATATAGAGCCAAGCCAGCTAAAGCAGGTGAAAGCGCTGCTGAAAAAAAATTGCTCATTTAGGAACAACCCTGTGAAACGAGGTTAGTATTACAGAATCCAATATTATGCATTATTGCTAAATCCACAATTTTTTCAACACTTTTCCATGGAATTCATTAAATCTATTACCAGTTGTATATACTTATACGATTATGATATGATATTTAAGCGGTAGAAGGCTTTTTTGCCGTGGGCGCATAAACTAACTTAGCCATGCTTCGGCACAGCCATATAGCGGCAGCCGCAGGCTTTTTTCAATATACCATTGAAATGGAGAAATTGTGAACAAAGTCGAAGCTCTACTAAATTACTGGCACAGCATAGAATTTTTTAAACCGTACTACCCCAAAGGGTACCGCTACATCAAGAGCGGCAACGCAAGTGAGCTAAGCGCAATTGAATGGGGCAAAGATGGGCAGTTTGAAATGCATGAAGTCTATATCGGGAGGCTTGTCATTCAGGATCTTGCATTGGAAATGCTCACCGCCCTTGGGCTGCCTGATTCAAATTCGGACATTTCTTATGCACCCTGCTGCCTTGCGGGGCTGAGGCTCGACGGAGATGGAGTGTATATTAGAGGCTCTTATTCCATTTCGCCGTTTATTTTTGCAATATCTGAAATAATCAGGCAAAAGGATATAAATGCCCCTATTGACCTTTTGAAGCTTGACTGCGCAAATGAAGAAATGGATGAGTATCTCTCAACATTTACTGAGGCGCTTTCTATTGATGAGCTGGACAAGCTGTTCCGCCTTACAGCCATTCGCATGGGCTTTACAAACCATAAAATGTCTTTTTATGCCAGCATAGCATTTTTGCCTATTACCCATATAGGCAGCTATAGCATGCTTGCATCAAGCTTTGCCCAGGACATTGAGGCGTTTGCCGGCGACGGGCTGGATGACAGCCTGGTTGCTGCCTACCTTGAATCGAGATCGCAAGCGCATACTGAGCGCATAGAGATCGACCGCAATACCGGCTTTATGAAAAAGTGCCTGCAGCCGGAGCACTTCCCATATGCTAAGTGGCCTTCGCTTGAGGGGCTTAACCTGATGCAGCAAATAGGGGTAAACTGCTTTCTAAACAACCCCATGGGCGACAGCCCTGTCTTTTCTATTGACGCTTCCCAGGAAAGCGGGCAAATAGCAGTGCTTCAGTCGATAGTTGCTGAAGC
Organism: Eubacteriaceae bacterium; assembly: GCA_009782515.1. Classification (GTDB taxonomy): domain Bacteria; phylum Bacillota; class Clostridia; order Eubacteriales; family Anaerofustaceae; genus WRIY01. The sequence continues at coordinate 79,972 of WRIY01000007.1, forward strand.
TATGGTTAAGCGCGCTAAGGCCATGAGTGAATACAGCTCGCCGGATGATGCCTTCTCGCTTGATGTTTCAGGCTTTTACGATATAGACACCGCGATATCATGCTGCAGCATCCTTATTAGCGATGCATCCTATAACACGGTAAGAAGCCTTAACGGCATGGGCAGCGTAAAAGAGGGGTTCGCAAGGGCTGTAACGCACAGGGATGCTTACTTCTCCTCATTAGCCGAAAAGCTGCTTGGGCAAAACATGCAGCCTTGGTCATTGCTTTGCGTTCCATATGACAGCTCTGCCAGGGTTGAAACAATTTTAGCCCTGCTAAACAGCCTGTATGACATGCCTAAGCCTGATCTGGAAAATGCAAAGAATGAATTCTTGGAAAAATACCAGGAAGTAGAAAATTATAGAGGGATTATCGCACTGTCCCAGGAGAAATGCAGCGAGCACAATGAAATAGTGTCTATATACGAAGATGCAAAGAAAGCGCTTGACAACAGCAGGGCTGCTTACTACAGCATAAAGTCGGATATAGGAAGAATCTCCCTTGAGCACAATAACTTAAAAACAAAGGCTGAAGAAAATGCATCAAGCCGGCAGGCCGTAAGCGAAAAGCTTTCCTGGTTTAAAAAGGCATTTAAGTTTGCTCTGAAAAAAGATCAAAGCCTCAGCGAATATTTTGATCTGGTTAAAGAAGAGGCCAAAATAGCTGAAGAGATAAAAGAAATAGAGGAAAAGCTGAATTCAGCAGAGAATGAATTTACAAAGATATCAGAAACGATAAAAGAGCAGGAAGAGGCTGAGAACCAGGCAAAGGAAACCCTTCGCGTCTCTGAAGAGCAGAATGTAAAATACAAGTCTCTTTTTGGAGACAACTTTGCTGATCAGCAATTCTGGCTAAATATCCAAAAGAACAGAAAATCACAGCTGGCATGCCCGTGGACGAACCCTGAATACGACATCTTGCGCGAAGAGCTGTTCCTTTGCGCACTGGCGCTTAATAAAGCGTTTATCCTAAACTCTGAGCGCATGAGGGCGAATATTGAGCTGCTTTCCAGCTACTATATGGAAAGAGACGATCTTGAAGCCATACCAGAGCTGATATCAACCCTGGCATTGCTTGCGCCTTCTGTATGCACTGCGCCCAATGCGATTGCCAGCGCTTTTTCCGGAGTTAAGGAGAAGGTGTTCGGCGTTGCTGCAATACTTGACGCTGAGAGGTATTCGCCAAATGAGTGCCTTGGCGCCCTTTGGAGAAGCCAAAGCGCGCTTGTTATTGGCGATCCAATGCAAGCTGCACCTGAACAGAATATTCCAACAGAGCTCCTTCATAGATTTGCAGAGCAGTACAGCATTGACGAAGCAAATGCAGGTGAAGGCTTTAGCATACTCAGCTATTCAGATGAGATGAGCAGGTACGGCTCTTATGATTTAATGGCGCCCGGGCCCGAAGGCAAGCTTTGGAGCGGATTGCCGCTGATTATTCAAAAGAAGTCAGCAGAGCCGATGTTCTCAGTTTCGAATGAAATAGCTTACAACAACAAGCTTTTTTCAAGCCTTTCATACAATGGCGTGTATGAATTTTCAGAGTGGGTTGATGTAAGCGGCAGGGAAGTAGGCAAAAATAACCATTATGTTGAAGAGCAGGGGATAGTTCTGGGAGAGTTGGCAAAGGGGCTCTTAGTTTCGGAAACAATGCCGGATTTCATTATAGTTAGCCCTTTTGAATCGGTAATGACAGGCCTTAAAGCAAAAATTCGCAGCGTTGCCTCATACCCCAACACAGAAAAATGGCTTGCGCAAAATTGCGGCACAGTTCAGCAGATGCGGCAAAAGCGTGCCGGGGCAGTTGTATTGGTGCTGGGTTGCGATTTTTCAAATGGTGAGGCAGCAATGCGGTGGGCATGCTCAACCCCCAATATTCTCAACTCTGCTTTATGCATGGCCCGATATCGCATAATCGTTGTTGGCGATAGGGAGCTATGGGGACAGGCGCCTTACTTCAAAACATTGTATGAGAGTTTAATGCAGCAGCGCTTTGTGCGAACAAAAGGCGCTCTGGGCCTATACCCGCCAAGCTACTAGAGGCTGCGCCATGCCTGGCGCTATCTATTCCATTTCAAGGCCGTGTGCGAATGTATATATCCCAAAAAAACAAGGCGGACGAAAATCCGCCTTGTTTCATGCCAATATCTGTGCAATAGCTAGTTGACCTCAAACTCTTTATATATCTGCTTAAGTGACTCTTTAGCCATTGATTTGTCTATAACGCATGATATTTTATCTTCAGATGTCGATATCATCTGTATATTTACGCCCTTGTCATACAGCGCTTTGAAAAACTTGGAGGCAACATGCGAGTTAGCGACTATTGCAGCGCCAATGACTGAAAGCCTTGCAACAGAGTCATCAAAGATAACTCCGGTAGCCCCAACAAACTCAGCAAACTCTTCAGTAATTTCACGCGCTTGCTGCGCCTCCTCAATAGCAACAGTAAAAGTGATGTCATTGACGTTGTTGCGGTTTACGTTTTGCACAATGCTTTCGACCTTGATATTATGGTTTGATATTCTGCTAAATAGCTGAAATGCAATTCCCGGCCTGTCAGGGACTTCAAGAATCGAAATCTTTGCAATGCTGTCATCTACAGTAATAGCTTTAATAATGCTTTCGTTATTGAGCATCTTTAATCCTTATCCTTTCCGAAAACAGCCTACATAAGGCTGTCATCAAGCCTTGCATAGAATACGTCTTCAGAGTATTCCTTCAGTTTCGAGCACATCAGCTGCATCTCTGTTGACAGAATTTTTTCAGTTGTTAGAAATACCATGCCATTTTGGTATATCAATCGGTCCTTTTTGACAGAGCTTGCCAAGCAGTCCAATACTTCAGAGAAGCATTCATAGCTGTCAATGCATATGCGCACATAGTATTCATTGACGAGCCCTTCTATTCCGATCGATGACGCATCCGAGCTAAATGAAATATGGCTGTAGCTTGCGCTCTCGTTAGTTATCTTGAGAATATCGCTTACTACTGCATTTGCAGTAGCGTCTCTGCCAGCGCCTTTTCCGATAAAGCACAGCTCGCCGATAATGTCTCCATCCACAATGACAATGTTGTACTCTGCATTTACGTTGGCAATTACAGAGTCTTTGCGGATTAGCACCGGCGCCACAGTTACAGAATAGGAGTTGCCGGCTCTTGCAGCCTTTGCAATGTATTTTATTGCATACCCAAAGTAATCAGCCATAAGCAAATCGTCCAGCCTGACATTGCTGATGCCTCTTTGGTGCACATCTTCTTCTTTTATTACAGTCTGAAAGCATAGAGAAGCAAGAATTGAGATTTTTCTCATTACATCGAAGCCTTCAATATCGGCACTGGGATCGGCTTCTGCAAAGCCAAGCTGCTGTGCTTCCTTTAAGACATCGTTAAACTGCATTTTCTCTTTTGCTATTTTTGTCAGGATATAATTTGTTGTCCCATTTAGAATGCCGGTTATTCTGTCTATCCTGTTAATCTTTAAAAGCTCAACGACAGAGTTAATAATTGGTATTCCGCCTCCAACAGATGCCTCAAACAAAAGCTGAACGCCATTTTCTTTAGCGAGGCTGGTAAGCTCGTCAATATGGCGCGCAAGCACTTCCTTATTAGCAGTGACAACATGCTTTTTAAGCATCAAGGCTTGTTTTATGCACTCATATTCAAACTGCTGGCCACCCATCACACAAGCAATAAGCCCTATTTCGGGATCGTTTAGGATATCGCTGAAATCAGTTGTTAGCATATGCTTTGGTATGCTGTAGCCTCTGTCTTTTCCAAGATCGCGGATCAATATTTTTTTGATCTCAAGGCCTTCGCTGGCCAAAGATTCGCCTTTTTTAAGATTGATAATTTCATATACGCCTGCGCCTACAACTCCTAGGCCCAGCAGGCCGATTTTTAGCATTTTGCACCCCCGTAGGCTATTATTTTATCACCAAGCAATATTGTAGTCAATCATGGCGCAAAAAGCGCAGCATAATTAGCCATTAAGCGCCTATGCTTTTGTGCCTAGAACATACTCGAATAGCAGGATGGCAGAAAAAGAGCCTGCAGCAAGTGATATGCAATCTTTGTGAATATAGGGCAAATGCTTGCCAGTGAGGCAGCTATTGCTGCTTGACAAGCCAAAAAGGCTGTAAGAAGCAGATGCTTTCATACAGCCCTAAATTGCTTTTTCGTTTATAGCTACCTTTTTAGGGATGGCCTATATTTTATGTAAGCAAGCGAAGCCAATGCAGCTGTAAGCAGCAGCAGCCCGTATAATACTTCAGAGCTGGCATCGAGTGTATTTGGGTTGGCTGTGGAATCATTTTCTCCGCCGCCCATGCCATAAGCAGTGCTTTCACCATAGAAGTTATACTGGTTTTGCCCTTGCTGATCTTGGATATCCTGCACCTGCATGGCGCCTTGCATTTGGTTGGCATACCCGTTTTGGTATTGGCCCTGATTGCTGTCATATAGGGATTGAAGCGAACCATTGCCGCCTTCGGGGTTAAAGCCTTGCATATTTTGGTTCTGTTCAAACGGCTGAATTTGGTATACTTGCTGATTTTGCCCGCCACCGGGCACTATGGGCATTTCGGCATTGAAATTCATGTTTTGGCCTTGGAGCGCCTGCGGGTTAACCTGGTATTCAAACGAATCTTGCACGCCTTGAACCAGGTCTAGGCTTTCTCCGCTCTGAAGAATTGGGGCAGCGGCTCCTGCAGCAGGGGCTATGCTTTCAGCAACATTTTGAATTTGCCCGCCTACTCCCTGAAAATTCTGAACGCTGTCGGCTGCATTCTGAATAATGTTTGGTATTGGGGCAGCATTGCCAACTAAATTCTGGACGCTGTCGGCTGCATTCTGAATAGCGTTTGGTATTGGTACAATGTTGCTAACTAAATTCTGAACGCCTTCAGCAGCATTTTGAATAGTGTTCGGTATTGGGGCAGCATTGCCAACTAAATTCTGAACGCTGTCGGCTGCATTCTGAATAGCGTTTGGTATAGGAACAATGTTGCTAACTAGATTCTGAACGCCTTCGGCAGCATTTTGAATAGTGTTTGGTATAGGCACACTGCCGACTAAATTGGAAATTATGCTGCCGCCGGAATTTTGGACTGTATCACTTAAGAGTTGGGTGCCTTCCACCCCGCCGCCGCCAAAGGCTGGCAGCAGGTTTTCCCTTCTATTCTGAATGCGCTCCTGGACTTCATCCCATAATGTCCTTTGCTGGCTGTTTTGCGAATTATAGCCATCACTGTAGCCAAATGCTTCGCCATCAAAGGCTCCGGCTGTTTGCTGGGCATCGCAGTCTTGCATTGCATATGCATCGATTCCGAGGTATGCTTCTGAAGTTTGATCTCCAAGCACTCGCTGATTGTTAATAAAAATGCTCCAATTGTCGCGGTCTTGGCCTGGCCAAGAGCCGTTCACTTCCCCGCCGGCTGACGGGCAGTTTATAAGGGTTGCCACAGTTACGTTTGCAGCGCCATTTATGTAGGCAGTGCTCGCATCGCTAAATCCGGCATAAATCCTTATGTCTCCGAAGAAGTTGGCTATTGCGCTGTTGGATGGGAAGTTTGCGCTGTTGTATATATTGTATGGATAGAAGCTTACGAACAGTATTTGCCCTGTGCGGTCCTGGCCCGGGCGGTAATTCAGGTTAATGCTGATGTAATTGTAAGTGTCACTTGAGTCTACTGAATCTAAATCGCCACCTTGGACTGTTGCATGCTGCACCCCTGCAACTGGCATGCCGCTTAGGATGTTTGCATCAATAACGCGCTGTATCTCAGCCAGCAATACATTCGTAAGGCCTCCATACGGAGTTCCAGGATGCACATAGTCCCACACAATTCTCGGGTCAACCCAGTAAATATTCATGATGTGGCTTCTTGCTGCAAGAGCAGGGCTTCCTGTATTGTACGATGTGTTGATGTTTAATACATTGCTGTAATGAAAGTTAACATTGAATGCCGGTAAATCAGTTGTGCTGTTATTTACTCCATTTTCATAGAACTGGATATCATCATTATTGCTGCTGTTGTTTTGCGAGCCGCCAGAGCCGCTAGTGACAGAAGTATACCTGTCTCTTACAAGGTCTCTGTTGCAGGATAGCACTGCGCTGGTTGGGATAGCTACAGAAATTACAATAGCAACTACTGCAAGCAGTTTTTTATAAGTCCTTTTCATCTCTTCTCCTCAATAATAAGTTGTGTAAATAGCCTAATAAACCGTCATCTTCTACTCAGGCATAAAATGCAGTTTGTTTCGTGGCTCATCACTAAAAATACAATTACATCGTAACAATGCTATAATAACCTTTTTAAAAAGTATTATCAATAAGGAAATGAAGTATTTATCATATTTATATATATTTAGGGAATATAGCAGTGAAATCCTTTGCTAACGCGAACAATTATTACTCTAAACTCTGTTAATCCTAGTCAATAAATAATATTATATAGATATCTCTTTGAAATTCCCCAAAGCTTCAATGAATTTTGCTATATCAGGATGAAATAAATAACGGCAATTTGTACAATGTAATAATGTTAAAAAAGCCAATATGGCTTTAATAAATTTAACTAAATTATATAAAATACATTTTGTGGCAAACTCTGCGGATTGACACAGCTTGGAAGATGAGTTTATAATAATTTCGCTGGGGGTGCCTAAACAGGCTGAGACAGACCCTTATTACCTGATCCGGATAATGCCGGCGTAGGGAAGCGGTGTTAACCCTCCATGCAAGGAGGTTTTTTTGGATCTTTACACTTTCTTTAATACATTTGGCGGGCAAGCAGTTACTGCCATCGGCTTATGCCTTTCGATGGCCCTTATATACATGCTTGCTCCAAAAGGCGAATCGCTCCCAAAATTGCGAACACTGGCTATAAGCGCTCTTTTCATTGCGGCAGCGTTTGCCTCAAACAACTTCTTGCCTCATATAAGCATGCCTCAAGGAGGCTCTGTTACGCTTTTTAGTATGCTGCTATTATACATTCCTGCATATTTATTCGGCCCCAGAGTAGGGATGCTGGCTGGCATAAGCTATGGCTTTTTGGATTTATTGATTAAGCCATATGCATACTTTCCGCTTCAAGTTCTGCTTGACTATCCTATAGCTTTTGGAATGCTTGGCATTGGCGGATTCTTCAAAAAAGAAAAGAGCAGATACTTTTACGGGTTCGCAGCAGGAGTGATTGGGCGCTTTGCAGCTTCATTTTTGTCTGGCTTCATATTCTTTGCCAGCTATGCGCCTGAAGGGTTTTCCCCTGTATTGTGGTCGGCATACTATAATGGCGCCTACATGGGGGCAGAGCTTGCCTTAAGCCTGCTTGTAATGCCTCTGCCGCCACTGCGATCCGCTTTGAGCAAGATGCACTCCAGGTATGGCCTATAAGCGGGAAATGCAAAAAAGGGCTTGGATTAGCCAAGCCCTTGCGCCGCAATATGCTAGAGAGCATCAAATACAGAATCAATGTCGCTAAGCGTTGCTACAAGCAATGCTTTTATTGTATGCAGCCGGTTTTCTGCTTCGTCAAAGACAACTGATTTGTCAGACAGGAATACGCTGTCATCCACTTCCCTGATGTCAATGCCCATCTCATAGTATTTCTTGGCCGTGTCTGTGCCGAAATCATGATATGACGGCAGGCAATGCATAAATATAACATCAGAGTTGCCCGCTGCTGCCATGACTTCATCAGTCACCTTATATGGCGATAACAGAGCAGCCCTTTCTTCTATAGAGCTTTCTTCGCCCATTGAAGCCCAAATGTCTGTATAAACAGCATCAGAGCCCTTTAGGCTGTCTAAAGAGTCTGAGATCTGTATTTGCGCTCCAGACTTTGCTGTAAGCGGTTCGAGGCTTTGGATAAACCCGGATGGAATAATTTCGGCAAGCTCTTTTGGCCCATAGGCAACAAAGCTCATACCCAAAATTGCTGCTGTTTTTATCCAGCTTATCGACATGTTGTTTCTGATGTCGCCTACGAATGCGATTTTTAAGCTACTGAATGGCTTGCCAAGCTTTTCTTTGACAGTCATAAGATCAGCTAGGATTTGTGTAGGGTGGGATTCGTCTGAGAGCCCATTGTAGACAGGAAGGCCGCTATGCTTAGCCAGCTCTTCCACAAAGGCCTGTTCAAAGCCACGATACTCAATAGCGTCATAATAGCGCGCGAGAACCTTAGCTGTGTCTGCAACTGATTCTTTTTTGCCCAGCTGTGAGGCATCAGGGCCTAAATAAGTAACATGGGCGCCTTCATCATATGCAGCGACTTCAAAAGCGCAGCGCGTCCTCGTCGATGTTTTTTCAAATACAAGTGCGATGTTTTTGTGCTCAATTAACGGATCATAAACTCCGGCCAGCTTCTTGTTCTTAAGAGCGATTGCCAGATCAATGATTTGGCTAATCTCTTCGGCGCTATAGTCAAGAATATCAATGAAGCTTCTGCCTTTAAATGTATTTGGCATAACTGCCTCCTTAAGTTGATAATGTATAAATATACATTAAAATTCATAAAAATGCAACTATATTAACAATTTTAAGCTGGCAGAAACTATGCCTGTTTCTTCTGAAGCATCCAAGACTATATAGCTTGGCTTGGTAATGATTGACTTTGCATAGCTGCCGGTGCCCGGATTGAGCATCAGCACTCCATTCACGTCCTGTTGGGAAGCTATATGCGTATGGCCGTATATTGCAGTTTTGCATGCAAGGCTGATTGCTTTTTTGCTAAGCTCAGCAAGGCCTTCCTTGACTCCATATATATGCCCATGCGTTAATAAAATACGGCACTTTCCCCATTCTATTACTGCTTCGTCAACGCTCGCCGGAATTCCATCGCAGTTGCCGTTTACGGTATAGGACTTATATAGGCTGAATATAGGAGAGTTTATAAGATCTCTCGCAAAATCCCCTGCATGAATTATGGCACCTGCTTCCGGCTCGTTAGCAACCATGTAGTCCAGCGCCTTTATGTCACCGTGTGTGTCTGAGAGAACGATTGCTTTCATGATGTATTATTCTAACACAATCCGCAAGAAATTTCCTTGCACAAATGCCAAGTGTTCAGACAGGCATAAGTTGCCAGAACTAAAAAAGCGCAACGCGCCACCCCTGCCAATGAACAGGAAAGCAAGGCAAGGCAATGGCTTGATCGGCTAATATAAACCAATGGCACTGGAAAGGGCATTCACAGCCCAAGCCCCAGTTTTATTGCAGGAATGCGCATAAGCGTGAGGCTTTCTAAGTGGCAATTGCGCTTATTGCAGGAATCAGCGCAATCGGGCTCTCTATAAGCAAGCTGCCAATGCCTGCCTCCCTTATATAGGCAAGTTTTGACTCAAGGCTCCTAAGATCCTCAAACACTACATTATGCAGCTCGCTGTTTACTTTATACTGTGCAATGCACAGCTTTGATGAGCTGTCATAAAGCACCCGGCTTATGCCATCTTTCGTAAGAGCCTTTTCTACTTGCCTGATATCAGGGTACTTTGCTATGTTGGTATTTTTATTTATTACTGCTGCGCCGGGGCTTAACGCGTACCCCAGGCTTTCAGGCTTAAATATCTTGCTTAAAAGGCCAAGCTCGCTTTTGAATGTAGAGAAGCTAAAAGAGCTTGTATTCGGTTTGTAGAAGAAATATTCGACCCTGCTGGACGGCCCTATTGAAAGCAGAGTCGCTGAATCAGCGCATACATAAACATCAAGGCCATACCCGTATAGCCAGTCCCTCGCTTTTTCATAGTGCATGAGATCGTCGGTGGTCTCAATGCAAAGCAAAACACCGCCATATTCTTTAAATTTCAGCCCGGTTGCCAAGCTGTTGAAGTTGCTTTCTTTCATAAACAGGCCAAGGCCCTTCATTATAAAGCTCGGCTGTGCGCTGTAGTACTGGCTGCAGCAAACAGGGTAAAAATCATCAAACATTCTTATGCAATTTCGCTCAGCAAATATAGAGTCGATAAAGACTCCCTTTGCTCTTCTTTGCAGACCTTCAAGCGTGCGCGAGAGGTCATTTTTAGGGCTATGCATTGCATATAGGCTAATTTCAGGCAAACTGCCTATATCAAAGCCCATAGCCGGCCTTTTGTCTTTGCTGACTGGTATCCAGATAGCTCTATTGGCTACCATGGCGATCGATCTATTGGCGTTGAGAATGCTGCTTGCGCTAATGCCATAGTTCCTGGCAATGTCCTCAAGCTTCTCGTTTTCCTTTATTACATGTATCATTTCTATCTCTTCTTATGATTTATTCACATTTTATGAAAACCAGCACTGCGTTATGCTGCTTAGAAGTATTGACAAAATTAGGCCGGGATAGTCACTGCGGCTGTTTGCCAAGGCCGCTAAAAAGCGCAATTTTAGAGCAATAGCGGTAATTTCAGCGCGCCAGTGCCTGCTAAGTGTTGACTTGGTTTATACAGTGAGATAAAATGAGAAAAAACGGCACGATGCCGGTTTTTTTCATTTGCATAAAAAATGAGATCTGATAGGAGGGGCACTCTTGCCGGAGAAAAAGCAAGATGTGTTTAATGATAAAATGAGACGCTATAACTTTACTGCAGTGGAAAAGAAATGGCAAACGATCTGGGAAGAGGAAGAGGCTTTTGAGACAAAAGCTGATTATAGCATGCCCAAATTCTACGCCTTGGTCGAATTCCCGTACCCAAGCGGGCAAGGGCTGCATTTAGGGCACCCGCGCCCATATACAGCGCTGGATATTGTAGCGCGCAAAAGAAGGCTTGAGGGCTATAATGTGTTGTTTCCAATGGGCTGGGATGCTTTCGGCCTTCCTACGGAGAATTATGCAATTGCGCAAGGGATTCACCCTGCAATTGTAACTAAGGAAAACATCGCCCACTTTAAGGAGCAGCTGCATTCTATAGGCTACTCATTCAACTGGAGCAGGGAAGTAGACACAACTGATCCTGGCTATTACAAATGGACCCAATGGATCTTTTTGATGCTTTTCAGGCATGGGCTGGCTTACAAGAAGGAATTTCCCATTAATTTTTGCCCAAGCTGCAAGGTTGGCCTTGCGAATGAAGAGGTAGTTGACGGCAAGTGCGAAAGATGCGGCGCTGAAGTTACCAGAAAAGTCAAGAACCAATGGATGCTTAGAATAACTGACTATGCGCAAAGGCTGCTGGACGATCTTGAGACGGTAGATTTCGTTGAAAGAGTCAAGGTAAGCCAAGCCAACTGGATTGGGAGAAGCGAAGGCGCTGACATCTCATTTCCAATTGAAAATACAAGCGCACAACTGAATGTATATACAACAAGGCCGGATACGATATATGGCGCAACATATATGGCTATAGCTCCGGAGCACCCTCTTATTGACGAGTATATCGCCGATATTAAAAATTCCGGCGAGGTGCTTGAGTATAGGTCGCTCTCGCAAAACAAGTCCGATTTTGAGCGCACAGAAATGGCACAGAGCAAAACAGGCGTTAAGCTTGACGGCCTGTTGGCCTATAACCCTATATCAGAAGAGCTAATACCGATTTATGCGACTGACTATGTGCTCATGACATATGGAACAGGCGCAATAATGGCTGTGCCGGCACATGATGAGCGAGATTATGAATTTGCCAAAAAGTATGGCATCCCTATCAGGGAGGTCATCTCAGGCGGAGATATATCTGAAGCTGCCTACACCCAAATGCAAGGATCTGTTTGCATAAATTCCCCTCTCATTGACGGGCTAAGCGCAGATGAGGGCAAAGAGAAAATGATTGAGATTCTCGAGGAGCGCAAGATCGGGCAGAGAAAGGTAAACTTCAAGCTGCGTGACTGGGTCTTTTCAAGGCAGCGCTATTGGGGTGAGCCAATACCGCTCATATATTGCGAAGACTGCGGATGGGTTGAAGTCCCTGAATCAGAATTGCCGCTACAGCTGCCTGCAGTAGACAACTACCGGCAGACTGATGATGGGGATTCGCCGCTTTCGCTAATGCCGGAGTGGTATAATACAACCTGCCCAAAATGCGGCAAGCCTGCAGTGAGGGAAACAGACACTATGCCGCAATGGGCTGGCTCCAGCTGGTATTTCCTGCGCTACACAGACCCGCGCAACGAGAGCGCTCTTGCCGGCAAAGAGGCTTTGGCTTACTGGATGAATGTGGATTGGTACAATGGAGGCATGGAGCACACGACGCTTCACTTGCTCTACTCGCGCTTCTGGCACAAATTCCTCTTTGACCTGGGCATAGTTGACACGCCGGAGCCATATGCCAAGAGGACCTCACATGGGATGATATTAGGCACTGACAACCAGAAAATGAGCAAATCCAGGGGAAATGTCATCAACCCGGATGAGGTTATCGGGGAATATGGGGCTGACACTCTCAGGATGTTTGAGATGTTTGTCGGTGACTTTGAAAAAACGGCGCCATGGAATGCCGATTCAGTAAAGGGCTGCAAGAGGTTCATAGACAGAGTGTATGCCATGCAAGACTTTTTAGTTAGCGGCGATGGGTATTCTGATGAACTTGCCGGGCTGATGCACTCTCTTATAAAGAAGGTTTCATACGATTTCGAGAACCTTAAGTTTAACACAGCTATTGCAGCAATGATGAAGGCAGCGAACGAAATATATAAAGCCGGCTCAATCACGAGAGGGGAGCTGAGGGACTTTCTGATACTTCTTAACCCTGTTGCGCCGCATGTCACTGAGGAGATATGGCAGGAGGCTGGTTATGCCGGAAGGCTTTACGAAGCTAAATGGCCGGAATATGACGAATCAAAGCTTTCCGAAAACTACATTGAAATACCTATTCAAATAAACGGGAAGGTCAGGGCAAAAGCCAATGTCCCCGCTGATGCCAGTGAAGAAGACGTTGCGCTTATTGTGCGGGAAAACGAGGCTGTAACATCGTATATCGAAGGCAAGGCTATTGAAAAGGAAGTCTATGTGGCTGGCAGGATATATAGCTTTGTGCTAAAGCAATAGCAAGCAAAACAATGCTGCTGTGCCGGCTAGCTATTAAGCGCAGCAGTTTTTTTGTTGGCAATGCCGGATGTGTTTTGCGGCTCTGAAAGTGCAGCCGAATTACGGCCTTTTGTTTGGAGCTTGTCAATTCGGTTGTTATAAAGCCATTTCTTTGACCGTGTGTCAACAAACAAAAGCTCGCTAAGAGCTTCTTTATTATTAATTTTATTGCTGTCAGGCACGCTTATAAGCAGCAGCGAGGTTTCTTTCTGCCTTGCTTGGTTTCTGAGCTTTGAAAGCTCAATGCCAGAAAGCCTGTTTTCGAAATTAATGATTATGTGCATTGCATTTTTTCCTGAGCTGCATGCAAGGCAGGGAAGTTTGCCGCCAGGTGTGTATTCAGAGCCTGTCAGCTTAGCAATTCCTGCTTTGCTTATTATTTCAGCCTTTTGCTGAGCAGGCAGCTGGATTGAAGTCTGTGGCAGCATAATCATAAGCTTTTCGGCTAACAGTGCATGGGCGGCCCTGTAAACTGCAGTCTCAAAACCATCAGTGCCACGGGCCAAGCTTGTGATAGCTGATGACTGCCTGCTCTTCTCTGCCAGAATTTCAGCCTGCTTATTATAAAGCCATTTTTTAGCAGATGCGTTTCCATAAAGCACTTCCTCAAAAGCGCTAAAGCTGCCCATCTTATTGCTTTCAATGTTTATAAGCAAAAGCGAAGCTTTTGCGCTTCTCGCCTGTTTGGCAAGCCGGGCACAGTCGAATGCAGAAAGATGGCCATCAATATTTAAGGCAATTCGAAAGAAGGCCTGCCCTGCATAACAGGCTATAAGCGTTGGCTGCTCCGCGCTGCCGCTCAAGAGCTCAGCAGAAGTCAGCTTTTGCAGCTTTGCGCTGCTGCTTGCTGCTTTGCTGCTTGCAGGTTGGGGCAGGAGTATTTGCAGGCTCTTTAAGAGCACAGCCAGCATAGTTTTATAAATAGAAAGCTCAAGCCCATCAAGGCATACAATATTGCCTTTGTGGCTAAAGCTCAGCTTTTTAGCATCATCCTTAATAATGTCAAGGCCATTTCCGCACGCTAAGCACACGCAGCCAGAAGGGTAATGCTCTGACGCTTCGCTGAGAGATACTAGCCTACCGTTTTCTTTTAGTACTGCAAAGTGGATATGGCTAGCCTTTTTGCCATATTTATGCTGTGTTTTTTCTACTGCAAGATCCATTTTTAGACCTCAATTGTCATTCAACTTTATATTACCATTTATTATCTGCCATTTCGATGAAAAATTTCAATTATTATTGAAATTTTTTCTATAAATGATAAAGGCCTCCTTATAAGGAGGCCATAAAAATGGTCATAGTAGTTGAAAATCATCTGAAGTCATCGAAAGCAGCTATTGCTGTGTCTGTCGAATCGACACTGACAGTTGTCATAATGCAGACTATAAAGCCGTTTTCCATTCTAGCATAATAATTTCGCAGCACGCTGCTCCCATCTATGGCAAACGAGCATGCCAGTCTCAAATAGTCATTTGTTCCAACTTTTGCAGGCGCTTTTTCACCAGGTTCAAAGCTCTCTACTTGGCTTAAAACTGCGATTATTGAATCAAGAAATGTTTCAGCCGGCTCACTCGCGGATGAGTCGGCGATAGATATGGCAACGCAAACATTGCATCCGGTAATTTCGTCGAAAGCTATCATGTCATACACTGTGCCAATTTCATAAATAGACTCAGCTTTATATGCTGCTCCCATTTCTGGCAGCTCGATATTGCGGTTTAAATTTTGAATGTCTTCCGGTTGGGCAAATCGCCAGCCAGACGGCAAAGCGTAACTGAGCTTCAGGCTTTCATTTGTATACTTGCCAGACAGGATAATGCCTTTCGCAGGCAAAAATGATTTCGCGCATGAGCAAAGCAAGGTAATTGCCAGCATGTACGCCACGCGCTGTATGCGGTATTTCTTGCGCATTATTGCCGTCCTTTCGAAGGCATGCTTGCCAAGAAGCAGTCTTATTATTAATATTTGTTCGTTTTTGTACAATAGCATTGTAACATAGCCAGGATACATAAAGTGAGCATCACCGGCATTTATTTTTCTATATTTTATGCTTATGAGTATAACAGCCAAACCTGAATTAATAGCAAAACGGCGCAGCCAAAGCTGCGCTTATGCATATGCATTCGATTCAGGCTGAATTATTAACTATTCAATTTCTACATTGATTGCAGAGTCATCATCCTTTACTTTTTTGGCAACATTTATTGTTAGCATTCCGTCTGCCAGCTTTGCGCCAATGCTCTTTTGATCTGTTCCCGGCAAGTACATGGTTCTTGCATATGACTGTGCAATTCTCTCCCTGTGAACATAGTTCTTTTCTGCACTCTCTTTTTCCTCGCTCATGTTGACAGTGATGCTCAGCCTGCCGTTTGACATAGCGATAGAGATTTCTTCTTTGCTAATTCCAGGCATCTCTGCGCTTACAATGTACTCGTTTTCAGCCTCTTCAACATCAATGCGGAAATGAGGCCTGTTAATTGGGCTTTCGGAAAACATATTCTCCATGTTTTCTATCATGTTGGCTAAGGGATGCATTCTTCTCTGTCCAAATGGTATTAAGCTTGACATAAATAAATCTCCTATATCTATTCTTTTACTAGCACTCACTTCAACTGAGTGCTAGTAAATTATAACTTTACCTGGTACTTTTGTCAATGCTATTTGGAAATTTTATTTTGCTGTGCCATAATCCGACACCAAGCACGCTGCTTATGGCATAAAATTCCGAATAGAAATGTATATTGCTAAAATAAGGGTAATTACATTCTTTTATGCGCAAATTTGTTATAATATGAATAGCAGTGGATAGAGGTTATAAAAGTGGAAAATATAAACAAATACGAAAGCCAGTCTGTTGCCGCTGATGTGGCATTGTTTTCAGCTATAAACACTCAAAAGCATAGGCGGCAGCCAGAGTTTCATCTGCAGATACTTCTCATAAAAAGAGGCAACGATCCCTTTCAAGGAATGTGGGCTTTGCCTGGAGGGTTTGTTGGAGAAGGCGAAACAGCCCTGTCTGCAGCTATCAGGGAATTGAAAGAAGAGACGGGTGTTGAGTTTGACTCTAGTTATATAAAACAGCTATACACATACACTGAGCCAGACAGAGATCCAAGATCCAGGGTTTTCGGAGTTGCCTACCTTGCCCTAAGCGACACAGCTTCAGCAAGCGTTCAAGCCGGTGATGACGCATCTGAAGCCGAGTGGTTTGAGGCGGCGTATAGCAGGGAGGAAGATATAGCAAGCCTAACCCTGGAAAGCGGCGAAATAACCATTCAAGCACAGCTCGCATACGGCGATGGCGAAGAGCCACATATAAGATTGAACACTGGTTTGGCT
This sequence comes from Eubacteriaceae bacterium, assembly GCA_009782515.1. GTDB lineage: Bacteria > Bacillota > Clostridia > Eubacteriales > Anaerofustaceae > WRIY01. The sequence goes on from WRIY01000007.1 coordinate 96,349, forward strand.
TTCGACCATGCAAAGATCATCGCCATGGCGTTAGAATATTTAAGGCTTGAGGTTGACTGCAGCGACATATCCCTTAATTTTTTGCCCGAGACATTCACTCTACCAGAATTGCAGAGCATATATGAAGTGATAAAAGGCGAGAAAATCCATCAAGCTGCATTTCGCAGAAAGTTTGCAGATTATATCGCGCCAACAGGGGTGTACACTGAGACAAATAGCCGCTACCCGGCGTTGCTTTATAAAAGCGCAAAGCAATGATTCCTCTGTTTTGCTACACAATTGTTTCGGTTTCAGAAAAAGAGGGAATTTTCCAATAATAAATATTTCTTGGCAATAATTTTTATGATTGATAATATAAGCAAACGGTTGCTGTTTATAACAAAAAAATATTGTTGTAAGGGGCTTATTGCCGTGCTATAATAGCTCAGTAGCGGATATGGCGGAATTGGCAGACGCACCAGACTTAGGATCTGGCGCCCAAAAGCATGGAGGTTCGAGTCCTCTTATCCGCACCATTTTTTTTTGCCTTATATGCTGATTTACTAAATAATAATCCGCAATTTGACCGCAACCAGTTACTCTTATTAACA
>WRIY01000008.1 GCA_009782515.1 Eubacteriaceae bacterium
CAGCAGGCAGGGGCCAGGAGGGTTTTGTGCGCCTTCCAGCAGAAATACGAATAAAAGCATTTGGGCGCTTCGCCCAAAAAAGGGGCGTGGAGCCCGTGAGCGAATGTTTGCTCTTCAGCACTGTGGCAAAAATCGAATATTTGACAGCATGCACACCATATTATATAATGGATGCAAAAGAGGTACACCCAAGTCATGGCTACCTCAAAAGGCATTGTAGATAACCGTGAGCCTTCTGGCCAAGGCACGGTTATTTGTCATTTTTGGACCTAACAATCTGGATAACTAGCGCCGCAAATGCAATCATCAGCGAGATCGCCTGGTATGTATCCATATGCCTCACCTCCATTTCAGAGGCGGTATTAACCATGCCATAGGGGGGTGTACCTGTACTGAAATTATACCAGAATTTTTCTAATTGCTAAAGAAATTTAGAACATATTTTCGAAAAAGTCAACAGGGCAGTATTATGCATGCGATCATACACTGGCTTGCTTCTGATATTGTGGCTGTGCACAAGGAGAGTTGAAATAATGAAAATAGTATTAGGCGTTGATGTCGGCGGCTCAACAACAAAAATCGTAGGCTTTTCATCAGGAACTGATCTTATTGGAACATTGCAGGTAAGGGCTGCTGATCAGATTACATCCATGTATGGCGCAATAGGGCATTTTTTGCGGCAATACAGCTACTCCCTAAATGATGTCTCAAAGATTATTCTAACCGGTGTTGGCGCGTCGTTTATAGACGAGGATGTTTACAGCATACCTACGCATAAGATCGAGGAATTTCAGGCTATCGGGTTCGGGGGCCTGTATACTTCCGGCAAAAAAAGCGCTTTCGTTGCGAGTATGGGCACAGGCACAGCATTTGTGCGGGCTGCCCAGGACGAGATAGTGCACATAGGGGGATCCGGCGTTGGCGGCGGCACACTGCTTGGCCTGTCCTCAATACTTCTTAACACCAGTGATACTGACGCCATTATTGCACTGGCTGCCCACGGGCATTTGGAAAACGTTGATCTGGCCGTTGGAGATATTTTGGGGCATGATATCCCTTCGCTTCCGGCCAACTTGACAGCATCAAACTTCGGCAAGGTAAAGAGCACAGCTACTGAATCTGACTTCGCTGTAGGAATAATAAATATGATCTTTCAGACTATCGGCATGATGGCTGTATTTGCTGCAAGAAATGACAGTATAAAGGAAGTAATACTCACAGGAAGCCTTGCCACGCTCCCACAGGCTGAAGAAGTCTTTAGCGGCATTGGGGGGATGCACGCCCTGAACTTTACAATCCCCGATAACGCCGTATTTGCAACAGCTATTGGAGCTGCTGTTTCAGTTATGCAAAACCTTTAGGCTGATGTAGCCCCGCATAAACTTTTGTGCGCTTTGGAAATGTTGGTTCAAAGGCAAAATACAGGGAGGCTTGCTTAAAGCGCAAGCTCCCTGTTTTGGCATCGCCGGAATCATTTGCCCAGAAAACCTTTAAACGCTTCTGACATTTTGCTCCCCAGAAACATCTGGTTAAACGCTATTTGCTTTAAGACTTCCTTCACGCTTTCGTTAACTTCCAAAATCTGTTCAACTGAAAGCTGCAAGTTAGGGCTGCTGTCCAGCGTGCCAATCGAATACTGAAGTTTTTCGCCTTCGGCATTTATGATATGGCTTAGCCCGATTTCCTCCATTGCGACTGATGTGAGGATTTGAATAAGGGAATTGTCAACAGCGCTTGAACTAAAACCCCATAAAGCGTATACAGTGATGTCTTCGTTTGTAATGTCTACGCTTTTGATTACCTGGGGCCAAGCCATTCCCCTATCGAGTATTTCTGCATGGGGAGAAGCAGTCCAGCCAAGAAATACTACCTTTTTGCCGCCTGCATTTTCATGCACCGGCACAGGCGATGTAGCCAGTTCATGGCCATATTGCGCACTTAAGCCTGTTTCTGCTTCAGGGCCGCTGCCGGCTATTCCGCCATTAACATTATAAACAATAGTGTACGTGTTCTCTGGCTCGGGTGGTTCGGGTGGCTCGGGGGCATCGCGCGTAAGGTACTTGAACTCAGCATCGTTTATGCCATTTACAGGCAGGGTGCTGCTGCTCATATAAAAATCGCCGGGGTAGGCTACCAGGCCTTCGTCATTAAAGATCACGCCTCCCTGGCCCCAATAACGGCCAATTCCCTGCAAACTGCTTGTATCAGTATCAGGTTCCAGAATAAGAGGATGCGATATGATAATGGCATCGCTGTTTTTGCCCCAGAATGTGCCGCCGTGAATTTTATTTAAGCCTATTGAGCTGTTTATTGCGGATGTATTCCCGATATATTCCCCTCCGTCTATCTCCCCTATATGCCCGATTTCGTGCATGTCAGGATTTTTTTCTGAAGCAAGGCTTGTAATGGCATTTGAGCCTTCGCTAACTGCGCTTACTCCGGCGATCCTGTCGATAACGCCATAATTATAAATAGCAGCTGAGCTGACTGCAGATATTGATGTGCCGGCTATCGTATGTATGATGCCGCCATTATCGATGCCTATGGTTGAGCTGTTTATTTCAGCGGTGCCTATTTCGCCAATTGTTCCATATGCGTAAGATGCAGAATAATTAAAGAGCATTCCATTTAAAACAGCATTGCCTCCAATCAGGCCAATGTAACCATAATTAAAAATCGCATAAGCGCTTGCTGTGAATGTGCCGCCGGTAATTGTATTGACAACGGCGCCTATGTCTACTTGCAATGCTCTTTCACCAATGAAATTCCCGCCAGTGATGGAATCTATTTTGGCCCCGCTGTCATTGACTAAAACGGCAATATAATCTACTGAAATGAATGTGCCGCCTGATATGAGCCCAATTGTAGTTTCTCCGGCAAATCTGTCGTTCCATACAACGATTGTCCCTCCCTGAGGATTGGTAGTGGAAAATGTGCCGCCGCTTATTTCTCCAATCGATGATCCTCGAATGACAGTTACGGCTGGGCTATATCCGATCCTGGCATCAAAATCGCCTCCGGATATTTTGCCAATGTGGCTGCGGGATTCCAGATGGACAAGCGAGCGCAATTCATTAGATGTCTTTTTAAAGGTTCCTGCTGATATTTCGCCGATTTCACTGCTATTTTCCAAGTATATGGCAGTATTGCTTGCATTGAATACCCCGCCGCGAATAGCATCTACGTAAGCGCCGCCTTTTATGCTGATGCCGTCAAAGCCTTCAAAAATGCCGCCATTTATCGTAGCTGTGGCATTTTGCCCATTTAGCTCAATTTCAGAGCTGGATGATCCGCTTGTTGTTATTTTAATGCCATCATTTACAGTTAAGCTGCCATCTGTAACTGTCACAGTTGTATATATGCTTGCGATCTCGAGGGGATTTGATTGCCCTGATGAGGGCGAATCGCCTAAAACCAGGTTTGCGCCGTTAGTTACCCTAAATCTTCCAGTTAAAGTTATTTTATGATCCCCTTCGCCGTCGCCCACAATCGATACAGTTTTTCCATCATCAATATCATAGTAAGTGCTTGATAGGCTAAATGAATCTTTTATTACGATGTCAACTGGGGATTGTGCGCTTAATGCCTGAGCAAAATCCCCGCCATCGTATACTTCATACATGTTATACCCCCTTTATTTTTCATAAGCATAATGGCTTGCTTGAGCAATTTGCTGTTTGGCTAAGCAGCTTATGCCTATGTGCTATTTCAATGTTCTGTGCTTTGCCCGGCAATGCAAAATTGCCGGTATTATGTATTTTTGATCTGGCTTGCAGCAGCCTTGGTTCTTGCTTTTAACCCTTTTAGAGGCCGTAGTGCCCAGCATGCACTATATAATATTAAGCTACGCTAAAATGGGCTAACAAATAACACCGCTTCGACGGTAAAGCGTGCTTTACAGCCATTTAGCGATGATTTGATTGTTTATTTAAATTTTATGGCTATGGAAAACATTAATAGGGGTTATGGCAGATATGGTTACATATATTCAAGGAAAACTGAAAAGCATGAAAAGAAAGCAGCGCAATCTCATAGACAGTTACGCGGTTACGGGCAGCCTGGCCATTTGTCGAAGATTTGGCCATAGCCTGCTCATAAAAGCAGTTAGGCAGCGCTAATGGCGCATCAAGCGCTTTTGTGAGGATCATTAGCCGTTTTTTTGTTACCCTTGGCCTCCTCCGCCAGACTCAAGAACTGGACTGCCCAGAATGTCAAATCGCATTCAAGAGCATATTTTCGCTTATAATCAGCTTCAAGCCGGACATCAACATATGGCGTTGGATATTTAATGTTTTTTGGCGAATAGCGCTTATTGTGGTTTGAATCTAAATCCATGCGCAGTATGCCGTCCGAATCAATCGCATCTTGTACGTTGGCGGCGCTTTCACGAATGATGCCTACCCTCTCTCCAACGCCGAGCATCGCTATTTCGGTCAGTATGCGGCGGTAAAGTATTATATCAACAACATCATATCTAAAAGGCCTCAAAGGCCTGTTAAGCGCAAAGCAGGGCACATAATACTTATTGCCTACCTTAATGTGCATATTGCTATCGGGCTTCATTATTGTATTGATGTGGTTGAGTGAATCCGCGAGCATTTGAATATTCTCGGCAGTGCGCCATGAAGTGGTATATGCAAGCTCTGCAAGGGTATAAGAACAGGGAAAATATTCATCAGCTTCGATGTAGGGGTAGTGGTATTTTCCTTGTGTTTTTCTTTCTTTCGTGATCTCGCCAAGGGATGAAATCTCAAGAACACGCTCAAAGCCCTTAAGCGATATATCTTGAAAATAGCGCACTTCCTCATCATCGCCGCTGCCCAGCAAGGATTGCATAGCAAGTATCAACCCCAACAAGCAGTTTCCGTTGTTGAGCCCGATAGATCGATTCTCAAATCGCTCTATCTCAGGTGGGATATATGAGAATTCTTCGCGCAAGGCTTCCTCGCCACGCATGGCTTTCACAAAACCGGCGACATATGGATGCGTTTTCGGAATCGAATAATAAGATAGCAAACGAGCAGCTGCTTCGCCGTCTTCCAACGGTGTGCGGTGCAGAACCTCACCGCGCCAGTTATCCCAACTGTGCATGCCTCTTCCGATATAGCCGTTCGGCTTAACATATGTCGAAAGCAATTTGAAAAGCGGAGTTTGATATACTTGCTCAAGCAAGTTTTCTTCCTGTGTTTGTTTCAAGTCTCTTAGAATTTCTTTATGTAACCGGTACTGTATTACCGCTCCAGCGTTTTCAAGCAAAAAATCGATGGATTTTGACAGGTTCATAATTGCTCTCCTTTAGGTGGGCCTGCCTTTGAGCAAAGCTGTGGACCCTCTTTATGGCATGGCAGCTGGCAAGTGGCTTGCTAATCAGCTCCAGCCTATTTCAGATACTTTATCACTATCTTGCACTTTCTGCTTGCATAAGCTATACCAACTGCAACAAGTGTGCTGTAGCCCTCAATGCCCTTTGCATACCGCGCCTCAATAATCTGATCCATTGCTTCCTGGGCCTTTGCAGCAAGGCTTTCATCATCGCCTTTGGCTGAAAACTTCTCTTCAATAATGACAGCCGCATTGAGGCCTTTGTTTGTGCATAGAGTGTCTGGATACCCATCTCCAGATTCGGCCTCGCTTGCAGTTTCCCAATTGCTGCATGCAAGAAGGGCCGTTGTTATAAGGTGATAGTATCTTTCCTGCCTTACAGCAAAATCGCCATGAACAACGATGCCGTCCCTAACGCTTAAAACATTCTCCAAAAGATCGTTTATTATGGCTTCTGCCTCTTGCGCATTGCTTTCCAAAAATGCCTTATTACGGGCGTCAGCTTTGCTCTCATTAATTGGCATAGCTGACTTTGCCCATGAAAGCGCGTCTTTTCGGAGAGCGCTTCTAATTTGTTTAGGGCCTTTGGCTTTAGCATATTCCAGATGCCATTTAGAATGATAAGCCAAATGAAAGCTGCAATACATGCTGCAAGATAGGCGTAAAACGCTTGCGCTGTTGCCATAATAGCCATGAATGAAAGCATGAATCCAATACAAACTGCTATAGCCAGCAATAATATGCTGAAAATTAATTTCCAGAAAATTTCCTTAGCTTTTTCCAAAATGCCTCCACAGCGCAAAATTATGTTCCTAGATTATAGCATGCCTGAAGCCTCAGCAACTGCTTATTAAAACTAAAGCTGAACGGGAAATTTACATAGCTCGCATCGTTATACTATACTAATATGGGATTGAATGGTTTTAAAAGCGAAATGATCCATAAAAGCTTGCAGCGCTTTGCAAACCATGCGAACAGCAGCGAAGAGCCGGGCCTTGTGCCGGCATGAAAGGAAACTGATGGAGAATATAATCAGCACTGCGCCTTTGCGGGCGCTTATAAGCATGCAAGCCGGGCAAAACTATTGGCTAAATGCATGTATGCAATACCTGATGGAATGCCTTGGCGAAAGCAAAAATTACAGCTATTGGCTCTTTTCCGGCGTTACCGGCGACAGCTTTATACAGCTTTACAACAAAAATCCCCATGAAATGCCCATATGCTTTTCGCATCAGTATACGGCCGCTGCTTTAAAAAAAGCTTTTCATGCATGTGGCTATGGATATGATCATATCAGCAATATCGATTGCGAAGGCAAGAGAAGCAAGCACAGCGCAAGAATACGTGGCTATATAGACAATGGAGTTCCTGTAATCGCCAGAGTTAATGGCCCGTTTAATGCATTTGGCGTTATTTGCGCGTATAAAGGCGATCGCTTTTACTGCTTGCTGGGCGAGAGCCCGCAGCTTGCCGAATGCTGTTTCAGCGAGCTTGTTTTTGTTGGCGAAAAGATGCAAAAACCCCCTGTTTCCGAGATATACCGCAAAGCAGTTTTGGCATTTCCTTCCCTTATAGCAATGGAGGGAACAAACAAGAGCTCTTTTGGCAAGCAGGCATTTGTTGATTGGGCACAGAGCTTTCAAAGCGGCCTGTTTGGCAATTACGCTGATGGCGATCCGATATGGCATACCCACCCCTATGAAGGCTTCACATGCTGGAATATGCACGGGGCGTATTTATGCATGCTTGGTACAAATGCTTGCTGTGAAAGCTTTCTTGCCCAAACCCTTGAGCTTAACCCTGATATGGCGTTTATCGGCGATCTGATTCCAATTGTGAGAAAACAAACAAAAGAAGGCTTTGATGCCCTGGCCAAGATGGAGGGCGGATTTGGCATTTTACCGTCTACTGTTAGAGACAAAGCGAAAATGGAGCCTATAAGCAATAAAATAGCTGAGCTTTCACTGTTGTGCGATGATATTCTCAGCGTTTTTAGCAAGGCAGGCTACGAGGGCGGTGCCAATTAGCAGGCTGCATTCGCTCTTTTGGCGCTCTATATCTTTAGGCGGTAGCCTGCGCCCCATACAGTTTGAATAAACTGCGGGTTCTGGGGATCGCTTTCGATTTTCTCCCTAAGCCTGTTTATGTGCACCGCAACAGTCTTCAGATCGCCAAAGGCGTCTTGGCCCCATATTGCTTCATATATTTGCTCCTTGCTGAATACAGTGTCAGGGTTTGAAGCAAGCATGACAAGCAGTTCGTACTCCTTGTTTTTAAGATCAACTTCCCTGCCTGAAACCAAAACCCTTCTGGATAGCTGGTTTATCTGCAGTGCCCCCAGCTGTATTGGCTGGGCAGGCCGCTCAGACAGCGGCTTTAGGCGATCGTATTGGGCCAGGTTTGCGTTCACCCTCGCAACAAGCTCAGAAGGGGAGAATGGCTTTGTTATATAGTCATCTGCCCCGAGCCCCAGGCCCCGAATCTTGTCGTGCTCTTCGCCTCTGGCGCTTACCATAAGAATAGGGGAATCAGTTTTGTCCCTGATATGCTTGCAAACCTCGAAGCCGTCAAGGCCGGGCAGCATAAGATCCAGCAGTATCAGGTCATAGCAATATTGCGACGCTTTATTTATCCCGTCAATGCCATCGCCTGTGATGTCGGCTTCATAACCGGCAATCATCAGAAAATCCCGTTCTATTTCAGCAATAGCAAGATCATCTTCAATAATCAGTATTTTTCTCATTATTTACTCCCAAGCTTCGGCAAGGGGCAGCCTTATTTCGATCCGCAGCCCTCTTGGATCTGCGTTTTCAGCAGAAATCTCCCCGTTATGCTTCTCAAGTATTTTGGCGCAAATAGCAAGCCCCAGGCCGCTGCCATCCCCCGGATTAGTCCTTGAGGCTTCCCCGCGGTAAAAAACATCAAAGAGCCTGTGCAGCTTGTCGGCTTTAACGCCCGGCCCGTCATCAGAGATCGCTATGTGCGCCCATCCGTCGCTGGAGCTGCATGAAATTGCAGCTTTGCCAACTTCGTCTGTTTTGTATCTGGCGCTGTTTGAAATGATGTTTATAACCGCATTTTTAAAGTTAACCTTGTCTACCATGCACTCAAGCCCTGTCTGTATGCCTGCATTTTCGATAATAAGCCCTTTTTGGCGGTATTCGTCAAAGGAGGATTCTATAATGCATAAGAGCTCTTTACCTATATCTGATCTCTCAAGCCTCAGAGGGTATTCATCTGTGTCCAACTTGCTGAATGTGAACAGCTGGTTGATTGTATACTCCAGATCATCCGCCTTTTCTTTTATCGTAGAAAGGTAGCGGCTCTGCTTTTCCGGCGTTGGCGCAATGCCCTTTTCCAATCCCTCAACATAGGCTTTTATTGATGTAAGCGGAGTTCTGAGATCGTGTGATATGCCTGCAATAAGCTCCCGCCGGCTTTGCTCGTCCTTTTGCCGCGCTTCCACCATGTTATGGAGCTTTTCAGCCATATCGTTGAAATCCGTGCATACAGGCTCAAATTCATCTGCGTTTGAATATGCTATCCTGTACGTCAAATTCCCGTCCCTTATCTCATGCACGCCTTCAGACAAGGTCATTATGGGGTGCATGATGCTTTTGTACATAAGCTTTGTCAAATACCTGTTTGTCAGAAACACAGCTGTGACCATTGCAGGCATTGCAATGAATGGCAAAAACCTTGCCAGGCTGCTGTTGCTGCTGTGCAGTTCGCTGTTTGGCAAGCATACAATATAGCCCATTTGATCAGAAAAGTATATGTCTGCTGTGCCGGCATGGCTGTATCCGGCTTTATTGATAGCGCTTAGATCCGACTTGTCCGCAAACAGGACCCGCTTTATATTCATGCTCTCTTTTGACAAGTGTATGGTAATTGTCGCAAGCGTGAAGAAGAATGCAAGGGAAAGCATGATTGGCATGGCTACCATTAGTATATTCGATAGAAAGAGCCTTTTTTTTATGCTCATATAAAAATGCCCCTGTAATTATTTGACGGGATATTGTGCATGCCCTGTTGGCGGCATAGCCGGTAAACAGATATAAAACTATGGCATGCAAAGTGCAGGCTACGCCGCCTCCTATGTATTTTACCAAAGGCGCGTTAATTGGCAGCTAAGATTCAATAAACAGAAAGTAAACAGGCTCATGCCTTATATTGCAAAATTCTTATAGGTTAAATTTTAGATTTTTATAATATTTTTGCATAAGTAATCACCAATAATGCACCATATAGCGTTCTATACTGCCATTTTTGTGTAGTATAATTTTAATTCAAAGCTGAAATGGTTGTAAATCAGCTAAAGAAAAGGTATAAATATGTCATACGGGCATTAAGCCCATTATTAAGAGAGGGACAAATATGGCACAAACAAAAAGAGCGCTTAGCGCCGCATTAGCCGTGCTGCTAATATTTTCATTGGCAGCATGTGGCGGTGGCAACACGCAAACAAGCGGAGGCGGAAGCACAAGCGATGCTCCAAAAATACTCAACATCCATATAGATGTAGAAGCGGCATCGCTTAGGCCCCAAATCGCTACTGACGGAACTTCATTCGAAGTTATAGCAAGCTTCCTTGAAGGATTGTATAGCATCGATGGAGCAGGAACGCCTTACCCTTGCATAGCTGAGTCATATGAAATGGCAGATGATGGCCTTGAATACATTTTCAAGCTCAGGGACGCCCAGTGGTCAAACGGCGATCCTGTTACTGCGCATGACTTTGTCTTTGCATGGAGATTGGCTGTTGACCCTGAGACAGCAAGCGAATATGCCTACATAATCGATACGGCAGGCGTAAAAAACGCAGCTGAGATTGCAAATGGGGATATGGCTGTGGATAGCCTTGGCATTAGCGCCGTTGATGACAAGACTCTAAAGATAGAGCTTGCATTCCCGGTACCGTACTTCCTGCCTTTAATGAGCTTCCCGACATTCTACCCTGTAAACCAGAAATTCTATGAAGAATGCGGCGAAAACTTCGCTACTGCGCCGGAATACCTGCTGGCAAACGGCCCGTTTAAAGTTACATCTTTCCAGCAAATGGCGACTTCCATTGACCTTGTGAAGAATGAAACTTACTATAACGCTGATCAGGTGCTAATTGACGGGCTTCACTACCAGGTTATAAAAGATTCCCAGCAAGCAATGCTTTCATACCAGAATGGCGATTTGCACATAGCAACCCTTTCTGGCGAACAGTCAGAAAACTTTGCCTCTGATCCTGAATACACTCCAATAATGGCAGGATACCTATGGTTTATCTCGCCGAACACTGAGGTAGAGGGCCTTGGCAATGTGAACCTGAGAAGAGCCATGGCGCTTTCATTCGACAAAAGCGCTATTGTAAACAACATTCTAAAGGATGGCTCAATAGTCGCTGACTTTGCGGTGCCGTCACAATTTGCTACCGGGCCGGACGGAAAAGACTACAGGGCAACATCCGCCACATACCTTTCTACCAATAAGGATCTTGCCAAAGAGTACTTCGAAACTGCGAAGGAAGAGCTCGGCATGGACACCTTCAGCTATGCAATGCTTGTGGAAGACACAGAATCTGCACTGAATGTAGCCCAATTCCTCAAAGCGCAAATTGAGGAGAACCTGCCCGGCTTAACCATTGCCATTGAATCCATGCCAAAGGCAACGCGCCTTAACCGCATGGAAGGAAAAGACTACGAGCTTGGCCTTACAAGATGGGGGCCTGACTATGCTGATCCAATGACTTACCTTGACCTTTGGATTACCGGCGCGCAGAACAACTTCGGCAACTGGACAAACGCGCGCTACGATGAGATAATAGCTTCTGCAAAGAGCGGCGATCTGGCAGTTGACCCTGAAGCCCGCTGGGAAGCGCTAAAAGAAGCTGAAGCCATCATTATGGATGAAGCAGGAATCTTCCCGATATACCAAAAGGGCAATGCCGAGCTTGTAAAAAGCACAGTTAAAGGCATTGAATGGCATTCTGTTGGCCTTAACAGGGTGTTTAAAAACGTAACGATCGCTGACTGAAGCGAATTTTAATTATAAAAGCCGCGCCGGCCCGGTGCGGCTTTTCGTGAGATTATGGCTAAATACATTGCTAAACGCTCAGCATTGGCTGTAGCTACGCTGATTGCAATAATACTGCTTTTATTTTTGCTGCTTGAGCTAATGCCCGGATCCCCATTTAACATCGATAAAGTGCCTTTTGACACAAGGGCAATGATCATGGAGCATTACGGGCTTGACCGCCCTGTAATGGAGAGATTTGCAAAATACCTGGCAAATATGCTAAAGGGCGACTTTGGCATAAGCTATTCGCTATCCAAGAAAACTCCCATAACAGCCCTGCTCGCAATCCGCCTTCCTGTTTCTATTCGTTTAGGCGTTCAGGCAGTGCTGCTTGGCACGATATTTGGCTTGGCCCTTGGCATGGCGGCAGCTATATGGCATGGCAAAGCAATGGATACGATCGCAACGGTTGTATCCGTGCTGGGCGTCAGCTTGCCAAGCTACGTATTTGCGCTTACCCTGAGCTATTTCGCAGGATTCAGGTTTCAACTGGCGCCTATGCTCTACCAGGCATCAAGCCCGATTTATTCATCAGTTCTTCCAACCATTTCACTGTCGATGTTTACTATAGCCACAGTAGCGCGCTTTACAAGAACAGAGCTGCTTGAAATTCTCGGCTCTGATTATATGCTGTTTGCTGAAAGCAAAGGGATTTCCGGCGCTGCTCTGTTTTTCAGGCATGCTCTTAGAAATGCGCTAATACCCATAATTACAGTGCTTGCGCCATTAATCGTAGCCCTTATGACAGGCAGCCTTGTAGTTGAGCGGATATTTTCCATTCCCGGCATAGGCAGCCTGCTTGTATCTGCTATACAGGCAAATGACTATAATGTTATCATAGCGCTTTCATTCATTTACTCTGCTATGTATATTTTTATAATGCTTGTGCTTGACATCCTGTACGGAATCATAGACCCCAGAATTCGCATCACGAAAGAAGGCGAATAATGCAGGCAGAATTCAAAGAAAACGACTTTGAGCTATCGGGCAAAGACATTTTGGCAGACCATGCAGATTTTGCCTCTGAGCCGATATGGAAAGACATTCTATATAGATTTTACAAAAGAAAAATCAACATCGTCTGCCTGAGCGTAATACTCTTTGTTATTTTTATGGCTATCGTCGGCCCTTACCTTAGCGGCAGAACATACGAAGCCCAAATAATCGAGCACCAAAACCTTGCACCAAGAGTGCAGGGGCTTGAAAAGCTTGGAATCTTTGATGGCTCAGAAAAGATTCACTATTCAAATGGCACTTCTGCCAAGGTAAATAAGTACCGGGCAAGAGATGATCTCAGCAACGTTTATTATTGGTTCGGCACTGATGTTTTGGGAAGGGATATTTTTACTAGAGTCTGGATGGGAGCCAGAATATCCTTATACATTGCATTTGTCGCAGTTATCATTGATATAGCTTTCGGGCTGACTTACGGCCTTGTTTCCGGCTTTGTCGGGGGCGCAATTGACAGCGTTATGCAAAGAACTGTAGAAATTATCAATGGCATACCCAACCTCATCATTGTAACGCTGCTTATAATAGCGCTTAAGCCGGGCCTGTTTACTATAACTCTGGCCCTTATGCTTACAGGCTGGATTGGCATGTCAAGGATAGCAAGGGCCCAAGCGCTCAGGATTAAGGAGATGGAGTACCTGCTGGCTTCGAGATCGCTTGGAGCAAGGGCCGTGCGGCTGATATTTGTTGAAATACTGCCAAACACGATTGGCCAGATTATTACCAATATGATGTTTTCGATACCGAATGCTATTTTTACAGAAGCTTTCCTTGCATTCATCGGGCTTGGAGTGCCACTGCCAATGGCATCGCTGGGCAGCCTTATAGCGGATGCCTTTAAATCTCTTACGACGCATCCGTATATGATTTCATTTCCTGTAGGCGTGCTTGTCCTGCTCATGCTGAGCTTTAATATTTTGGCAGACGGGCTGCGCGACGCCTTTGACCCTACAATGAAGGAGCGGTGAGGCAATGAGCGACTTAATTCTTGAGGTAAAGGGCCTGAAAGTTTCATTTGCCACAAAAGCAGGCAGCGTTAATGCGATTAGAGGCGTTGACTTGGAGCTTCCCAGAGGGAAAACGCTGGCAATAGTGGGGGAGTCCGGCAGCGGAAAGTCTGTTACTGCAAAAGCTATCATGGGCATACTTTCCTCCAACGGGGCAATAGACAGCGGCGAGATTTTGTTCACGCCCAAAGGGGAAGGCACGCTCAGCCTTGAAAAGCTCTCAAAGAAGCAGTTTCGCAAAACAGTAAACGGAACGCTTATATCAATGGTTTTTCAAGATCCCATGACCAGCCTTGACCCGACAATGTCAATAGGAAAGCAGATAATAGAGGGCATTCTTGCCCACCAAAAAGTTTCCAGGGCAGAAGCAAACAGGCAGGCTGTTGAGCTTTTAAGGCTTGTTGAGATAGCTGAGCCCGAAAAGAGGATGAAGAACTACCCCCACCAGCTCTCCGGCGGCATGAGGCAAAGGGTAGTAATAGCAATAGCGATTTCCAACAGCCCTCAGCTGCTTATATGCGATGAGCCAACTACTGCGCTTGACGTTACAATACAGGCCAAAATACTCGACATTATCAGATCAATTCAGGAAAGCATGGGCATATCAACTATATATATCACGCATGATCTTGGCGTAGTAGCCAATGTTGCTGATTTTGTAGCTGTTATGTATGCCGGCAAGATCGTTGAAAAAGGCACTGCAGACGAAGTGTTTTATGATCCCCGCCATCCGTACACATGGGGGCTGCTTTCAGCAATGCCATCAATCGATGTAAAGGAAGAAGAGCTCTATACAATACCAGGAAGCCCGCCAAGCCTAATTGGGGAAGTTATTGGAGACGCTTTCGCTCCAAGGAACGCATACAGCCTGAACATAGACAGCCGCATTGAGCCGCCTATGTTCAAAGTCAGCCAGACCCACAGCGCTGCGACATGGCTGCTGCATGAGAGCGCTCCAAAAATAGGGCCGCCAAAGGCACTGGCAGAAAGGCTTGAAATTATGAGGCGGCGAAATGGCTAGCGAACCGATACTTGCTATCAATAACCTGCACCAGCACTTCAGGGTAAGCAGATCTAATACCGTAAAGGCTGTTAACGGTGTTTCATTTAATATTTTTGCCGGCGAGACTTATGGTCTGGTAGGGGAGTCCGGCAGCGGAAAGTCAACTATTGGAAGATGCGCTATAAGGCTGTATAAGCCTACAAGCGGAAGCATTTCCTTTTGTGGCCAGGACATATCATCAAAGCTCTCAAAGCCGGCCTCAGAGAGCCTGAGAAGCAGCATGCAGATGGTGTTTCAAGATCCCATGTCATCGCTGAACCCTCGCAAAAAGGCATCTGATATCGTCGGTGAAGGCCTTGACATACATAAGCTGTACTCTTCAAAGGCCGAAAGGGATGAAAAAATCATTGAGATGCTTGAGCTTGTCGGCCTGTCAAAAGAGCACGCTGACCGCTATCCGCACCAGTTCTCGGGAGGGCAGCGCCAAAGGCTGGGCATTGCCAGGGCTCTTATCATAAAGCCGAAGCTTGTCATATGCGACGAAGCCATAAGCGCCCTTGATGTTTCAATACAAGCCCAGATAGTCAACCTCTTAAAGAGGCTGCAAAAGTGGGCAGGCACTGCATACCTTTTTATTGCCCATGATCTGTCAATGGTGAAATATGTCTCTGATCGGATAGGCGTTTTGCACCTCGGCTACCTTGTTGAATCAGGGACAACCCGGGAGATCTTTGAGCAGCCCATACACCCTTACACAAAGAGCCTGCTTTCCGCTATACCAATAGCTGATCCGGCAGCTGAAAAGGGAAGGGCAGCAATCTCATACGATTACGCCTCAAGCGGCATATCCTATGAAGACGGCGATGACAGGCTTGTCGGCGGAACGCATTATGTGCGCGCTACAGAGCCTGAGTTTGCCCTGTGGGCTGGCAGTAAATAACAGGCAATTTAATAAAGCCCCCGAATGCTTTTTTGAAGAGCAAGGAGGGCTTTTATATTGCATCGCCTTTGCCGAATCTGTTCACTCTGTCCAACATGAAATCGCAGCACCCCAATTTTTTTGTGGCTTCATAGAATGCTTTGCTCTTTGCTTTTGCCTCAAGCGAATTGGCCAGTTCAGGGTAGTCGCGCTGCATACACTCGTATAACACTTCAAAGGGAAAGCCGCCAAAAGGAAAGCTGCTGGAGCCATAATAGTGAAAAGCAGATCCCTCGCGCATAAACTTCATATGCTTTTGAATGCAAAATTCATTGTCATAAAGTGGCAGCAGCGCTGTGATTGCCGGCCGCCCATCGATTTCAAGCAAGTAGTTTCTGGAATTTCTGCCGGGGTTATCAGTGATGCAGTCAAAGTACATCATCTTCACAATGCTGTGCTCGACTTGTTGCGGCAAGTATGGCAGCATGCCTTGAAATGAAAGCTCATCCGGGTATCCAAATACCGGACTGCCCGGCGCTGAATTCTTATAGTTAAACAGCTTGCCGCATTTATCCAGAGAGCTTGCGGTAATAATGTGGCCGCTGTAGCCGGATCTGACATCAAGGCTGATGCAGCCGCTTTTCCCGAACAGCTCACCAATAAGGATTTTGGCACATGGTATATCAAGTGCGGCTGCAATTTTGCTCGCCGCGTATTCGTAGTATGAAGGGCTGTGCTCTTGCCCTCGTGCCTTAAAGAAACCTTCCCGCTCGGGCTTAAAAAAGCCGGTTTCATTTGTTGCAGCATTTGCCACCAGGCACATGTTGCGGGTTGTGCCCATGCCTTCGATTCCAATAATTTTCCATTGCTCTGGCATTATCATGTCTTTGCCATCAAGCCACTTCATATTCATGCCCCCTCACAGCCGGAACAGGCCGCCTTTGCCGGCAATTGCTTATAAATATAAAATATCTGGTGCGAATCGCATAAAGGAAGATCGCTGTACCCGAGAGCCTCATGCTGGTTGATTAGGCATTCCAGCAAGTCCCATTCGTTATACTTTGCAATCCCGAACTGCTCTGATAATTTTTTTGCTCTCCATGTGCCCTTCTTAGGGATTAGGCGGCCGAAGATGCTCTTTTTCACTTTCCTGTTGCTATAGCCGGGCGAATTGCTGTCCAGGCCTGGTATTAGCGTTAGCCATGTATGCTGATCGCCTTTATCAGCCGAATAGCTGAAACGGTATTTTCTTATTCCTATGCGCTCCAGCTCTCCTATTGCCAGCGGCCCGTTGCCTATGTCCTTTGACATCAGAAAGTACTTGTTTGCCATTTTAGCCTCCATTTGCCCGATGCAAGCATTGCTTAAGCACAGGCTGTTGCTGTATACATGCTATCAGGCAGTGTTAAACTTGCATCACCGTTAAGAGTAAACTCCCAGAGCCAAAAATGTATCTAGGAATTAAACTTTGATCTCGTTTATTTGCGCGAAGCGAATAAACGAGAATTCACTGCATAGGCAACCGCTTGCCGGCTTGATAGCCTGCTGCAAACCTGGCGCTTTGAACAGTATTTCAGCGTGCGCTGTTTTCAGCCGGATGCCCGGCTATGGCACAAGCCATAATGTAAGCCGGTATTACTGTTTTGTACGAAATAGAGTATAATCAAGCCAGTTGCTAAGCACGGCTTCAAGCCTTTGAAGCTGGCACCGGTTGCGGTTAAATTTGCACGGCACGAAGGCTTAAAATGTATTTATCAAGGGAGAATAAAATGGCTGAAAAAGTTTATGAGTGGAAGCAGGTAGAAGGAACGTTTCCATGGATGCTGCAGATGCAGAAACCTGCCCTGCCAAAGCGCGAGATTAGCTATGCAGAAAATTACAGGCGCACAGTGGTTGGCGAAAAACCGGTATGGATGCCGCTTGCAGGATCAGAAACAGACACATGCTGGCCGGATGTTATAGAGGAGCACCCTGTTCCTGAAGTTGATGGCTTTGATTATTGGGGAGTGGAGTGGCAGAACGTGCCTATTGCCGGCGGAATGATTACCAAACCCGGCACAAGGGTCATCAAAAGCTTTGACACCTGGCGCGAGGATGTTGTATGGCCTGACATCGAGGCAATCGACTGGGCTTATGACGGCGAAAAAATATCAAGCAGGTTCGACCCTGAACGGGCGCATATTTACCAATGTACAGAAGGCATATTTGAGAGGCTGCACGAAATGATGCCGTTTGATGAGACACTGCTTGCAATGGCGCTTGAGCCTGAAAGCGCTTTGGAGTTTTTCCACAAGATGGCTGACTATAAAATAGCTACGATCGGCAAAGTCTTTGAGCATTATGGGCGCATTGACGGAGTGCTCTACCATGACGACTGGGGACACCAAAACTCCGGCTTTTTTTCCAATGCGATGTTCCGTGAGCTATTGATGCCGCCGACAAAGCGGGTGTTTGATTTCATCAAGAGCCAGGGCAAGTACATAGAGCTGCATTCCTGCGGCAAAAACATGCAGTATATGGACGAATTCATCGAACTGGGAGTGGATATGTGGTCACCGCAGCTAAGCGGTGCAAATGATCCAAGGTGGCTCAAGGAAAACTACGGAGACAAAATGACATTTAGCTTCCCTGTAGAAGGGCTAAACGAACCGGACATAGACGAAGCAACAGCGCGGCAAAGAGTGCGGGATTTCGTTGATTTTTACGGAATAGGCGGAAGAATGGTTGCCGGCATCAGGCTTGGGCCGGACAAGGCAGATATTGCCCAGGCATGCAGGGAGGAGCTGTACAGCTATTCAAAGGAATTCTACGCCAAAACCCTCTAGGCAGCATAAAGCTGCAATGCGCAAAAATAGCGGGAATATAAGACCGAATCTTTAGTGGCATGCTTTCATGCCCTTTTTTTTTGATTGCGGCAGAAAAGCAATTTTCATTATTGCCTCTTGTGAATTTTGATCATAACTGGCGCCGCACCCGGGCCATGCGAATTTGCAGTTTTAGTTTCTCATGCAATATTTTCCTTTTCAATTTTTTTTATAAATTGTAGAATTTCAGCAGCATGGGCCATTCGTTTCTGAAGCAGTGTTTATGGAGCAAACAATACCAATGAGGGAAGGCAGAAAGCTAGTGAAGCAGTAAAGCCTGTGCGAAGGGTTGGCAGAAGCGAGCCTAGCCTTAAGGCTAACTGTATCCAAATGCCTTCGATAGTGTTTTGTCAGCTTTGAGTATGCCTTTCTTAAATGCCGCAAAAACCGAGCTGTCTGAAACCATTCTTTCAATCATAGCCTTGGATTCATCGTTTGGCGAGAGCTTAAATTCTTCGATTTTTTGCTGAAACCAGCATAGCTCATTGCTAATCTTATTTTTTAGCTGGTGGCTAGCATATTTTTTTATATCGGTCTTATACCCGTTGTAAACAGCATAAAGCAGTCTAACTGTTGTGTCGATAACGCGATCGCCCTTGATTTTTCGGACTATAACAATTTCACGCAAATCTTCATCAAAAGCAAGCGAAAGCTCGATGAATTGCTCGGGGTCTGCTTTAGACGGGTCAATGATTCCATCATAGCGATCAGATTTAGTGTTGTTGCAGTGGGAGCAGGAAAGGAATAGATTGTTCCAGTCGAATTTTAGCGAAGGGTTGCCTCGATGCGAAACTCTATGCTCAATATTAGGCGCTGTATGAACGGAGTCTTCGCATATGTAGCATTTTCCGCAGCAGTCTTCAACAAGCATTTGAAAGAGAATCCCTCTGCGATAGTCTTCTTCCTTTGAAATTTTAGTGCCTTCCGGCAGAGGGCGTTTTCTTATTTTTATCATTTTGTGCGCTTGCCTTCCATAGTTCTGAATGCAATATACAGCTCTTTTGAAGCTGGAGGCACAGTTTCGAGCATCGAAACAAGCTGCTCAAGCTCTTTTGCCTCTAAGCTTGTCAATTCTTTGCTGCATAGCTCCCTATAACGGCCAAAAGCGCTTTTCATTTCATTTGAGTATTGGCCTGCATCCAAAAAGCCTTCCACTATTGCTTCGTATGAGTATATGCCAGGGTTTACAAGCTCCGTTGCGCTCTCAAGGCCAAAAACAACGGCATCGCTTAATGATGTTATAACGAAAGGGGAGTGGGTTGAAACTATGAACTGAACATTCGGGAACATGCGAGTATAAAACGGCAACACTCTTTTTTGCAGATTTACATGAAGGTGGGCTTCGATTACATCTATGATTGCAATCGCAGGATGGCTGTAGTCAATTTCTGAGGAATTGTTTTCAAACCGCATAACGAGTTCCATATAAATGTCAAGAAACGCCGCGTAGCCATCAGACATTTCGTGCAGGGCAAACGGCTCGCGATTTGGCATTTCAACTATAAACCTGAAGTTTTTTGTGTCGCGCTTTAGCTCAAGCTCTCGGCAATCGTAAATTTCGCGCAATGCTGTTAGAAAATTGGCAAACCAGCTTTCCAGGGTTGCTTCCAGATCTACGTTGTTGTCGTTTTTTGCGCCATACAGCTGGTAGTCCATGCTGAGCATGTATTTAAGGAAGTTTCTGCTCGCGTTTAGATCTATTGCCGATTTGTTCACTACTTCAATCTTCTCTATTGAATCTGGCAGAATATACTTGCTGCGCTCTGCAGGGATGTAAGCAAATACAGCGCTCGACAAATCAGTTATTCCTTGCGATATTTTATCTGTTATTTTTTGCGAATAAGATATTTCTACGCCGGGATTCGTTAATGCACCGGGCTTATTTTGCTCTTGAAGCACACTGTCTCTTATGGCTTCGAGAACGCTGGTTTTGCCGCTTCCGTTTTTGCCTGTAAGAATAAGGTGCCGTCGTATGCCAGACAGGGAAATTTCAACATTTTCTAAGTGCCTGACTTTGTTAATGCGGATTTTTGTAATAAAGATATTTTTATTGCTCATTTAGTGCCTTTCTCTTTGCTATTGATGCTTTTATGAATTTGATCGAATTTTTTGCTCAGGTTGTTTTAAACACCGAAGTTTGTCTGCGCAATAGACACTTAAGGCAGATTGAATCATATAATTTTGTGTCGAATGTATCGCATGTCGTATGTTGTCCTTAGCATTAATAAAATATTTAGTTCTCGTCTCTTAATTATATATTGATCTCTTTATAGGCATAGTTAAGATATGCTTTTATTTTTGAAAACTGGGCAGAATCTTTTTCTCTTCGATTATTTTCTGTGTGGCCATTGTATTCAGAATTGTTATTACGACATCGCAGCGTATGATAATTGAGCTCTCTCAATATAAGGAACTAGAAAAAGAGAGCAGGGCCAATATATTCGAAGCATTGCTCTCAAACAATTTATTTTATTGACCCCATCCAGTATTTGTGATGAAACTACTCACCGCGCCCGGGCCATCGCGAATTTGCAGTTTTAGTTTTTCATGCAATATTTTCCTTTTCAATTTTATTTATAAATTGTAGAATTTCAGTAGAGGCGTACTGCACGCTGCTTAAAATGCCAATGCAAAGCAGCGCAAAAGAGCAGTATCGCAAAGAATTAGGAGGGCAATATGGCACACTTAAGCGAAAAAGAAAACTATTTTCGGATGTTTCGCGGTGAAGTGCCAGAGTATGTGCCTTGGGGCTACAACTTTGGCTGGAGCGTAGCGCCGCCATTCTTTGGGCCAAGAATGGGGGAAGACTACACGGATCTCTTCGGCGTCAAGATGATCCAGGAATCAAAGAGCGGGCCAATTCCAGAGCCGGGCAAGTTTATACTTGATGATATTCGCAAATGGCGCGATATCATCAAAAGGCCAGCTATTCTAGATGAGATAGACTGGCCCTCGCAAGCAAAGAAAGATCTAGACAATAGGGATCCCGAGCTGCCAAGAACCGGCTGGGTAGGCATGGGCAATGGCTACTTCATGAACCTGACTTATTTTATGGGGTTTACAAACGCGCTGATAGCCTGCCTTGAGGAGCCTGAAGAAGTAAAGGATCTTATGAACTTTTTGCTTGATCTGAACCTGGAGCTTGGGAAAAATCTCATCGAGCACTACAAGTACGATCTTGTGACTCTTGGCGATGACATAGCCCATGAGCATGGGCCTTTCGTTTCTGAAGCAGTGTTTATGGATCTGTTTGAGCCGATGTGGCGGCAAAACGTCGCTATCTTCAGGGAGGCTGATATTTATGCAGAGCACCATAACTGCGGCAAGATCGAGCCTTTCATCAAGCACATCGTCAATATGGGCTTTAATTCATGGGGCCCGGCGCAGAGATCAAATGATCTGGCTGCCATTAAGCGTGAATACGACAGCAAGTTTATTATCAGCGGCGGCTTTGAGAACAACGGCTTTGTGTCATGGCCTGAAACAACACAGGAGGAAGTTCGGGCTGAAGTCCGCCATGTTATGGATGAGCTCGCGCCCGGAGGCGGTTTCGCATTTGGCGGCTTTATTATGGGCGGGCCTGAATACTCCGATGTAAATTTGCGCAATGAATGGATTCGGGACGAGTACGAAAAGAACAAATTCAAGTATTATAGCTAAGCGCACATAAAAAACGGGCTGCAAAGCCCTTTTTCTATGTTCAGCTAAAATGCTTTTACCGTGCAAATTCGACGCTGATGTCACCGCTTGATGCTGTGATCTTGAGATTGTTGCCTGAGGGCGCTTCGTTTGTCAAGCGCTGATTTTCACTCATGGCCACTCCATCCAGTTTTATACCGCCAAAGCTTGCACTGATATCATATGAGCACTCTTCCTTTGGCTTTAGTGTTTTCAGGCTTATATCGCCGAACTTGGAGCTAAAAACAGATTGGCCGGCAAAATCGCCGATTAGGCTTATATTGCCGCTTTTGGAATGCATGTCTGCTTTTGATGTGGCTACACCGCTGCCTGTGATGTCGCCAAAAGCGTTTTTGGCATAGATATCGCCAAATATGCAATTGCTGAATTTAATATTCCCGGAATCGCTGTTGGCTGTGAGCCTGTCTGCGCTTACCCCGTCAAAGCTTGAATCGCCGAACCGGCTGCTATAGCCGAAGTTTCGCGCGTCAAGGCTGGCTGCCTTAAAATTGCCGCTGCTTATGTCAACTTGCAGCTGATCGCAAGTGGCGTCGCTAAGCGCAACATCGCCAAATGATGAAATAATTGTTGTGCTCAGTGAGCTAAAGCTGCCAAGCTTCACATCGCCGCTTGCTGTCTTGATTGATACAGTGTCAAATTCGGCGCCTTTTGGGATAAATACCTGAAGATAGTCCTGCTTGCCATCGCTAAAGTTAAGGCTGAAGATTCTAATTGAGTTAATGCGCCTGCTGGCAACGCTGAGAGTGCCATCTTTTATGCCCCAATCCCATTCAACCCCGTGGCCGGCCGCCTTTATGCCATAGCTTCCTGATGTTATGAACTCTACATCGATAAAGCGTGTATCTATTTCAATGCCCGTGAATTTTTCCAGATTCGGCTCCGAAATCGTAATTTCATCTGCATTGTCTATATGCAATCCCTTTTTGTCCAGGTACAGCTCTCTGCTTGCCCCCATTGCAATGCCAAAAACCGAAAGGGCAAAGCCGCAAACAATAGCGATAACGATAATTCTCCAAATCGATCTCATGCATGCTTCCTCCTCAGAATATAATTGCCTACCATCTTTGAGAGCCAGCTAAATCCCAGTTTTGACAGAGCTGAAGCCCATAAAATTATCGCTGCCCCGATGCCCAGCAGCATTAGCGCTGCCCCCAAGAGCATTACAGCAGTCGGAAAGCTTTTAGCGGCAATCACAATGCATCCTACGGCGCATGCGATGCCTGCTATAAATGCGCCTGCGCCAGCCGCGAATAGAGAGAACACGACTGCTGACAGCGATATAGCCAATGCGAGAGCCACTGCGCCTGCTGCCAGCGCCAGGGGAACAGCAATAGGCGAGGCCATTAGCGCCAGAATAACCAGCCATGCAGAATGCCAGCTCTCTCTTAGCGGCACCTTTGCTGTTGAGCCCTTAACTGCATAGCCGGCGATAATCTGCCTGGCAACTGCCGCTGGCGGCCCAAGCTCCTGTATTACCGCTTGCTCATTTTCCGCCCCGGCGTCATCGAAATACTGCTCGTAATATTCAACTGCTTCCCTTGTTTCGTCATAAGGCAGCTTGCGAAGCCTTGCCTTGAGCTCATCAATGAATTCCTGCCTATTCAATTCGCCCTCCTGAAAAAAGAATCTTGTCAACCTTTTGCTTGTATTCAGCCCATTCACGGATATATTCATCCAAGCGCTCCTTTCCTGTGCTTGTTATTTGGTAATATCGCCTATTTCGCCCCGCATACTGCACGTCATATGCCCTTAGGCATTCTTCTTTTTGCAAACGGCGCAAGACAGGGTACAAAGTAGATTCCGAAACGCTTAGCAACTCCTTGGCATTCTGGGTAAGAATGTATCCATAGGCATCTTCCTGCGATAAAAATGCAAGAATGCATGCATCCAAAAGCGCTGAGCCGACCTGAAATGTTGCTGCCATATTACCTCCTTGCTTATATAATATAATTATGTCAGCTATATTATACATCATATAGTATTGCATACGCAATAAAATGTTTTGGCGAAATAAAAAAATCACCCCCGGAATGATGCGTTCCGGGGGTAGGGCGAAAATAATTGTGGCTACATCAAGCCCTTGTTGTTTTTAGAATTCTTAAAATACTTCGAGTTATAGTCTATAGCGCTTTTTGATTTTGGCTTTGGCATGTTTGGCATTGAGGAAGAATCCCTCTCATGCTGCTCTTGGCCTTCATGGCTGCCTTGCCTTTCAAACTCTTCAGGGGACTTTTGCACTCTGCCTGGTGTTTTTGCGTCTTCAGCTGAACTGTAATAGTCTTGCCTTGAGCCTGAAAAGCTGCCGCGCTGGCTCACATCTGAAACCCAGGGCTCGCCTGTGTCAGTGTAAGTGTGGCTATATCTGCCATTTGAGCCTGAGCTGCTGAAACTTCCGCTGTTGATTCTGTAAGAGTATGCTTTGCCTCGGTTTACGCCGGAATTGCCCTGGCTTGTGCTGGCCGAGCCTGATAAATTCGAATAATTTTTGTGCCTTGGCTCATTCATGCCCCTTACCGGGCCTTTTTGGTTCATTCCCGGATGGCGCACGGTTTCTTCCTGCTTGTTGTAGCCGGTTGTCCTTATTGCCTGTGAGGGAATATTCCCGCGCTGTACAGACGATACCCAGCTGCTGCTTCTCTTGCTTTGCATGCTGGGGCTGCTGCTTGGAATCTGCCCGAGCGACGAGCCCTGGCTTGGAACCTGTGAAGATTTGATATGAACGCTGCTATGGTAGTCTCCGCTGGGGCTATAGCTTCCGAGATTAGTCCATTCTGCATGCATAGGGTTGCCTGTAAGCAGGTTTCTTGTTGCTATTGGCGAATATGCGCTAAAAGATCCCGCCGGGGAGCGAACCTGGCCGGATTGCTTTGAGCTTGGCTGTATTCTGCCGGATGAATTTGATGCTGATGATCTTGCGCCTGTTTGAGAAGATGATGGCGTTTTGCTGCCTGCCGTTTGGCTGCTTGATCTCAGATTCGCCTGCTTTGAATTGCTGCTTGTTTTTTGGTAGGGAGTTCCCATGCAGCTGGGATACTCCATGCTGTTTTTTCCCTGTTTTTTGTTTTTATTGCCGTCCATTATAACTGCCTTCCTTCCTTTAATCCCTGTTAGTATTAGCTATTTGCCCAAAGATACTATTGAAAAAAATGTCGCTTAATCCATTGGCAAAAGCTCTCAAATTTTTGGTATAATCTGATCGATTATTATATTGTGAGGTATTATTTGGAAAACGCTGATACGCGCTCATATAAACAGGTTTTTGCAGACAGCCTTTACAGCTTTAAGCCTGATGATTACATATGGGGCTTTTATATGTACGAATCGCTTAAAACATCAGACGGCACTGTGCTTGATTTTGCACGAATAAAAATGGAAGGCATTCAGCCCCTGCTTGAAGCGCTAAAAGAGCACATAATCACCAAAGCGCTCTCAAGCCGCCCGGTTGGCATCTACGATCCTCTGCGGCCAAAGGAGGCAATAGGCGCTGTTGGCTCAGATGATCCTATAGTCAAAGGCGCTTTGGCTGATGCAATGCTATGCATGGACAATGCCCAGGACTGGCAGGCAGAAGAGCTGGAATACTCAGATGCCAAGTGGGCAGGGTATGCATTTTACGGGAAGCAGGAAAGTGAAGAAAATTCAGGCAAAAGCGTTTTGATCATGAAAAGGGCCAATCCCATTCAGCCTTTGCTGAAAAGCAGCTTTTTTGTAAGCAATGGCGAATCCCTGGCCGAGACCAGCGAGAGCATTTTGAAATTTACGCCGGCTCTGGATCTATGCGTAATTGACGGCATGTGCTATTTTTTTTCAGATGCGCTGGCCAGGGATTTTGACATGCAGGGCAGAGACAGGGCGCAAGCTGTAAAATGCCTTAAAATTATCGAAGAGTCTGGCCTTGTTTCTGATATGCACACCTTTTCAGAAGCAGCTATGAAGCCGAAGAATTCAAAGAAATTCCATGATTTTGATGAAGGCATTTTAAGCCATATCGCAAGAATTGAAATAGCAGACAGAATAGACTTTTTGCAGAGCTATGGCGTCGCTTTGGACGGAGGCGGCCTGCTTTCTTCATACACAGATGAAGAATGCGCTTACATAATCGATCTGATCACATCAAGAAGCTGCATAGATCCGCTTGGCAGGCTGTCTTTTGGAAAGATTGCCCCAAGGGAGGCATAAATTTAGTGCGCTGCAACGGGAATTTGGGCATAAAGAATTGCTCAAATTCCTTGATTCCGGCTTTATGCAACTAAAAGAAAGCAGTGCTTTGCCAAGGCGGCGCGCCAGGCAATTCGCCTTATAGCTGATTGCATTTAATTTGAGCGCCTCCCGGCAGTTTTAGTCTTCGCTCTCAAGCTCTTCCTTGCCAACATCCATCCATTGGTACAGCTCATCTAAGCAGTCTCTGCATAAATCAGCCCTAAGCCTCGGAACGCCGCGAAGCAGAAGGGACTTGCGGGCAAAGATCGATGTTAAGCCCGAATCGATATTATTGCCGCAGCGGTCGCATTTTCGGATTATTGCCATACGCCCTCCTAATTTTTCAGATGAAATCATAGCTTTGCTTCGATATCCAGCGCATATTTCTCCTCGTATATCTCAGCTTCGCCTTTGTACGTAAATATGCCTTCTGTGATATCTATAGCTCCTGTAAGCTCAATATCGCCTGAAAATTCAAGGCCAACATCGCACCTTGACTTAAAGCCAATGTTTACTTGGGCTTTGTAGCTATTGCCATCCTTTAAAACCGGGGCGTTGATGAGGTAAAAATCAGGCAGGCTGATCGGATAGTACCGAAACTCAAAAGCCTCCTGCCCTTTCAAGCTTTCAAAAGCATTCTCATCGCCAATAATTTCGAGCTTATGTATTTTTAAGTTTTCTAAATCCAGCTCGCATTCACAGCTGCCAATGCCAAAGTCGGATTCCCCTATTATAAATTTTCCCATATCGCCTGCTTCCCTTTTTTCTTATTATTGCTCGATTGTTCCTTAGCATATAAGGCATATATAGCGTATATAGATAGTATAAACATTCGCAGCCGATATGGAAGACAGAAACGAAATGTTCTAAAATTACACAATATCCCGCATATACCTTCCATATATTCCGTAATTAGCTATAATGTTTTGTTATACTAAGTTTTGGCTAACCGCATTTCATTTGTTGTATAATAAAGTGAGGATTGGAGGAATGCTTTCATGGATAGAACTTCGATAAAAGCAAAAGCGAGGCAAATTGTAAAAGCCAATTTTGCTAAGCTGTTAGTGCCGTTAGGCATAAATGCTGTTGCTTATATAATAATAATGTCTGTGGTGCCGAATCTGCTTGGCTCGCGCGGCATATTGTTTATGGATTCAAGCTTCATGGGCGGAGTTGAGTATTATATTACAAATGCAAAAGGCTTCTTGTATTCCTACTTTGCACAAGCCCCTCTTGCTATGCTCAATGTTGCTTTTTACTCCTACTGCCTGCAGCTTGTCAGGTACAGAAGCGCCACTCTGAAAGACTACTTCAGGGCGTTTCGCAGCAAATGGCTCACAGCTGCCCTGGTCGGGTGCCTTACAGAGATCCTTATCAGCATAGGGCTGGCATTTTTGATTGTGCCGGGTATATACCTCTTGCTGGGGTTTTCTATGACACTGATATTGGTTGCCGATCGCCACACGACAAACGTTTTGGAGATCCTGGCTGAATCTCTTAAGCTGATGAGGGGCTATATGCTTGACATGTTTGTATTTGTGCTAAGCTTCTTTGGCTGGGCGCTGCTCGCCGGCATTACTTTTGGCCTTGGGGCAATTTGGCTTATCCCGTACATGAGCGTTGCAAATGTGCTTTATTACGAGGAGCTTCGCAACAAAGCCCACTTCGGGGAGGCTTCTTAATCGAAGCAATGCCAGGTAGCCTGCATTAGCATTAGCCCTGCTTAACCGGTTATTTTTGCAGGCGCCAAAGGAAATCAAAAGCCGGATTCCCCTATTATGAATTTTCCCATATCGCCTGCTTCCCTTTTTTCTTATTGTTGCTCGATATGTTTTGTTGTGCCAACTTTTGGCCGACTGCATTTCATTTGTTGAATAATAAAGTGAGGACTGGAGGAATGCTTTCATGGATAGAACTGCGATAAAAGCAAAAGCGAGGCAAATTGTAAAAACCAATTTTACAAAGCTGTTAGTGCCTTTAGGCATACACGCTCTTGCTTATGTAATAATAATGTCTTTTCTGCCGTATTTGTTTGGCTCGCGCGGCATATTATTTTTGGATCTAAGCTTCATGGACGGAATTGAGCATTATGTTCCCAACGCAAAAGGCTTCTTTTATTCCTACTGTGCACAAGCCCCTCTTGCTGTGCTCAAAGTTGCTTTCTATTCCTACTGCCTGCAGCTTGTCAGGTACAGAAGCGCTACTCTGAAAGACTACTTCAGGGCGATTCGCAGCAAATATCTCACGGCTGCCCTGATTGGGTGCCTTACAGAGGTACTTATCCCCATAGGGCTGGCATTTTTAATTGTCCCGGGCATATACCTCTTGTTGGGGTTTTCTATGGCACTGATATTGGTTGCCGATCGCCACACTACAAACGTTTTGGAGATCCTTGCTGAATCTCTTAAGCTGATGAGGGGCTATATGCTTGACATGTTTGTATTTATGTTAAGCTTCTCTGGCTGGGCGCTGCTCGCCGGCATTACTTTTGGCCTTGGGGCAATTTGGCTTATCCCATACATGAGCGTTGCAACTGTGCTTTATTACGAGGAGCTTCGAAATAAAGCACACTTCGGGGTCGCTTCATAAGCGAATGCTATGCCAAGCAGCCTGCGTTAGCGCTGCTTGCCCGGTTCTCTTTTATCACTAGAGGAAATCAAAAGCAGGGCGCAATTATTAATTGCATCCTGCTTTTTTATGCTTGCAGGCAAAAAACTGCGCTTCAGCCTTAATCAGGCTTAATCAGGCTAACAGGCAAAAATTGTATAAGCATTTGAAAATAAGGCCTTTAAGCAAGTGCATTTTCCTGCGCCTGCAGAGCGCATTCCGATTTTTATTTTTCCGGCTAAACTCTCATAATGTATAGATTAGGCAGCAATACACCTACACCTTGTATCAACTCCCCGGTATCTGCCCAATATAATCAACAACTTGAAATAATAACAAAAAATACCGTTTAATGCCATATTAATGGCACATTAATACAGAATTTGCATGGCATTGAGTTACAAAGGTGTTACAATCTAACATATAAGGAAAATTGGAGTAAAAAACAATGCCACTAAAGAAAAAAGCTATAATTGCAGCATTAGCAATAATATGCATACTGCCAAAAGCTATATCGGCAGCGGCAGCCGATAAGCCGGAGCTAAAAGAAAAGAGCGTTTCCACTACAGCCATAGCGCTTAAGTGGGAAGGCCTGGACGGTTATGGCGGCTATGAAGTGTATAAATCAGAAAAATCTGCTGATGAAGGCTACAGTATGATTATCGACTGTGAAAGCCTTGAGTGCATAGAGCGGGGCTTGAAGGTAGGGGAGCCTTATTGGTTTAAGGTGCGCGCTTACAGGGAAAAGGGCGGCGATATCGAATACAGCGAGTATTCTGAGCCGGTTAAGATTCATGCAAGGCCCGGCAAAACGTCGCTTAGCAGCGCCCAGGCAAAAGTGGAGAACTGCATATCCCTGGTTTTGCGCGAGATAGAGGGCGATGTTTCATATGAGATCCAAAGAAGAGAGGCCGGAGGCGAGTTCGAAACGATAGTCTCAACAAAGGGCCTCAGCTACCAGGACGGAAGCGTAAAAGCTGACGCTGCTTATGAATACAGGGCAAGAGCGGTTGCCAAGCCCTCTTCAGGGGAGGATGTGCATGGCGACTATTCAGAAATTTTCAGCGCCAGCATCATGCCAATGGCAGTGCCGATTCAGCTTAGCAGCGTTAAGAAGCATGAAGCGGTTATAACAATTAAGGACGGCACATATACAGGCGTAAACGGCGTTGAGCTGTACCGAAAGCTTCCGAAGCCGGATGGCGGGGAAGATGTCGTATTCCTCGGCGAGTTTGACCTCGAATCAGCTGTAATCGTCGATTCAAAATTGGAAAGCGCAACAGAATATACTTACATGTCCAAAACGTATGCTTTAAGCGACCTGGGCGACAAAATACCCGGAATGTATTCCGAGCCGCTTGTTGTTGCCACACTGGTGCCGGCAAGCAGCGATCCCTTTGTAAACACTGCAGCCCAGCTAAGCGTCGACTTAATTCAGCTGACAGCGTCAAATGACCAAAACACTGTCATTTCGGCAATATCTTTGCTTCCGACGCTGGCAGTTGCGATGAACACTGCTGAAAATGAAACAAAAGGGCAAATACTTACGGCGTTGACACACGATATGGATTGCGATGAGCTAAGCGGCAGAATAGCTGAGTTTAGCGCTTCAAACATTGAAAACTCAGGCGCAAACATGCGCCAGTCTATTCTTATCCCGGCGAAAAGCAGCTGGGAAAGCGCTTTGGAAGAGGAGGGCATCAGCATTCAAAGCGCTGAGCTTATGCCCTCTAAAAAAGCTTCTGCAATCGCAAATGACAATATAAATTCCTCTCCTGACCCGAGCACCGACAAAGATGCCCTTGCTATAGTAAACTCAGCTGCTTTTGACTCGGCATGGGCTACCCCTTATTCGAACACTGACATTGTCAAGGGCGCCTTTTATTCGCACGATGGCAGCGAGCATGAATGCCTGTATATGCTCTCAACTGAAGAGGCATACCTAAACGACGGAAGCGCTGTCGGGTTTGTTAAGCCGTATGCTGACGGCAAGCATTCGTTTGCCGCTCTCATGCCAAATGAGAACATTCGAATCGATGAGTACATACGGGGCTTAAACGGAGACAAGCTGCTTGAGGCGCTGCAGGGAGCAACACAGGAAACGCTTCTTGTAGAGGTGCCGAAATTCTCAGCAACCACTAAAGCTGACATGAACGGCGCTTTGCAAAGCCTCGGCATTACAGATGCCTTTGATCCGGGCAAAGCCAGCTTTTCAGGGCAGTCCGGCGGGATATATATTGGCGAAATAGTAAATACTGCCACAATATCAATAGATGAGTGCGGCTATATGGCTGTAAAGCACGGCTCAAAAAATGGCATCAGCGTTTCCAAAGACAAGTATATAAAGCTTGACAAGCCATTTGTTTACATGGTTATTGACAATGAGACGAATATCCCGCTGATTATCGGCATTTGCCTTCTCGCGGGCTGACAGCCTTACCGCTGGCCGGTGTGCCTTATAAAGCGCCTGAAGGCAATTGCTTCAGCAGCAATTGCCCCAACTGTGAGAGCCCATTGCGAACTGAGCGGCAGATTTGCGCTGTATGCGCTAATGCCTAAGGCGGAGCGGGCCAGCATGAGGTATAAGCACAACAAATAGCTGCACATAGCAGCAACAAGCTTCCTTTTTTTCATCATAGCGCCAACTTTTTGTTTTATGCGGGTATTATAGGCAATAATACCCGAAGTTTTTGTCGGCATTTGCATATGCTGGCATAAAGTGAAGCCCCGTGGCGCCTGGTGCCTAAAGCTGTCAACAGCTTTTAGTGCGCTATGCGGGCAATTTTGTATAGATGTTTACACAGCAGGGCAAAAGTGATAAAATTAGTTTCATTGACTACCTCACTCGGGGTGCTCGCTTGTTCCGGCGGCATGCGCGAGTGCAGGCGAATATATTGGAGGAATAATGTATTTAGGCAAAGAAGAAAAACTGGCCATTATCACAGAGCACCAAATGCACGAAGGTGATACAGGCTCTACCGAAGTGCAGGTTGCGATTCTAACAAAAAGGATCAACCACTTAAACGAACACCTTAAAGTACACCCGAAAGACCACCATTCACGCAGAGGCTTGCTCAAGATGGTAGGGCGGCGCAGAAGGCTCCTTGATTACCTTATGAAGGAAGACATCAACCGCTACAGGGCCATTATTGCAAAGCTTAATCTACGAAAGTAAAAACATGGCAATATTAGGCTTAGCAGCTTAATATTGCTTTTTAAATTTAGCGGCAAGGGTGAGCATAAGGGTTTTGATATGCGAAGCAGCATGCTGTGCATACCTGAATCTTTAGCGCTTGCCCCACCAGCCGCTGCTTATACGGAGGAAGTATGAAGAAAGTTTTTTCGCGCGAATTCTTTGGCCAGGAGCTATCGGTCGAAGTAGGCGAGCTTGCGCAGCTCGCAAACGGCTCTGTATTCGTCTCATATGGCGATACGCAGGTCCTCGTAACTGCTACCATGTCTAAAGACGCGGTTTCCGGCATTGACTATTTTCCGCTGTCTGTAAACTATGAAGAGAAAATGTACGCTGTCGGCAAGATACCTGGTGGGTTTTTGCGCAGGGAGGGCAGGGCTTCCGAAAAAGCCACGCTGTCAGCCCGCTTAATCGACAGGCCGCTAAGGCCGCTGTTTGACAAAGGCTTCCGCAATGATGTGCAAGTAATTATTACAGTTGTAAGCGTGGCATACGATGCCCTTCCCGAATTCGCAGGGCTTTTCGGCGCGTCGCTTGCAGTATGCATATCCGACATACCGTTTGACGGACCGGCTGCCGGCGTTCATATCGGCATGATTGACGGGGAGATAGTGATCAACCCGAATTCAGAGCAAAGAGAGGCCTCATCGCTTGATCTGGTTGTTGCCGGAACAGAGGAAGGCGTATTAATGGTAGAAGCAGGGGCAAACGAGGTTGTTGAGAAAACAATGATCGATGCGATCCTGCAAGCCCACGAAGCTATCAAAGGATTGGTTGAATTCCAAAAAGACATAATAGCTGAGATAGGCAAGGAAAAGAAGGATCTGAAGTACTACAGGCCCAGCGAAGAAGTGGAAAATGCGATGTATGATGAAGCATACGATCGCTTAAAAGGCTGCTTCGGGTTCCCTGACAAAGCCAGGCGGGATGAGCTGATTGACGAAGCCCAGGATGAAATCCTGCAAAAGTATTTGGAAGAGTTCCCGGATAGCAAGCAGGATATAAAGGAACTTATAGACAAAGCTATGAAGGCTATTGTCAGGGACATGATAGTCTTTGAGAAAAAACGCCCTGACGGCAGGGATATAGACGAAATAAGGCCGATAACATGCGAAGCAGGCAAGCTGGCAAGAGTGCATGGCTCAGGCCTGTTCACCAGAGGCCAAACCCAGATTCTCACCGCTGTAACCCTCGGGGCGCTAAGGGACAGCCAAATAATCGACAACCTGACAGAGGAAGAGTCCAAGCGCTATATGCACCAATACAACTTTCCGCCTTATTCTACCGGAGAGACCGGCCCGATACGCGGCCCCGGCAGAAGGGAGATAGGCCATGGGGCTCTTGCAGAGAGAGCTCTTGATCCGGTGATTCCTGAAATTGATGATTTCCCGTATACAATACGCGTCGTCAGCGAAGCCCTCTCTTCCAACGGATCGACCTCAATGGGATCCGTGTGCGGATCAACGCTTGCGCTTATGGATGCAGGCGTGCCGATAAAGGCTGCTGTTGCCGGCATCGCCATGGGCCTTATAAAAGAGGAAACCGACTTTACTGTGCTTACTGACATCCAGGGCGTTGAAGACTTTTATGGCGACATGGACTTTAAAGTAGCCGGAACCTCAAGAGGCATAACGGCCATACAAATGGACATTAAGATCCACGGAATCGATGAAGCTATACTCACGCAAGCCTTAAACCAGGCATATAGCGGCAGGATGTTTATCCTCAAAAAGATGCTTGACGAGATTCCTGAACCCAGGGAAGACCTCAAAGAGTTTGCCCCGAGAATCATCACGATGGAAATCCCTGTGGACAAAATTCGTGAAGTCATTGGAACCGGCGGCAAAGTTATAAATAAAATCATTGAAGAGACCGGCGTAAAAATTGATATAATGGAAGACGGCAAGGTATATATCGGCTCGCCAAACCTTGGACAGGCAGATGCTGCAAGAGAAATTATTCTTGGAATTATCAGGGAAATAGAAGTGGGCGACACCTTTACCGGCAAGGTTACCCGCATTATGACTTTTGGAGCGTTTGTTGAGCTGGCCAATGGCAAAGAGGGCCTTGTGCATATATCAAAATTCCCGAGGCGTCTAAAAAAAGTCGAAGATGCTGTAAAGGTGGGCGATCTTTGCGAAGTGCGGGTTACAAAGAACGAAGACGGAAAAATAGACCTCGTGTGCACGAAAATTATTAAGCAGTGATAACAGTTAAGATATTGGCGCTTAAGAGCGGGGATGCCCCTTTGTACAAAACAGCAGGCTCAAGCGGCGCTGACTTGAAAGCCGGCATCGAAAGCGCTCTTACAGTCAAGCCGTCTGAGATTGCCCTTGTCCCGACAGGAGTTTTCATTGAGATTCCTGATGGATATGAGGGCCAGATACGCTCAAGGAGCGGCCTGAGCCTGAAAGGCATCGTGGTAGCCAATGGCATCGGCACTATTGACTCTGACTACAGGGGAGAGCTGAAAGTGGCCATTGCCAATATCTCAAGCGAAGAATATACCATAGAGCCGAATGAGCGGATTGCCCAAATAGTTTTTGCCAAAGTTGAGAGAGCGCAGTTCGAGCTTGCAAGCGAGCTCTCAGAAACAAGCCGAAGCGACGGAGGCTTTGGCCATACAGGAGCGCAGTAGTTCTTTTGCCTGAGTGCATTTGCATAAGCTGTAGGGGAGGCTGTGTATGTTGCTTTTTTCTATGAATGGCAGAACTGTTGTAAACATTGCGACTGGCGAAAAGATTGGATCCTTGTCTTCATGCAACCTGAAGGTAGACGAGGAAACCGGAACAATTGAAGCCATTTTATTGCCTAAGTCGCGCCTGTCAGCGCTCTTTGCAAGAGATGAGTCAGACTATACGGAAATACCCTGGCAGAATATAAAAAAGATCGGAATTGACACAATAATCGTTGAAATATAGTGTAGGTAGCATATGAAGACTGTTGTACAAAAATACGGTGGAACGAGCGTAAGAAACAAAGAGACCAGAAGCAAGATTATCGTTAATGCAAACGAGGCCATATCTGAAGGGTACTGGCCTGTAATTGTGGTTTCGGCAATGGGTCGCTATCCGGAGCCATACTCTACGGACAAGCTTCTTTCGCTTGTGCCTGATCTGGCCAAAGCAGATCCAAGAAACAAAGATATGATATCATGCCTTGGCGAAATAATAACTGCTGTGATTGTCAGCGAGGAACTCTCAGCTGCCGGCCTGAAAGCTGCAGCCCTTACAGGCGGGCAGGCAGGCATAATCACAGACACAAATTACGGCGAAGGCAACATCATTGATATAAAGACTGCCCGCCTGCAGCGCTTTATCGGAGAAGGCATAATACCTGTGGTAGCCGGCTTTCAAGGCAATGACCAGAATGGCGAAATGATGACACTGGGCAGGGGAGGCTCTGACATAACAGCCACTGCTCTTGGCGGGGCGCTTAACTCCGGGCTTGTTGAAATTTACACTGATGTGGATGGAGTTATGACTGCCGATCCCAATGTCGTCAGCGATGCCCAGCTTATCGATGAAATCGAATATGAAGATATTTTTCTGCTAGCAGAATATGGGGCAAAAGTGATACACCCGAGGGCTGTTGAGTATGCAAAGATAGCGAATGTTCCGGTTGCAATACTGAATGTGGAATCATCCCGAAAGGGCCAGCACACAAAGATTGCCACTGCCCATGAGCTTCAGAGCACTACCACTTTTTCTGCAATTACTACGC
Organism: Eubacteriaceae bacterium; assembly: GCA_009782515.1. GTDB lineage: Bacteria > Bacillota > Clostridia > Eubacteriales > Anaerofustaceae > WRIY01. The sequence continues at coordinate 35,618 of WRIY01000008.1, forward strand.
TAACGGACAGAAGCCAGGTTGATGTAACATTCACAAGCCTTGCGCTTGAGGACAGGATGTTTAAGCGTATGGCAGACAGCGGAATATCTATTGATATGGTAAATATTCTCAGCGATCACCGCCTGTTTATTATTTCATCATCAGACAAGCCAAAGCTTGAGCAGGTTTTTGCTTCCCTTGGCGTTGATGCAGCAATAACGGATGGCTTTACAAAGCTGTCTGTATTGGGAAAAGCATATTCAGGAGTTCCGGGCATATTTGCAAAAATCATTGCTGCGCTGTATGGCAACGATATAACGGTTTACCAGTCCACTGACTCTTCAAACACCATCTCTGTTCTGATACACACAGAGCATGCAGAAAGAGCGCTTAACCTTTTGCATGAAGCGTTGATTTTGTCAGCCACTTAAGCTGGCAAAAGTAATATTTGCCTGCTTTCCCAAGTAAATATACTTATATGGGAAAGGAAGGCAGCTTGTGAAATTTAAATCAGTTTACAAAGCAGCGAGAAAACAAATGGCAGCCGGCGCAAAAGCGCTCGCATATGAGGCTGCCAAGGGCGCTGCTTTTTTAGTTCTGGCAACTATCTTTGCTTTGGCATTGTTCGGAAGATCCGGCATGCCCTCTAGAGCGGCATTTTCATTTATCGCATTTTTCGCCAAGTGCCTGTTTGCTTCGCTGGCCACTGACTACGCTAACGGCGACCGGTTCAGCATTGAATCCTCTTTTTATAAATGCTGCTACATAATCAAGCCTATTGCAGCTGCATGGCTGCCTCTTGGAGTTGCGGCGATGGCCCATCCGCTGATAGCGATAATAGCCTCGCCGGTATTTTTGCTCGTGCCGGCTGCGATTATTGATGGAAACCATGGCTATGGCGCCCTGAAGCATTCCATTTGGATTATTAAGGAGTCTTTTGGGGCTTACATGATCTTTTTGCTCCAAACGCTGCTTTGGGCTGCAGCCACAATAGCGAGTGCAGGAATCGCTTTTATGTATACTGTGCCGCTTGTCTCGATTGCATGCCTGCTGTTTTACGGCCAGGCAACCGACAAAGCGCTTAAGGATGTCATGAAGATTTACGAAAAAGCGCCGAAAAGCTAAATGCCCGAGTAGGAGCTTTGGTTTGATTATGCTCCGGCAGGAGTGTACAGGCCGGAACAACATGCTTTGGCTTTATTTTATTATATTGCCATTATTTAACTGTTACAATGTAATAATATTTGCCTGCTACACTCCCCGCTTGTGCTAAAATAGCTTCAGACTGACTAAAAGGAACCCATATGCTTTATGCTCTTATACATTGCCGATGTTAGGGATTTCTGCTCTGAAGAAGGCATATACCTGCTTTCTGAGGAAAGGCGCAACAAGGCGCTTCGCTACCAAAGCTGCCTTGACAGGGCTCGATCGATTGCAGGGGGCCTGCTGCTTCGCTTTCACTACGGGCTATACTCTCATAGCCTTTCGCACGGGCCTTACGGAAAGCCATACATCGATTCAGAAGCTGACTGCCTTATGCCGTTCTTTTCGCTTTCCCATTCCGGAGACTATGCGATGCTTCTGTGCGCAGACAATGAGTGCGGCGCAGATATTGAGAGAATTGTTGCCAACAGAAACTTTAAGGCGCTGTCAAGAAGGCTTGCCTCGCCTGATGAGCATGAATGGCTGGAACGAAAATGCTTTGATCTTGATTGCTTTTACAGGCTTTGGGCTGCCAAGGAAAGCGCTATAAAAGCATCAGGGAAAGGGCTTGCTGCCCCGACAAAGGCGTTTTCGATGCTGCCGCTCGAAAACGGGCCATATGAGGCTATGGGCAAGAAGTATTATGTGTCGTGGTTTTCTGTTCCAGGCTATGCAGCATGCATAGCTGTAGAGGGATCTCAGCCATGCGGGGAAGTAAGGCCGATAATGCTGAGCAAAAGGGATCTGCTTTACTAGGCCAAAAAAAGCGCTGCAGCAAAGCTGCACAAACATTGCAGCGCTAATGCCCCGAAAATATTTGCATGCGGGCCGGGCAACTGACTATTTCGCCGTGCTTTTTCATTGAAGCTGCATTCAAAGGGTTTCTCTGGCGCTTGTTTGGCCGCAAAATGCTGGCGCAGCGCTTTCCCTGCGTGTTTGCCTGCCTGCTGGCTGTTATAGCGCATTCGCTGTTTCATCGTAAGCTTCAAAGATTTTGAATATATCGCTTTGGCTCCAATCAAAACAGTGGTTAGAGCCAATTTTTAGCTTACTACTGCACTTTTACAGGCACTCCAGCTCGCTTGGAATCGGTTATTTTCATTGACTTTATTTTCACTTTACTTTATAATGCAGTAAGTTTTTAATTGTGCAGGCGACTGCTTTTGGCTTAAAGCCTTATGTAGCAAGTTTTTGCTTTTGTAGTTTTTAGCCCGCAGTTTGCTGTGCAATTTTTGCTTTTTCAGGCGGAGTGGGCTATATAAACTCCACCGAACCAACCCTTTTACATATTTGGAGGCAATCGCATGATCATATTGGCACCGATAAGCTCAGTATGCGCTTTAGCATTTGCAGCATATTTGGCTATGAAGGTAATGAAGCTCGAAGAAGGCACAGCGGAGATGTCTAAAATATCCCTTGCTGTGCGCATGGGTTCTGATGCCTATTTAAAGAGGCAATATTTATCTGTTGGAATCTTTTTTTGCGTAATGTTTGTTGTGCTGCTTGTGCTTGCATGGCTTGGATTTATAACAATCTTTGTGCCGTTTGCATTTGTTACAGGCGGCTTTTTTTCAGGCTTGTCCGGCTATATTGGCATGAAAGTTGCTACGCATGCGAATGTAAGGACAACAAATGCATGCATTACAAGCCTTAACTCCGGGCTGCGCGTTGCATTCAACAGCGGCACGGTTATCGGATTGGTAGTAGTAAGCCTTGGCCTTTTGGACGTAAGCTTCTGGTACTACTTATTAAATTGGTATTATACAAGCGTTCAGCCGGCAGCCAGCGATGCTTTAAGGATTCAAAGCATAACCAGCGCAATGCTGACATTCGGGATGGGCGCGTCTACAATGGCGCTGTTTGCGCGCGTTGGCGGGGGGATATTTACGAAAGCAGCGGATGTTGGCGCTGATCTTGTTGGCAAGATTGAAGCCGGCATACCAGAGGACGATCCGCGAAACCCTGCTGTTATTGCTGACAATGTTGGCGATAATGTTGGCGATATAGCCGGCATGGGATCTGATCTGTATGAATCATACGTTGGCTCGATTATTGCATCTGCTGCACTGGCAACTGCTGCCGGTTTGGGCGAAAGCGGCGTTGCCCTGCCTATTGCTATTGCCTCTGTCGGCGTTTTGGCTTCAATGTTTGGCACGTTTTTGGTCAGAACCGGTGAAAATGCTGATCAAAGCAAGCTTTTAAGCGCATTGCGAAGCGGCGTTTATTCAAGCTCGCTAATTATCGCCGTTGCCTCATACTTCCTTATTCGCGCTACACTGGGCGCCGGAAGCCTGGGCGTTTATTTTTCTGTTTTAATTGGCCTTGTAGCAGGAAACTTCATTGGCTTTGCTACAGAATACTTTACCTCTGATGCTTATAACCCTGTGCGTGAGCTTGCCCAGACTTCTACAACAGGGGCGGCTACAGTAATTATTGGCGGGCTGTCGCTGGGTATGCTTTCAACTGCAATGCCTGTTATAATTGTGGCAATAGTTGTTATATCCAGCTTCCTTTTGTCAGGCGGGGCCAATAACTACAGCCTGGGATTGTATGGCGTGGCCATATCTGCTGTAGGAATGCTTAGCACTCTTGGAATTACCCTTGCGACGGATGCGTACGGCCCTATTGCAGACAATGCTGGAGGCATTGCTGAAATGGCTGATCTTCCGGATGAAGTCAGGGAAAAAACTGACGCTCTTGATGCGCTTGGCAATACAACAGCAGCCACGGGAAAAGGCTTTGCAATAGGCTCAGCCGCTCTTACTGCGCTTGCCCTTATCGCAGCGTATAAAGAAGAGATAGAGCTGATCGCATTAAGAAAGAATATTGACTTCAATTTTGATCTGTCAATCCTTAACCCTCCGGTGCTCATAGGAATGTTTGTAGGCGGAATGCTTCCGTTCGTGTTTTCATCTATGACTATGAAAGCAGTCGGCCGCACAGCCCAAAGCATTGTTGTTGAGGTCAGGCGGCAGTTTAATGAGATTAAGGGATTGATGGAAGGCACTGCAGAGCCGGACTATAAGAGGTGCGTAGATATATGCACTCAAAACGCCCAAAAGGAAATAGTGCTGCCTGCAGTAATTGCCATTGCTTCGCCGATCATAGTGGGGCTGCTGCTCGGAGTAAACGCCGTTGCAGGAATGCTGTGCGGGGCAACTGTTTCAGGCTTTATGATGGCTGAAATGATGTCAAATGCAGGAGGAGCCTGGGACAATGCCAAAAAGCATATAGAGGCAGGCAAAGGCAACTTGGGGGGAAAGGGATCCGATAACCACAAAGCAGCTGTTGTCGGTGACACTGTTGGAGATCCGTTCAAAGACACATCAGGGCCTTCCATAGACATTTTGATAAAGCTTTTGTCTATGGTTTCAATCGTTTTCGCTTCACTGACGCTGCAATTGGCCCTAATGAAATAAAAGCAGCCTTGTGAAGTACGGCAGTGTTCGCAGTAAATACATTAGTAGGGGGAGATCATGTTTATAAAAATAGCGATGCTTGTAATATTTATAGCAGTAACTATTACAGTCGGCTTTAGATTCCGATCTCGTGCATCGGACGTAGCCGGATTCGTTCTTGGTGGCCATACTGTTGGGCCCTGGCTCACTGCTTTTGCATATGGGACATCATATTTTTCTGCTGTAGTTTTCGTCGGGTATGCCGGCCAATTTGGGTGGAGGTTTGGATTGGCATCAACATGGATAGGGCTTGGAAACGCCTTTATCGGCTCGCTGCTGCCATGGGTTATCCTCGGAAAGCGCACCCGCCTTATGACCCACCACCTAGGATCTAAAACAATGCCGGATTTTTTCGGCCAGCGCTACAGCTCAAAGGCTCTAAAAATCGGAGCGTCGATTATAGCGTTTGTATTCTTAGTGCCTTATACGGCATCTTTATATAATGGCCTGTCAAGGCTGTTTGTTATGGCATTCGGCATAGACTTTATATTTTGCATTATAGCTATGGCGATTCTGACTGGTGTTTATGTTATTTTAGGAGGCTATGTAGCCACTGCAGTAAACGACTTAATACAGGGAATTGTTATGCTTGGCGGCATTATTGCTGTTATCGGGGCAGTGCTGAAAGGAAACGGCGGCTTTATTAATGCGCTCAAGGCCATGTCTGAAGTTACAAATCCGGCAGCTGTTGCCGGCCTTGAAGCTGCGCCTGGCATCTATAATTCGTTTCTGGGGCCGGATCCGGCCAGCCTGCTTGGCGTCGTGCTGCTTACTTCGCTGGGGACTTGGGGATTGCCGCAGCTGGTAGGGAAGTTTTATGCAATAAAATCAGAAAAAGACATATTCCAGGGAACTATTATATCAAGCGCGTTCGCGCTCATCGTAGCTGGAGGCTGCTATTTTATCGGCGGATTTGGCAGGCTGTATGCAAACGCTATTGGCGTGACAGAAGCCGGTTTGCCTGTAGGCGGCTATGATGCGATTATTCCTTCAATGATGTCCCAATTCTCTGATGTACTGGTTGGCATGGTGATGGTTTTGGTGCTTTCTGCTTCAATATCAACACTTTCTTCACTGGTTATGACAAGCGCTTCTACGTTTACAATTGACTTTATGAAAGACAATTTCATTAAAGATATGGATGATAAGCTCCAGCTTATCATGATAAGAAGCCTTGTTGCTGTTTTCATCGTAATCTCTTCTACGATAGCAGTCATACAGTACAGAGGAGGGGTTGATTTTATCGCCCAGCTGATGGGCATATCATGGGGGGCATTGGCAGGGGCGTTCTTAGCGCCATTCCTATATGGCCTGTTTTGGAAGAGAGTCAACAAAGCCTCAGTATGGGCATGCTTTATATTCAGCATATCTTTGATGGTAGGCAATATATTCTTCCGCTCAAGCTTTCCTGCAATCATACAATCGCCAATTAACTGTGGCGCGCTTGCAATGATTGCCGGCCTTATAATTGTGCCGGCTGTTAGCCTCGTAAGCGCTGCTCCTAATAAAAAGCATGTTGACAACTGCTTTGCATGTTATGAAGTGAATACGGCAACAGCCAGAGCGGGCAATGCAAACAGCCGCAATGCCAGCAACCGAAGCTCCAGCAATAAAAAGAAGAAAAAGTAGAATTTGCTCTGCAATAGTATATTTGCACTTTAGCCTCTTTGCAAAAAGAGGCTTTTTTATGCTCTGCTTGAGAGCGCGCGGCGTTTATAGGGAATGCATAATGCCACTGCATGCGCAATGAATAATTCATAAGCGAAGGCATAATCATGCGATCTGAGCCGAACGTTCTAATAGGCCACAGCATCCTGGACAGCACTATCCCAAGTAGCTGGCTCATATGGCGAGCTTGTCAATGGAGGCCTAAAACTGCTTCTCTTCTTTCTCAAAAGCGGAGAGCCCGCTGCTTTCCTTGTTTTGCAAGCGCCTTGGCAGTAGCCGTTTTGTTGGATGGAGTATCTCTTTCAATAGCAAAAACCTCTTAAGGCCGCTGAAATTGCTTCTTTAGTGCGGCTTTGCGAGGTTTTATATCATTTGGGCGCTATCATCAGTGACAAATTTTGGGGCAGCTAACAAACCTGAGATATTTGCCTTTAGGCGATAGGGCCTTCAAGGGAGTCAAGCATCTCTATACCAGCTTTGGCAAGCGCTTTTTCAGCATTCTCAGGATAATCAACTCTTACTATTATAAGAGCTTTTCCATATTCGTTTGGCAGCGCTGAGTATGCATACTCAACATTTACGCCGTTATCATACAGAAGTTTTGTTACTGCATACAGCGTGCCTGGCTTGTTGCTAATCAAAACAGCGAGCACATCAGTAACTGTTACGATGAAGCCTTCCTCTTTAAGCGCTTGGGTAGCAGCGTCAGGATCAGTAACTATTAAGCGCGTAATGCCATACTCGCCTGTGTCGGCAATAGCAAGAGAAGTGATGTTAATATGCCTCTCATATAGAGCCTTTAGCAGATTGTTCAGCCTTCCAGGGCTGTTTTCAAGAAAAATTGATATTTGCTTTAGCATGGATTAATTATCCTTTCTTAAGTCTGTTACCCTTTTTGACTTGCCCTCAAAGCGTGTTATGCTCCCAGGCTCGCAAAGGCGTATTCGGCTTGATATGCCTATAGCCGATTCAAGCTTTCTTGATATTTGCTTTTCTATAGCATCTATGGCTGATATTTTATCGATCTTCATATCATCTGCCAGCTCAACCTTTATTTCCAAATCATCCAGGAAGCCTTTCCTAGATATTATAATCTCAAAATGGGGCTTAACGCCATCTATTGTGAGAAGAGCAGACTCTATTCGAGATGGATAAACATTCACGCCTTTTATAATCAGCATATCATCCGTTCGCGCTTTTACTCTCTCAATTCTAGCATGGGTGCGCCCGCATGCACATTCTGTACGGTATATTTTCGATATATCTCTAGTCCTATATCTAATAAGAGGCATTCCCTCTTTATTTATCGTAGTGATCACCAATTCGCCTTCTTGTGTATCTGCCTTGGCTTCAAGCGTGTCCGGATCAACTATTTCAACGATAAAATGATCTTCCCATATGTGAAGGCCGTTTTTATGTGAGCACTCCATTGCTACGCCCGGACCCATAATTTCTGTTAAGCCGTAAATATCAAGGGCTGTAATTCCCAGAGTTGACTCGATGTTTTCCCTGAGCTCCTGGCTCCAAGGCTCTGCGCCAAGTATGCCGTTTCTCAGCTTTATGCGCTTTTGAAGCTCCTTGTTTTGGCTTATCTGCTCGCCGAGGTAGCTTGCATATGATGGAGTGCACGCGATATGGGTCGTGCCCATGTCCGCCATCATCTGTAGCTGCCTTTCTGTATTGCCGCTGGACATTGGCATTACCATGGCGCCTATTCTTTCTGCACCGTAATGTATGCCCAGGCCTCCTGTGAATAGCCCATACCCATAACACACCTGCACTATTGATTCGCTGTCTACTTCAGCGCACCCAAGCGATCTTGCTGCGATTTCTGCCCAGGCATCAATATCCGCTTTAGTATAGCAATCAATTGTCTGCTTGCCAGTTGTGCCGCTTGAGGCTTGTAGCCGGGTGATCTCTGATAATGGCGCTGAGAGCATACCGTATGGATATGTGTCTCTTAGATCGCTTTTTTCTGTGAATGGCAGCTTTTGCAGATCGTCAAGTGATTTTATATCGTCCGGATGGATGTTGACAGCATCAAATTTTTCTTTATAGTAAGGCGAGTTGCTATATACTCTTTGTACAGTTTTCTTCAGGCCCTCTAACTGAATATCCCTTATTTGCCCTTGGGGCATGCTTTCAGCATTTTTATTATACATTGGCTGCTCCTTTCGTGTGGCGATCTGCTCAAATCCAATTAAAAAAACCTTTGCTTACAGCAAAGGAAATATACCACCTTTACAGGCTGATTGCCAGCCCTTTAACAGACACGCCGCTAAATGCATTAATATCCGATTGCCATATAACGGGGCAATTGCCGTCTGGGACTACTTTGCATTTTGCTTTCATCCCAGATGCTCCCAAAGGAACTTCCTTAACGTTTTCAGTACTGCATCCCACCATCACAGCTCTCTAACAATGAAAACTCGCTAAGTACTTTCTTTGTTCACTGCATTTTAATGAATTATATGCTAAGAAACGAAAATTGTCAATTCAAATGGCGATTATTTATATGGGCAGGAAAGTGCGAAAACGAGCAGGCTTGAGGCTAAGCTTCAATCAGCAGTGCTCTTGCATCAGTATTATCTGCGCTTATAAATTGTAAAATTTGTATTCAAATGAATGTTTCACATGCAACAGCAGGATTGTATTCTGTTTGCCAATCGCGGCTGCAACATATGAACTCCAGTTTGAATTAGGCATGCATAAGACGGTCTGCTAATATTTGGATTATTACAAATAGTAAAATACAGGAAAACAATAACAATGTAAATGCAGCCATTTTATCTTTTGTCTTATTTATAGCATGTAATACAAACAGTATGGCTCTAAATACAGATTTGCTGAGGGTTTTGAATTGGATTGCTCTTGCCTCACGACGATGCAAATTTTTGCTGTAATAATAGCAATAATGCATAAGCCAGTCTTAATTTCGGACTTGGGAATATGTTGGCTGTATGGCATTCGTTCATTGCCAAAACAGTCTGGCAAGCTGCTTTCGGAGAGAGCAGCCATATATTTGCTGCATACATCGCTTCGCCAATGTTATTATTTTTTTATAAAAATCATATAGATTTATGAAAGCGTTTGTGGCAAGCTATTTTTCCGCCAATGCTAAATACAGCAACTCCGGGAAGGAGCCAGTATCGGCCGAAATAACGGATCGCGGCTTTGTACCGCTTTAGCAGGCTTGTATTTTTTGAAGCAACAGAAAAAATTCTATGGGCTCTAACCGCATATGCTTTAACCTTGTGATCGAGTGCTTTGATAATCAACGGTTTTTACAAATAGGTTGCCTTTTGCCTGGAGCCGTTTGCGAGTGAAGTAGGCTACAGGGCTAGCATTATAAAATCTGAGCTGCTAATTGCAGTACTACAAGTGTTCCATGTGAAACAGATGTGTAGCTTAACTGAGCGAACTATGTGTTTGCCTAACTTAGCTGACAGACAAGCCTTACTTGCCCTGATATAGCTGCGAAAGGCATGTATCGAGCGCTCTGTCAGCCGCAATTGGGCTAAATGGCCCAGGCAGCAAAATAACCGACCATGCAACATAATCACTGCCAAAATCTTCCCGAGCTATAGCGCAGCTTTCGCTCATAGAAACGATTTCGCCATCAAAGCCAATTGCCTTAAATGCAGTAATAGAGTTGGGTGAAGAAGGCAGCAGGAACTCTCTGTTGTCTTTTGTCCTGCTGGGCTCTATATCGTATCCGGCAGCTTCGGGCCTCATATAGCTTTCTAAAACAGATGCTTTAACAATGTACATCACAGCTGCCAGGCTATTGTCTTCGCTATATACCGAGGCAACTCGAATGTCGTTGCTAAAAGTTGAGACCCTGCACGAAAACAGCTCGTGCATATGCTTCTCACCCTTTTGCGCTAGTTCGCCAGCAAGCACTATATCGTGGGGCTCTTCAAAAGTAATATCTAAAATAGCAGATATTGAGATCGCCTCTTGATTGCTTATGCCATTATTTGCTGCGTCATCATCATCGCCGTCGCATGCCGGCAAAGACAGCAATGCTGTCATCAAAAGCGTGATTGATATTATTTTAAGTATTGTTTTTTTCGCCATAGTATTTTAACAATCCAGTGTATAAACTGATTATTCATTATCACAGTGCTTTTTTGCATTTTATGCTGCAATGCAATTTCTGTAATTGTAAGCTTAAATACTTGCAATGTCAATGGCTATGGCCATTGACACAGGTGGAAATGAAATATATATTTCAATGAAAAGTACTAGTGAGCGAGTTCAATATGCAGAAAAAAAGGTATATTAGCTGGCAAAAGCGTCAATGCCGGCGCTGTATTAAATAGGGGCAAATGCAAGTTTTGCGGCTAAGGCAGGGGAGGTGGCAGCGGTATCGAGCATGAAATTCATTAAAACACTTAACCCCTGCGGCTATGCACTCAAGCGGTGAGATTGATGCAGTATAACAGCAGGGGCTGGCTTTGAAGCTAAGAGCCGGGAAACAAGAATCAATCGCTATGGCAGGTTTTGAAGGCTAAGCAATGCCATATCTGCATAAAGGCTTGCAGCTATTGGCAATGCGCCCTTGTCAACGGTAAAGCTTGGTGTATGCCCGCCTGCATCCCCTCCGGTGCCTACAAGAGCCATAACTCCGGGCATGTATTTTTGGTATACAGAAAAGTCTTCAGAGCCCATAGATATGTTTCTGGTGTAAAGCTCGTAAACGTTGGCGTCTTTGAGCTCTCTATTAAGCATCGCGCATAATGCAGCATCATTGTTTACGCAGCCGGTTCCATAATCCCATTCAATGTCAATATTTACATTAAATGCGATCTCAAAGCCTTTAGCAATCTCAGCTACTCTTTGCATGACAAGCGCCCTTGCAGTTTCGCTAAATGTCCTTAAAGTTCCCTTTAGGCGTGTAGAGGGCTCGAATACATTAACAGCCTTGCCTCCACTATGAAATGACGTCATGCTTAATACAATGCTGTCAGTCGGGTTAACATTTCTGCTGGCAATAGTCTGAAGCGCATTAACCAGCAGCGACGCAACGCTCACGGTGTCTATTAGGTTTTCAGGGTGGGCTGCGTGCCCGCCGACACCTGTAATGATTATCTCCAAGTTGTCTACAGCGGCATTAATGGCACCGCCTCTGACACTGATTTTTCCTACTGCAGACCACGAGGAATGTATGCCAAAGATAGCTTTGGCTTCATCGAGCAGCCCTGTAGCCATAACGGCTTCAGCGCCTTCAGCGTATTCTTCAGCAGGCTGGAATACAAGCCTTACTCTTCCGGGAATACTGCCCTCGTTTGCTTTGAGAAGCAGCCCTGCTCCAAATAGGCTTGCTGCATGAAAGTCATGCCCGCAAGCATGCATAACTCCCTCATGTTCAGATGAATATTCAAGGCCTGTCTCTTCCTCTATAGGCAGAGCATCTATATCAGCTCTCAGAGCGACAATAGGGCCTTCATTTCCAACCTCAGCTATGAGGCCGGTATCTAAGCTCGAATCAAGCACCCTTATTGAGTGCCTCTCCAGCTTCTCAATCAGGTAGGCAGTGCTCATATACTCTCGGTTGGATAGTTCCGGGTGTCTATGGAGCCATTCGAATACTTCGACCAGCTCGCTTTGTATTTCTTCTGTGACAAAAAATGGCATTGTCGCCTCCTAACGTATTAACATAACATTGTATTTTATTAAGTTCAAAAAAATATTATACATGCTATTATACCAATGCTATGCCTTATAGATATGCGCTAAAACGTATCTTGGCGCACTTTGCAACAAATAGCGTGTCTATCCCATATCATCCAGATCGTTACACAACCATAAGTGGCTTCTGCCGAAATGAATTGCAGCTTTTAAATGGATGAAATGATATTTCTATTATATGTATATACAATGCCTATGCTAATGCTAACTATCGGCCATCAGAAAAGCTGCATTAAGTTCAGCGAAATAGTAAGCCGCAGCCAGTTTTTTAAGCCACGCTAACAAGCGCAATATTAGAGGCAAGATATAATTATGGTTGACAATAGTTAGGTACATAAGCTATTATTTAGGCATCTAATAAAATAAACACGTACCTTACTAATCAGAAGGGAGACAAGCATGTGGACAGCATTAATGTATTGGAGAGCTTAAACAGGCTTGTACGCCTTACAAGAAGGTTTCAAGTAAGCCAAAGCAGAGACGCCCGCGGCCCCGGCCACGCATCCTTTGGAGACACTCGGCTTATGGGAGTGCTGCATAGAAGCGAAGGCCTTAGCGCCAAAGAGCTGGCAGAGATAATGGATGTGCGCCCTCCTTCCTTAAGCGAAGCTCTTGGAAGGCTGGAGAGCAATGGCGATATAAGGAGGGAGCGCGATGCCCTGGATTATCGGGTTAACCGCTTTTACCTTACAGACAAAGGCCGAAATGAAATTCAGAAAAGAGCAGATGACTACACAAAAATGCGCGATGCTATTGAAGAATGCCTGAGCGAAGAGGAGCGGGGCATATTCATAAAGCTTTGCGGCAAGCTGAGCAACCAGCTCACAGAGCTGACTGAAAAGGGGAATCCAAGAAGGCCGGGCTATACCCTGGGAACAATGGAATAAGAGAGCTGCTTACAGCAAGCCTGGCTGGTAGCCGGGATCAGTTCGAGCATGCTGCGCCGTTAATGGCGCCAAAAGCCTGATTAGTTTTAGCTTGACGGATCAGGGTAATGGCCAAAGGCAATGCCCTCTTCATCAAATGTTCTCTTTATTGCTTTTCTTACGTCACTGGTTACATCGTAGTTGGCATTGATGTCAGCAGTCCATACAGTAACCCTAAGCTCGATGCCGTATATTCCAAAGCTTCGCAAGTTAACGCTCGGGTTTGAGTTGGATACAGCACGGGGATGGTTTTTTACAGCTTCGGACATGATTGCGCATGCTCTGTCGAGATCAGCATCATATGAGAGCGTTACATCAACATACCCTGCAGACTTTGAATCAGTAAAATGGGAATTTTCAATAATATCCTTGTTCACAGCTGTATTCGTGATTATTAGCCTGCTATTTTGAAAAGTCCTCACTACAGTGTGCCGAAGCGTTATATCTTCAACAATGCCTGTAATTCCGGCATTGTTTAAGTGTATTCTGTTGTTTACTTCAAAAGGCTTAAATATCGATATGAACACTCCGTTAACGATATTGCTAAGCGATTCCTGGGCTGCAAGTCCGAATACCAAAGCGAAAATTCCCGAACCGGCAACTATAGTGTCAAACCCTTTTTCAAACGAAGGCAATTGGCTTAGAGTAGCTACGAAGCCCAAAAAGTACAAGGCAGCTGAAATAATGCTGTAAAGGAATTTTAAATTTATGCTTGCATCCATTCGCCTCTTTGCATAGCGCTTAAACAGGCTTGTTGCCGTTAAGGTAGCCAGCAATAAAAAGACCATGCGCAGGGCTACGAAGAGTGGGTGCAATTTGTCTATATCGAAAAATGATTCTGCCATAATAACAATTATAATAAATTAATTATGTATTATACCCTAATATTTGATAAATATTTTTAAATAAATATAAACGAAAGATGCTGCTAATAGCAAATCCTGAGCTATTATAATAGCGGTTTGCTGCGTTGTAACTAAAACCGGCATTACCGCCCTTTTGCCTTAGAAACAATTTCTATCAAAAGTTTAGCGGCTTTGGAAATCTCCTCTGGGAACCAAATCTGTAACAAAAGTAGGAAACATTTTATATGCAATCAATGCGCAGCCATATTACCAATCAAGACAAACGTATCAATACTACACTCGCAATAGCAGCGCTAGTTTTTTTGGTCACTGTTTCAGCATGCTTTTACACAACTTTATACCGAAGATCCGCAATTGGCAATAACAATCTTGAATTTGATGACAGAGGGCTTTGCCTTTCCAAAAACAAAGCGCCAATTAAATATGGCAGCATTAAAATTCTTGCAGTTTACAGCCAAAGCTATAAATGCATTTGGTACACAGTGGACAACAACAGCAAGCGAAAGATTTCTATTGGAGAGCCATGCGATATTGAAGTATTATTGGATGGATATTGGCATAAGATCAGACTAAAAGAAAATGAAGCTGTATGGAGTTCAGCGAAGACTGCTTTAGGCCCAAAGTCAAAGATGCGGTATGAGTTAAAAGCAAACTCCCTCGATTTCGAATTAAAAGGAGGGTTTTACCGAATAGTCAAAGAAATTCACGGAAAGCTGTATGCAGGCGAATTCACTATAGGCCCAACTCCAATCCCTGCAGAGCTTAATTAAACAACAATTGCTTGAAAAATTTTTCATTAAGGCAAGGCAAACCCTGCTTTTTTAAGACGTTCATTTTTTCTAAATTCGCCAGTTTCCGTCACTTGAGTTTTTGGCCTAAATTGTAAAACCCCTTCCACGGATCGCTCTGGCTTATGCGCTTGATCGCATTATTAATTTTAATGCCATCAGGCGCTACCTTGCCAACTTCATCCCATGTGATAGGCATTGATACACTGGCGCCCGGCCTTGCCCTAAGCGAATACGCTGCAATGCTTGTTGCCCCTCTTGAATTGCGCATCCAGTCTATAAAGATCTTGCCTTCCCTGTTATTTTTGCGGCTATTTGCAGTATATTTGCCAGGCCAGCGATCCTGCATCAGCTCGGCAACTTTTTTCGCAAAAGCATTAAATGCTTCCCAGCCGGAGCTTTTTGCAAACGGGACCTGAACATGGTAGCCTTTCCCGCCGCTTGTCTTGACAAAGCTCTCAAGTGACAGGCTGGCCAGCACTTCCCTCAAATCAAGTGCGCCTTTGCGAATTTTCGCAAGGCTCAAGCCTTCATCCGGATCAAGATCAAACACCATGATATCAGGCTTTTCAATGCTGCCCGCCTTGCTGCCCCAGGTATGAAATTCGATAGTGCACATTTGGGCTTCAGCCAACAGGCCTTGAGCGCTTGAGATATAAAAGAATTCCTTTTCCTCTCCGCTGCTGTCAGCTATAAGAGTTGTTTTTATGCCTGTCTCTGAGCTGTCCGGCCTTTTTTTGTAAAAGCTGTTTTCGTCGATGCCATTCGGGTAGCGCACAACGCTGAGTATCCTGTTTGCGCTGTATTCCAGCATTCGCTGCGAAACACTAAGATAATAGTTGGCTACATCCTCTTTTGTAATAGTAGGGTTTGCATACATTGCCTTACCGGGGTTTGATATGCGAACGCCTCCGACGACAATATCAGCCTGTGGCGCCTTGCCTTTAGGTGTTGCCAATGAAACAGCCTTTGGCAGGTTTGCGCTTTCCTTTGCAACTTCGCCGGCTTTTTTGTCCTGCCTCATACCCTTATAGCTTGCATGGCGGAGCAGGCCTTCATTAGTCCATTCTGTAAACTTAACTTCGCAGACAAGGGTTGGCCTTAGCCATATTGTTTTTTCTGTCTTTCTATTTTTCGGAGGATCGGCAAAGGGAGGAGTCTTTCTTTGCAGCTTTGAAAAGGATTTTATCAGATCATCCTTTTCCTTTTCACTGAAGCCCGTGCCAACCCGCCCTGCATATACGAGATTGCCGCCTTCGTAATAGCCCAGGAGCAGCGAGCTAAAGCCAATATTGCGCTGCTCAGACAGAGTGTAGCCGCAAACAACAAATTCCTGCCCGCTGGAGCACTTTATTTTAAGCCAGTCGTGGCTGCGTTTGCCGGAATATATTGAATCTGCCCTCTTGGCAATAATGCCTTCCATGCCGGCGTTTGCTGCTGCGATAAGGCATTGTTGCCCATTGCCTTCTACATGGCGGCTATACTTTATATTCGCCGGAGCGCCGTCAAGCAGTTGCAAAAGCGCTTCTTTTCTGTTTAAAAGAGGCACATTGCGCAAGTCTTTGCCATCAAGCGCAAGAAGATCGAATGCAAAGTATATGATATTTGCGCCATTAGGGTGCCTAAGATAGTTTTGAAGCATTTGAAAGCTGGCGTTGCCATCATCCCCATATGCAACAATTTCGCCATCAAGCGCTATTGCGCGCTTGCCTGCAAGCTCTTGCAGCGACATCGCTATTTCGGGAAAGCGGTGCGTATAGCTTTTGCCATTTCGAGAGTAAAGCGCAGCTTCGCCTCCCTCGATAAAGGCTAGCATGCGGTAGCCGTCATACTTGCTTTCAAAAACCCAGCCTTTGCCCCCGGGAGGCGAATCAGCAGGCATGGCAAGCTGGGGGGAGGCTGTGGAAAAGGGGTTTTTTTGCATGTTGTGTAAGCTTTCCTTTTCTATTTGCTTCATTGTATGGCTAGATCGTATGCTCTTGGTATAGGCAGATATGCCTGGAGTTTTCATTGCGTATTCATCATTTTCCTTAATAAGCAGCCAATTCTTGCTTTCCTGCTCACCAGAGGGCTTCATTTGCACCAATGCCCATTTGCCTTGAAGCCTCTTGCCATGCAGGGCAAACTTTAAAACACCCTTTGCCAAAGCGCTGCCAACATTCTCGCCTATAGGATCCCACGTTCCCTCATCCCAAAGCATAACCGTTCCGCCCCCGTACTCGCCCTTGGGGATCGTTCCTTCAAAGCCTGCGTATTCAATGGGGTGGTCCTCAACATGAACAGCCAGGCGCTTGTCTTTCGGGTTCAATGACGGGCCATTCGGAACAGCCCAGCTCAGAAGGGTGCCGTTGCATTCGAGGCGCAGATCGTAATGCTCCCGCCGCGAAGCATGCTTTTGGATAGCGTATATGCCCTCTGCTGCTTTCTGAGGGCGTGTTGGCGCGGGCTCGTTTGTTTTCGTGAAATCCCTTTTGCTTATATAGCCATTTAAGCGGTCAGATTGTTTCATGTGCTATGCCATCGCATTTCATTGGTTTATGCTATTTTCTGCATCGCTTTTGAAACTATGCTGATGAAGTTTATGGTTTCGAAGAGAAGCAATCAAAAAAACATAGCAGCAAGATGCTGTAAGCATGCCTGCTGCTATGAAAAAAAAGGAGCAACTGTAATAATAATATTCAGCAGCGCCAACGCTGCGATATTTTTTTATTTTTTGTAGAAAGCCTCACCATACTTAACAGCTTCGTCAGAGATCCAGTCCACATGCTCCTGGCCAACGTCGAATACTGCAGTCATGCCTGATGTGGAAAATACATATCCGCCATTCTTTGCTGATCTGTCCATAGCCCTTCTTACGGCAGCCCTGACAATAGCTTCGCTAGCGCCGGCAATGCCCGCAGGCCCGTTTGATTCCCATCCGCCTTCCAGTATCAGCTTATTTCCGTGGCGTTCTTGTATGCCTTCAAGATCATTAAAGTGCTGGGCAGGGTTCCATGCGCTAAGGCCTATATCGACGAAATCATCGGCTATCATGTCCGCTTTTCCGCAGCAGTGAATCTCTGCGACGCACCCTTCGCTGATAATGGCTTTTGCCAGCCGTGCGTGGTAGGGCTTAATCATTTCTTTATATGTAGCCGGCGATAAGAAGGTGCCATGCCCGTATGCATTGTCATCACAAAAGCATATGCTGTCAGGCTTTATATACCTTGCTATGTACCTTATCGCTTCCTCTTGCCAGGATGTTAGAACATCATTAAGCTCATGCCAGGCTTCCGGCTCTTCAAGCGATGCAATCATTGCTTCTTTATGCCCCAGAATGGTTGCCATCCACATGTATGTTGTGCCGCCTGTGCATCCGGTAAACAGATATTTTGTTCTTTTGTTTACCCTGTCCCAGTTGTCTACAACCGGCTTTGCAATCTCATTCCAATCATAGCTGGATAGATCAGGCAGCAGCGATGGCGGGAAGTACTCATGCCATTTAGTGATATCCGGCACCTTAAAAACGTCCGGAGCCGGCATCGGGCCGATTCTTGGATCAGATATTTCATATTCTATTCCAAAGATGTCAAAAAGCCTGGATCCGGCGCCTACCTGGTCCCTTGGCGCAGGCGCGGTGTCAGTCAGGTTTTTTCTTAGCTGTATTACCATTGGGGGGCCATACCCGATAGCCGAGCACCTCTCAGACAAAGGCACCCATTCCGGCACCAGGCCATCATATACCATTTGAAGGTTTTCGCGTTCTGTTAGCTTAGCCATTTTTTATCTCCTCACATATAGTTTCCGTTCTTGGCAGCCTGTTGTTCATCTAATGGCATTATGGCATTTTATGTTGGAAATTGCATGCGCTATCGCGCTAAAACTGAATATTTTTATTCATATTGCGCCTATTTCTGCCATGCCCTGTTGGCGAATATATGTTTTCTAACAGCATCTTCGCTATTGCATGTTTATGCGAAATAAAGTTACAATGTTTTTATGGCTCTTTATGATTTTAGGCTGGTTTGCGCAGCCTAAAACAATCAAGAGGCTGAACAAGTATTAAGTATCGAGGTATATTGTGCAATTAGTATTCGGAGGAGGGGCTCTTGAGGTAGGGGCAAGCTTTCTTTTGGCCAAGGTTGACGGCCTGAATATAGCTATGGATTGTGGTGTTCGCATGGAAGCAGGAAACCAGCTCCCTGATCTTTCAATTATCGCTGATCTGGGGGGTATTGATGTAATACTGCTTAGCCACGCGCATACCGACCATTCCGGCGCTCTGCCCGTACTGTGCCAGGAGTACCCTTCGGCAAAAGTCCATATGACCCATGCAACAAAGGATCTCATTCGAGTTCTGCTTTATGACAGCTTAAAGATAATGGACCGAAGAGAGGCAGAGATTCCCCTCTTCAGCGAAACCCAGGTTGAGAGGGTGTTTTCAAGCATTATCTGCCACTCGCCGAACAGGCCTTTTAGCCTGCTGGAAGGAAGCCAGGCGAGCGCTGAGTTTTATTCAGCGGGGCATGTAGCAGGGGCAGTAGGAGTGCTTGTCACTGGCGATGAAGGAAAGCTGTTTTATTCAGGAGACTTCTCCCTTACAGCCCAGCGCTCAGTAGGAGGGGCAGCTTTTCCGCGCTTGTCCCCTGATGTTGCCATCTTAGAGGCCACATACGGCGACAGGCTGCATGCATCAAGGGAAGTGGAAGAAGACAGGCTGCTTGATACCGTCATAAGGGTGGTTGAAAGAGGGGGAAAGCTCTTAATACCGGCTTTTTCATTAGGGCGCTCGCAGGAAGTAATAATGCTTTTAAACAGGGCGTTTTCGCTCAAAAAGCTTCCAAGCGATCTTATGGTTTACATTGACGGCATGGTAAATGACATGTGCCAGGTGTTTTCCCGCAACCCGAACTATTTGAGCCCTTCCTATGGCAGGAGGATCTTAAGAGGGCAAGAGATTTTTTATTCAGACAATGTCGTTGCAGTGGCAAAAGACCAGAAGGAAAGAGAGAGGATAGCAACCTCCAGCGAGCCATGCTGCATCATCTCTTCTTCAGGCATGCTTTCCGGAGGGCCTAGCGTGTACTATGCTGAAAAGCTTGCAGCAAATGAGAATAACTTCATTGCTTTAACAGGCTACCAGGACGAAGAGTCGCCTGGACGGGCTTTGCTCTCTCTGGCAACTGCAAAGGAAAAGTCCATAAAAATTGACGGCCGCGAGATTCCTGTTAAGTGCGAAGTAGGGCTCTATAGCCTGTCTGCGCATGCGGACAAAATCGAAATAGCAAGCTTGGCCCAGAGCCTGAATGCAAAGCAGATATTTTTAAACCACGGCAGCGAGGAAGCCCTCAATTCCCTTGCAGCAGCTATTCAAAGAGAGTTTCCAGGCAGGGTGTATATCCCCAAAAACGGCGAATTGTTCACAATTTCCCTTAACGAAGCGCCGGAAGCCCGAAGAAAGATTTCTCTTTTGAAAGTGGAAAAGCCAAATTTGGGCATGGAGGGCTTATGGTCGCATGTCTTTTATACTTACACTGAAAAGAAAGCTTTTTCAGTGGAGGATTTAATGGAGATCGGCCAAATACCTGAAGGCGAAGGGGCATTTGAGGCATTCAGGGACGAACTGAACGCTTCAAAACTTTTTGTTGCAGAGGCCAAGCGGCCATTTCTGTACCACGCAGCGCTTCCCGAAAGCAACAAAAAGGCGGCACAGCCTGCACAAATGGAAGGCAATGAGGCTTTATTGCTTGCCGACAAATATTTTGGCGCTGAGAGCGGGCTATATAAGAAAGGCCTGCATGAGGGGCAGACAATTAAGCTCTACTTTGACTTTCCGGTTGCACAAGCCAAAGCAGCGCGGCCTGCAATTATCGAGTATGAAAAAGCAACAGGCTGGAAGGTTGAAACAAATGACGAATGCCGCCCTGCCCAAGCTGAGTCGCTAATTGCCAGGCTTATTCGCGATGATTCACAAGGCAGCGCGTCGCTTGCAAAGTCGCCATCGTATTATCGCGATGAGGGGAGCTTTACTGCATCAATTAGCGGAAACTTGAATAATCCTGAAGCTGTGAAGAGGTCTTTTGAAGCCATAACAGGAATGAGGCTGATGTTTTCAGCCGAGAAGCAAAAAGCGCAGCAGAGCCAGAAGCCAAAAGCGGTTAAGCCGTCGTCGTTTCAGATGGAGCAGAACCAGGCATTGGCGGCAATTGACATAGGCTTTATGGGCCAGGCTCATAAGCCTTACAAGAAGGGGCTGAAAATGAGGGGCTCGCAGAGGGGCATAGAGGTTTCGTTTATAACTGAGGCTGTCGGGAAAAGATACCTTAGCCTGCTTGAGCAATTGCAATCGCAGACAGGATGGGAAATGTGGATAAACCCTGCGTCCAACCAGCATGAGCTGCAAAGGGCAGCATCAGAATGCCTTGCTGAGTATGGCATTACAGCAAAAAAGCTTTCGTATATGCCTTCAACCGGCGCTGTAAAAGCAGCGCTTGACAGCCCCGCTGCAGCCAGTGATCTTAAGGCTGCAAGCGAAAGCTTTGCAGAAATGACTGGCAGCACTCTGGAATTTTAGGCTGGCAGGCTCTTATGAAAGCGTGAATCGCAGTTAAAACAATATTTAGCTCTAAATGGGATAAAGCGCATAGCAGTTGATGCTATGCGCTTTGAATAAATTGGCAGAGATTCGTAAACGCTGTGAAAACTCACATAAAATGCTTTAGTTTGATGATTTTCTCTTCTTATAGGCTATTATAGCCGCTAAGCTTCCAAGAGATGACAAACCATAAGCGATTATGCTGCTGGCATCCCCGGTCTCTGGTGATATGCTGTCAGGTGAAACTTTTGGAGCTTTCTTTACTGTGTAGTAGAAGTTCACTACTGTTGTTTGCTTTGCAACTACTTCAATTACTTCGCAGTCTTTGAGAGCGATGTAGCCTTTTACATGCACAGGCTTAAGTATGTATTCGCCTGGGATTGCTTTAGGCTGTACTAATTGAGGAGCAATTGCTTCGCCTGTAGCTTTGTCGATATAGTTGACAACATAGCTTCCATGCGTAAAGTGGCCATGATCTTTCGTATAAAGCACGCAGATAACATTGCCGTGTTTTGATGGTACAAACGGGATTTTTCCTTGCTGCACGCCGCTGGCATAGCCGGCAGGCCTGAACATATCAAGGCATCCTTCTGCAATTCCTGCAAGCACTTTCCACTCAGCTCCCGGCTTAACAGTGATGTTAGCCTGGCCGATTGGATGTGTTTTTAGGCTGTCTTTGTAGTAAACAATTGTCAGGTGGCAGAGATCTTTCTGCTCCTTAATATATAGAACATCAATGGTATTCTTGCCTGCTTTAACAACATAAGGCACGCAGCCTTGCTGTACGCCGCTGAAGTAGCCAGCTGGCTTGAATTTGTCAAGGCTTCCTTCGCCAGGCCCGTTAAGCAGCATTATTTGAGATCCAACATTTACTACTAATGATGATTTTCCAACAATATGCTTGCTGTCAACACAATCTTTGTAGTATACAATTGTAAGCTCTGCACACTTGTCAGGTTGCTTCTTGCAGTAAAGCACGTTAATGATGTTCTCGCCCGCTTTTACTATATAAGGTATATCGCCATACTGTATGCCGCTCAGGTAGCCTTCAGGCTTAAACTTGTTGAGGCTGAAAGCGTCCAGGATAACAGAGTCTCCAACACTGGCTGCAACTTTGCTGCTTCCAAGTGGCTTTGTGGCAAATGAATCTTTATAGTAAACAACAGTGAGATTCGCTGGCTTGGCTTGCTTTGTATAGACAACATATATGGCATTGTCGCCAGGTTTCACGTGATATGGCACTTTTGGCTGCTGAACGCCGCTTGAATAGCCGTGTGGCTTATATTTGTCAAGGCACATGTCAGCGAATCCGGGCAGTAAGGTAATCTGGTCGCCGACTGGCACTTGCAGATAAGTGTAGCCAAGAAGCTTGCCTGTTTCTACGCTATCAGCAAAGTAGTAGATTTTCAGGTTTGCAAGCTTTGGAGCCGGCAGTTTGCAGTACACTACATCAATGTAGTTTTTGCCATGCTTCAATTCGAAAGGCTTTGTTTCAACTCTGCCTCTGTCATATCCGTCTGGCCTGCACCAATCAAGGTTGCCTTCAGCATATCCGTCTTTAACTGTCCAAATGGAGCCCGGCTTGCCCACTATGCATGTTTCAGCTATTGGTTTGCCATAAACTCTGTCCTTGTAGTAACGGATAGTTAAGTCGCAGTCTGGTGCCGGAATTGCCGGATAAACAACATCAATGACATTTTTGCCCTTTTGGACCTTGTGTGGGCCCTTTTGCTGTCTTCCGCCTTCATATCCGCTAGCAGGCTGGAATTGGTCGAGCACAGCGTTTGTTAGCGTTATAGTTTCGTCCTGGGTTGCTGTTATGGTAATTGTATTCGTCAGGTTGTTTTCATTGACAACGTCAACATAAAAATTAACTGTGACATTTACAACCACTGGCTGAGGCTCAACAACAGGCTCTGTCTCAACAGGTGGTTCTTCTGGTTCTGTTTCAACAGGTGGTTCTTCTGGCTCTGTCTCAACAGGTGGTTCTTCTGGCTCTACGGGCCTTTGGCGGCCACCGCCCTGGCCGTTGCCATTCTGGCCCTGGCCGTTCTGGCCCTGGCCATTTTGGCCCTGGCTGTTGCCGCCTTGGCTGTTACGGCCCCCCTGGCCGTTTCCGCCGTTGTTGCTTGCGTAGGCTGGTACTGCAGCTACAAGCAGCAATAATGCTAATAAAGCTGCAAACATTCTCTTTTGCATAATTATTACGCGCTGGTTACGCCTGATGGCGAGTGGGATATTTGCGCGCCCTCCCTTTTATTAGTATGCTTAAGCATTACATTATGCAACGCTTAACGTTGTGCACATTTTGCTCTAATGCAATTCGCATTTGCAATTGCATTTGAACACTCCTTGTGCGCAGGAGCATTAGCTACGATCTTTCCATAAGTGTGAATTTTCATACTGCGCAAGATAATTCTAGAGATAAAAGGTTACATTTTGGTGTCTTCTGCACTAAGTATTAATTATTAATCAAATATTAAGGAAATTAAGAATATAAAAGTACTTATTAATATGAGAAACTAGATAAAGTTGGATGAATTAGAAAATCGTTAACAGAAAATGTACATAAAAAGACAATTTAGACAAAATAAAGATAATTATATTTTTAAATAGATTTCGGACAATTTAAATTGAATAAATTTCCAAACGAAAAATTGTGGTTTCGCACGTGTGATTCACGGTTTCAGCATGCCTGCCAAATTACTTAAAAAGAGATATATTTGCTGTGAAGCCAGCAAATTATTAGCACACTCCCACGATCTCGCTGCTTGCAGCTATAGCTGCTCCAGCCAAAGCAAAAAGCATGATTTTAGCCTTGCGCAGGCAGTGCGCCAAAAGGCAAACGATCTTTTATTTATTAAGGGAGCGCATTCAGGCTGTCTTTGCAATCGCGCTTGCAGCGCGCTATCTTGCCTAGAGAGGTTTGCATAACCGGGGGACACAGAGAACTCTCCTGTATAGAGCTTGCCGCCTACTTCTTTTATAATGCGGTAGCGAATGTTTCCATGCTCAAATCCAAGGCTGTATAACCTCTTGCAGAAGCCAGATGTTGAGACGAATCCTCGTAGATGTTGAGTTTTATAATTGAAATTCTGTGTAAAACAGGGCTGTACAAAGCCGCTACAGCATAAATGGCACTGCCTTTTTTTGGCTCATGGCACGCCAAAAAGCTTGCATCGTATGCTGCTAAAGGCATGGTTTTTTAGAGGATTTATCCCGATATGGCGGCTAGCTGGCTGATTGTGAGAGTATTATTCACAAAAAGTTGAT
Source organism: Eubacteriaceae bacterium (assembly GCA_009782515.1). Taxonomy (GTDB): domain Bacteria; phylum Bacillota; class Clostridia; order Eubacteriales; family Anaerofustaceae; genus WRIY01. Next base: position 60,047 of record WRIY01000008.1, read on the forward strand.
ATTTCTTCAAAAAGCTATCACGAAAAAACCTAAAATAAAACGTTGTGGTTTCACACTGTAAGTATATACTTAAGCCGTGGAAGCGTTTTTCACAATTATCTCTCTTTCGTCTCACCGGTAATCTCCCGGTGAGATTGTTTTTTATTTGCGTTCCACAATCCACTTTGAATATTTAACAAGGAAAATCCAGACAAGCAGCGCACTCGATGCAATATGCACCATTGCCAGCTCTAAATACAGCACAAAGCTGGAGGCTCCTGCTTTATCAAGAAAAAAGAGCATTATGCAGTTTAGGCCGATGTAAGCAATGCAAACGAATGACTGAATGAGCGTATTCATGCCCTTTACTGCCTCTGCAGGGCTTTCCCATTCTGTTCTTGGCCTTGAAATATCTATAACAGCGCCAAACAATGCAACCGGCATCGATGCCATAAAAGCATAAACTACAGCAAGCAGGCTGGCAAGCGCGCCAAAGCCAAAGTAAGCAGTCAGTGCAATAAACACAAGCAGGCAGGAAGAGGCAATTAATGCAAATGGGGCTATTAGCCTGCCGATAAGCTGCTCTGATGCTTCAACGGGGGTTGTTCGGCTGATCCAGATGGCCTTGCCCTCCCTGGAAAATGTTGTCGAGGAAGGGGATGAAATTGTCAGCAGATAGCATATGCCAAGAGATGCGTACAGGATTGCGATATCGGGTATTTTGCCAATAACGGCACTTAGGTCAATAGCTGCGCCCCTTGCATCAATCGACAGGATGTAGGCAAACAGCAATGGCAGGATAAACACCTGGCCAAAGGCGTTGAATGCAAACGTCGGGGTCCTGATTAGCGTTTTCAGATCATATAGGGCAATAGACAGAGCCTTTGGCCTTGACTTCGTAAAAGCCTTTGCCGAAAACTCCGCCCTCTTTGCTTTTGGTGGATCTATGCCTTTGCCCGAAATCGCTGCTTTTAGGTAAAACAGGCTGCTGGAAAGCGCAGCAAGCGCAAAGCTGGCTGCGCATACTGCCGAATAGGCGCATAGATTGGCAAAGCCTGCAAAGCTGGCATGCTCAGTAAGCGCTCTTGAGGCGAATAGGGCAGGAGGGTAGCTTTTTGAAATAGCCTCAACAACAATATGGCTGTTTGAGTATAGCAGCGCCATCACTTGCGCGCTGCTTAAGCCTTGCATGCTGCTTGTGCCCTTGCGCATTAGGATATTGATTCCTACAGTAAATGCAATAGACAGTGCTGTTGCGATGCCCTGAAGCCAGTCTGAGCTTACGCGAATAGCAAAAACCCTTACAATCACGATGCAAAGAATTGCTGCTATTGACAAAGGCACTATTGGGCACAGCAGAAGGGCAGCTATACAATATATATAGTACAAAGGGCTGACAGCTTTGAGCATCGGGTATGCTATGAGCGAAGGGCCTATAAGCAGCGCTATAAACAGGTACTGGGACACAAGCACCCTGATAAGCTTGGCTACAGCTATAATAGAAGGCTTTATCGGCATTGAGATAAGCATTGAATTGTCATCTGAGTTAAAAAAAGTAGTAAAAATATACGCAGTGCTGGCCACAAACATGCCAATAGAGGCCCCTATCATAAGGGCGGCAAAAACAAACCCGGGCTGGTTGATTATAATAGCCCCTGATATAAGAGAATAGCATGCATATGCAAACATCCCGTATGAGGGAAGCACTACGATGATAAGCAATGCAAATGTAACGGCCCTGGCCACAGGGCTCTTCATTCTTGGCAAGTTGGACGGGCTGATGCCTATGTCGGTTTTTAAAAGCATTCCCAATAGCGAAGCCAGCTTATGCATCTGTAAGCTCCAAAAAGATTTCCTCTAAAGTTTCGTCTTTGCCGCCACGCAGCTCATCAAGCGTCCCTTGCGCAATAAGCGCGCCATGCTGGATTATGCCTACGCGAGAGCAGAATTTTTCTGCCACTTCAAGCACATGTGTGGAGAAAAATACTGAAGCCCCGTCTTCGCACATTTCCTTAAGCGTCTCTTTAAGGGCGTGCGCGCTCTTGGGGTCAAGGCCAACCATTGGCTCATCCAGCACCATAAGCTTTGGCCTGGTCAGCAGAGCGCCTGTGAGGGCCAGCTTCTGCTGCATGCCATGCGAATAGCTGCCTATTCTGGATGACAGGGCATCATCTATATCAAAGCTTTTTGCATGCTTGTGGATAATATCTGCTCTGTCGCTTCTGGGAATATCATACATATCGCCGATGAAGTTAAGGTATTCAGTGCCTTTAAGCTTCTGTGGCAGATACGGGCTGTCCGGAACATATGCCAGCATTTTTTTTGCAGCTATCGGATCGTCTGAAATATCAATGCCGTTTATCTTTATAGAGCCGGAATCGATTCTCAAAACGCCGCATGCCATCTTGATGGTTGTCGTCTTGCCTGCTCCGTTGGGGCCTATAAAGCCATAGATCTCGCTGGCATTAACTGTAAGGCTAAGAGACTTCACTGCCGCTGGAGCATTGCGTGCATATGATTTTGTTACATTATTAATGCTCAGCATTTATTTCTCCAATGGTATCACTATCTTCACCTCAACCCGATCCTCATATTGAGTCTCGGCATAGCCTGCGTCGATGCCGGTCTTTTTAATGGAATCGTAGGCTTGTTTTATGGTGTTCGTATATATCTTATAGTTAAATATATTTTTTATGTTCTTTTTCTGCGAGTTAAGCATTACTTCCCGCTTCATCTTGTCAACCAGCTCTTCGGTCTGGCGCACATTAAAGTCTTTCTTTATTATCTGCTGAAGCGCGCTTAGCCTCTGGGACTCCTCAGGTATTTGCAGCAGTGCCCTTGCATGCCGCTCAGTAAGCTTGTTTTGGAGTATAACCTCCATCGTTTCGTCTCCAAGCCTTAAGAGCCTGAGCTTGTTGGAAATAGTTGACTGCTTTTTGCCTACTTTTTCGGCCAATTGCGATTGGGTGAAGCCATATGTTTCCATCAGCTTGGTGTAAGCTCTGGCTTCTTCAAAAAAGTTTAGGTCTTCCCTTTGTATGTTTTCAACCAGCGTCATCAGCTCAAGCTGCACTTGATCTGCTTTGAGTATGACGCATGGCACCCTGTCAAGCCCGGCTATCTTGGCAGCTCTAAGCCGCCTCTCTCCTGATATAAGCAGATACACGTCATTGTCTGTCTCTCTTACGGACAAAGGCTGTATAATGCCTACAGCCCTTATGGACTGCGCTAGCTCCTCTATTGAATTGGCGTCAAAGTTGCGCCTTGGCTGGTTCTTGTTGGCGATTATATTCGTTATTGGTATGAGCCTTAGCTCTTTAGCCATCTTGCTCATGTTTGGCAGCACTCTAGCCTTTCTGCATTGTTTATTTGATTTGCCATATCTACCTTCCTAACTGGCCGTGCTTTGTTGATGTATATAATAAGCACTAGATGCTTTGCTCGCTTTCAAGCTTTTTAAGCGCTATAAGCAGCATTTGGCTGTCAGCAGGGGAGATGCCTCCTATGCGGCTGGCCCTTCCAATGCTTTCAGGCCTTTGCTTGGATAATTTCTCCCTTGCCTCAAGGCGCAGGTTGGGCACGCTGCTATAGTCAAACCCCTCCGGTATCAGCTTGCTTTCAGACTTAAGAAAGTCATCGCGCTGCTTCTTTTGCTTTTCGATGTAGTCTTCATAGCGTACCTGCAGCTGCACTTGCTGTATGGTTTTCAGATCAAGCGCAGGCCGTGACAGGTCTATTCCCTCTAAATCCGCGTATGAGATTTCGGGCCGCTTTAACAGGGAATGCAGTGTGGCAGGCCCTTTGAGCGCAGCCGAATTTGCACTGCTTAGCACTCTGTTTACTTCCTCTGAGGGCGAAACATATGATTCTTTCAGGCGCGCTTTCTCTGCCTGGATGGCTTCCTCTTTTTCAAGAAGCGCGCTGTATGCTGCCTCCGGCACAAGGCCGTGCTTATAGCCGTATGGCATAAGGCGAATGTCAGCGTTGTCCTGTCGCAAAAGCAGCCGCAGCTCAACACGGCTTGTCATTATCCTGTACGGGTCGCTTGCGCCTTTCGTAACGATATCGTCTATCATGACGCCGATATAGCCTGCCTCCCGGCCGAGCGTAAGCTGCGGCTTGCCATGTATATGCTCAGCTGCATTTATCCCTGCCACTATTCCTTGCGCCGCAGCTTCTTCGTATCCTGATGTAGCGTTTATCTGGCCTGCGCAAAACAGGCCTGATATGGCTTTTGTTTCAAGTGTCAGCTTAAGCTGCGTCGGATCTATTGCGTCGTACTCAATTGCATATGCGCTTCGCATTACCTCAATGTTTTCAAACCCCTTTATTGTTCTGAGAAATGCTTCCTGAACATCCTCAGGCAATGAAGAGCTAAGCCCTTGAAGGTACATTTCATCCGTGCCAAGCCCTTCCGGCTCAACAAAAAGCTGGTGGCGGGGCTTTTCTGCAAAACGCACGACCTTGTCTTCTATTGAAGGGCAATAGCGGGTGCCAACCCCCTGTATAAACCCTGAGAACAAAGGGGATCTATGCAAGTTGGCGCGTATGGCCTCGTGTGTGGCTTCATTTGTATAGGCAAGGAAGCAAGGCTCGTTTTTATAGCCTATTTCCTTTGTGCTGAATGAGAATGGCGTAATAATGCGGTCGCCATACTGTGGCTCCAGCTTGGCAAAATCAATGCTTCGCTTATGGGCGCGCGCGGGTGTTCCGGTCTTGAGCCTCTGTAGCCGGATGCCATTTTTTTCAAGGCTCTCGCTTAAATATTTCGCATTGCTAAGGCCGCTGGGCCCTGAGTCATATGCTGCTTCCCCGATGACTATGCGCGAGCGAAGATATGTCCCGCATGCTAGAATTACTGCTTTTGCCTTGTATAAGCCGCCTGTTTTCGACACGATTCCTGTAACCTTCGAGCCCTGCGTCTCGATTTCCACTATCTCAAGCTGCTTAAGGAACAGGTTCGGCTCGCTTTCCAAAACTTTTTTCATTCTCTGCGAATACGCTTTTTTGTCCGCCTGGGCGCGAAGCGAATGCACAGCAGGCCCCTTGGATGTATTGAGCATTTTTGACTGTATATACGTAGCGTCAATGTTTTTGCCCATTTCTCCGCCCAAAGCGTCTATTTCCCTTACCAGATGCCCTTTGCCTGTCCCTCCAACAGAAGGGTTGCATGGCATTAGCGCCACTGAATCCATATGAAGAGTAGCCAGCAGGACCTTGCAGCCTTTTCTTGCAGCAGCAAGAGCAGCCTCGCATCCCGCATGGCCAGCCCCTATTACAATGATGTCGTACTCTCCGGCAAAAAATCCAGCCATAATCTTTATCTCACTTGCCTAAACAAAATTTTTCGAAAATCGCATCTATAACATCCTCACTAGCAGTTTCGCCAGCGATTTTTCCTATTTCGCTTAAAAATCCGCTAAGGCCTATGCAAGCCAGATCCGCTTCCAGGCCTATGTCTATACAGTTAATTGCTGACTCAAGGGAGGCTTTGGCTTCCCTGAGCGCTGAAATATGCCTCTCGTTGGCTGCAAAGCCAACGGCTGCAGCTTCAGAGCATTCAGCCCTGAGCGCTATAGCCTCGCAAAGGCTGTTAATATTCTCTCCAGTAAGGGCGGAAATCTCAATAACTTCAGCATTTTTTCCATCAAAGAAAGATTTAGCCTCGCTTGATATGCCAAGGTCAGCTTTGTTTAAAAGCGCTATTGCGCTGCTGCCCCCATACTCGCCCCATACGTCTATGTCATCTTGCTCCAGCGGCTTTGAGCCATCTACGACAAAGAGAAGCAGATCCGCCTCAGCTATAGCCATCACAGCCTTGCCAACGCCTATTTTTTCAATTGGATCCTCAGATTCCCTCAATCCGGCAGTATCAAAGAAGCGGACTGCAAGGCCTCCAATATTGGCATAGCAGTCCAGCACATCCCTTGTCGTGCCTGCTATGTCTGTTACAATTGCCTTGTCTTCTGAGGCAAGGGCATTTAGGAGCATCGACTTGCCGACATTTGGCTTGCCGGCAATGACTGCTTTGAAAGAGCTTCTCATTACTTGGCTGCGCTCAAAATCTGAAATAAGATCATCAAGGCTTAATGACAGCGAAGACAGCCTCTCAGCGAGCTCATTTGCTGAAAGCGATGTTTCTTCATACTCCGGGTATTCTATTGAAGCTTCAAGGTGGCTAAGGATTTCAAGGCCCTGCCTTGCAACGCCTGAAACAGCCTGGCCCATTTTGCCGGAAAGCTGGCTTAGGGAAGCCATTGCCATTTGCTCAGTAGCAGCGTTGATTATGTCAGAAACTGCTTCTGCCTGGGCGAGATCAATCCTTCCGTTAAGGAATGCCCTTTTAGTAAACTCCCCGGGCTCTGCAAGCCTGGCGCCGCAGCAGATTGCCGCCTCAAGCACGCTTTTTGCGCACACGAACCCGCCATGGCAGTTTATTTCAACTACATCCTCCCGGGTGTATGTTTTTGGCTGTTTCATTATGCTTACAAGGGCTTCATCCAGAACATCCCCATTATAGGAAATAAGGCTGTATACAATGCTGTGCGATGGCTTTGCGAAAAGATCCTTGCCTGTCAAGCGGCAGGCAATATCATACGCTCTATCCCCGCTAAGGCGCACAATCGAAATTCCACCGAAGCCCGGCGGCGTGGAAACTGCTGCTATCGTATCAGAAAAATCGCTCATATCTGCATTATAGCAAAGGCAGGAAATAATGCGAACAAAACTGAAATTGTATGGTGCCAACACAGCGCGCTTGTCACGGCCAAAGCCTTGACTTACAGGCTGCTTGGCAATAAACTAATTTTAGGCGCTAGCGCCATGTTTTTAACAGGAGGTAAAAAAAGATGAATTATTGGTCATTAAAAGCCCAGAAGCAAGCCTTCCTATTTCTTACAGGCATAGCCGCAGGATTGGCATTGCCTATAATAATGGAGGCACAGCCTCTTCGCAAAGCAATAACTGCAAGCGTTGCTGCTTCGCTTAGGCTAAGGGAAAGGGCAGAGAAAGCTTTCGAAACAATCATGGAGGAAGCTGAGAACCTCAATTCTGAGTGCGACTGCTGCTGCGATGATGATATTGTTGAAGAGATGTTTGATGAAACAGAAGATGAGATTAGCATTGATGGCGAAGCTGAAGTTGGCGAAGAAGCTGCAATTATAATTGAAGAGGAAATTGCAGACGGCGGCATTGATGAAGTAATAAACGAAGCTAGCGATATCACAGCTAAAGCCTTTTTCGAAGACGAAGCAGACGATAGCGACGAGGAAGCCTAAGCTACATAGCTTTAGGCAGGCTTGCCTGCAAAAAAGCGCTTAATAATGCGCTTTTTTGTTTTTTTAGCATCTATCCCACTGTGCTGATCTATGGCCTCTTTCATGTATACAGTGCCAATAAGCATGTCATATCTACATAGAATTTCAATTGTAAACTCTGCCTCTACGAGGATTCGCCTCAACATCTGAGGGGAATCACGCTGCGATGCCTGGCAGCGATAGCGCTGTTGCTGCGGCCCTCGCTGCCAGGGCGCTGAAATGCCGCGAGAGGCATATATGCAGCAAATGATACAGCTCTCTAGCTTGACATTTTCCATCTTTATGCTACAATTCTCATAATGATCTATAGTATTTCGAGCCTTTTCTTTCTAAGGGGAAACCTACGAATAAAAGGCCATTGGGTGTTAGCGGAAACGCTTGCGCCTCCCGCGTTTGGAAAGAAATGCTTATATATGATATAAATTCAGCACTTTCATATGCATGCTTTCAAAGCGGGATTAATCGCCCGTTTTTTATTTGCTTCATAAATAAATAGAATACTGAGGTTTTGCCTATGAAAAAAACTGCTCTCTGGCTTGCTCTTATAACTGCATTTTTTGTTGGCGCATGCACCGGCTCAAAACCGAAAGAGGGGCAGCCTGCTTATATTGAAAGGGAAGCTCTCTATATTTATATCGATGGAGTGCCCTCCAGGGAAGGCGGCTATAAATACTCTGACATTAGCTCTAAAATGAAAATGATAAATATCGCAGGCACAGATTACTATGCAGCCACTGTAGAAGGAATTCTCGGCAAGGCTTACAAAGGCATAAAGGGCGCTTTTCTTGAGTCGCTTGATGGCCAGGCTGCATATACAAGCGATGCCGGCAAGCTGATCATAGCCGCGTTTGCAGTTGAGGATGGCGAATATATTCCAGTTGGGCTAAATGGCGCTATGTCTTACGCAGGGGTAATAGAAGGCGGTGGCAGCGCAGACGGCGTTTCGAAAGTATATCTGCTGACAAAGGAAACAGGCTTTGATGTTGAAATCCAAAGAGACGGAGTTAAAATCGGCAGCCTCTCGCTCGAAGAGTTCATGAAAGCAACGCCAGTAGGCGACGAAACAGTGCCTACAGCGATGTATGATGGCTCTTTTTTGTACAACAGCGGCTCAGCAACTTATGAAGGCCGCTTTTTAGGAATAAGCTTTGATATAATGCATGCCAAGCTTGAGAGCCTTGGCATGCACGTTTCGGCCGAGGGGACTGTTGAAGCTGAATTTTACGGGACGAATGGAACGGGCAATGTTGGCAAAAATTTCGAATATTCAGCCAATAAAGACGATCCCAAATACTATGGGTCGACAAGCTTTTTTTGCATGTTTGACGGCATGGCATACAATAGCATAACTACTGATATCCCAATCGGGTTGAGCGCTTTCATTAACGGCACAGGCAGCCGTTGGGTAACATACAGCCTTCAAGCGATAAATTTTGTTACTGAAACAGAAGAGTGATACATATGAATTTGAGAAAAACAACTGCATTTGCTCTTGCACTTATGAGCTTGGCGCTTTACTGCTCATGCGCGGTTAGTGCGCCTACAGCCGGCAGCACGATTGAAATTGAAGATCTTATTGGCAGGGCAGTAACAGTGCCCATCGATCCCCAGCGAATTGCCGCTATAACAGGCCCTTCATATGAGATGGCCTATATGCTTGGGGCAAGCAGCAGGATTGCTATGGTGAAAAGCGGCCATACAACAAACTATCCGTTAGCCCTGCTGACAAACCCCAGCCTTGCTGATTGCTATGGCGTTGCTGCCAACCCCAGCTCAACAGTAAATATCGAAGAATACCTTAGCTGCGGCATAGACCTGGTTATTTATTATGACAACAGCAATGAGCTTAAAAAGTTTGGCTCAGTAGGCATTCCTGCTGTTGTGCTTACTCTTAATACCGGCCTTTTTGACACACTGGACGCTGTTGTCTCCCAGTCTCTAAGCGAATACATACAAAATTCTACCGCTGCGGTGGAAAAGCTAGCCAGCATACTGGGCGGCGACGCAATCGATAAGTGCGATAAATGGAAAGCTTATGTCGCTGAAAAAACTGCAATGCTGTACGATCGCACATCATCTATGCCGCAAAGCCAGCGAAAGAGCGTATATTGGGGCAATACCTGGGGGGAAAATGTGCTGGCGACATACCCTCTCACAAACAGGTATTACGAAATCTGGCTTTGCGGCGGCAACCTGCTGGGACCTACAATTGGCAACGGGAATTTTCCCGAAGTGACTTCCGAGCAGCTATTTGCCTGGGATCCTGAAATAATTCTGGTTGACAACCACGGAAACTATCCTGAGCTGGTAATTCGCGATATGTACAGGGAGGGTTCCCGCTGGGAAAGCTTAAGCGCTGTAAAAGCCCAACAGCTCCATAGAATTCCCGCAGGCATATTTTTCCTGGACAAAGGCACAACGACTACTCTCATGCTGTTATGGCTTGCCACAATAGTTCAGCCGGAACTGTTTGCTGACATCAATATTATTGAGGAGATTCAGTACTATTACAGCGAATTCTATGGATTTGAACTGAGCAGCGAGCAAGCAAGCCGTGTTGTTGAAGGGTGGTACGAAAGAATTGGCGATGAGCCTGATTATGATTAGCGCACAAGAAAGCAGTAAATTTGAAGAAAAGAAACCAGCGCCAGGGCTGTGGGCGCTTATGGCAGCGTTTCCCGCATGCCTGTTTGTTGCGTCCCTGTTTCTTGGCCGCTATTATGTGCCTGCCAGGCATGTAATCGGCATCTTGGGCAAACACATCCTGGGGCTTCGCGTACAGCAGGATTGGCCCGTGAGTGCCGAAACTGTAATAATCAACGTTCGTTTGCCGCGAATAGCAATGGCAGTGCTTGTCGGCGCGGGGCTGTCCGCTTCAGGCGCTTCATTTCAGGGGATGTTTCAAAACCCTCTTGTCAGCCCATTTGTTTTGGGTGTCTCAGCCGGGGCAAGCTTTGGCGCTGCCTTGGGGCTTGTTTTGTCTCTGCCAGCTATTGGCATTCAGGCGATGTCATTTGCTTTTGGCTTGGCGGCTGTTGCTATCACATATTCTTTGGCGCACACCTTCAAGACAACCCCAATCCTCATGCTGGTGCTTGCCGGCATGGTTGTATCTGCCTTTTTTCAAGCTATGCTGTCTTTTATGAAATTCGTAGCGGACAGTGACGAAAAGCTTCCGGCGATTACTTTCTGGCTGATGGGGAGCCTTGGAAGCGTTGTCCCTGCTGATTTAGCATTGGCAGTTGTGCCGATTGCAGCGTCTCTGGCTGTTTTGTACCTGATTCGCTGGAAGCTTAATGTTTTGTCCATGGGCGACAATGAAGCGCGCTCGCTTGGCATAAACACAGAATTAGTTAAAGCTGCCGTGATTTTCTGCGCGACAATTATAACTTCAACATCAGTTGCATTCTGCGGAATAATCGGGTGGGTTGGGCAGGTTATACCGCATTTTTGCCGCATGATCGTAGGCCCGGACCATAAATACCTTATACCGGCATCAATGCTGCTTGGCGCCGGCTACCTTATTGCCATTGACAACATGTGCCGGCTGGCAACTGCAGCAGAAATCCCCTTGGGCATACTTACTGCGGTAATTGGCGCACCGGTGTTTTCGTATTTATTGCGCAAGTCAAAAGGGGGATGGCTGTAGATGGGTATTGCAATATCAGTCAGGAATGCAAGCTTCAGCTATGTGAAAGGAACCAGCGTATGGGAGAATATAAGCCTGGATGTTTATGAAGGTGACTGTTTATGCCTGCTTGGCTCGAATGGAAGCGGCAAAACAACGCTCTTTAACTGTATGTGCGGCAACCTTGCGCTGACTTCCGGCGAGATAATAGTTAATGGCAAAAATATTCGAGATTATCGGGCGCAGGAGCTCGCATTGGCGCTTGGCGCAGTATTTCAGGAGCATAGCGCGCCGTTTCCCTATTCGTCTCTGGAGGTGGTAAGAATGGGGCGCGCGCCGCATCTTGGGTTTCTTGAAATGCCTTCCCCCAGAGATACGGAAATAGCGTATCAGGCTATGTCCGAGCTGGGTATTGAATATCTTGCCAATGAGAGCTATACAAAGATCTCAGGAGGCGAGCGCCAGCTGGTTCTCATTGCGCGCGCTCTCTGCCAAGGGGCCAAGACGATTCTCTTCGATGAGCCTACATCCCATCTCGATCTCAAGAACCAGGCAAGTGTCCTAAGCGCAATCAAAGCTCTTTCGCTTAAGGGAATGACTATTCTCTTTGTCAGCCACTCGCCTGAGCAGGCTTTTAAAGTTGGCACAAAAGCTGTTGTTTTGGGTGGCGGAGGCATTTTGGCGCAAGGCAGAGTTGATGAAGCAATTACTGAGGCGAGCCTAAGCGCTGCATACGGAATTGAAATGAAAATGTATGAAGGCGGAAAAGACGGCGAAATGCGCCGATTTTTTGATACAAACGCCATTATTTAGGAGGTGTAAAAAATGAAAACCCACAGAAAGTATGCGTTAATGCTTGCAGTGCTGCTTACACTAACAGCATCGTGCAGCCCGGCAGCGAGTACATCTACAAATGAAAACAAGGAAGGCGAGCAAACTGCAGCGCCCACATACAAAGATACGATGCTGCCATTTGAGCAGCTTATAGCCTCAAACCGAATCATCATCTTGCAGAACGCCATAAACTATTCCCGCCCGGGCTTTTACGATTCCGATACAAAGCCTCAAGCTGAAAATATCGAGCTTCACGGCGAAGAAATCGCTGCATACCCGATGGGATATGCACTTGCTTTTCTTCACAGCGAATTAACCGGAGCCGTATCAGTTTTCAACGTAAATGGCGAATCAGTTGAAATTGGCTCAGAAGACTTTGCAGGCATGTATGCAATTGTTGAATTCGAATCAAGCAGCCCGCCTATGCTTTACAACCCCGAAACCGGCACTTCAGCTGTTGATTTCTCATATGCCATAACAAGCAATGGCGAGGCTATATACTCTGTTGCAAGCAATTCAATACACAGCGCATCAGGCCTTATTTCTCTGATAGGATGGGATACAGGCAAAACATACCGCTATGTTGCAACGGACAAGTTCTATATACCGGTTGGCCCTGAAGACAATGAGGCTGGCGAGATTCGGGGTACGCTTTCCGGAGCAATCAATGCCTCATTCCCAAATTTGGCCATAGCCAGCGGCAAGATCAATGATGTTATTTATATTGAAGAAGCAATTGAATAGCGACTAAAAGGAGCAGCAATCTTGTGATTATTGAAAAGATCTATGATTCAGCAAAGCCTTATTTAAAGGGCAAGCAAGTGAAAGACCTTGTTGTAGGGATTTCGCTTATAGCATGCGAGCTTAGCAATGGCGATGTTGGGACTTCCTACGTTTTGCGCGATGATTTGGCCAACGGGTGCGGCGCATTTCCGTATGCCAAGGAAGTAATCGGGCAAAGCGCAGAGGAAATAGCCGGCTGGTGCCTTGATGCCCATCCCGGCAGCCTGAGAAGCACAATTGCCCAGGCCGTGCTTACAGCAGCATCCCAAAGCCTCGATTTGCCCGATGACGATGAACAGGCTCCCTTTGGGCTTGAGCCCACTAAAGAGGACACTATATGCATGGTTGGCTTAGTCAAGCCGGTTGCTGTGCAGCTTTCGAAGAAGGCAGGCAAGTTTTATGTTTTTGACAAAGGCATCGAAATGCATGGAGGGGATGATACGCTCACTCCTATGGAGCTTCAGAGCAAGCTTATGCCGACATGCACGATTGCTATACTCTCAGGGACAACAGTGACTAACAAAACGATAGGCCCTTTGCTTGAGTTGTGCAAATCAGCCACAGAGATTGTTATTGTTGGCCCGTCAACGCCTATGTATCCGGAAGGGTTTGCCGGCACAAACGTAACAAAGCTTGCAGGCTCATGGTGGAAAAACGAGAAAAAGGAAGAGATTTTTAAAGCAATCTCGCTTGCATGCGGCGTAAGCCACATTCAGGCCTACATGCTTAAAAAGTGCGCAGATGTCTGATTCATGGAAATGATGATTACACAAAGAATTGCCAATCTGGCAAAACAAAGCTCTGACGGGCTCGTTGTCAAGAATCTGTGCCTGGGGCTTGGGTATACAGGCGTCCTGCTCAGCAACAATGAAGCCGGCTGCTGCTTTACCTTCAGATCAGAGCTTGGCCCGGGCAACGGGGTTATGAAAAATGCAGGCAGCCTTATCGGTATGCCTGTTTCAGAAGCTATAGACATGGCTATGAGCACAAACCTCGCTGAAGCTTCGACAGCTATCGCGGCAATCAACGCAGTTCTAAACGCTGGTTATGAAGAGTCAGCCAACGCTTTAAGCATCATTGATTTGCAGCCTGGCGATAAAGTAGGAATGATTGGCAACTTCATGCCGATAAAAACGTGGTTTGCAGGCAAAAGCCCCGATCAACTGTATATTTTCGAGCGAAACCTGACTGAAGACGGGCTGCTGCCTGACTGGGCTGAGGATATATACTTGCCGCAATGCGATGTTGTGGTGATCACTGGCGTAACTTTTGCTAATAAAACAATCGATCATATACTCAGGCTGTCTGAAAATGCGAAGGAAGTTGTCATCATGGGCCCTTCAACATGCATGGCGCCTGAAATTCTAAAAGAATATGGCGTTACAGTTATTGCAGGCAGCAGGATATCTGGCCAGAAAGCTTTTTTTAGCGTTATTGCACAGGGAGGGGGAGGCGAAAGCATCCGGCCGCATACAAGCATGCTGTGTGAGAGAATATGCGGCCGAAGAAGCTAAACAGATAGCTTAGCCTTATGCCAATAGCTGTAAAGGCAGCCCCCCAGATTTGGCATACCTCCCGGACACCCTTACCAGGCGGAGAGTTAATTCTCCGCCTTATAGCAATCACATAATTGAGCGAATATAGCCACAATGCAAAAAATATAATTACAGCGCCGGCCTGCTATAGGGAAACGGCCTGTGGCAGACTGATGCTGTTAAGCTGCATCATGGTGATGAAGATGGGTGAACTTTGAAACAAATGCTTAGCATGGCAGTGGATGGCATGCCTACGCGAGCGTTCAAGTTTCCGGATCATTTCTCATCATCCACTGTAATGTCGTCTTCTTGCTCGTAGCAGTAGGAGTAGCCAATGCCCTTCAAAACACTTCGCGGTCGTTAATCATGTTGGTCAGAGCGTTTTTTAAGAGTGGTTTATCTGCGCAGAGTTTGTGGCGCTCTTTTTCATCGCGGCCAGATAGTCTTCCTTTTCAATCAAGCTCCAATCGACACAGAGCCTCAATCGCTTTTTCAGCATTAAATCAAGCCAAATGCGCATACTTCTGCCGTTGCCCTCCATGAACGGATGGGCGGCGTTCATCTCGACGTACTTGTCGGCAATCTCCTCAAAGCTGCCTTCCGGCATTTGCCCAATCTGACGCAGCACCTCCGGAAGAACCCGCAGCATAGCGAACCGAAAGCCGCCCTTGGCGATATTGAGCGCCCTTATTTATCCTGCGAAGTCGTAAAGCCCGCCAAACAGATAGCCATAAATCTGTTGCAGCCTTTGATGGTGCCAACCTCGATTGTGTCAAGCAATGAACTGTCAAAAAGCGCGTAAGCTTTTGTTTTGTTCTTGCCGTCAATGGTATCTTCGCTGAGTGTGAGCCACTTGATGAATTGTGTGGCCTTTTTGCTCGGAATACTTTCGACAAGGGTGAGGATTTCGTCCTGCACAAGGCAATCAGTCAGTCTTTTCTTGCCGTCCGCCGCAGTCAATTTGAACTGACTACAATTTGTAGTCAGTTGAGAGCCGCTTTTTTTAGCCGTGTTTTCAAGACCGACCATTATTTACGAGGGTCATCACTATCAGTTAAAACACCGACAATATTGACGACGGAAAACCACCATTTTGAATCTTCATCGTCCCAAACGGCGCGCACCTCCTTGTCGTCAAAAAAACGAATTGATACTTTATTCATCGCTCACAGTCCTCCATATCAAAATCCTCACGCTTCAGTTTTCTCACCGGTGGTGGCAAGCAGGTGTTGCAGATTTTTTGTCATAGTTTTTTCAACATCAGCTACACTCATGGTGAAGGCTTTCGCAAGTTGTCTTGTCACTATTGGCGCATCCCACGGCATATATGGAACACCTTTGTTCTGCGCAAAAGGTGCGTCGGTTTCAGGCAGTAGGTGACAATGAAAATCAATCATAGAACCTCGTAGCTTCTCAATAGATTGCCTAATTCTTCAATACCTCTAAGCCTCACGCAACAACGCTTGAAGTTTTTTCATTGCCGAGGACAAAAGAGATAGAGACCGCTATTGCCACCGGAGATGACCCGACGGTTCCTGATGATAGTTGGAAGTCAAAGTTCATTACCGAATGGCTAAAACTAGATCCGCTGTTGGGTGATACAGATTTGCGTCCACTACTGTATCTGAGCCGCGACAGGTCACTTTCGCCATAACCTTGCTGTATCCTGCTCTGGATGTCGATGAGCAGGCTTGGCTTGGATTGAATGGCGATAGATTTTTGTTTCGGTTCGACAGTCCGTTTGCCATCAATCCGTTCCCATACACGTCCTTGGTGACGCGACGGGCAATTTGATTGCCTCTCAACCGCATTCTATAGCAAAGGGCCTGCTTCCTTCTCCCTCCTACTACAATGACATAAATGACGCGGGGCTCGCCGTTATCTGCAAGGTTGCGTGGGCAGCATTGGCAAGGCCCTCAAGGAGCTGGTGGCCGAAGGCTGTCTTGTACGGCATCAACTTCGCGTCAGCGATGGCTGCATCCCATTTTTTTGCTTCCCTTATCAATGCAATGAGGCTCTTAATTATAAACCCTCGCAAAAATCCGCGATATAGCCCAAATCTTACATAAAGGTAACTAACCATACAAAATAGTGCTTACTTGCGTAATTATTCAGTCTAAGTTAGTATGAAACAAAGCTATTTACTGGAGGAATATTACAATGAGCGAACTGATGAAAATAATCATGGAGAGGCGCAGCTATAGAAAGTATAAGGCCGAGCAGATATCTAGAGAGGAACTTAACACGATAATGCAAGCCGGTTCTTATGCTCCCAACGCCGGTGGCAGGCAATCTCCTGTCTTTGTCGCATGCCAGAATGCCGAACTTAACGAGGAGGTTGGACAGCTTAATGTTGAGATATTAAAGGAAGTACAGGCCGAGTTAAGTAAATCCGATGACCCAAATAATAGGATGGAACCGCCCAAGTTTAAGAGCGCTTTCTATGGTGCGCCTACTGTCGTTACTTTTTTTGCGCCAAAAGGCTGGTATAATTTTACGGTGGATTGCTGCGTGGCGGCTCAGAATATGGCACTGGCGGCACATGATTTGGGAATTGGCTCCTGCATAATCGCCAGAGCGCCGGAGGTTTTCGCTACAAAGCGCGGACTCGAATTGCAGCACGAGTGGGGACTGGATGACACATACGAGGCGAAGCTGCATCTGCTCCTTGGATATCCTGACGGAGAGGCTGCACAGGCACTCCCCCGCAGGGACGGGCAAGTTATTGTGATTGAGTAGAATATATATAAACTGCAAAATATTCTCTTTGCCGACATTATTTGTGCTATAATTGGCTAGGCACAAAAATCGAATGCACTTTCAATCAGATTTTAGCTGCATAGATTTCGAATTTCCCAAAACAGCATGCAAGGTGTTTAATTCCGGTGAGTTCCCTAACTGGCGTATGTAAGGCTATACTTATCGTAATGAGCTTTGCTTATTGAAGGTGATTAAATGATTGGAAGAAGGGATTTGCCAAGCTGCCCTGTGGCTACAACGGTGAGCTTGATCGGCAATAAATGGAAGCCACTAATCATACGCGATGTCCGCACCGGGCCTAAGCGTTTTGGCGAGCTTCAGAAGAGTCTGAACGGCATCAGCCAGAAGATACTAACGAACAATCTCAGGGAAATGGAAAATGACGGATTGCTTGTCAGGACTGTTTTCCCCGAGGTGCCTCCACGGGTAGAGTATTCTTTGAGCAAGTTGGGAGAAACTATGGAACCGCTTCTGGACGCTATGGCGCAATGGGGTGGCATATATAAATCTATAGTTGGAGATGCAAAGTCGGAATAAGCCTATATAAGCCGTAATATCAGAGCGCCAAGGCAGAGAGGAAATTTTCTGCCTTGGCGCCCTTTTGCTGTATGTTTCATTATTTCGCAAGGCAAATGAAAGCCCTAAACGCAGCCAGGCGTAGATTTAAGGGGCGCACAGCCGAAGCGATGGCTGCACTCCAGGCATAGCTGAGCAGGCTAATTCTGATTTATGGCAAGCAATATGACGGGTTTTTCCGGGTAGCCATTGCTTGTGCTTGCGAAAACTGTCGATGCAATCTCAGCTCTCAAAATAAACAACTTGCCCAGAGTTTGCATATGAATAGCCTCCAAGCCTGTCAAGCTGTGCATGCAAGTTTTCGCTCTTGAGCGTTTCGATAAAAGCTTGTATATGCGCCAGGCCAAGATGCTCTGCCGGCAAGGCAAAATCATAATCTTCATCAGCTATGGGCAGAAAATCAAGCCCCATTGCCTGCGCTGCAGAGAGCACTCCCATGCCTGCGTCAGCGCTTCCACCTGAAATTGCAGCTGCAACAGCCATGTGTGTAGCTGCTTCGCGCTCATAGCCTGCAATCTCATCCGCCTGTATGCCTTCCTGCTTTAAAAGGTAGTCAAGCAAAGCGCGTGTGCCTGCGCCCCGCTGCCTATTGACATAGCGAACTGCGCTAAGGCTTTTTATGCCGCTAATGCTGTGAGGGTTGCCTTTTTGAACCATAATCCCTTGAACGCGCCCAACCCCCTTGATTAGCGCCATTTTCCTGCCGCTAAACATGCTTTTAATAATCGGGGCATTATACTCTCCGGTTTTTTCATCAAGCAGGTGGGTTGGAGCTATATGAGCCTCATTGTTTTTTAGGGCCATAAGCCCGCCCATGCTGCCAACATGCGAGCTTGATAGGCGCATGCCAGGGTATATATTTGGCATAATATCAGAGATAATGTCCAGTACTAAATCATGGCTGCCAATGCAGACAACAGTGTTTTCCAGCTCATCAAGGCTTCGGCACAGTGAAACGCTGATCGTTTCCCCTGCCTCTATGCCTTCTTTGTCTTGATCAATCACGCAAAACCCGTCCGCTTTAACAAGCGACATAGCTGCCCCGGCGCCTCTTGAGAGAGGCGAAGCAACATAATGATCGCTTATTTTGCCTATTTTGACGCGCACATACTCTCGATGCTTGAGTGATGATGGCATCCTGCGGGTTAGAGTGGCTTCAATCACAGGGGCCTTTGGCACTGCCTCACCGCTTAATGAGGCGATAACAGGCGCTACAAAGGTTTCATATGATAAATACGCAGATACCGGATAGCCTGGTATGCCTACAACCGGCTTGCCGTTGACAACGGCAAGTATTACCGGTTTTCCCGGCTTCATAGCGACTCCGTGCACAGCCACTTCGCCAAGCTCCCTGAGTATATGCACAGTATAGTCTTCTCTGCCGGCGCTTGTTCCCGCGCTTACAAGAACAATGTCATGCTCATCGGCAGCTCTTTTGATAGCGTCCCGAATTAGCCCGTAGTCATCGTCTATAGGGCTGTAGCGCGTTGGCAAGCCGCCTGATTGGCGCACAAGCGCCTCAAACATGCGGGAGTTGGACTCAATTATGCCTCCCTCTTTAATTTCATCGCCAGGCTCAACCATTTCAGTGCCTGTGGGAATAATTGCAGCCCTCAGCTGCTTTCTGATGTTAATTTTTACTATTCCGCCTGAGAGCAGCGCGCCTATGTCCATTGGCCTGATTTTATGGTTGCTCGGCAATATCATTTCTCCGGCAACTATGTCTTCGCCAACAGGCCTTACATGCTGCCAGGGCGCTGCTGCAGCGCGAATTTGTATCTCATCTTCGCTGATCTCTTCAATGTCTTCAGCCATAATGACTGCGTCGTATGGCTGCTTTATCGGATCCCCTGTATCAATAGGCTCATATCCATCGCCTTTTTTTAGAATGACAGGGGATGATTCGCTTGCTCCATGGGTCTTTTGGCTGGCAACAGCAGCGCCGTCCATTGCTGCACAGTCATAAAGAGGCGAATTATGCAGCGCGAAAACTGCTTGTGAAGTAATTCTGCCAAGCGAATCGATTACTTGGCATTCTTCACTGGCGTTTGCAGCAAACGGCTTTAGTGCTTTTAAAAAAACCTCAAGCGCTTCTTCAACAGGGATATTCGTAAGGTATAGATTGCGGCTTGCCATGTCAATGCTCCTGGTAATTAGAATAAGTTGACCAGAACAGTCTGGCCTTTTGAAATGCCTTCCTTATTGCGATCTATAATAAAGTACCCGTCTGCTTGCGTAAGCGTAGTGATGAGCCCTGACTTGCCGAAAATCGGCTCTGCAATATATTTATTGCTCTCCCATCTCAGCTTTGCAGGCTGGCAAGTAAGCCTTCCCGGGGACGATGCAATGTTGCAGGATGCCTCTGCCGGTATTTGGCGATCCGCCGCAGCGCCAGTCAGCTCTCTAAGAAGCCACCCGAATAGGAGCTCAAATACTGCCATTGCTGAAACAGGGTGGCCGGGAAGGCCGCAAAGCAGGGTATTTGAGGCTTTGTCATAGCCCAAAATCGTTGGCTTGCCGGGCTTTATGGCTATGCCGTGCGTAAAAACGCCATTGCCGCTGGCCTTGTCAATAATCTCCCTTGTTATGTCTTTATCGCCTTGCGAGCTGCCGCCGGAAACAGCCACAATGTCGCATGTCCCAATTGCATCGCGAATTGACTGCTCAAGCGCGGCGGCATCGTCTTTTAGCACATCAGCCATTACAGGCAAATAGCCAATCTTTTGCGCTTGCGCTGTAAGGCTGTAAGTGTTAATGTCTCTTATCTGGCCTGGTTTTGGCGTTTCGCCGGGATGCACAAGCTCATCGCCCGTGGAAATTATTGCAATGCGCGGCTGTTTGTACACATCTATTGATACAATGCCGGCTGAGGCAAGCGCTCCAATGTCCTGCGGCAACAGCCTTTTGCCCCTGCTTACGATTATGTCGCCGTTTTTGGCGTCTTCGCCAACTTGGGCAACGTTTTCGCCGTTTGAAACGCTTGCGTATATAGCAACGCCGCTCTCGCTGAATACTTCCGAGTATTCAACCATAACAACGCTGTCAGCCCCGTTTGGCACCATTCCGCCGGTTGGGATCGCAGCTGCCTCGCCGCTTTTTATATTAAGGCCGGTGCTTGAGCCTATATCAATAGAGCCTATGAGCTCAAGGATAACCGGGATGCTCTCGCCTGCAGCTGCCGTATCTGATGAGCGCACTGCATATCCGTCAACAGTTGATCTCCTAAACGCAGGTATGTCATAGCGGCAGTAAATATCGCCAGAGGCAACCCTGCCGCATGCATTTTCAATCGGAACGCTTTCTGTGGGCACAAGCCAGCCTTCTGAACAGCCGAGAAGCTTTTCGCGGGCGCTTTCTATTGTATCTACATTTAAAAATTCCATTTATAAACCATCTTGGCCGGAGTCGTGGTCTTTGCCTGTAGTGGCCAGCATTTCAAGGCCGTGCTCGAGATGGGGCAAAATATACTCAAGGCATTCTTTTACTGCTTTGGGGCTGCCGGGAAGGTTTATTATCAGTGTTGAGCCGCGCAGCGCGGATACAGCCCTCGAGAGCATTGCCCTGCCGGTTATCCCCAATGAATAGTGCCTTATTGCTTCAGCTATTCCCGGAGCCTCTCTGTCTGCTACTGCCATAGTAGCCTCAGGGGTTACATCGCGAAGCGAAAAGCCTGTGCCGCCGGTTGTGAGTATTAAATCAGCCTGCATGCGATCGCTTATGTCAATGAGCGCATCTTCAATAAGCGTGCGCTCGTCTGGCAGAATTGTGCTGTAAAAAGCGTCATATCCCGCTTCAGAGAGCATCTGGCAGATAATCGGGCCGCTCTCGTCTTCACGCTTCCCCTCTGAGCCTTTATCGCTTAAAGTAACAACCGCTGCCCTGTACTTTTCCTTTGGCTGCATTATTACTTGCATACTGTCTCCGACTGCTATGCTTCCCCCTTCTATAACCCTTGCAAATACGCCTTCCCTCGGCATTATGCAGTCGCCCATCTTTTTGTATATCTGGCAGTGGGTGTGGCACTCTTTTCCGATCTGCGTCATTTCAAGCACAGCACTGCCGCATGAAAGCATAGTGCCAACAGGCAGGCTGCGAAAGTCAATTCCGTCAACAACGAGGTTTTCGCCAAAATCGCCATGCCCGACCCCTGCGCCTTTCTCGTTAAAGCCGCGTATCTTATCATATGAAAGCAAGCTTACTTGCCTATGCCAGTCTCCGCCATGCGCATCTTTGTCAAGGCCCCAGCCTATCTTCAAGTCAGCTCTGCTAACGTTCGTTTTTTGGGTTCCCCTAATTTCGCTGATGCATACGGCCATGACTTTGCCAATTGTATTTTGCATAATTGTAACCTGAGTTTTAAAGCAATCTCACCCTTCCGATAATATTATCCGCCGATTCGCGACATCCTGCGCAGGCCTTCATCTGCGGACTTCTCATTTCCGAAATCGTGCTTTTCCGGTTTTCTTAGCACTGCATCTTCAATTGCGCGCCTTATCCCATCTTCTGAAGCTCCGCTTCGCAGCATCGAGCGCAAGTCGATGCCATCGTTATGGTAAAGGCAAAGCTTGAGAAATCCCTCGCTTGTTAAGCGCAGCCTGTTGCATTCAGAGCAAAAGTGGTTGCTTATCGCATCGATAAACCCGATGCTGCCAAGAAGCCTTTCGCTTTTATAGTACCTTGCCGGGCCATTGCCAAGCTTTTTGCCCTCAGGGGCCAAGTCTTTAAATTCGCTTTTTATAGCGAATAAAGCCTCTTCGCTGGGTACTCCGCTAAAGCCGCCAGCCAGGCTTGTTGGCATGAGCTCAATAAACCTGATATGAATCGGGAGCTCTTCGGCGAGGCGCGCAAACGGCACTATCTCTTTGTCGTTTATGCCTTTTATCGGCACAAAGTTAAGCTTCGCATAAAGCGGTGACTTGATGGTTTGCTGAAGTGCGCTCCATACTTTTGCAAACTCGTCCCTGCCTGTTATTTTTTTATAATTTTCTGGATTTAGCGTGTCCAGGCTAATGTTTATCCCATCCAGGCCTGCCTGTGCCAGTTCCTCTATATATGGCTCCAGCAGCACGCCATTTGTTGTAAGCGTGACGGCCTGTATTCCCGGCAATGCCTTAAGATCTTTTATAAAATCAACACACCCTTTGCGTGCAAGCGGCTCCCCTCCGGTGACCTTTATTGCATTAATGCCCAATGCCGCAGCTGCCTTGCATATTTGCAAAATTTCCTCATAGCGCAAAATGTCGCCATGCGGGATAAAAGGAAGCTCATCCGGCATGCAGTACTTGCATCGCAGGTTGCAGCGGTCAGTTATAGACACACGAAGATAGTTTATGTTTCGGCCGTATTTGTCAAGCATCGTTGAGTGTACCCCGGTTTCTAAAGAAATCTCCGCTTTTGCCGCCTGTTTTTGCTTGCAGGCATATACTGCCTATTTCCATTTCTTTATCAATTGCCTTGCACATATCATAAATTGTCAGCAATGCCACGCTTGCGCCTGTAAGCGCTTCCATTTCTACTCCGGTCGTTCCGGTAGTTTTAACAGTGCATATGGCTTGTATGCTTAAATCAGCCTTCGAAACCTCAAATGCAATTTCTGCTTTTTCTACCAAAATGGGGTGGCATAACGGGATTAATGAAGGTGTTTGCTTTACCGCCATTATTCCCGCAACTCTGGCAACGCTGAGCACATCTCCCTTTTCAACAGAGCCGTCGGACACTTTTCTAAAGCACTCAGCGCCCATAAAAATCTTCCCGCTGGCAATTGCCTGCCTGCTTGTTTGGGCCTTGCCGCCAACATCAACCATGACAGCTTTGCCTTCGCTGTCTAAATGCGTAAAATCAGGCATTTTTCTTTGCACCTCAAACTTTTATGCTATTGTAGTACAGTTAAAATTTCAATTTGGCATTGTAAATAAATCTGTATAATACTGTCTGCATGAGCCGTCAGCTTGCTTTTTCGACTGTTATTAGGCCGCTTTGGCTAAATAGCAGCCGGTTATGGCCAAAGATCCCCAGATGCTCAGGTTTGTGGACGACAATTAAAAGAGCTCTGCTGCTCTTTGAGCAATAATCAAGCGTAAATCGCGCTATATCATCATTTCTTATGGCATCTATAGCAGAAAATGGCTCATCCAGCAAGAGCAGATCCCCATCTGTTAGAAGGCTGCGCGCTAAGGCCATGCACTGCTGTTGCCCGCCTGAGAGCGCATGGGCGCTTGTATGCAGCTTTTCTGCAAGCCCAAAGCAGCTAAGCAGCTCTTTTGCTTTTGCAGTGTCTTTGCCTTTTGAGCCGAGCAGAACATTGCCAAGGCAGCTATAGCGAAAAATATATGGAGTTTGCGGCTGGTAGCTTATGCTCATCGGATTTTGTATGCTGCCTTCGTCAGCAGGCATAATTCCTGCAAGAAGCCGCATAAACGTCGATTTGCCATGCCCGTTCTGCCCCCAGAGCACATATACGGAGCCTTTTTCGATTTCCAGGTACGGCAAGTCAACGACCAGTTTGCCGTTAAATGACTTCTTTAGATTTGACACAATCATGTGTGATCCCCTATTCTTGCTTGGCTACCTCGCATCAAGGCCTTTAATTCTGCCGGCTATGAAGTTCACCAAAAGCACGAGTGCAATAAGCACGCCGGACAGGGAAAGCGCTTCTTTAAAATCGCCTTTGCTTGTTGAGAGCATGATAGCTGTCGTAAGCACGCGTGTCTTGTGGCGGATATTGCCTCCAGTCATGCTGACAGCTGCAACCTCGCTCATAGCCCTGCCAAACCCGATTAAAATAGCAGATGCATAGATATATCTGCATTCACGAAAAAGCAGGTACGCAATTTTCCCTTTTGGCAAAGACAGCCCGATGCATGTTTCGAGGAATGTATTCTGCATTTGCATAAAAACAGGAAATATAACTGAGGTAATAAGCGGCGTTACAACCAGCACCTGGGCAGCAACCATTGCTGTTTTGGTATATACCAGCCTTAGAGATGAGAGCGGGCCGGAGCGCGATACAAGCATATAGACAACAAGCCCTGCGACAACCGGCGGGATGTTGCTTAAGGCTGTAACAATTGTGCGAAAAAACTTTGCAGCTCTGCCTTTGCCCAAACCCAGCGCCAGAGAAAAAGGCGCGGACAGAAAGGCTGAAATTGTTGTGCTTGCCAGGCATACTGAAAGGCTGGTAGCAATAATCTGCCAAAGCTCGGAGTTACTCAATAAAGCGCCTCCATTCGTGGTTGTTATTAGCAAAGAGCCGGCAAAAGCGGCTCTTTGCCATCATCAAGCAGTACAGCCTACTGGCCTATAAAGAACAATGCTTGTCCGTATTTGTCTTTTCCATATTCTGCAATGAGGCCCAGGGCTTTCTCAGACAGCAGCCAATCCATAAAATCCCTTGCATCATCTGTTTTGATTTCCTTGCCAGACTGCTCAGCGACAAGGATTACTGAATATACATTCTTTAGATCAGAGCCCTGATCGACTGCTACTTCAAGATCAAGCTTGTCTTTCATTGAAAGGAAGGTTGACAGATCGGTTAGAGTATAGCCTTGCACTTCAGAAGCTGTAACAAGCGTATCACCCATTCCTTTTCCAATTGACATATAGTTTTCTGTATCGGCTTCATAATCTACATCAGTTAGCGCCCAAAGGGATTTTTCTTTGGTGTGCGTGCCAGATTCATCACCGCGAGATACGAACTTATTGCCTGACGCTAGAATCAGGCTCATGGCATCTGCAGTGTCTGCAGCGCCGGAAAGGCCTGCAGGATCATCTGAAGGGCCAACGATTACATAAAAGTTGTGCATAAATTCGGTTCGGTCCGTGCCTGATCCGTTTGCCACAAACTCTTTTTCAGCAGCTGGGCTATGCGCAATGACGGCATCAGCGTCGCCAGCAGCAGCAGTGGCTAAGGCTTGCCCGCTTCCTTGCGCCAATATATTAAGCGTAATTCCCTTGTCTTCTTTTAAATAGGGCTGCAAATAGTCAAGCAGGCCTGAGTCATTTACGCTTGTTGTAGTTGAGAGTATAATCTCCCGCTCATCGGGCCCGCTGTCGCCGCCAGCGCCGGATTGGCCCTTGGGTGTGCAGGCAGTAAATGACAGCAGTAAACACAGTGCAGCTGTATAAGCTATAAATCTTCTCATAATTAATTTTTCTCCTTTTTCTGAAGATTCTGGTTGCCAGTTTTGCTAATAAAAAATGGCATCGAATGGAAAGATGCCAAGGCAAACAGCCTTCTTTCCTTTCCATAATGGGAGGCGCTTCCATCTCAGAAAGCACCCGTCGGCATCAAGCTCTAGCGGCTTATGCTCGGAAATGCTGCAATGCCAGTATAGCGTTATTGCTATTGCCTAGCAATAGAATCTTATTTACAAAACAGCAAATAGGCTGTAGTTCAGCAAATTTTTGCCGAAGCCTGCCTGCCGGTGCATATATGTGGAAAAGAAGGCTCTAATATGGCGCAATGTGAAATAAAAAAAGCTGCATTGGCAAATAGCGCTAATGAAAATACAGTATTGTTGGAGCCGTAAACGAACACTCGGCATTGGCTTATCAGGGAAATATTTGAAGCAAGGCGAATTTAAAAATAATGGCAGAGACAAAAAATACCACATAAATATGTTTATAGCTAACCTCTGAAAACCGCTTCGCAAGCAGCTTGCAGAGGTTTTTTCCTATTTTTGCTGTCAAAATATCAGCTTCATATTGGCTATATGGCTGCGATTTCTGAGCTAATAGATGATAGCTTTGCTAAAGCTTTTGAAATGCACTCAATGTTGAATTCATCGAATACCTTATCTCTTTTTGTATGAAGCTTGCTGATGTAGTAGCCTACTGCCTTATGATAGTTAAAAGCAGCTATAGCGGCACTGTTCTTAAACATAGCGTTGTCAGAGGGGTAGTACCTGAAGCCTTTTTCTACCGGCATAAACGTTTTGCCGTAGCTATTCTGAAAGCACTGCTTGACACTCAGCCACAAGCTGCTTTTTATTACTGCTTTTGAAGGCATCAGCATGATAGTGTCACCGTCTGAAATGCAGTCCATGTTCAGCAGGATTTTGCCGGGTCTTTTTGAGTGCTGTTTCGCAAACCGCATAGACCCAATAAGGCCAAGCTCCTCAAGATCGAATAGGACGAAACAGTACTTCGCCCGTTCGCTCTCAGGCAGCAGAAGCAGGGATTCAATAACGCATGCAACGCCGGAAGTGTTGTCATTGAAATTGCTTTTGTTCGCCGGGCCGGCCAGCATCATTATAAGCACCCCAAACCATGATGCATAAAAGAATGCATAGCCAACTGCAAATGAGATTTTGGCTATCAGGATTGAAACGATCAGAAAAGGGGCCAGGACAGCCATAATAGCAATTGTTTGCAAGACTAAGCTTATAGGGTTTCTGGGGGTTATAAAGTTTGGGAAAGGCAGCGCAGCAGGCGTGTCATAATGCGCAGTGACAAAAAACTGCGCATGTTTTGGATCGCCGATTACGATATTTCTGCATTGCGGCAGCTTTGACTCTTCGACTGAAATGCTTATGCCCTCACTGGCAAGAGCTTTTTCAAGGAAATCTATAAAGGCGGACTTTTGTGCGCCGGATTTGCGAATGATATGGTTTGTTAACAGTTGCTCAGTAATTTCGTGCATTATTACATTGCTCTCCTTAATATTAATGAGGCAGCCGGCTGGCTATTTATGCCGTATTGCGAATTTAGCCATTGCCCTGCTCTCATCGGCGTGAATAAAGCTAATACTTAATTTTAGCAAAAAGAAGTTAGTTGCAACAAGCCTTCGCTGCATTTTGCATGAAATATTTATACAATTTAGTATCCGGCACCAAAAAGTACACTGGTATGCTGCCTTCATTTGCCTGATTGCTTGTGCGCCTTATCGGCTAAAAACCTTCAAGCTGTGCGATAAAAGCTGCTACGCTGTCCTCAGTATTTGGCCCTATCACCTGTGTAGCCTTCTGCTTAAGAGCCTCATTTGCGTTTTCCACTGCATAAAACTCATCGCAAGCTTCAAGCAAAGGCTCGTCATTATGGCTGTCTCCAAAGCCAATGAGCATATCAGCATTGTAGAGCTCCTTGACATAAAGAGCAGCCTGCTTTTTGGTTGCGCTGATTGATGAGACCTCTAGAAACCACAGCCCTTTGTTATATACATCCTCGTAAAACGCGCAGCTGACAGAATGCATTTCGGCCAACTCTTCAAACAAAGGCGCCAGATCGGCATGCTCCTCCCAAAACTTTATGCATAAAGGCTCAGCATTGCTTGGCAGGCCATAGCCTTCGGCAAAGCCCTGTGGATCCCTTTTCTTGCCGAACTCAACATACCGCTTATAAGGATCGTTGCCGCCCTCTTCATAATACTGGATTGCTATATCGCCTTGCTGGCATGTGAGGAGCGGCAATACATTGTTTTTATGCGCAGCAGCAACGACAGCATCTGTGTCTTCGCTGCTAATGAGCTCTTTTTTTAAGTATTGCCCTGTGGCAGTGTCAAGCACCAGTGCGCCGTTAAGCAGTATTGCAGGCGCATTTAGCCTGACTTCAGAGAGTATCCTCAGTGCCCCTTTTTCATCCCTTGACGTAGCAGGGCAGAAAATGCCTCCACTGCCAATATATCTGTTGAGTATTCCGGCAGCATACTCTGACAGCTTTGCCTGCCCTAATAGCAGCGTGCCGTCCAAGTCTGCTATATATATTTTTTTCATAAGCATTGCCTGGAATTGATAGGTGTTTTTCCTCTCATTTATTTGGTAGCCCTATCATACCACAATGCATATATAACGGCAAAATTGGCCAAAAGGGTGGTATAATGATACATATGTTCTGATGTTTGGGTATAAACGGAGGAAAGAAATGAATTGGGAACCCTGGACAGGGTGCTACTACGAGAGCGAGGGCTGCAAGTATTGCTACTACTATGGGCCATTTTCCAAACGTTATGGCCAAAACGCCATTGAGAAGACGCAAGATTTCAGCAAGCCGGTAGACAGGCACAAAAATGGCTCGCTAAAGATGAAGAGCAACAGCTCCGTAGCTACGTGCTTTGCTACTGATTTCTTCATTGCAGAGGCAGACGAATGGAGGGGCCAGGCATGGTCTTTTATAAAGCAAAGGCAGGATCTCGATTTTTTGATATTGACCAAGCGAATAGACCGCTTTGCGGTTAGCTTGCCTGATGACTGGGGGGATGGATATGGCAATGTCTATATCGGGTGCACTGTTGAAAATCAGGAAATAGCAGATTACCGCTTGCCGCTTTTTGCTTCATATCCGATAAAACGGCGCTTTATTGCATGCTCGCCTATCCTTGGGCCAATTGATCTGAGCAAATACCTGGGCAAGGTTAGCCATGTGACCGTTGGCGGCGAGAGCGGCAGGCAAGCCCGTGAATGTGACTTTAGCTGGGTTATGGATATTCGGGCGCAGTGCCTGGAAGCCGGAATATCCTTCTGGTTCAAAAACACCGGATCTTTGTTTCGGAATGGGGAAGGCACACAAAGGATAAACCTTTATAAACAGCATGCCGTGGCAAGAGAGTTTGATATAAATATCGGAGATGAAGCAATGTTTGGCTGACTAGCTGACATCATTTGCCTTGGCCTCAGGCAGGCACATGCAAGCTATTGCATTTGAAATAATTGCTATATTCCTTTCATCGAAAATGATGTCCTTCTTAGTGTGGATCCTGCTGATATAGTAGCCCCAGACGGGGCTTTTCCTGAACGCGCCAATGGCAACGCTGTTTTTGAAGGATATATTGTCTGAGCTAAATAGCTTTATGCCCTTTTCACGGGCAATAATTGTTTTTCTCCAGTCATCTGTTGCGAAGTTTGCCTTTGCTTTTTCCCACTCATCAGCCCTAAGCGCGCCTTTAGACGGGAAAAGCATTATATGATCGCCATCAGATACGCAATCAATGTTTATAAGAATCTCGCCCGGGCTTTTCGAGTGCTTTCCGGCAAATCGCCTTGAGCCAAAAAGCCATGCCTCTTCAAGATCGAAGAGCACGAAGCAGTATTGGCTTCTATGTGATTTTTCAAGCATTAGCAGCGTTTCGAGAACGCAAGCAACGCCGGATGTATTGTCATTATAGTTAGGCTCGTTTGGCTTGCCAAAAATAAACTGAAGCATTGACACGGCCACAGCGCCGTATACAGCCAGCCTGTATGCCAAGCTGCCGGAGTATTTTAAATCCATACCGGCATAGGCTGCTCCTGCTAATGCAAATAGCAGTATGCCAAAATACAGCCCGCTAACTGGAGCTACAAAATTTGGAATAAGCGATCGTACAGGAGTGTCATAATGGGCTGTTACTATATACTTTGCCTTCACCGGATCGCCAATTACAATGTTTCGGCACAATGGCCACTGTGATTGCTCAATCGAGGCCTGAATGCCCTCACTCGAAAGAGCATTCGATAGATATTCTATGAACGCGCTTTTTTGGCTATTTGTTCGGCGAACCATGTGGCGCTCTATTATTTCCTGTATAATTTCATGCACGGCATTGCCCCTTTGAAGCCTTTCCTATATTCTACCTCATATTCATTTGCCCAGGTGAATAGTTAACCTCACAAAAGCGCTAAAAATGGTTTGAAAAGCAGCTTCTTTATTAATTGCTATTGCTATTTATTTATGCTTAAATAGATCTAATATGCTTTATGCAAATGTATCAAAAGGAGATGAGCATAATTATGGGAATGTCTGATTTTTTCCAAAAAATGTATGGCAAGTATTTCATAGAGCTAACCGATGAGCAGCGTGATGCGTATCTTGCGCGCATAGGGTTAGAAGGGGCAAACATCCCTCTAAGCAAAGAAGGCCTTGACATGCTTCAATGGGCGCATTTAACCCATGTGCCGTTTGAAAACCTGGATCTGTTTGACTATAATGCAAAGATAGATTTTGATGTTGAAACAATGTATGACAAGGTAGTGGCCCGAAATAGGGGAGGCTATTGCTTTGAGCTCAACTCTATATTTTATTCGCTTATTAAGGCATGCGGATTCGAAGCCCATCCAATAGGGGTAAGAATCACTATGGGCGGAGAAAGCGCATATCTTCCAGCAATTGCCCACAGGGGAACTATCGTAACAATTGATGGAAAGAGATATTTTTCAGATGTGGGCTTTGGCATGACAAATGCCCCTGCTGTAACCATCTGCATTGACGAGGAAGGCGAGCAGGACATAAAGGGCGAAACATACCATGTTGAAGACAGGCCGTATAACAACAAGATAATAATGCGCCATACCGAAAATGGGCCTATGCCTCTGTTTATATTCCTTCCTGATCCTTTCAACGTGCTGGATTTCATTACATACAACACGACCATGCAGGCTACAGGTTTCAGGGCGAAGCGGATAGCCAACCTGAGAACAGAAGAAGGCGCTATATCAGTTGATGGCGACATATTCAGAAAAATTAGCGGCGAAGAGCGGGAAGAGTCGCCTATTGCAAACAAGGAAGAAGCTTTTGCTATTCTGACTGATGTCTTTGGAATGAAGCTGACAGAGCCATTAGGGGATATTGCTGTTGCCCAGCAGCAGCCGTTTTAGAATTACGCCATTAAACGATAAATAGGCCGCTGTCGCGGCCTATTTGATTTTTTGCCTATGGCCCTGTTTACTTCTGCCTTGCTTTCTTTCTCAGGCTAAGCATTTTGCCCAGGCTTGCAATCGAGGCAAGAGCATACGCTGCAACG
The DNA here is from genome assembly GCA_009782515.1 of Eubacteriaceae bacterium. Taxonomy (GTDB): domain Bacteria; phylum Bacillota; class Clostridia; order Eubacteriales; family Anaerofustaceae; genus WRIY01. Next base: position 91,166 of record WRIY01000008.1, read on the forward strand.
CTTGTAGCATCAGATGTAAATGGCGCTTCGTCGCCATCACCGTCGGAGTCATAGTAAAAAGTGACTGCTGAGAGCACTCTTGGCTTGATTTCCGTTTCGCTGCAATCTGATACAGGCTTAAAGCCATCGATTTCAGTTGGAGCAATGCTGACTTTGCCAGGCACTATATCAGAGCATACTGTGGGCTTGATAATATCTTTGCCTGTTGCTTTGTCCACACAGTTCACAACATAGGAGCCGCATACTATCGGAGTTTGGCAGTAAACAACCTTTATCTCATTGCATCCTGCGATAACTTTGTATGGTTTTGCCCCTGCTTGAACCCCGCATTGGTAGCCACTTGGCTTGAACATATCAAGGCATCCATTGCCCTTTCCAGGCAGCACGCTCATGCAGCAGCCAACTTTGGCTTTCACAGTGCATTCGCCAATAGGCTTGGAGTTTGTGTGGTCTTTGTAGTAGCAGATTTTAATATCAGCAGTGTCTTTAATATAAATAACATTGATAACATTGGTGCCGCTAACTACAACGTATGGCTTCACTCCCAGCTGCGTTCCCTTGCCATACCCTATTGCCGGCCTGAACATGTCAAGCTTGTTGGTGCCAGTTCCTGCAGCAATAGTAATTTTGTCTCCTACTTGGGCCTCAATCGTGCTTGTGCCAATAGGCTTTAAGGAAACGTCGTCAACGTAGTACTGTATTGTTACAGTAACTGTGTTCTTTAGATAGACAACATTGATAGTGTTGTCTCCTGCAAGCACTATATATGGAACACTTCCTTCCTGAACTCCGTTTAAGTACCCTTTATATGGCCTAAACATGTCAAGCTGCCCAACGCCTGTGCCTTTTGAGAGCACGATTTCGTTGCCTATGCCAGCTTCGATCTCAGCAGACCCTATTGAAGGGGAGGAAGTGCTGTCCCTATAGTAGTTGATTTTTATTTTTGCAGATGACTTCATGTAAACAACGTTGATGGTATTTTTGCCAGCAACAACAGTATATGGAACACTGCCTAGCTGTTCACCGCTGAAGTAGCCTGCCTGGGGCTTAAAGAAGTCAAGCTGGCTCTCGAGCTTGCCAGGCGCTAAGGTTATTGAGTCGCCTTCCAGGGCACTAAGTTCGCATGTGCCAATCGGCGTTCCTCCAATAGCGTCTTTGTAGTAGTTGACAGTTACGCTAACATCAGTTTTTGAGTAGACAACCTTGATATTGTTGTCGCCTTCAACAACAATGTAAGGCTTTGAGCCTGTTTGCACGCCATTGTTGTATCCTCTGTCCGGCCTAAAACGGCCAAGCTGCGTTGCGTTAAGCTCTATCTCATCACCAACGCTGGCATCAAGCTCAATTGTGCCTATTGGCTCACCTGATGTGCTGTCTTCGTAATACTCGACTGTTACCTTCGCAGCAGCTTTCTTGTAGACAACATTTATCGTATTCCTGCCGGATATAACGATATATGGCACCGGATCCTGCTGTACGCCGCTGGTATAGCCTGATGGCTTAAATGCATCAAGCTGGCCGTCGCCGCTTCCAGCCGCGATGGTTATTTGATCAGCGACTTTAGCGCTAACTTCATATGTGCCAATCGGTTCATTGCCTACAGTGTCTTTGTGGTATTTGATAGTAACGCTAACATCAGATTTCGAATAGACAACCTTAATAATGTTTTCGCCTTCAACAACAATGTAAGGCTTTGAGCCTGATTGTACGCCACTGTTATACCCTTTGCTTGGAATGTGCCTGTCAAGCTGCCTGCTGTTAAGCACTATCTCATCGCCAATGTTCGCATCATTCTCCAATGTGCCGATTGGCTCAGTTGATATGTCGTCTAAGTAGTAGTTTATTATTACTTTTACTGCTGTTTTGTTATAGACAACATTGATAACATTTGTGCCGGCAACTACTGTATATGGCACACTGCCTTGCTGTACGCCGCTTGTGTAGCCTGAAGCTGGGATAAAGCAGTCAAGCTGCCCGTCATCAGTTCCGTCGGCTAACGTTAGGCTGTCTCCGGCTTTGGCGCTTAATTGGCAAGTGCCAATCGGAGTTCTTCCAACAGCGTCTTTGAAGTAGTTGACAGTAACGCTGACATCCTGCTTGCTATAGACGATATTTACGATATTTTCTCCAGCAACAACAATATATGGCTTAGTGCCAGTCTGTACCCCGCTTGAGTAACCGCTTTGTGGCTTAAACCTGTCAAGCTGGCCGTCGCCGGTGCCTGCTGGTATCACAATTTCGTCTCCGGCTTTGGCATCTATCTCAATAGTGCCTATCGGATCGGAGGATGTATCGTCATTATAGTAATTGACAGTGACCTTTACAGTTGCTTTCTTGTAGACAACACTGATAGTGTTGTTTCTTGCAACAACAATGTAAGGAACGGTTCCCTGCTGAACGCCGCTTGCGTAGCCGGAAGCAGGCATAAACCTGTCAAGCTGGCCGTCATCAGTGCCGGCAGCGATTGTTACCTGATCGCCAACAGCTGCGCTGATGCTGCTTGTCCCAAGCAGGTTGGCCTGGCTGGCGCTGTCTTTGTAGTACTTAACCGATATGGCAACGTCGGCTTTTTCAGCTTTTGCATAGACAACCTTGATGATGTTGTCGCCTTCAACAACAATGTAAGGCGTGCCGTCCTGAACGCCGCTTACATAGCCGCTTTGAGGCTTATATTTGTCAAGCTGCCCGTCATTGGTTCCACTCGGAATGACTATTTCATCCCCAACATTTGCATCAATCTCAAATGTGCCGATTGGCGCAGATGAGCTGTCGCCCTTGTAGTAGTTGACAGTGACCTTAACAGACGCTGCCGCCTTCTTGTAGATGACATTGATGGTGTTGTTTCTTGCAACAACGATGTAAGGAACGGTTCCCTGCTGAACGCCGCTTGCGTAGCCGGAAGCAGGCATAAACCTGTCAAGCTGGCCGTCATCAGTGCCGGCAGCGATTGTTACCTGATCGCCAACAGCTGCGCTGATG
>WRIY01000009.1 GCA_009782515.1 Eubacteriaceae bacterium
CTTCAGAAACACTATAAAGATATTCCTGCATGGGTTATTACAAAAGCTACCTAAATGTAGCACATTGGCCGAGGTTTCAACATGCTCAGCACTGATAAAATAGAGCAATACCGAAATCAAAACTCCGCAAAAAAAAATGGCGTGCCAGGAGGGATTCGAACCCGCGACCTACGGCTTAGAAGGCCGTTGCTCTATCCGGCTGAGCTACTGGCACTGATTAATGGAGCGGGTGAAGGGGATCGAACCCTCGCAACCAGCTTGGAAGGCTGGGGCTCTACCACTGAGCTACACCCGCATTGGCTTAACGATTATATCTAAACGCGCTAAAAATGTCAACAACACTGCCTTAGCTATTCATCATTTCTTTGTGTATCATCCGATTCCGAATCAATAGCTTCACTTGGATTTCGTTTCCTATGTGCAATGGCAAACAAGCTTATAGCTCCAATGAGAATAAAAATCGAAATAAATTGCGATGTTGACAGCATCCCTACAGTGCCTCTTTCGTCATTGCGAAGGTATTCAACAAAAAACCTGCCAATGGAATATAGCACAAGATAAGATGCTGCTACAGTGCCTTCTGAACGTTTCTGCGCGGCAATATAAAGCAATATAAAGCATATAGCTGCATCCCCAAAGCACATTATAAGCTGGGTGGGAAGCAGAGGAACACCAGCTGGAGCCAAACCAGATGCAGGGAAAACTACGCAATACCATGAATTGCATGGTTTACCGTAGCAACAGCCAGCCATAAAGCAGCCTAGCCTGCCAAAAGATTGGGCTATGGCTACAGAAGGCGAGATAAGATCAAAATAAGCAAGAAAGCTTACCTTTTTTATCCTGCAGTAAATATATCCCGCAAGTATTCCACCTATAAGGCCACCGTATAAGACGAAGCCATTTGCTATATTAAGCAGAAGCCTTGGATTCTTTACTATTTGTGGAAGAATCGTTATATAATAAAGCACTTTTGCGCCAACAAAGCCAAATGCCATAACAGTAAGCGCAATATCTATTACAGTATCTGAGACTAAGCCATATTTTGGGGCTCGCTTTGAGCAAAGCCAGAGCGCTGCAAAAAAGCCTATTGATATACAAGTCCCATATCCATATATTGTTACCGGGCCTATTTTCAGCAATTCGAGATGCATTGGCAAACCCTCTGATTAAATGCGCTATTGAGCATTGATGCATTCCATTATAGCATAATGAAGCTAAAATATAAGGACTGCATAATTCCTGCACAGAAAAAAGCCTTGGCAGGCAGCCAAGGCAAGATGGCTTAACAGAAACTGTTAGTTTCGCGGTTTCATAGGCAATGAAATCTTGCCAGTCTTAGCATTTATATAGCACATCCAGTAACCCATGCCTTTTACAGATGATGGCTCATAATAAACAAATCCAGTTGCGCCCATAAACGGCTGATCTGAGCTTTTGTCTTGGCCAAGAGTGCCAAATACGAAGTATTCGGGTGCATTGTCTGCATTCAAAATCCCAATAATGCGCTGCGGCAACTGCGCGTTCATTACGGAGCTGTTCTTAAACTCAAGGAATGGCGTTACAAGAGGCACACTATAGCCATTGAGCAAAACCCGTAGCTTATTATTTTCTACAATCGTTTCATCAAGCGCATAAAAGACCCTGTTGCGTGGGGTTGATTCAAACGAAGCAAATACTGGAAGGCATTCGCTTAAGTGCTCAGGCCTGTCATTTATCAGCTTTATATCTTCGCTCTCGCTTGCTTCGTCACGAAAATAAGGCGTAAAGTCAATTATATGGGCTTCATCGCTTTCTTCATCGCCTATAAAGCTGATCTCGCTTTCAAATGCGCTGAAGAATGCATCATCATCTTCAAGCTCGATTTCAAATTGGTTTGTGTTATCAGCATTCTCAGGAGGGCTGTCAGTTGGAGCAGGAGGCGGCACAAAGCAGCTTTGGGCGGGCTCCTCATTTATTGCAGGTGGAGGCTCGCTGATTAAGCTGTCAAATGCTGCTGCATCTATTTTTTCATCATCACAAATATACTCAACAGTGTCGCTTGAGATCTCATCGCCAGTGGCTTCAATGATATCTGGCGCCTGCTCTTGCACCGTTTCGCTTATATCCTCTAATGGCGCTTGCTGCACAGCCTCTTCAACCGGAGGGGGCGCCTCTTCGAATACCAAATCTTGCACCGGCACCGGCGGAGTGTATTCCACAGGCGCTGGCTGGGTGTATGCCAGGCTGCTGCTATCATGGCTGAAAGCAGATGAGAATATTACTTCTTCAGTTTCAATATTTACAAGCTCTGCCACTGTTGCATTAGCAATCTTTGCCTTGTCAACTTTGATAGGATCTAACTTCATTTTAGGCATAACAATTGCTGCAGTATAATAGTCGCTGGCGCCCTTATGTATTACAAGCGCGTATTCCTCGCTGCTCTTATTCCCGGGAAGCAGCTGTATGTAAAAGATGACAGAGCTATCGTCTTCCGAGTATTCAATATTACAGTCTATACCTCGCTGCATTGCCGAGTTTTGAAGTGCATTTCTTTCCATTTGTGCCTCCAAATATATATAATTTCCCTGATCCATTCTATTATGCTTGTATACAATTTATGACTCATGCGCAATCCATGCGAAATGCCAGCCGAGCCTACTTATAATAAAGCGCACCACCAGATAGGCAGCTTGCGCAGTGTGGCAATTGCGATCTTATGGCATTCAATGAAGCAATAAGAGATTTAATAAAGCTTTAGCCTTGCCATAAATTGCGCAAGAGCGGCAAGTATGCCAGCAATGGCATAGCCCAAGCGGGCAAGCCGGCTTAAAGCTGCATATTTCAGCAGGATATCTAAACGCGCTTGAGTATATTTTTATGGGCAAAGCTATGGTACAATTCATCTTGTTAGCAGCAGCCTGTAATAATAAAGGCTGCAATGCAGGAAAAAACTAAGCCTTGGCAACATGAAGGCAATGCAATCTTTTGGGGGATTAGCCTATGGGTATACTAGAAACTCTTGCTGAAGAGCTGGGAATCAGCTACTTAACAGCGCAAAGCACTGCAAGCTTAATAGAAGAAGGAAATACTGTAGCTTTCATATCGCGCTACAGAAAAGAGCTTACAGGCGGCATGGATGATGAGGGCATAAGGGCTTTTGATGATAAGTACAGCTATTTAAAGTCTCTTGAAGCCCGCAAAAAGGAAGTGTCTGATCTTATTATGGCTCAGGGAAACCTTACGCCAGAGCTTGAGGCGAAGATTGCAGCAGCTATGCAGATAAAAGAAGTAGATGATCTTTACCTGCCTTTCAGGCCAAAGAAGCGCACGCGCGCAACCATTGCACGGGAAAAGGGCCTTGAAAGCCTTGCTGAGGCAATATTCTCCCAAGAGCTGGACGAAGCAAGCCTGATTGCGCTTGCAGATAGCTATCTAGATATCGAGAATGGCGCAGCCTCAGCCAGCGAAGCGCTTGATGGCGCTTGCGACATCATTGCAGAGCGAATTTCGGAAAATGCTGACTATAGAAAAAGCATCAGAAACATAACCTATAGAAACAGCGCTATCCAAACTTCCCTGGCCAAAAATGCTCCAAGCGGCTCAAGCGAATTTAGCATGTATGACGGATTTAGCGAGCCGGTTATGGGTATGGCAGGGCATAGAGTGCTGGCAATAAACAGGGGAGAGAAGAAAAAAATCCTTAAGGTTAGCCTAACCCCTCCGGTAGAGCAGATTATTGATTACTTAAGAGGGCGAATAATAAAAGGCAATGCAAGCGATTTTTTATCGCGGGCCATAAATGACTCCTATAAAAGGCTGATCATGCCTTCTATTGAGAATGAGACAAGATCAGCTTTAACTAAGGAAGCTGAAGAGGGCGCAATAAAGGTTTTTTCAAAGAACCTGAAGTCTTTGCTGATGGCTCCCCCCGTTAAGGGAAAGAGAATTCTGGGGTTTGATCCCGGCTACAAAAATGGCTGCAAACTCGCCGCCATAAGCGAGGTGGGCAGCGTGCTGGGCAGCGGCGTTATATACCTTGAGCGCAAGTCAGCTGCCAGCGAACTAATCGATTTTATCGAAAAATATGAGATAGACATCGTAGCGATTGGCAATGGCACAGCATCAAGGGAAAGCGAGCAATTGGTTTCAGAAGCTGTGAAGCTGCTTGATCGCAATGTAGACTACATTATTGTCAATGAAGCTGGAGCAAGCGTTTACTCTGCTTCTAAAACTGCCGCACAGGAATATGCTGATCTGGATGTGCTGGCAAGAGGGGCGATATCAATTGCGCAGAGGCTAAAGGATCCGCTTGCAGAGCTGGTGAAGATAGAGCCGAAATCAATCGGGGTGGGCCAATACCAACATGATGTTAGCCAGCCTGATCTGGAAAAAGCGCTTTACAGCGTTGTTGAGGATGCAGTAAACACTGTAGGCATTGATGTAAATACAGCCTCAGCTGCGCTGCTTTCATATGTGTCAGGGCTGACAAAGCCAACAGCAGCCAACATTAACTCCTATGTAAGGGAAAATGGCGGCATTTCTTCAAGGGAAGAGCTAAAAAAGGTATCCGGGATAGGGGAGAAGACATTTAAGCAATGCGCTGGGTTTCTCAGGGTTCCTGAGAGCGAAAACATTCTCGACAATACAGCTGTGCATCCTGAGAGCTATGAAGCTGCTTCGTCCCTTTTGGCACTATATGGCTTGAGCCTTGATGACATACAAATGGCACAGCGCGAAAGCGAGCTTCAAAACATCGACATTGAAGAAGCGGCTATGCAGCTTGGCGTTGGCGAGTACACGCTCCACGATATCATCGAAGAGCTTAAAAAGCCGGGCAGAGACCCTCGAGATTCACTTTCTTACGCCAGGTTTAGCAGATCCCTTATGGAGATAGACGATCTTGAGCCAGGGATGCTGCTTGAGGGAGCCGTGCGCAATGTCACTAACTTTGGCGCTTTTGTTGACATTGGGGTGCATACTGATGGCCTTGTGCACATCAGCCAGCTAAGCGACAGGTATGTTTCAGATCCTTTTAGCGTTGTTAGCGTAGGCGATATTGTGCAAGTTAAGGTTATTGGTGTAGACTTAGAAAGAAAACGCATTTCGCTTTCAATGAAGAGCCTGCCCTAAATATAAAATAATGAAAGGCGCGCCAGGCAGATGGCGCAATATATATTATGAATGAGATTTTTGAGAGGCGAAGCATTCGCTCATACACTGGCCAAAAAGTTTCCCCGGAGGATATGCTAAAGCTGGCCAAAGCTGCAATGAATGCAGCAAATGGCAGGGGCACGAAGCCATGGCAGATAGTAATCATCAACGATGAGGAATTGATTGCCAGGCTGGTTGAATACAACAGAGGCTGGATGCCGCTGAAGAATGCAGGCTGTGGGATGCTTTTGTGCGGAGATACAGACAAAAACCCCGACCCGTACTACCTGGACATCGATATCGCTGCATCAACCCAAAATGTATTATTGTATGCTCATTCTATAGGGCTGGGCACTTGCTGGCTTGGCGTAGCCCCGGTAAGCGAGAGGGTAGAAAAGGTGAAAGAGCTATTTAACCTGCCTGCCAACTTCCACCCGGTAAGCATGTGCTCTGTTGGCTATGCTGCTGAAGCTGCAGAGCCCAATGATCGCTTCTTGGAAGACAGAATACACTACAACAGTTTTTAATGCTGCAATATTTTATCGAGACATTCGGCTGCCAAATGAATGAAAATGACTCTGAAAAAATCGCTGGCATGCTTGAGGCTATGGGTTACAAAAAAGCCGGAAAGCCAAGCGAAGCTGATGTTGCTGTGCTAAACACATGCAGCGTCAGGGAAAATGCAGATGACAGGTTTTTTGGGCATTTGGGCATCTACAAAGCTTTAAAAAACGAAAACCCCAATATGGCTCTTGCTGTTTGCGGCTGTATGATGCAGCAAGGCCATATTGTAGATCAAATAAAAAGCACATACCCGTATGTTGATATCATCTTTGGAACCCATAACATAAGCGCTTTTCCGGAGCTCCTGGAAAGCCATATGCAAAACAGGGACAAGCAGCTTGAAATCCTAAGCGACGGGCCTATTGCCGAAGGCCTGCCTATGGCAAGGGAATTTAGCCACAAAGCATACGTAACGATTATGAATGGCTGTGACAATTATTGCTCATACTGCATCGTTCCCATGGCCAGAGGCAGGGAAAAGAGCAGGCCTTCAAGCCTTATACTTGAAGAAATTGAAGGTCTTGCCAGGCAAGGCACAAAGGAGATAATGCTGCTTGGCCAGAATGTGAACTCATATGGCATTAAACCCGGGGGGGAAATATCGTTTGCAGCGCTTCTCAGCAAAGCTGCCCAAGTGCCGGGAATTGAGAGAATACGCTTCATGACATCGCACCCGAAAGATTTTAGCGATGACATTCTTGATGTTATGTCAAGTTATGGCAATATCTGTAAAAGCGTTCACCTTCCAATGCAGTCTGGAAGCACTTCAATCTTAAAAGCAATGAACCGCCAATATACGCAGGAAAGCTACCTTGGGCTGGTTAAAAAGATAAGATCCCGCTTAAAGCGCGCATCTATATCAACAGATATAATCGTAGGGTTTCCCGGAGAAACTGAAGAGGATTTCGAGCACACGCTCAATTGCATTAAAGAAGCAGCCTTTGAGAGCGCATTTACGTTTCAATACTCGCCCAGGCGTGGCACAAGGTCTTTTGGCATGCTCAATACAGTGCCGCACAAAGCCATCAATGATCGCTTTGCGCGTCTGACAGATATGCTTCACAGGATAATGCTCGAAAAGGCAGAAGGCTTTGTCGGCTCTACAGAAAAAGTGCTCATCGAAGGCGCATCCAGCAAAGACAGCAGCCTGCTTACGGGCAGAACTGATTCGAACAAGCTTGTAAACTTCACAGGCAGCGGCGCAGCAGGCGAGATGGTCAGCGTAAACATCACCAAAGCCCAAACATTTTATCTGGTAGGGAACATGGTCTAACATGGCTTCATTAACCCCTATGATGCGCCAGTATTTAGAGCTGCACGAACAGGCGCAAGACTGCTTGCTGCTTTTCAGGCTCGGAGACTTCTACGAAATGTTCTTTGATGATGCCATTCGCGCTTCCAAGGATCTTGATCTGGTTCTTACAGGCAGGGACGCCGGCATGGATGAGAAAGCGCCTATGTGCGGGGTGCCTGCCCAGTCTCTTGACAGCTATGTGGCCAAGCTTGTGGAAAAAGGCTACAAAGTCGCTATAGCAGAGCAAGTGGGCGATCCCAAAAGCGCTAAGGGGATCGTTGAAAGGCAGATTATCAGGATTGTCAGTTCCGGCACGATTTATGACAGCCTTAGCCAAAGCCCGGGCAAGAACAATTACATAGCTGTTATTTACTACAGCAAAACTGAATGCGCGATTGCTTACGCTGACATTTCAACCGGCGAAGCATATGCAAGCGCTGTCAATGTCAGCATAGCTGACAAATCAGCGCTGCTGGATCGCCTGTCCCTGGCCATGCCTTCTGAAATACTTGCAAATTCCGTGCTTTACTCTGAGGATTCCCTGAAAAGCAGCATTGAGAATCTATGCAGCGTACCATTAGGGCTTCTTGATTCGAGCTACTATGGCCTGGAGGCTGCATACGAGTCAATCAACGCGCAGTTGGGATCTTACTCGGCAACAGGGGTGGGCCTTGAAGGAAGCGACAGCATAGCAAGAGCCTGTGGCGCTTTGCTCAGATACCTTAAGGACACTCAAAAAAATAGCCTTCAGCATATCAACAGCATAAAAGTCATCGCTTCAGACGGGTGCATGGCGCTTGATTACTCTACCAAGAGAAACCTGGAGCTAACGGAAGCGTCTTTTGCCAAGACAAGAAAAGGAAGCCTGTTGTGGGCGCTTGACTATACAGCAAGCGGAGTTGGCGCAAGAGAGCTTAAAAAATGGCTGCTTGAGCCTCTTACCAGTAAAGCTGAGATCGAAAGGCGTTATGGCGCTATTGAAGAGCTAATGTCTGACGCGCGCCTAATAAGCGAGCTAGGCTCGATAATATCAAAAATGAGCGATATACAAAGGCTTTGCTCAAAGATTGCATACAAAAGCGCTTTGGGAAAGGACCTTTTGGCGCTGGAAGAGACTATTCGCCTTATCGGGCAGCTCAAAGCCAGCGCAAGCGGCCTGGCAAGCAGCTTTGCTCTTGAGCATATAGTTGGCATTGACCCGCTGGAAGATATCGCAGAGCTTATTAATTCCGCTATTGACAGGGAATGCGCAACCACCTCATCGCTTATACGCGAGGGGTTTGATGAAAAGCTTGACGGGATAAAAAAGCTGCAGCGGGAGTCCAAAGAATACCTTCTTGAAATTGAGCATAAGGAACGCGAATCAAGCGGTATAAAAAACCTCAAAATAAAGTACAGCAGGGTGTTTGGCTATTGCTTTGAAGTTACAAAATCCAACATGCATTTAGTCCCAAGCCACTTTATCAGAAAGCAAACGCTGGCCAATGCTGAGCGGTTTTATACTTCAGAGCTAAAAGAGCTGGAAGAAAAGCTTGACAGCGCAAGCGAAGAGATTGACAGCCTTCAAAGCGAGCTATACCAAGGCATTCTTGATCAGTTGGCTTTATGCGTCAAAAGGATATTTGCTACAGCAAGCCATCTGGGCCAATATGACGCAATCAGGTCGCTGGCATTTGCAGCATTCGAAAACAGCTATGTAAGGCCTGCTATCAATGAAACAGGCGAGCTTCGAATAATAAATGGCCGGCATCCTGTAATAGAAAAGCTTCTGGAAAAGAAAGCCTTTATAGGCAATGACACGCTGATGGACAACGGGCCCAACAGGATGCTTATTATAACCGGCCCAAACATGGCCGGCAAGTCAACATACATTCGCCAAACAGCAATTATTGCCCTGATGGCGCAAATGGGCTCGTTTGTGCCGGCGGACGAGGCTGACCTTCCGATAATAGACAGAATTTTCACCAGGGTGGGCGCCAGCGATGACCTTGTAGGTGGCCAAAGCACATTTATGCTCGAAATGAGCGAAGCGTCGAATATTATCAGGAACGCAACAAAAGACAGCTTGATAATCCTCGATGAAATTGGCAGGGGGACAAGCACCTTTGACGGAATGAGCATTGCGAGGGCTATCCTTGAGCATATCTGCTCAGTAAGCGACATAGGCGCAAAGTGTATGTTCGCAACCCACTACCATGAGCTTACAGAGCTTGAGGAGCTTATGCAAGGAGTTAAAAACTACTCCATGAGCATCAGCCAAAGCTTATCGGGGCTATATTTTACCCATAAAATAACAAAAGGCCCACAGGACAAGAGCTATGGCATAGAGGTAGCTAAGCTTGCTGGCTTGCCTGGCTCCATCATCGCAAGGGCAGAGGAAATTCTTTTTGCATTGGAATCAAATGCATCAAAAAAGCCCAAAAGGGCGCTCAAGCCGCAAGCAAGGCCGGAGATGGATGCAACAAGCCTTCTTAACTATAAATCAAATAACCTTCTTTTAGAGCTGAAAGCCCTTCCACTCAATGAAATGACGCCGGTTGAAGTAATGGGCTTCGTCGCAAAGCTGCAAAATGAGCTTGGCGACATCTGAATGAATTTTAGCAAAGCAGTTTGCAGCCACTGGCTGCCTGCATATTGCAGTAGGTGAAAATATGGCAAGCATACGCTTTTTAGAAAAGCAAATAATTGAAAAGATAGCCGCTGGGGAGGTTATTGTTAATCCTGCAGCTGTCGTAAAAGAGCTTGTCGAAAACTCCATAGACGCAAACAGCAAGAACATTGAAATAGAAACGGATGGGGGAGGGAAAACCCTTATTCGCGTAATCGATGACGGCGATGGCATCGAAACCGAGGATCTTGGCGTTGCGTTTGAACGCTATGCGACAAGCAAGATAGCAGACAGTATTGAAGAGATACAAACCCTTGGTTTCAGAGGCGAAGCCTTAAGCTCTATTGCAGCTGTTTCCAGCATCAGGGCGAGTTCGAGGCACAAAGAATCCGAAAAAGGCTTGGCTGTTTCCCTAAAGGCAGGGGAGCTTATAAGCTCAGAGGCGCGCACTATGCAGCAGGGTACTATAATTGAAGTCAGAAGCCTTTTTTTTAACCTGCCGGCGCGCCTAAAAAACATGAAGAAAGACAGTTCAGAGACTCAGGCAATTATAGATGCATCAGGCATGCTCGCATTATCGCATCCTGAAGTGTCAATAAAGCTCGTTTGCGATGGCAAAACTCTCTTTCACACTAATGGCGACGGATTATTCGAAAGCGCTGCAACAAGCATATATGGCAAAAAATTTGTCTCATCATGCATACCGGTTGAGTTTGATGAGCACCCTTTATATATACAGGGCCTTTTGATATCTCCAGCTTTTATTGAAGCAGTGCCAAAGAGAGCGGTCTTCATTAATGGGCGATACGTGAAAAGCCAAACTGTCAACCGAGCAGTAGATCAGGCCTACTTTGATGCATGCGGCAAAAAAGGGGCAAGCATGGTTTTATATTTGGCTCTCCCCCATAAGTACGTCGATGTAAATGTGCACCCATCTAAAACTGATGTACAGCTCAGCAATGAATCATTGATAACCATGCTTATAAAGCAGGCAGTTACAAACAGCCTGAGCTCCGTTTATGTAGCAAGGCAGAGCGCGATAGAGCCGGAAAAAACAAGCGTTGCCATGCCTGTTTTTGAAAAGGCCCAGGAATACTTTCCGGCGCAGGCACAAGCTTTCCAAAGCAGCCTTGGCGACTCGCTGCTTAATGATGGCCTTGCAGCAGATGCCATTGAAGCCGAGCCGGCCTTTGAGAGCCTGCAAAAGCAAACATTGGCTGCGCTTTCCCATATGAGCTATATTGGCTGCGCATTTGGATTATATGCCCTGCTTGAGTCAAACGAGGCTATATATGTTGTAGATACCCATGCCGCACACGAAAGAGTTCTTTATGAAGCTTATCTGGACAGCTACAACAGCAAAAGCATCAGCTCTCAGCCATTGCTGGTTCCGGTAATGCTTAACATGCCTCCCAGCCAGTACCAGGCAATTGTTTCATGCACTGATGACTTTAACTCTATAGGCTATGAAATTACTGACATGGGCGATGGGTCTATTGCGGTGAGATCAGTTCCCAGTGCTCTGTCAAGCGCTGCTGTTGACAATCTTCTATACAGCCTGGCAGACGATCTGTCAAGCAGCGGCCTTGACGGCTTTGGCCAAACCCGAAGCGAAGCGCTTATAAAGAAAGCTTGCCACAGTGCCGTGAGAGGCGATGCCAACATAAGCGAAAGCGAGCTTAGGCCCCTTCTGAAGTCGCTTGCCGAAGCGTCAGTTCCATTTACATGCCCTCACGGAAGGCCTATAATCTCTACAATTAGCATGAAGTCATTTATGCGAGCTTTTGAGAGAATTAATTAGCATATGAAAAAGGCAGTAATTGCAATAGGGGGCCCTACAGCAACAGGGAAAAGCTCTTTGGCGCTCACTCTCGCTGGCCGCATAAACGCTGAGATTGTTAACTGCGATGCCACACAAGCATACAGAGGCCTTGACATAGGCAGCGCTAAGCCAAGCCCGCAAGAGCTTGGGCAAGCTTCCCACCATTTGATAGATATCTATGAGCCAAGCGAAAACAAGAACGTTGCAGATTTCACGCTTCTTGCGATAAAAGCAGCTGAGAGCATCATTGCCCGATCAAAAATCCCGATTCTATGCGGCGGAAGCGGCCTGTACATTGACAGCGCTGTCTACTCAAGCTATAGCTATGGCGCAGCGCCTGCAAACGAGGCGCTAAGGGCCGAGCTCTACAGCGTAGCGAGCGAGCAAGGCAATGAGGCTTTGCATAACATGCTCTGTAGCCTCAACAGCGAGCGTGCAAAAACAGTGCACCCCAATAACGTCAAACGGGTTGTTCGGGCAATCGAGCAGTCGATGGCTGAAAACGCTGGCGATGAAAATTGGAATAATGCGCAAAGGGAGTTTCGTTTCGAAAATACCCACTACTTTATTTTGTCAATGCCTAGAGAAATGCTTTACCGCCGCATTAACAAGAGAGTTGACGAAATGGTTGAATTAGGGCTTGAACAAGAAGCAGAGGCTTTGTACAGCCAGGGGCTTGATGAGGCCTGCAATTCAATGCAGGCTATAGGCTACAAAGAATTCCTGGCATACTTTAGAGGCGAAAGCAGTTATGCCGAAGCGGTAGAGTTAATCAAGCGCAACACGAGAAGGTATGCCAAACGGCAGATAGCATGGTTTAAGAGAAACACCCAAGCTATTTGGCTGGATATGAGCGAAACAAGCACCGATCAGGCTGCGTGCCTGATTATGCGCAAGCTGGAAGGGGAGTGAGCATGCAGCAAAGCGATTTAATTGCAGGCGAAATAAAAAGCTGTGAAGATGAGCTTCGGAGCGCATTTGGCGAGATAAGCGAAATCGCCTATATGAACCAGATAAAAGTTATTAAGGCGATGCAGGATGCCGGCCTTTCTGAGCGGCATTTTGCAATGGGCACAGGATACGGGTATGGAGACGAGGGCAGGGATGCCACCGAAGAGATATTCGCCAGAGCTTTTGGCGCTGAGAAAGCAATAGTGCGGCCCCAAATAGCAAGCGGCACACATGCAATTGCCATAGGCTTGTACGGGCTGCTGCGCCCCGGAGACGAGCTGCTCAGCGCTACATCATCGCCATACGAGACTATCGGCGCCTTTATTGGGGCTAACGGCGAAAATTCCGGCTATGGCACACTTGCAGACTTTGGAGTAAAATACCGCCAAATAGAATTTTTGGACGGTTATCCTGACATCGAATTAATAAGGAATTCTGTTGGAGCGCAAACAAAAGCAGTATTTGTTCAGAGATCAACCGGCTATTCAGAGAGAAGCGCCCTTACGCTAAATGCGATAAGCGATATTGCAAAAGCTGCTCACGCCAGCAACCCAAATGCTTGCATCTTTGTTGACAACTGCTATGGGGAGTTTATTAATGCTAAAGAGCCACTTGATGCAGGCGCAGACATAATAGCCGGATCGCTAATAAAAAACCCTGGAGGCGGCTTAGCTCTAACAGGCGGATATATAGCAGGAAAGCAGGCCTTTCTTGGCTTGATAGCTGCACGGCTGACAGCGCCTGGAATAGGCGATGAAGTAGGCGCCAACATGGGCATGGTGCGCCATATGCTGCAAGGGCTATTTTTGGCGCCTCGCACAGTAGCGGATGCGCTTAAGGGAGCTGTGCTGACAGCAAGAGTTTTCGAAAATAGGGGATACAGGGCCTTCCCCAGCTCAACAGAAGAAAGAAGCGATATTATTCAAGCCATTGCCCTGGGTTCGCCTGAAAAAGTAATTGCTTATTGCAAGGCAATCCAGAGTGCGTCTCCGGTGGATGCATATGCTTCTCCAGAGCCTCAGGAACTGCCAGGATATAAGAGCCCTGTGATAATGGCAGCTGGGAATTTCGTTCAGGGCTCCTCAATCGAGTTAAGCGCTGACGCGCCAATGAGAGAGCCCTATATTGTATACCAGCAAGGCGGTTTGACATATGAACACGTTAAGTTCGGCTTGTGCAGCGCTTTGCTTAGTTTAGACTCTATATAGACCTATAGACAGCTATAACGATTCCAACGATTTCAATGTCTCTTCCATATATAGGATCCATATCCGGATTTTCCGGCTGAAGCCTTATCTGGTCGCTTTCCCTGTAGAATGTTTTCACCGTTGCTTCATCATTTATCATAGCAACTACATATTGGCCATCTTCAGCAACGCGCTGTTGTTTAACAACAACATAGTCGCCATCAAGGATGCCTGCATTAATCATGCTGCTGCCTTCGATTTTTAGCATGAAGCAGTTGCTGTTTTTTACTGTATCAGCTGGGAGAGGAAATGTGTCCTCATATTCTTCGATTGCAGTTATAGGCATGCCTGCTGTGACTTTGCCGATGATCGGAACGTCAACGATCTCTTCTTTGCGAACAAACGGGTTTGCCTTTAAAAGCATTAGGGCGCGCGGTTTTTGTGGATCACGCTTTATATAGCCTTTTTTTTCCAGGTTATTAAGTTGGTGCTGTACAGAGGAAGTAGATGCCAGATCTACAGCATTGCCTATTTCCCTGACTGATGGCGGGTACCCGCGAGTGGAAAGCGTTTCCCTGATATAGGTAAAAATAACTTCTTGTATAGCTGTTAAATCATCGTACATATAGGATACCTCACATGAACTGCTCGCCGTTTAGCGTTTAGGCAAGCTTCCCCAATCTTTGATGTTTATTATGTAGGCGGGGCATTGGCTTTTTTATGAGGAAAAGCCTTCCTGCAGTTCCTTGCAGTACTGTCACCTTACGAATAACGTTGCAAACCTCTATGTAGAATTATAGCGAAATAGCTATTTTATTACAACATAAAAGCGAAACATTCAATCGAACCAAGTGCAACTGCTATAAAAGAATCGGCGCTTTATATAGTTTTTCGCATCTAAAGCGCACCTAGCTGCCATCCCGGAGCTTTGTTGCTTTAGCTGCCTGCTTTCTTCGCTCTTCGCTCATTGATGCATAGTGCTTTCGCGTTGTATTGATGTCTTTATGGCCAAGCACATCAGCTACAAGGTATATATCGCCTGTTTCCTTGTAAAGGTTGGTGCCGTATGTGCTGCGGAACTTGTGCGGGGTGATGTTTTTCAGCGGTACAACGTTTTGGGTGTATTTTTTGACAAGCTTCTCAACAGCGCTAACGCCAATCCTCTTTTTTTGCAGAGATAAGAACATAGCTTTTTCGTCTTTTGCATCAAGAGGTATAAGATTCTCCCTTTCGCTGTTTAGATAATCGCATATTATCTCCAACAGCTCATCGGACAAGTACAGTATTGCCTGATCTCCGCCTTTTCTTGTTATTTTAAAAGAGGCGTTGCTGAAATCGAAATCGTCTGTATTGAGCCCGACGAGCTCGCTAATCCGGATTCCTGTTCCGAGAAAAAGGCTGATTATGGCCAAATCACGTTTTGCATTCTTGGCATGAAATGCCCTTTGGCGCTCAGTCAATTCATTTCCGCTTTCAACACTGTCTAAAAGGTCGGCAACTTCATTCGGCTCAAGGCGCACAATGGTTCTCTCTTTAAGCTTCGGCAAGTCAACCAGCTGGGCTGGATTTGTCTTTATCTCCTGCTTGCGGTAGAAGTATTTATAAAATGACTTCAGGCTTGAGAGCTTTCGCATTTTGCCGCTTGGGCTGTTTGAATGCTGGATTTTTGCATCGGGATTGTTTGGGTTTGGCACTTCATAAAAGCTGAGGTGCTCAATGTATTTTTCTATGTCAGTCGGGCTCACGAGATCAAGATCCCGAGCCCTGATTTCCTTAATGCTTTCGAATTCGCTGAAACTGGCACAGTTTGCCACCAAGTACTCAAGGAAAACCTTTATGTCAAGGCAATAGGCTATTCTGGTTTTTATTTGCGTGGTTTCAGCGATGCCTCTGAAGAAATCGCTGCAAAAATCAGGAAGCAGCGACATATCGTCTCTGAGCTGCAATACTAGGCTTTGCTCATTTGCTTTATAATATTTGCTGGATATTGGCTTTTCCTTTCTGTTATGCTGCAGATTAGCATTCTGCTTAGCTGGGTCCATCTTATTTCATATTTGTCGAACATTTGCGTTATGATTATAGCACAGTATTAAGAGATAAATCAATAGATCAGCTATTAGGCGCAGCCACTGCAGGCACCATTTGCCAAAGCAGCTAGAATGGCATTTTAAGCTTTTACAAGCGCAGAGCGCCAAATGATATTTAAATCTTTTGCAATTGAAGAAATCGTTTTTGCTTTGCAGCCTTGCTTGTGCATGCTAATTGCCTGGACTTCCCTGAAAAGGGCATAAAAGATTCCGATAAAGTTATCTTTATCGGAATCTTTTATGCCCTTTTGCCTTATTTTTGAAGCTTGGCTGGCAGCAGCCGGAGATATTTCATTTTCTGCTGATTACAAAGGTGTTGTTCGCATATTCAACTTGCCCTATAATACTATCATGCTCACTTTTATTGAATTAAAGTTTACCGCATCAATGCCTCATAATGTGAGAGCAATATTGGAGGTTAGGCCAAATGGACAACCCTGTCCAGAACTATAAGCTAAAAACAGTCGGCATAAACCTGTACTATGGAGATTTCCATGCATTAAGGGATATTTCCATGGAAATACTTGAGTGTTCGATTACAGCGATTATTGGGCCATCAGGCTGCGGAAAATCTTCGCTGCTGCGGACTTTTAACCGCATGAATGATCTAATTCCAAATGCCAGGATTGAAGGCGAAGCGTATATTGGCAATCAGCCAATATATGGAAGCGATTCAGATGCTGTGCAAATTCGAAAAAAAATAGGAATGGTCTTCCAAAAACCTAACCTGTTTCCGACAAGCATTTATAATAATATTGCAATCGGCCCTAAAAGCCAAGGCATTAAGAATAAGGGCGATCTGGATGGCATCGTTGAAAAATCGCTACGGCAGGTTGCTCTTTTTGATGATCTAAAGGACAGGCTTAGCGAGCCGGGGCTTTCGCTTTCATCAGAGCAGCAGCAAAGGCTTTGCATTGCCCGGGCCTTGGCAATAGAGCCGGAAGCAATTCTTATGGACGAGTCCTGCAGTGCGCTTGATCCGGTTTCAACGTTGATGATCGAAGACCTTATGAAAAAACTTGCAGAAAATTATGCAATAATCATCGTTACCCATAACATGGAGCAAGCTGTCAGGGTATCGGACATGGCTGCATTTATGATGATTGGGGACGATCGGGCTGGAATGCTGGTTGAGTACTCAAACACCGAAGACATGTTTTCTAACCCAAAGGACGAAAGAACTGAAGGCTACATAACAGGAAGGTTTGGTTGAGGCTGTGGGATTAGGAATAAATACGCGCAAAAGAGCTGCTATAGCTTTTTATATAGCGCTGCTGTCCATTGGCTCATTGCTTGCGGGATGCCAGGGAAGAGAAAGAAATGGAATAGTGGTGGCTGGCTCTACATCAGTTCAGCCATACGCTGAGGTGCTTGCAGAAGAGTTTGCTGTGATGTACCCGGAAAGCTCTATTGACGTGCAGGGCGGTGGATCCTCAGCAGGCATAACAGCAGCTACATCCGGAACAGCAGACATCGGCATGTCCTCTCGCGAATTAAGCGAAAAAGAGCAGCACCTTTGGTCAAAGGAGATTGCCAAAGACGGTTTGGCAATAATAGTGCACCCGGATAACCCTCTTAGGAGCCTTTCGCTGGAGCAGATAAGCCTAATATATAGCGGGCAGGCTACAAAGTGGAGCGATGTAGGCGGATCATCAGAGAGCAAGATACATATAGTCACTCGAGAAGAAGGATCAGGCACAAGAAGCGCTTTCAGCGATCTTGTTATGGGAGACGTCGAAATTTCGCCAAGAGCCATCGTTCAAGACTCGAATGGCGCTGTTAAGCAGCTTATATCTGATGACCTGAATTCTATAGGATTTTTGTCTCTGGGCCTTGTTGATGACAGTGTCAAAGCACTGATGCTTAATGGCGTAAAGGCAACAAAAGAGAATATAATAAACGGTTCATACGGTTTATTCAGGCCTTTTCTGTTTGTCGTAAATGGCGAACCTACTGATCTTGCCCTTGAGTTCATCGACTTTGCTGTATCTGAGCAAGGCCGCGAGATACTGTCAACCGAAGGGCTTATAGCTGAGGAATAGCTGTAAAGCCACGCAACCAATATCATATAATGGAAGGAGCGCGCAATCGCCTCTCGCTTTATGCGGCAAGTGCATATGGGAGCATATTGCTTTTGCACTTATGAACAAAGATACAATTTCTAAAATGGTTTTTTTTATCCTGGCGCTGTCCTCGATATCTGCACTGGCTCTCATAACCGGATTTATTTTTATTCAGGGCCTCCCGCTTTTTTTCAAAGTTGGCTTTGCCAATATTGTCTTTGGAACAAAGTGGGCTCCAAGCCAAGGCAGCTTTGGCATATTCCCCATGATTGTTGGCTCAGTATGCGTGACTCTGGGCGCAACACTGCTTGGAGTGCCGATTGGCGTATGCTGCAGCATTTTTCTTGTTGAATATTGCCCTGCCTCGCTAAGCAACCTGTTTAGGCCGGCAATTCAGCTTCTGGCAGGCATACCATCTGTTGTTTACGGATTCTGGGGATTGCTTTTCATTGTGCCCTTCATCAGAAACAACCTGGGTGGCCCGGGCCTTAGCATGCTTGCTGGCTCAATGATTTTAGGGATAATGATTTTGCCAACAATTATCAGCATTTCTGAAGTGTCGCTGAAGGATTTGCCGCGCCAATATAAAGAAGGCGCGCTAGCGCTTGGCATGACTCACTGGCAGGCAATATACTCTGTGCTTTTGCCAGCTGCAAGATCCGGCATAACAGCTGCAATAGTGCTTGGAATTGGCAGGGCAATTGGCGAAACTATGGCAGTCATCATGGTTTTAGGCAATGCAGTCGCTCTGCCGGAGTCCATCCTGGACCCTATAAGGACACTGACTACCAATATTGGCATTGAAATGGGGTATGCAACTGGCGATCACCAACAGGCGCTGTTTGCAACCGGCATTGTCCTATTTGTCATTATTATGATTTTAAACAGCTTCGCACAATATATTGCACGGAGGAAATAGACAGCTTGAACACTAACGATAAAACAATCGAAAAGATAGCCAAAGCGATAATATGGTCAGCAGCATTGTTTGTGCTTGTTATTCTAACAGCAATTATCGCATACATCCTGGCAAAAGGGCTTCCAATTTTAAACTGGGGGTTTTTGACGCAGATTCCGCGCAATATGGGCAGATCAGGCGGGATATCTTCAACAATCGTTGGCACTCTTATGGTAACAGCCGTCGCCCTGGTCATCGCCATACCTTTTGGGATTGGCACTGCATTTTATCTTGCAGAGTATACGAAAGAAAGCTGGGCAACCCGGCTTATGCGCTTCAGCGCGGAGTCATTGGCCGGCATACCATCTATAGTGTATGGGCTGTTTGGCTTTATCTTCTTTGTTATATCCCTAAACATGAAGTGGTCAGTGCTTTCCGGGGGGCTAACCCTGTCGTTTATGATATTGCCAACAATTATCAGGACATCAGAGGAAGCGATAAGAAGCGTCCCTACCACATATAGGGAGGTTAGCTTTTCTCTTGGGGCAACAAAATGGCAGACTATAAGCAAAGCAGTATTCCCTTCCGCATTGCGCGGCATAACTAATGGCGTTATTCTCAGCATCGGCAGATGCATTGCAGAGACAGCAGCAGTTATACTAACGGCTGGCACAGCTCTGAAAATGCCTACTTCAATATTCTCCCCGACTCGAACTATGGCAGTGCATTTTTATATTCTGGCCAGAGAGGGCATATCAATGGAGAATGCCTACGGGACTGCTGCGCTTTTGATAATCCTGATATTTCTTATCAATGTAGTTGCAAACGCTGCTGTCAACCGCTTGATGGAAAAAGGGAGATAGAATGGAGAGAGTGTGAATGGCGAAAATATCTATTAAAGACTTGAAATTCTTTTATGGCAGCAATGAAGTTATCCATGGCATAAGCCTTGATATAGCTGCCAATGAAATACTTGCTCTCATAGGCCCTGCCAACAGCGGCATCACTACACTCTTAAGATCAATTAACAGGCTTTATGAGTTAACGCCGGGAGCTAGAATGGAAGGCGAAATTACACTTGACGGAGACGATATCAATGCCAGCAGTGTCAGCATTACTGAATTGAGGAGAAAAGTCGGCATGGTATTTGACATTCCTACTCCCCTGCCCCTTTCGATATTTGACAATGTTGCATATGGCCCCAGGCTGAGCGGCAATACGAACAAGCAAGACTTAATGGTCATTGTTGAGAAGTCGCTTCGCCTTGCTGCAGTCTGGGATGATGTAAAAGATCGGCTATCTGAAGCAGCATCATCGCTTTCTGGTGGCCAGCAGCAAAGGCTTTGCATTGCCAGAGTGCTTGCTCTGGAGCCGGAAGTTATCTTGCTAGACAGGCCTTGCTCAGGCCTTGACCCTATATCGACAACAAAGCTGGAGGGATCTCTTGAGGAGCTTAAAAAGGATTATACAATTGTTATTGCCCCTCACAACACACAGCAAGCAGTTAGAGTTTCCGACAGTGTTGCATTTCTGCTTATGGGGGATTTAATCGAAGCCGGGCCAACATCCGAAGTTTTTGTAACGCCCAAAGACACCAGGACCAGCGATTATATAACAGGAAGGTTTGGCTAATGCAAGCGCTTGGAGAGAGAATGCTTGACAAGTCGGTTCAGCCTTCGCTTAGCGAGATAAAGAATTGGCTAGGCGCTGAGAGCTATATGCGCCTGAAAGCCTTCGAAGAATTGCTTGAAAGCAATTATAGCCTATCCAGCGAGATTAAGTTCCCATTTGGAAACAGTTATGGGTGGGGTTACAAGCTCTCGCATAAAAAGAGCCATTTATGCTATGCCTTTTTTGAAAAAGGCTCATTTGCTGTTACGCTGCAGCTGGGCGACAAGCTATTTGGCGCTGTCGAGGAAATAATGCCTTCCCTGCTCCCAAAGACTCAAGAGCTTTGGAAAAACCGCTATCCATGCGGAGAAAGAGGCGGCTGGATTCACTACCAAGTTCTCTCAGATGCAGAGCTTGTTGACATATCCAAACTGGTTTTTATCAAGAAGAAGCCGCAAGCTATAAGTTCGTAGCTTCACGGCTTATACTGGAAGCCTCGTTTCTTTCAGGCGATCTGGCGATCACAAAAAGCGCGTTTTTGCGATGCATTATTCATAAAGAGCATGCAGGTAATGCACAAAGCATTCAAAGTTTGATGGGTTTTGCAAACTCGAATAGGCAGTTTTTTGGCGATTCCTCTTTTAATTAACAAAGCTGCCACTTCCCTTCCCTGCCCCCATGTGATATTACACTTCGGCTGAAACAGGAAAACAGGCAGGGGAAACCAGCCAGCAGAGAGCTTCCAGTTTTTCAAACGTCTTGAATGCTTTTTATCTTTCATAAATAACTCCCTAGAAAATAAAAAAGAATTGCATTGAATGAACACGCGTGTTACTATTATGCCATACGATATATCGCGAAGCGTAATACCTAATTGAGGAAATAGTATGCCTTATTCTGGAGGCCCAATGACTGAAGCAATGTATTATGTGCTGCTTGCCCTAATGAACCCTGCACATGGATACAGGCTCATGCAAGAGATACAATCTGTTTCAAATGGCAGGCTTCAAATGGGGCCTGGCACCCTGTATGGCGTATTAGCGCGCATGCAGAGTGACAAGCTCATACAGCTCGTCAATGAAGACGGAAGGCGCAAGATCTACCGCATCACTAAAGAAGGGGAAAACGCCCTGTATTTAGAATATAACAGGCTTGCAGACATGGTTAATGACGGCAAGATGATGCTGGATAAGGGGACCGAAAAATAATTTTTATCAGTTTAGTATACGAGAGGCATGTGTATGAAAACGAAAGAGCTGGTTAGAAAATACAGGCATATAGGCGCACATAGGATTGGCGAAAATGAAAGCTGGTTTGCTGACATGGCAGCGTCAGGCCTTCATTTATCAAAGCTAAATAAAATTTATGCATACTTTACGCGCGCCGAGCCTGCGAAAACGCTATACCGAATTGATTTTATACATCCAAATTCAGCGACAGAGCCAGATCAAGAAGAAATTTACCTTGAAAATGGATGGAAACACGTTTGCACCATAAAAGATATGGCAGTCTACAGCTCGCCTGCTAGCAGGAAAGCACCAGAGCCGCATTCTGATTTAGCTGAACAGCCGCATAGCTTGTCTGGAATCCGCAGGTTCTATAGAAACGCAGGGATTGCATGCATAGCTTACTATGCAGCGATAGTGTTTTTGATATATATGAATCCATTGCCAAGCCAAGGGCTTGCCAGCAAGCTAGTAAGCAAGGGATCAATAACTCTGCTTCTGATCGGAGCTCACTTGATTTTTGGAATTGTTTTTGCAATCGAGCCCGTTGTGCACTTGAGGGCAGTTATAATTTCGCTTGGAAACGGCAAAAGCATAGACCATAATGCCGATTGGAGGAAGCGGGAGCGATATGAGAAAGCAAAAAAAGGGGCGCTTGCCTGCATCGCCCTGCTAGTCGTTGCATTCAATTACAAGTCAAGCGCTGCCTCGTTTGAAGCAAATATACCGCCTGGGCTGGCTGGCGCAATGCCAATAAGCCTCTCAGAAATAGAAGCCGGCGCGGCGCTAGAGAGAAGAACAGATATTGGCGCTACGGGAATAGACTTTCAGAACAGAGTAAGCCAAAGCTGGCAGCCATTAGCTCCTATTAGCATGCAAATCTGTGAGCATATCGAAGTAAAATCTGAAATGCCAGAAATATACTCTGATTATGATGCAGGCCTTTACTGCAGTATATATAAAGCGCGATTTTTATGGCTTTCAAAGCTTGTTGCGCACGAGTTGGCAAATGCAAATATAAACCAAGCAGGCTTTAGCGATCAATATGCAGCCGGCTTAGCTCAAATGAGCCTAGATGAGCTGTATATCGGCCACCAGGCAATGCAATGTGATATTATTGCGCGAAAAGGCAAGATCGTCGCAATACTGAGATACGACGGAGAGCAAAACCCCCTTGTAGTTATTAATGCCGCTATCGGCATCTTTAGCTGGGAAGGATTTGCTGAAATTGCTCGGTAAAGCTAACAGGCTTTTAGCCAGCCATCGGAGGTGCACATGGGACAGATAGTTAGGAAATTTAATTATCTGAGCGAATGGAGGATTGGCGAAACAGAGAGCTGGCTTTCGAATATGCCATCAAAAGGGTTGCTTTTTGAACGCTTTGAAGGCAAAGCTGTGTTTTTCAGGCGAAGCGAGCCTGCTGCTATACGCTATCGAATTCGCTACTCCTTTCTGACCCAGGAAGCGCAGTATGATTCATATGCCAAAAGCGGTCGGGCCCACCTTGGCAGCTATTCAAATAGGCATGTATATAGCTCTAAAGAGAGCGAAATGCTGCCTGAAATCCATGCTGGCCCAGCCACACAGCGAGAGATGCTAATAGCACTGGAAAACAAGCTGGCAACGATGGTTTTGCTGCGATTTTTACTCCTGCTTGCAGTGCTGCTATTCAGCTATTTGATCACATATGGCGAGTTGGTTGTTTTTGGCCTTGCACAAGGCGCCAAACAGTCATATGCTATGCTTTTCACTATCTGTATCGCCTTTTTATATACTTTCAGGCCAAATGGAATAATTGCCCTGAGCTCGCTTGTCCGCTTGTTAAGAAGGGGAAGGGTAATTAATCATAGCGCTGAGTGGAAGATTCATTACAATCTTTCTAAGGCTGTGAGTTATGCTTTTTAAGCTATGTTAATCCTGCATGCATTTCTGCCTATATTAAATAAAACGCAGCCTATTATTTGCGAGCCAATTGAGAGCGCAACAGAAAACCGCTTGGCTCTGGCCCTCTCAGATATTCAAGCAGGCATCGAGCTTATAAGCTTCGATAATGAAAGCATGCGTTCAAGCCTAAAAAGGCCTATAGAGCCAAATACAATTTGCAGCTACAGCAATATCTGCACAAAAAAAGCTATCGAGCTTTATGAGCAGGCAATAATTAATTCCAGCAACGAAGGCGGCGGCAGTTTTGTGCAGATTTATTATTTGGCTTATGAGCTAAGGGCGCCATGGCTGGCAAAACCGCTGATGAATGATCTAATGAAGTACTTTGGCAGCGTAGGGCTTTTTGAAAACATCCGAAAAATCAGCATGCCTTCATTTGATCTGCTGTATGTTTCAACCTATCAGAGCAACATTAGTCTATATGCTAGAAAAGGTGGCCTTGTTGTCTATGCAAATTATATCGCCGGTGCGGACAGTGATGCTGACATGGAAATGGAAGCCCTAATAAAAGCTCTTAGCAGTTTATTCGCTAGAAATGGCTATTAAGTGCAATGCAAGAGTTTGAATGCAGACTTGTGAATTCGCGCAAGACAGATCCACCAGGAATGCTGCTGGTAACCCCAAGAATATCCCCACAGTCGATAATAACCGGCCTCTTATACGATTCTATAGCGGCAACAAACCCCAAGGGCCAATGTGAACGGCCCAAGGGTGGCTTTCTTTGCCGAGATCGTGGACCTGGAACTCCGGCATAGTAGGCTTATAAGCAAAGCCCCACAGCAGCATAACTGGGGGCTTATGTTCCTTTGATTATTCTTCAGCCTTTTTCATTGGCTGCCTGTTGCAAACCGAGCTCCATATTGCCCTAACAATCCTCTCGCGCAATACAGGATCTGGCTCCCAGGAATCATCCTCGAGCAGCTCATGAAAGAGTTCATTTATCGAGTACTCATACCCGTATTTAATTGAATACTTATCCATTTCTGCCTACTTTCTTGATATCTCATTTACATATGCCACAAGCTCCCTAAGCTTGTCTGGCTGTGTGTCCTTGCCACCGAGCAACGGTTTGTTGTTGTTGAACAGGAAGCCGCCGCCAGGCGCAAACGTATCTAGGCACCTTTTTGCATAGTCCTTGCATTGCTCAAGGGTACCGACCTTAAGAAGGTCTGCTGAAAATCCTGCAGTGATGATCTGCCAGTCGCCGATCTTTTTGTATACTTCGAAAGGGTCATCCTGGTCAAGCATCATTATTACTGAGCCTTTTGGCAGCTCCCTGAAGCGCTCAACAGTGTCCAGGAACTGCCCCTCCCCTTTCAAAAAGATCTTTGATCCTTTCTCAAGATATGGTGTCAGCGTGTTCTTTAGATCGTTAAAATAGTATTTATCGTATAGCGGAGGAGATAAGAAGCATTCAACATGGTATACACTGGATCCCCATGGGAAAGGGTTGCCAACGAAAGTGTCGATATCAGGCAATGGTGTATAGCGCATCTTCGCAATTGCTTCACAAGCAGCATCAAGAAGCTCTGGCCTTCTGCGGATATCGCCTAGAGTGTTGACCATTCCTCTAAGGTTGTCAAAGACAAATGTAAGGGATGAATTAAAGCCTGGATATGGGCCCATGTGTGTTAAGGTCCCTGTGTCAGCATAGCAGCCCTTATTTATAAGATCATTCATTATCAGGAAATCTTTGTAGCCTGTTGCTGCTTTCTTTAGGGCTTCATATGCTTTGTCTTTTGGGCCATTAAAAATCTTGTAGTTCTTTCGAGGCATTACCTCAGTCGAAAAGCCATATGGATCCTCAATCAGCATTGGGTATTCCTCAACGCTCATATACTGCCCAGCTGATTGAATGTGCTGAATCATCGTGTCATCATGCGCAAGCGCATAGTCTTTGCATTCCAAGGCTTCGTATAAAGGCAAATACTGAGGCACACCTGTGCCTAAGGCAAACCAATCAAATTCCATGTCATCCAGGAACTTTAGGTAAGTCTCAGCTGCAAGGTATGGGTCGTGCATGACTTCTTTGTACGTTTTGCCGGTATAAGCAAAAGCCCATGTGCTCATTTCCAAGCCAACAGGGATTTTCTTTGGCTCTTTGAAGCTTACAGCATCGACCATATTCTGAATTCGCTCATTGCGAAGCTCTTCAATAGCCTTGTCCATATTATTCTCCTAACTAACTGTTTTCTTGCACTTGCGCCAGCATGGCCAAGCACTGGCGCAAAAATACAATTCTTGTTATTATAATACAGCAATGCCGCGAAATATTCAATTAACGACAAAGCATTACTGCATAAGCTAGTTAGGCGGGCTAGCAAATATCACAAACCCCAGTTAGAGCAAACATCAATCCAGCCATTGCTTTTTGATGCTGCTTCAAGAGTCTTGAGATCTATTTCAACAGCGCTGTTGGCGCTTCCGCACGCCGGAAAGACAGAATCAAAGCGCTTTAGGGAAACATCAAGGTACACTGAAAGGCCATCTGGCAAATCGAAAGGGCATACCCCTCCAACTGGATGGCCAGTTATGCTTAACGCCTCATCAGGGCTAAGCATGCGGGGCTTTCCTTCGAAATGGGCTTTGAATTTCTTGTTGTCAAGCTTGGCATCGCCAGCTACAACAATAAGAGCCGTATTTTCTTTGTATTTCACTGCCAATGTCTTTGCAATTTTTTCTGGCGCGCAGCCAACAGCTTTTGCAGCAAGCGCTACAGTTGCGCTTTCCCCTTCAGGAAACTGCAGGACTTTGCTTCCAATGCCGTATTGGTCCAGGTATTGTATTACTGATTGTAATGGCATCCTTTTCTTCCTTTTTGCATGGTTTATGTGCGCATTCGTGAGGCCTGCAAAAGAAGAGCGGCTATGTTAAACTCGTTACAGGGGCTTACCGCTAAAGCTTAGCAGAATAAGCTGCAGGAGCCTATTTAGCTTCATAGGGCACAATGCTGTCAGATGCATCCGCCAAGCACTGCGCCTTCTGTCACGGGAATCCAGATTAAATAGCCGGCTGCGCCTTTAAATCTGCTTACTAGATTAGCGCGGCCTAAGCCTGCCGGCTAGTATACGAAAACGCGATCCTCTCAAGCCTGCCGAATATATTGCAGTTTGCGCTTCTCATCAGTGCAAATGCATAATCTGCCTTTTTCAGGCTTGTGATACTCACCGGATCATGTATCAATTTTTTCG
Organism: Eubacteriaceae bacterium; assembly: GCA_009782515.1. Lineage (GTDB taxonomy): Bacteria > Bacillota > Clostridia > Eubacteriales > Anaerofustaceae > WRIY01. Next base: position 26,577 of record WRIY01000009.1, read on the forward strand.
GATTTAATAATAAGATCGTTATAGCTCGGCTTTATTGTTTCACCAGGATTAATAATTTGAAAAGCGCTTTCGTCCCAATTGCCGTTTAGCGCATTTTCGAATATGGTTGTATCACCTGTGTACTCGATAAACTCCCATTCGCGTTCTCTAGCCACTCTCTGGGCTATTTCCCTGAATGTTTCGACATCGCCGGTGCCAGTGTTAACAAAGGATAGAGTGTCGTAATACTTAAGGCCCCCGCCCAGCACTTCCATGAGGTAGTCAGCTTCCTCTTCTCCAAATTGCTCAACGTACCTCGCCCTCATGTCTATGTATTCGCTGTCTTGGCCTCGAGTTAGCGACTCGCTCCACCCTGTAGCGTAGTAATAAGTTCCTGGATGGGCATCAAAATACTCCCTGTAGCGCTCTTTTGAGCCCATGTAAAATGTTATGCAGTCATGCGCCCGAGGGACTATTATTGGGATGCTTGCTGTCAGCCCAACAATTCCGTTGTTGCATAGCCCGTATAAAAGCAGGATGGCATCAAAATTCTCTTGGTCTACCTCATCTATTACCCTTTGCAGCTCTAGAGGCATTTTTTTCTGCCCGACCATATGCAATCCTTGATCGACTAACTGAACATCAAATTCATGCGGGGATGCGCTTAGTGCAGCTTTTACTTCAGACGCAACTACCTCACATCCAATAAGCTTTATTCTCACAGCTTCACACTGCTGCCAGCCAACAGGCAGCTTCTCCTTTGCAATATATCTAGCCATGCTGGCATTCGCCAGCATGCTTAAGCCTTGTTGGCTTATATAGGCTGCATTGCGAGCAAAGGTGAAATGCAGCCTGTTTCTTAAGTATATATCGTAAAGAGCAGAATTTGAATATAGCATAACAATATCTATATGCCATTTTTTGTATTGAAAGCAAGGCATATGGCGCTCTTTATTGCGAAGGCGCAGTTTGCTGCCTTGGCGCAAACTGGGCTGCATGCGAAAAAAGCGCCTGGTTATCCCACAAAAATGCATAATACTATAAGATTTCGCATATGTATAATAATTTGCTGTCTGGCATGTTTTTGCCGATTTCTAAAAATAAGTAGCCTATTTGTTAAATGAATTTATATAATAATGCAATTTACAATTTACTGCTGTTGAATGCTATACTTATAAAAAGTATTATAATTGAAATTAATGCTTGATAAGTGTTTTGCACTTCAACTAAACATGAATGGCTGTTTATGTATATAGCAAATAAATACTTGGGATACTGCGTAATAGCACTATTAATGCACTACATTAGTTATTGAAATATTATATCAATAGCAGCAATATTAATAACTATTGTGAATATACTAGATATATTGAATAGCTAAGTGAATTACCAATAATATTTTTAAGTAAGAATATTTAGCATTTTTATGATATTATTAAGATCTCAAAATGTAGTAAATATGATAGAATAGTCAATATGCTTTGCAAATAAAAAGAGCTGTTGCGCGCAAAAAATTTAACATAATATCGATTATGTTAAATTATATAATTTATCGTAATGATATAATGCATACATATGATATCTTAGAATGTATAGAAAATGGGCGCATGGAGGGAATATGAATACAGTGCAGCCAATTCGCGACCCTGCCGTAATTCAGGAAATGAAAGAATATCTAAAAAACTCAAGTTCAAAAAACCCAAAGATTTGCTTAAGAAATTATTTCCTATTTACTTTTGGCATCAATGTAGGGCTTAGAATTAGCGATATAATCACACTAAAAGCATCTGATGTAACTGGTTCACACGTTTCATTAGTAGAAAGAAAAACTGGCAAAAACAGAAGGTACAAACTTAACAGCATGCTCAAAAAAGAAATTGCCGATTACTGCAAACAGGCAGGAAAAGAAAGCTATTTGTTTCCCAGCCAAAAAGGGGGCCATATTACCCGAGTACAAGCTTATAACATTATCAACAATGCTGCAAAGCACGTTGGCCTGGAATTCGAAGTTGGCACCCACACGCTTAGAAAAACATTTGGCTACTGGCACTATAAGCAGTACAAGGACGTTGCAGCGCTCCAAATACTGTTTAACCACGCTTCTGCATCAGATACTCTGCGATATATTGGCATCGAGCAAGACCAGCTTGACGAGCTTGCTGACAAGTTCTTTATTTAGTATAGTAGGCTTAAAAAGCACAAATAGAGGTGTTTTATGGAAAGCAAGCTAAAAATGCAGCTGGATTTTCTAGCTGAAGTTGACAAAATGAAAAGCGTATATCGGCAAACGCTCCTAATAGACAAAAGCAGGCAGGAAAACGATGCTGAGCATTCATGGCATTTTGCGTTTATGGCTATGGTTCTTTTCGAGTATTGCGGAATTGAGGGAGTTGACATAAATCGCGTTATACGAATGGCGCTTGTTCATGATCTCGTTGAGATCTATGCCGGAGACACGTTTGCCTATGACACAACTGGCTACGAGAGCAAAGAGGCTAGGGAAAAAGAATCTGCTGACAGACTTTTTGCAATGCTGCCATTTGAGCAGGCACATGAATACAGATCGCTATGGGAAGAGTTTGACGAAGCTAAGACGCCTGATGCTATATATGCTTCAGCAGTTGATCGGCTTCAGCCATTTTTAAATAATGCAAGAACACAAGGGCATTCATGGGCAAAGCATAAAGTTAGCGCAAGCGAAATATATAAGCGCATGGATATTGTCCAGTCAGCTTTGCCGGATTTATGGGAATTTGTTGAGCAAGCAATAACAGACAATATAGGCACAGGAGCAATTCAGCCAGATTAGGGCAAATGTACATAATTCCTGTTGAACAGATCGCGGACGAACCCATGCTTATAGCGCCAACACCTCAATTAGCTATTGGGGTGTTGGCGAAAGCTGATTAAGCTCGCATTGAGAATAGATACTAAACCACTGTTGAGTAAAATGTCAATACATCGGAGAGTATTGCAGGGTTTGCTACACTGCGCGCTTGAAGCGACAATATAGCGCCATTTGAATGAAGCATTGGCATCAATGATATATTATAGCCATTTATAGTGTAATTTATCGTATTGCCGTCTACGTCCGTTCTCCCGACACCCCAAGTTACGTTTCTGTTGTCTGAACCATTTAAAATAGCCATAGCCATAACATTCGCAGGGCCGTTTATCAGGTATGTATTATTGCCATTATTAACGACTGAGCCGGTGACATTTAATGCAATATTTCCAGTAACAGGATTTGCTGGGTTGGTTGAGGTGAATTTTAGCTCATCAGAAGCTATTTGCGGGTTTGCAGCCGCTACTGCTCTAAGAGTAACTGTATCGCCTTCTGATCCTTGAGGTGCATTCAGCGTCAATCTATTTCCATCTATACTATACTCTATTGAACTGGAATTCGGAGTTTTCTCAATTTGCCACTGCACACTGTTATTATCAGTGCCATTAAGCATAGGGTCTGCAGTGACAGTTACAGGATCAGATCCAATAGTAAAGGTATTTGGCGCTCCGCCTGGCGAAGCACCCCTAACATTAAGGGTAATGCTGCCTGAGACCGGTATACTGGATGTAAGCTTCACATCATTCGAAACAATGTCAGGGTTTTCAGCAGAACTTGCTCTAACAGTTATCGAGTCGCCTGTCGAACCGGGTGGCGCTTGAATAGTTATTTCGTTGCCTTTTATCGCATACTGTATAGCTGAATCCGGGCTTTTTTCGACATCCCATATAACATCGTTGTTATCAGTGCCATCAAGCATAGGGTTCGCAGTAATAGTTACAGGATCAGACCCAATAGTGTAGGCATTTGGCTCTCCGCTTGGCTCAGCGCCTTTAACATCAAGGCTAATGCTTCCCTGGACTGGAACACTTGATGCTAACCTAACATAATCCGATACTATGTCGGGGTTTTCTGCAGAGCGGGCCCTTATAATAATGGAATCCCCTATTGAGCCGGGTGGCGCCTGAACGATAAGATCGTTGCCATCTATACTGTACTTTATTGTCGAACCCGGGCTTTCATCGACATCCCATATAACATCGTTGTTATCAGTGCCATCAAGCATAGTGGCTGCAGAGACGATTACAGGATCAGGCCCAATATAATATGAGCTCGGATTGCGAGTCGGCTCAGCGCCTGTAACATCAAGCCTGATGCTGCCTTGCACGGTCACTACAGAAGCAAAGTGCTTTACTTCTGAAACTATATCAGGATTAGCTGTTGCTCGTGCTTGCAAAGTGACTGTTTCGCCGGCTGATCCGGGCGGCGCTTGAAGCGTTACCACGTTGCCGTTTATTGTATGAAGTATTCTATGGCTTGCATCTGGGGATTTAGCAATATCCCAAATAACAGAATTATCTGTAGTCACGCTCAGGTGCGGGATAGCAGTAACAGTAACTGGGTTTTGCCCAATAAAGTAAGAATTTTCTCCAATTTGCATAGCTCCATCGACATCAATTTCGATATCGCCTACAATCGGATCAGGAGGCAATACTGGCTCTCCTCCTTCAATTTCATCGCATTCCAAGCTGTCAAGGTATGCATTTAAGGTAGCAGAAAGATTGTCATTAGATACCGAATGGTTTGCCAACAGTTTGGTAAGCACAGATTGAATGCTTTTGTTTAGGTTAACAACCTCATCAACAGTAGGCTTTGGAGAAAGCGCATTATCAGAGGTTCCTAAAGCGTATTGCAGTTTCTTGCCTTCTGTATTTATTATATTGCTCAATGCTAATTCTTGCATTGCTATCGAGAATATGTAGTTTATCAGTGATTCTTTAAAATTTGGGGGGGTTGGAGAATCTGGCATTATTATTTCTCCTGCATAACAGTTTTTTTGATATATACTATTCAACTTGGCAGCAAAAGTTCTCATTGCGACAAATGCATTAAGAGCGAGTGCGCTAAACAGTCTTCATTTATGCTCTCTGATGAGCAGTGAGAGCAAGCATATGCAGTATTCTAAAGCCAGCATTTTAATTGCAGCGCGCTAATCGTTATACGGCGCTATTTTCCGCAAGCGCCAAAGCGCAGCAGTGCCCATAAGCTATATTGGCCCAAAAAAGACGGATCGTTGAAAGATTCATTGGATAGCTCAGATATTGCCGCCTTCCTGTAAAGCGCATAAGCGCTATATAAGCGCACCTAATCCGAAAATAGCTGGCAATGCGCCGTTTGTGGCAATCTTTGCTATTATCCCATCAAAGCTATCAGCATTGTTGGGAATATCGAACTGCCCGCTAAATGGCTATGCCTCTGCAATTAATAAACCTTGCGTAGGTATGCATTTTACGATGCTAATTCCTACAATTAATCTTGTTTTTCGTCGGAATTACACCGTTTATAAGCTTTCGCTATACAAGCGAAGATCTCCATTAGCTTTGGCATTTTATACCATGCTCAGGAGATTATTTCTTTTTGCACTGTCGTGTTCGCGTCATAGCAAGATTTTAAAAAACTCACAGCCTGCATTATGGCAATAAAAAAAGCCCAAATTGGGCAAGTGCTGAGCCCTGCTTAAAAAAGGGCCCAAGAAGGTTGCTTAAGCCTGTTGCAGCAACGCAGCAAGGTGCTGCCCGCCGCCTTAATGTAAAAACTGGCGCTATTGCCCTGATAAGCCAGCACCGTGGCGTATTGCGCCAAGGCCACGGTGCGCTCAAGGCATAATGCTATTAAGATACGAATGAACGGCCCTTGGCATCCGGCAAAAACAGTGCCATTTCATCATCGTCATCGCTAAATCCAATGAGGCATACCGTTACGCGTATTTCATTTCTCATTTCTGGCACTTGGACAACAGAAAACGTGATGTTGGCGCCTTGCCTTGACTCGGATCGGATAAAGCGCATTATTTCTTCAATCTCGTCAAATTCAAGCTCACTGCTGCCTTGCACTGTGCAAAGTATTGATCTTGCCTGAATGATCGGCTGTTCTATAAACGGGCTATACACAGCTGCCGATATTGCTGCTTCGGCTCTTCCTTCCCCCAAGCTTCGGCCAAAGCCCATATATGCAGACCCGGCATTGCCTGTCAGCATTTTAAATTCAAATGGATCAATGTTGACCAGTGAAGGCACAACCATCGGATCAAGCAGAGCTTTTAGGCAAGTAGACATTGTTTCGTCATAGACTTTGTAGATAACTTTTTTGTTGTCAAGGCTATGAAAGCCGATATGCTCTATTGGTATCACAAACAGGCAGTCCAGTTCGCCTTGCATAGCAGAAACTGACAGGCTGGCAGTCTTTTTCTTCAATTCGCTCTCAAAGCCAAAAGGCTTGCTTACCAGGCCAATTGTAGTTATGCCAAACTCTTTTGCTATTGAATTCAGCATAACAAGCACTTTTGGCACCGGCTCATTGCCAAGCGCAGCAACCATGAACAATATATCAACGCCAGCGAGCTTATGCCTTAGAACGCTTAAATCTGATTCGTCGATTTCGATGAGCTCCTTGCCAGAAAGCATGTACATTAAGTCATCGCGATCCGAATCAATGATATGCAAAAAATCCAGATCTTTATACTTGCTGTCGCTGCTCAGCTTTCTAATAGCCTGTATGCCGGAACCCCCAACACCTATGACTGCAATCTTGGATTTCATTCTAGCCTCCTATAGCTTGGCACTTTAGCGCGGAGGATTCTCCCATAGGCATATGAAGGGCATAATGCAAGGAAGGGAGCGTAAAGCGCCTGAGTGCTGTTGTTTAGCTATATTGTATCATTATTCTTATTTGAAATCCTATTTTAGCGCCCATATTATAAGCATTTGGGAAAGATTAACGCAATAATAACCAAAAAATCATCAAAAGCGCTCTAGTTAAACTGCATATTGTCGATATTATCAGTGTAGCTTTCGTCAATAACTGCCTGCTCAAAAGTCCACATTTTATTCATCATATTGTTGGCACAGTCAATAGCAAAGAATGCAAGCGGGCAACCGCTTCCCTCTCCGAGCCTCATATTCATATCAAACATTGGCCTTAGGCCCATTTCTTCTTTAATGGCAAGATATCCGGGCTCGGCAGAAGCGTGTGACTCGATCATATAGTCTTTAGTCTCGGCTTTGAGCTTATAAGCGCACAGAGCAGCTACAGAGGAGATATAGCCATCAATAACAACAGGCATTTTTTCTATTGCGGCGCCAATATATAATCCAACCATTGCTGCAATATCCAAACCGCCAACCTTAGCCATCACATCAAATACGTCGCTTGCATCAGGTTTGTTAACTTCCATGGCTTTAGCAAGAACTTCAACTTTTCGCGCAAAATCCTCATCAGTTAGCATGCCGGTGCCTTTTCCAACATTTATTTCAAGCGCTACTCCTGTTAATGCTGTTGTAATGCAGGTAGTAGAAGAGGTGTTGCCGATGCCCATTTCGCCGGTGCCGATGACGCTATAGCCTTTGGCTGCGGCATCTTTGGCTGCATTTATCCCGATTAGGATCGCTGCGAAACACTCATCCGGCTCCATGGCTGAGCCAGTGCTGAAGTCTGCAGCTCCAAAGCGGACTTTTTTATCAATGACATTTGGATTTCTAACCACTCCATTAATGCCGACATCATAAACGATGATATCAGCATTGGCTGCCATTGCCATAATGCCTACACCGGTTGCATACTTGTCAAAAATCTCAGTTAAGGCAAGCGTAACGCTTTGTGGCGCACTGGACACGCCTTGGCTCACAATGTTGTTGTCAGAGCTCATTATTATTACGCACTTCTTGGGCATTTCATTTTGGACTTGCCCGGTAATAGATGCCAGCTGCACAGCAATATCCTCTATGCGCCCCAGGCTGCCTGGAATTTTCGCTAGGCCCATTCCATACTCTCTAGCCTTCTCAGCCGCCTGCGCATCTGCCGGCTGCACTTTGTCGATGAATGATTGAACTTGCTCTTTGAGCGTCATTGTTGCTCTCCTTTAAAGAAAAAATAAAAGCTCACGTAAATTGAATTACGCAAGCTTTTCCGTCGCTTACTTTATATGCCAAAGGCGGTCTTAATTTTGCTTGCCCCGGCTTGCCCATTAAGGCAGGTCTCCTGGCTCAAGGTTTAAATACATCACCGCGCCTTCCCGTTTCCAGTGGCATAATGCGGCTAGCAGCCTTTTACAGTGGTGGGTCCGCTCGACACTCGCAGTCGATTCCCTATTCTCCGGCGTACGCCGGCACCTTAATAAGATTGTAAATTATTCGTAGTTTATCGTATTTTTTGCGTAAAGTCAAGCTCTAGTAAATACTACAGTATCCTCTTCAGCGTCAACTTTTATATGGTCGCCGTTTGATATATTGCCCTTTAGCATTTCTTCGCTCATGTTGTCTTCAAGCTCCTTTTGGATTGTCCTCTTTAGGGGCCTTGCGCCATACTCAAGGTTTGTTCCCTTTTTGGCTATAAATTCTTTAAAGGCATCTGTAAAGTCGAGCGAGATTTCCATTGGCTTAACGCGATCTGAGAATTGGTCAAGCAATACATCAATAATATCTGAAATTTCAGACTCTTTCAGCTTGCGGAATACGATTATCTCATCCAGCCTGTTTAAAAATTCCGGCTTAAAAGTCTGGCGAAGCTCCTCTAAGACGTTTTCCTTCATATATTCGTATTCATCTTGCTCAGCGTTCTCAGAAACCCCGAATCCAAGGGAGTAGGTCTTTCTGATTGTCTGGGCTCCAACATTCGAAGTCATTATTACTATAGTGTTTTTAAAGTCTACTGTTTTGCCTTGGCCGTCAGTAATTCTTCCATCATCCAGTATTTGGAGCAATATATTGAATATATCAGGGTGGGCTTTTTCTATCTCATCAAAGAGGACGACGCTATATGCATTTCTGCGCACTTTTTCGGTTAGCTGGCCGCCTTCGTCATACCCGACATATCCAGGAGGCGCTCCAATTAGTCTGGCAACTGCATGCTTTTCCATGTATTCGCTCATATCAAAGCGTACTATTGCGCTTTCCTGCCCGAATACAGCTTCAGCCAGCGCCTTGCACAGCTCAGTTTTTCCAACGCCAGTTGGCCCGAGGAATATAAATGATCCGATAGGCCTGTTTGGGTCTTTTAAGCCGACTCTGGACCTTCTGACAGCTTTTGTAACAGCTGTTACAGCTTCATCCTGGCCAATTACGCGTTTATGCAAGGTTTCTTCAAGCATAAGGAGCTTTTCGCTCTCTTCTTCCTTTATCTTGCTTACCGGTATATTGGTCCAGCTGGCCAAGATATGGGCTATTTCATGCTCTGTGACTTTTGCAGTCGAATTGTTAAGCCTGCTGCCAATTGACCATTCCTCTTTTAATTTAGCAAGCTCCTCTTTGCGGGGCTTTTGCTTGTCGCGGACTTTTGCTGCCTCTTCATATTTTTGGTTGGAAATAAGCTCAACCTTCATTTTCTCAAGCTCAGCAACTTCTTTTTCCATCTCCATAATCTCCGGAGGCGCTGTAAGCTGGCTAATCTTGACTCTTGAAGCGGCTTCATCCATTAAGTCTATTGCCTTGTCAGGCAGGAACCTGTCAGACAAATAGCGGGCTGAGAGCTGGACTGCTGCTACGATGGCATCATCGGTTATTTGAAGCTTGTGGTGGGCTTCATAGCGATCCCTAAGCCCGAAAAGAATTAAAATTGCTTCCTCTTCAGTAGGCTCTTCCACCTTTACAGGCTGAAAGCGCCTCTCGAGAGCAGCGTCTTTTTCTATATGCTTTCTGTACTCATCAAGCGTAGTTGCGCCAATGGCCTGTATTTCCCCTCTTGCCAGGGATGGCTTTAAGATATTGGCTGCATCCATTGCGCCTTCTGCTGCGCCGGCGCCAATGATTGTATGAAACTCGTCGATGAAAAGAATTACGTCTTTTCTTTCGATGATTTCGTCAACTAAGCCTTTAAGCCTCTCCTCAAATTCGCCTCGGTACTTTGTGCCGGCGATCATTCCAGACAGATCAAGCGCCACTACCTTCTTGTGCTTAATTGTCTCAGGCACTGTGCCTTCAACGATTCTCTGTGCAAGCCCTTCAGCTATTGCGGTTTTGCCGACTCCAGGCTCGCCTATAAGGCATGGGTTATTCTTGGTTCTGCGCGAGAGAATCTGTATAACGCGCTCAATTTCCTTTTCTCTGCCAATAACAGGGTCAAGGGTGTTTTGTGCGGCAAGCTTGGTAAGATCCTTGCCGAACTTTTCCACCATTTTGCTCTTTCCGCCCTGCTGCTGGGTAACCTGCTGCTGTTTTGGCTGGTGCTGGTGCTGGTTCGGGTAGCTCTGCTCGCTTGGCCCCGGCCCGGTTTCCTCGCCCATCATTGGGCTTATGCCTGTTATTTTTTCGATGAGCTTTGAAGTATAGTCTTTGTTTATGCCGAAATCGTTAAGCACCTGGGCTGCTATTCCTTCGCCTTCCCGAATTAGGCCAAGCAGCAAATGCTCAGGCCCAATATACTGGCTTGAAGCCATGTTTGACTCTATAACTGCCATTTCGCAGACGCTTTTCATTCTTGCTGAATATGGCAGCCGATAGTCCGTTGAGTCGGTTTCCTGCTTGCCTACAAGCGCCAAAATGGACTCAAGCGTCACATCATACGTAACGCCAAGCTGGTTTAGCGCCTGAGCGGCTGTGTTGTCATTATCTATAAGAATAGCAAGCAGCAGATGCTCAGTCCCAATTAGCTCATGGCCCTGCTTTTTTGCCTCTTTCTGTGTTATATTGAACATAATGTCGTATGCTTTTGGAGTGTATCGTTCAAATCCTGACATGTTGTCCCTCCTTTAATTCAAAAGCTCTTGCTGAATAAATGATGCTCTGTATATATTTAGCGATCTGTCATCAGCGTTTTCGTTGTATGAAAGCGCTAGAGTCGCCGGTTGTATCTTTATAATAAGATCGTCAAGCTTTGCATCTGTAATATCTACAAACAGCCCTAAATCAACACCCATTCTCATAAGGCTGAGCAAGCTCATCGACTCTCTGGTTGATATGACGCATGCGTTGGTTAGGATGCCATATGCTCTATAAATTCTGTCTTTAAGCTCGTCTTCCTGATTAATAAGGAGGCTGTTTCGCTCCTCCCTTTCGAGCTTTATAATTTCTCTTGAAATTGAATGAATGCTGTTTACTATTTCTTCTTCTGTTATGCCGAGCGAATGCTGGTTAGAGATCTGAAACAGGTCTCCAAGCGCTTCGCTGCCTTCTCCGTACATGCCTCTTATTGCCAGCCCAAAGCGGTTAGCCATTCCGGCTATTTGCGGCAACCGGTTGCTTATAGTAAGCGCTGGTATATGCACCATTACGCCTGCACGCATGCCTGTGCCTAAGTTGCTTGGGCAGGAGGTCAAAAAACCGTACTTGTCGCTGTAGGAAAATGGGATAACTTCCTGCATCGCGTCATCAATGCGGTTTACCATTTCATAGGCTTCCAGCAGCTTTAGCCCTTTTAAAATGCATTGGATGCGGATATGGTCTTCCTCATTTACCATGATGCTTATTGTTGAGTCCGCATTGATTATTACGCCGCTTTGCTTGTATTTGCCAAGCTCAGGGCTTATCAGGTGGCGCTCTACCATTGATCGCCTGTTTAGCTCATTGAGGGTGTTTATGCTGGTAAAGCCAAAATGATCATCGGCAAGCTCCGGATTGAGCTCAGTGGCGGCTACTGCCTTGTTAACAGCAAGCAGCGCGCTTTCGTCAGTTGTCTTAATCGGGTATGGTATGTCTGTAATGTTTCTTGCAAGGCGGACGCGGGTGGTTACGACAATATCATTTATATATGCCTCATCACTCATTGCTTTTTCCTTCCGCTGCTTTTGAAACTTCTCGCAGCTGCCTCAATTTGTCTCTGAAAATTGCTGCTTGCTCATAATCCTCATCGCTTATTGCTTTGGCGAGCTGCTGCTGGATCTCAGCCATTTCATGAAGCGTGCCCTTATCGCTGGGGGCTGCTGATTTTGAGACTTTGCCTGTATGAATTGTCCTGCTGTGCATTCTTCTTACAATAGGCTCAATGATTTTGTCAAAAGTTTTATAGCAGTCATCACATCCGAATTTAACAGTTTTGCGAAATTCCCCAATGCTCAGATTGCAGGTCGGGCACTTTATATTTTCAGCATTTCCAAACCCGAATGCATTCCCGTATGCTTCTGGAAATGGGGCGCTATTGCTGCTATTTTGCATATTTAGAATGCCCTTTATGAACTCTGTTATGTCAAAATTGCTGTCATTGGCAGAAGAGTCATTGTTCTGGGCGCATGTTTCACACAAGTGAATCTCTGATTGGTATCCGTCCACAATTTTCTTTACGATAATTTTAGCAGGGTTTTGTTTACAGGAATCACATATCATCCAATAACCCCTCCTTTTGCTGAATTTGAATAATTCTATACACCTCACCCCGGTTGATTCCCAAAAGCTCAGAGATCTTGCGAATGGAATAACCAGTTGAATCCCTGACGAGCATAACTAACTCGTGCTTTAAGCTAAAGTTTGCTCTGTGGTTAAGGCTTTCATACGAAAGGTTATGCTTTTGCAGGTATGTCTTAATCAGGGAATTCGCTATTGAGTCCAGGTTCGAGAAGCAGTTGTCATAATAACCCAGAATGCTCTCATAAGTGCATTCATACTCGCCTCCGAGCGGCGATTGGTATTTATAATCTCCGGGTATTGCCGTGATGCCTTCGATTACTGGATTCAGATATATATAATGCTTTACAAAGCCAAATTGTTTGGGGCTATTTATGGCAGCGCTTCTATATCTGTCATGAAATACATGTCCGCTTCGGCTATATTTTTTGTTGTAGTACTGCGCATAACTTATATTTATTTGGTGCATCAGCTCTGACAATGACAATGAAAGCGGCTCTAGCAGCATATTTGCTTTGGTGCTTAATACGCAAAAGGCATAAACTGAGCAGTCCAGTATCTTTGCCTTATCTTCAAGGGCGCTGATGAATTGCTGTTTGTCCTCATCATCGCTAAATATGCTTTCGTTGTTGTTGCCACTAATTAATACATGGTAAATATTAAGAATAGATTCATCTCTTGATGGCCTTGGCATAGAAAATACCTCAATACTCTGTTGATATTGTACTCCATGAGATGAATAATGACAATAAGAACCGTTCTTATTGTCATTAAAATTAGGTTAGAAAATTAAGTCTACTGCTATATGATTGTAAAATTTCTAATAATTGCTATTAAAAGCCAAATGAAACTAACTTCCTGATTCATCTACAGGCATGCCATCTGACCATAGTTTTTCAAGGTTATACAAATCACGTTCGCTTTTTAGGAATATATGGATAATGATATCTGTAAGATCTATTAAGATCCACCTGGCAAGGGACTTGCCTTCCATTCCTCTTACTTCATATTCATATTCCTTGCATTTTTCAATTACATACTCAGCAGCAGCAATTGCCAGCCTTTCGTTTGTAGCTGTTCCTATGATGATTAAGTCCATATCGACAGAAATGTTCTTAATGTCGATTGCCCGAATATTTTGTATATCTTTGTCAGAAAGCCAAGACTGTATGTTCTTGAGTTTTTCGCTGTCCAAAGCTGCCTCTTTCTTGCGCACTGCGCCAAATTGCATTGGTATCTATAGTATTATTATACATTTCGTTTTACTTTCAGACAAATGCTAAATGAATAATTCTGCCAGGCAATATTTTGGCCTTTGCTTTAGTGCATGAGAGTTTTAGATTTTGGGCTCATTCATTAATATCCGGCATTTGTGAACAATTTATCCAAAACTGGCATAATATGAACTACAGAATTAGGGGGTGATTATTTGCCAAGTAGAAGGCAATTGAAAGCAAGCTATAAAAGGGATGACATTTCAAAGATAAACACTCTTCGAAAAGAAGCAGGCAATTTGATCATTGACCTAAGGCCATATGGGACCTATGCAGCTATACACATCCAAGGAACAACTAATGTGCCCTACCAGTACCTAACTTCAGAAATTGGACGATTAGCACGCAGCAAAAATACGCCAATATATCTTTTCTGCTCAACTGGTGACAATAGCTATGAAGCTGCGCTTAGGCTAGAGTCTATGGGCTATACGAATGTAACTGACTTGGGGGCGATAGCTGGCTGGCGATATGGCTATAAATAATTAGCAAATGCCATTTCCATTTTTTAAACATTTATATGCTACTCGAACTGGGTTGGGCTGGCATCGCTGCAGCTCTGCCAGCCCATATTAAATAGCATGCTATACATAGCACCCTCGCCACAAAATTCTGATAGCGCGCCTTGCATTCATACTGCAGGGCGCGCGTGCACTATATTAGCATTGCTCTGGCGTTGGCTTCCTCAATGGTATAAAAAACTCTAAGGGAATCAAGAAGGCTGGCGTTTTTCACGCTAAGGCCATCATAGGTTCTGCCGTTCATCAGAGTCTCGATATCTCCGTTTGACTTGACAACAAAGTGCCCGATGCTTTCAATCTGCTCTCCGCCGAGATCGGTAAGATCATCAGGGCAGTGCATTGCTATTGAATCAGAAAACGCATCTTTTACATCATCGCAATACTCCTTGAGGCGGTTAACCTGGGATGAGCTTAGCTCAATCTTTTTTTGATCATCGCTATATGCGTAGAAGCGCATGTAAATGAAAAAGTTGGAACCTGCTTTTTTTAGCTTCTGGGCAAAATCAAAGTCAGTGCATATGTCAAAATTCCCTTTATGGACAAGGAATGTGCAGCCATATGGCACTCTGTTCATGCGCAGCTGGTCGCATACATTTATGTATAGGCTTTCTGTTTCCTCAAGGCTTTTCTCTCCGTCCATATCAATTGTCAGCAGAGGCAGGATGTTTTGGTGGCCTTTAAAGAACCCTACAAGCTCTTCATTGAAATAGCGCGGATCAACCATTGCTCCAAACAGCATTTGCGAGAACTCTGCTGCAACTTCCAGCGCTTCAAGGTTGAGAAGAGGCTCCCCTAGCGTGATCAGGCATGTTGTTATGCCCAGTTCAGTGCATTCAGCAAAAAAAGCCCTCCATTCGCTTGCGCTCATCTTATCATTGCTTGTTTTGGTGTTTTCAAGGCACTGGTAAAGCCCGGTGCCTTCAGGGCTAAAGCTTGCCAGAATAAAAGTCGGAATATACAGCTCTTCATCCCGCTCATACCTTTCCCTAATTGGAGTGCTCTTTTGGACTGCCGGTATAAAGCTGCCCATAAACTGCCTTCCGGACGCGCTTGTCAAAAAGTGGCGCGCATACACTCGTGCGACTCTTGTTGCCGCTATTTCAATTACCATGCTTGTTGTTGGCTTCATATAAGTTCCTCCAGGATCAGCCTGTTGTTTTAAGCGCATCGATCATGCTTACTTTCTTTAGCCGTGAATGCGCTGTTCCATTTACAAATATTGCAAAGATGACTGTTAGGACGGCTGCAAGCACCATGCTTGAAAATTGCAGCTGCCTACCAAACATAACAAGGTTTGTTTCAATTGTTGAAACGAGGTACTTAAACAATAAATATCCAAGCACCTGGCCGGCTGCAATGCCAAAGAGTGTCAGCAATGCATTTTCCCTGTATAGATATGCTGAGACATCCATATCGTAGTAGCCTATTACCTTCAGCGTTGCCAGCTCGCGCTGCCGCTCCGTAATAGTAATGTTGTTGAGGTTATATATAACAGCAAAGGCCAGGCAGGCAGCAGCGTATATTATGACCCATACAGCCATGCTAATGCCTTTGATGCTGTCTTCGTAGTAGCGCAGGCTTGCATCCACATAAAAGACCATTGGCACGCCTTCGTGCTTGAGCAGCTCGGAAGCCAGCTCCCTTAGGGATTCCTTATCGCTGTTTGAGATGTAGATAAGGTTAAACACGAGAGGCTCGCTTGTAAGGCGTGAGTAGGTGTTTGGCGTAATGTATATGAAATGGCCTGCGTAGTTTTCGCAAATGCCGGTTATTGGCATGGAGACCTTTTGCCCCTTTACCTCGAACTCGATCATTTCGCCTACTGCACACTCTATAAGCTCAGCCATTTTTTCTGTTATAACGCAGCCCTCATCTGTCAGCTCGATCAGATCATGCGTGAGGCGCTCGCGCAGAATTACAATCTTGCCGAATTCATCTAAATCTGCAGGGACTGTGTAGAACACAGAATTGTCAACAAGCTCCCCTCCTGTTACTGATGTCATCATGTAGTAAGCTGGCGACATGGCTGTAACGCTGGGGTATGTTTTAATCATTGAGGTAACTTGGCTTCTATGCTCCATTGTTGAGCTGTCGCCCATGTACACTACCAGATCGCTCAGATTTAGCTCGCTGTATTGGATCCCTGTTATAGCGTTAACAGAGTCGCGCAGGCCGAGTGCTGTTATAACTAGCGCAGCTGTGCCGGCTATGCCAAAAATCGTAAGGAACAGGCGCTTTTTGTACCGGAAAATATTGCGGTACATAACCTTTGCCTTAAAGGGAAGGCTCTTCCATAGAAATGTTATTCGCTCAAGGAAAATTCGCTTGCCGGCCATTGGGGCCTTTGGCTGCGAAAGCCTTGCCGGCGATTCCTTCAGCAGGGAGTAAAACCCTATTACTGTCGCAACCAGCACAAGGCATGTGCCAAAGACGCCGCAAAAAATGAGGTGGCTGTAGTAATATCCAAGCTGCACAGTAGGCAAGGTATACATTGCCTTGTAAGCATTGATAATTATGCTTGGCATTACATAGCTGCCTGCGAAGAATCCGCCTACTGCCCCTATGGCGCTGGCAAATAGCGCATAGAGAATAAACGTTGCGGCTATTGAGCGGCTTGATACCCCCAAAGCCCTCATGGCGCCTATTTCTGTCCGGCGAGTGTCAACCATTCTGGTCATGGCTGTTAAAGCTACAAGGGCTGCTACAAGGAAGAATATAAGCGGGAACACATCCGCCAGGGCGCTAACCCTGTCACAGTCCATCTCAAAATTAATAAAGCCCGGGTTCAGCGTTCGGTCTGTGAGGTACGATGCAGACTTTATTTGCGAAATGGCTGCAAGCTGCTCAAGCCCGTCAAGGTATTCCAGCTCGCCGTTTTCGAGCTCAATGTATGCATTGCTGAGCAATGTCAGGCCCTCTTCGATTTGGCGCTGGCCGCTGGATATTTCATTTGCCCCGTTATTTAGCTGCTGCTGGGTCTGGGCTGCCCTGTCGTTGTATTGCTCAAGGCCCTTATTGTAGTCAGCCCATCCTTTTCTCAAGGCTTGCTCGCCATCGTTGATTTGCTGTTGGTATTTGCCAACTTCAGCGTCATTTATCTGCTGCACCGTCATAGTGTCGGGGTAGCCAAGATCAAGGATTGGCTGAATATCGCGCTTGGCATTTGCAAGATCAATTCTGCCTTGCTCTAAGTCCCTTTGGCCCTGCTGATAATCAGCTACTCCATTGTTATAGTCCTGTTGGTAGCGCTGCCGGTATGCTGCCGGCGCGCTTTGGAGCCTGCGGTATGCATCGTCAAGCTCTCTTGCAGCATTGTCAAGGCGGCGCTCGGCATCAACGATATCTGCTTCGCCTTGCCTTATCTCTGCTTTGAGGCTGCTTACAGTTCTGTTTCCATACTGGGCAATAGCGGCAGCGTTCTCATCAATTGATGCCTGGAGATCGCGCTTGCCCTGGGCCACTTCCGCTTCCCCGTCCATAAGCTGCTGGTAGCCGTCGTTTAGCTGCCTTCTGTAGTTGGCAAGCTCGCTGTCCCGCTCAATCCTGCCTTTGTAGAGTTCGTCCTGGCCAGTTGCAACCTGCACTTTGGCATTTGCCAATTCGCGCTCGCCATCAGCAATCTGCTCCCTGCCGTCTGCAAGCCTGCGCTCTGCGTCTTCGAGAATTTCGCCTACAAGCGCCTGTATTTCCGCTTCACGCTCATCAGCCCTTTTTTCCATAAACTCGCTTAGGCTTCTGCGGGTGCTCTCAATGTATGCTTTGTATTCGTCGCCATATGTCTCAAACTCAGAAGCGCCGCTTACGATGGCATACATTTCGGTATACACTTCCATTACGAATGCCTCTTCCGGCGCCATAATGTATGCTGTAACAATGCCGTTGCCAATCGTGCTTGCCCCGCGCTCTATTGACATGTACAAAGGGCTTTCAACCAGCCCTGTAATGGTAAATTTGTCATGGGCCAAAGAGCCCTCGTAAGTTCCTTTTTCGGTATAAATTGAAATCTCATCGCCTATGTCCAGGCGAAACAGATCAAGTACAGTCAGCTCCACTACGCACTCATTGCTGGCTACAGGCATTTCCCCCCTGACCAGCACAGGCCTGTTCATGCCTGTTTTTGATATTGAGTGCATCTTGATAACATATTTTTCGTTTCCTTTGCCTAAGTAAGCATCCACGGTCCATCCGCCCTCAGCCCGATCGATGTAGTCCAGCTTGTTTACGGCAGCTACATCATCCTCGACTATGCCAAGGGGGTTTTGCATTTTGAAGTCCATTAGCGAATGCTCGCTGAAATAGGCGTTGGCTGTAAGCTTCATGTCAGGGCCTGTACTGCGAAGCCCTGAGAAGGTTGCAGTCCCCAAAAAGATGATTGACATGATTGACAGGAAGCTCATCCGAGTTCTCCAGATTTCCCTCAGGAAATCGCGGATCTGCATCTTGCTCATAGCGCTATGCCCTGCTGAAATAATAGTGCAGGCCTTTCTTTTGTTTTATATTGCTCTACCATTCGATAACGCTCACGTCTGCCGGCGTCGGGTTTAAAAACTGCCTTGAAACCTTGCCGCTTCTCATTTGTATGATTCTGTCGGCTATCGGCGTGATAGACATGTTATGCGTTATGAGAATAACTGTTGTGCTGAGTGTGGTTGTAATATCTCGCAATACGCCAAGTATCTCTTTTCCGGTTGTATAGTCGAGTGCGCCAGTCGGCTCATCGCATAGCACAAGCATTGGCCTTTTGACAAGCGCTCTGGCAATGGCAACCCTTTGCTGCTCGCCCCCGGAGAGCTGGGATGGGAAGTTGTTGAGCTTGTCTCCAAGCCCGACCAGCTCCAGAGTCTCGCCGGCATCAAGAGGATCGTCTGCTATTTCTGCTGCCAGCTCGACATTCTCGTATGCTGTTAAGTTTTGGACAAGATTATAGTGTTGGTATACATAGCCTACGCTGGATCTGCGGTATGCTGTAAGCTGCCTGTTTGACAGCCCGTTTATCTTCTGGCTGTCAACCTTTATTGTCCCGTTGTCAGGGATTTCCATGCCTCCAATGATATTGAGCAGGGTTGTTTTTCCTGCTCCGCTAGGGCCCACTATAACAACAAACTCACCTTGCTCTATTTTTATCGTTACATTATTGGCTGCATAAAACTCTTCAAGCCCAACCTGGTAGGTTTTGCTGATGTTTTTCAATTCAATAAAACTCATATTATATACCTCTAGCCTTGCAGCAAAAACATTTCTTCGTCAAGCCCGTTAACTATACAAGGCGCAGCCTTGATCGAATTCTTGCAGGCATAAAACACATCGTTTGTTATGTAGCCCCCGAAGGCATCTGCGATCAGGCTGGCAAGGCCCTCTGTCTCCTCGCCTTCTTTCGGGAAACAGCACTGCACAGAATAAAAGAGCCTATCGCAGGCAAACATGGCTGACAGGCGAATGCCAGCGCTCTTGTGCTTTTCGACCATTGCTATTGGCAAGACAGCCAGCCCGCCAATTTGGGGGGCGATAGCGCTTGCGAAAACATTGGCAGTATAGTAGGCTTGGCTTTTGGTTGACTTTGTGGCAATAAGCGCCGGAGCTTTTGGCTGCCTTGCTATGCCAATAACCCTGGACGCTTCGAGAAGGTCGTTGGGCAGGGACTCGCTTGCGAGCAGCTCCCATGAAACAGGCATCCCTCTTCTGGCTTTGGCAGCCTCATTGGCAAGCCTGCGGGCATTCTCCCAAAATGGCTCCTCGCGGCTGTATGAAAAAGGAACGCTAAGCCCGTAGCCGAATGTGCCCGGCTTTTCAATTGTCTCAGGCGATAGCATGCCTCTTATATCGCACTCATAGGATACAGCGCTTGAGCGAAACTTTTTTTGGGCTATGAATGATGACATCAGAAATGAAGCAGCAAGCACATGCTCGACAGGCACCCGCTGCTCTTTGGCAAGGTTTAAAAGGCTTGCAGTTTCATAAGCCCCAAGCGTGCCGGATGACCACGAGCTGCTTAGCTCTGTTGCGCTGTATTCGCTTTCGCTTTGGCTGGTAAAAGACCATAGCGCTTTGGCGCTTGTTGCAAGAAGCCTGTCTGAGAGGCCGGAAACCGCCCTCTTGGCACGCTCGGAAAACCTGCTTTGCAGCTTGCGGATCTCCTTTGCGCCAAATGCGCTGCTTTTGTAGCCTTGCGAGCTCTTTCCCAGTGATGAGCAGACTATAAGCTCTCCGGCAAGGCTGGCGAGCCCTTTTGCGTCAGTGGCAGCTGGATGGGCAATGAACACAAGATAGATTTCGCTGAGTGCATATATTGCGAACAATCGGCATAAAGGCCCAAAGCTCGTGCTAAAAGGAATGCTAAGCTCTCTTTGCATTAGTTTAAGCGGATCAGGCGAAACCTCGCTTATAACAGTCAGTTTGAGCGGCTCCGGCATTCGCTCAAAACACAGCTTGCCTTTAGCATCATAAACAATTCTGCTGTTAAGGGCAGGGCATGCATTTTCAAGCTCACTGGCTGCGCTTTCGAGGCTAAGAATGTCGATATAGCCTTTAACCGACAAAGCAAGCGCAATGGCGCTGCCTTCTATCTGGGTGCAGGCGATTTCATTCGCCCCCAGCCTTCGCATATTCTGCCTTGATGATGGCATAATCTATCTACTCCTTTGCTGCGGCCTTATACCGCCTTGCAGGCTTCTTTGGCAGTGTTTTCAAGCGAGAGCATTGCTGCGCCGTCCATAAGGGCTTTTGCAATAATCGCTACACTCCTGTTTTCAGCTTTCGCCAGGAATGTTCCCTTGGCCCAATTGTTAAACGCCCCCATTGATGGCCCGCACATTATCATGAAGTCCATTCGCCTATTTGGCGTGTCATCTATTGCCCAATGCACTGAAAGGCCAACATACCACTTAAACATCAGCGCCATTTTAACCTTCGGGTTTGCCGCTGCTGCTTCAAGCCTTCCAGGGCCGTGCTCTGTATAGTACTTAATGCACTCTTCCCACACATCCTCAGCCGGCATTTTAAAATAGTTCTTTATGATGCGGTTGCGAAGCTTGTCCGGTATCTCCTCAAAAGATTTGTAATCAGTGTATGAGTCGTAAAGCCTTTGGGCATTAAGGGGCAGCATGGTATTTTTCTTAACTACCTGCACCTTTACCCCGAGCTCGAAAGAATCTATGCCAGGGCACATGGTTACATCGTTTATTGAAACCTGGCTTAGGAGCTCTTTGACATAATCTGATGTTGCAGCTTCTGTGCATGCCTGGTTTACTGAGCCAGTCACAACATATGAAGCCCCCATCTCAAATGCGGCCAGCGTTGCCTGGGGGGTGCTTATGCCTCCAGCCGCGCCAATGCGGACTCTTTGGCTGTACTTATGCTTTTGCTGAAGCTCGTCCCTGATTGCAATAACTGCCGGCAGAAGGGACACCAGGGCTTTGTTGTCTGTATGGCCCCCTGAATCCGCTTCAACAGTTATGTCGTCTGCAATTGGCACATAGGCAGCAAGCGCAGCCTGCTCATCTGTTATCAGGCCTTCCTTGCGCATTGACTCAATAACCTTTGGCTCTGCGGGAGACATAAATGCAATCGCTACCTCTTCGCGGGACACTTTCGCGATAATTTTATGCGCTCTTATGATAGTGCCGTTTTCGTCCATGCTCAGGCCTGAAGCCCTGTAGTAAACGAGAGCCTTTGTAATGCTTACGTATGCTGAGGCCTCTATTGCCGGGACCCCTTTTTCGATATACATTTTGGCCACATTTACTTCATTCAGCTGCTCAGTTATGCTGAATAGCAAGTTTACGGCAAAGGCTTTGTCTCCAATAGCGCCTTTTATTTCATCGATCTTTTCGGCAATCTCGCTCATTGAGCTGCCGCCGGTCCCCAGCGATCCAAGGCAGCCGGCTTGCGCGAAAGCGACGACCATCTCTACAGAGCTAAGGCCGTATGCCATAGCTCCGCCCATGTAAGCATATTTCAAGCCGTAGTCTTTTTTAAAGGCTTCATCGCCAAGAGAAGAGCCGGTTGGCACAGGCAGCATATATAATGCCGGCACTGCGCCTTCTTGGCTTTCAGGGCAAAATTGGCCTCCAAGTGCAGCTTTGCGTTCGCCATTGTCATTGACAATGGCAACTGCTTTATCATCCTTTATATTGCTGGCTAAATCGCTTACGCTAACCAAGCGGGCGCCGCTCAGGTAAATATTTGTATTATCCATTGTTGTCTTGCGCATCGGTGCGCAATCCTCCTCTCAGCCAAACATCCAGTCTGCTGCCTTGGCGTTATGCCATAATCCAGCTAAACGGCTTGGGTTTTAATTGCTACTAGCCTAGAATGATTTTGAAGCCGTCAGCTTTTCCAACGTTCATTCCTTGCCAATAGACTCTTGCGTCGATCGTAAAGATAGTCCCTTCTTCAGCTTCGTCAATTTCGCGAATCGTTACCTTAAAGCGTATTGTTGATTTCATCGGCTTTATCTGGCCGCGGAATGACGACTTTACTGTATTTTTTGGTATAGGCTGTACAATGCGGTTTTTTGCCTTGAGCACATTTCCTGTAAGCAGGAACAGGAAGAACTGCGACTGATTAATTGTTTCGAGCAGTATGCTTCCGGGGTATACAGGGTCGTTAGGGAAGTGCACTTTAAACACCCAGTAATCTGCATCGATGTCCTGCTCTGTAATTATCTCGCCGTAGCCATATTCGCCGCCTGTCGGATCAACGCTTACGATTCGGTTTATGAGCTGAATGCTCGGCAGAGCCTCGCTTAGGTACTGCTGGAATTCAGGGGTTTGGGGATCAAGGTAGTCATCGCCTACAGCCCCCTTCAGCTCTTCCATATCGAATTGGGGCAAGAACGCGTCAACATTGCCTTTGTAGTATTCATTCACTTCCTCATCCGAATAGCTTGACTTTGCTTTATTGGCTATTGGGATTGGCACATATGGCTCTGTTCTCTCTTTTGCCTTAAAAACAGGCATTGGAAGCTCAGCAACGCCTTTGGCGCTGTCCAAATCCTGATCAGAGAAGAACCCTCCAATAGAGTTGAGCGTAAGCACGAGCCTGTCTCCTATATAAACATTGTATATAGAGATAACCAGCGTTGAGCCGCCGCTCTTCAGGAATGAGGTTATCTTGTACTCGCCCCTGAATGTCTCCCCAATCCTGGGCAGATCCGAGAATAGCGTGCAGTTTGAGTCAGCTATTCTGAAGCGGACTTTGCCATCGTATATCTCGTCGATTCCCATATATGCAACCAGGAAAATTCCTATCTGCGCTGACTCTGTGCAAGTGATATATGAGACCTGGTCTTCTGTGGCAAAAAGCGTGTCTTTGGTAACATCGTACTCAAATTCTATGTATGCCGGCTTAAGCTCTCCAAATTCAGCGTCAATTTTAGTGATTCGGCTTACGAAAAGGAATGGAGGCAGCGGCATTCTTGCGCGCACAAAGTATGTGTCGACTTTCTCATATTGCGGCCCAAGCGTTTTAGCCATTGATTCTGTTGTCATGGACAGGATGTCGTCGAGATCCCATAGGCATTCGCGCTTGGCTGGAAGGCTCTGGCTTGCAATTTCGTTCTTTGAGCGCATTTTTCTGACGATGCTGTCAAGAATTTTTGCTTCGCTTGACAGGTATAAAGAGTAGGCATTGGCCCTGTCAGCAATCGCCCTCATCCCCAATCTTGCATACAGCGGGCCCATAGGCAGGCTTAAAGGGGCATTTTGGCTTGTTTGCGCGGCATTGTCCCTGGCGGCTATCGGCAAGCCGATGCTGCTTGGCACAGGTATCTTTTTATCTTGGCTCTCTTGCTCGTGAGCGATTACTTGTTCGGTTTGCAATGCTTCCCCCTCTTTGGCGCTTTCGCCAGGTGTGCTGTTGGCATCGGGAATAGCAGCCCTTATCGCTTGCATGGTTGATTGCTGGCGAATGTTGCTGGCCTCCAGGCCGGCAGGCCTGACACCCTCGGCTTCCTCGAAAATTCTTGAAAGGGTTTCCCTTGGCGCAGCGAGCATGTCCTGCTCATCAGTCAGATAGTGCTGCATGCTCATGTTTATAGTGCCAACAAAGCTTGGCGCGTCAATATCTGGCGTTTTAAACATGCTCAGCATAGCGTTTGCATCGTAGCCATGGCTAATCAGCTTTGCTGCTGTCCTGATATAATGCTCTTCAGGCGCGTAGATGGAAGGATAAGCTGAAATGCACAGGGCATTGCGGTTCCTAAAAGAGTTTTCAGCCCACAATGAGCATATTGGATTAGCGCTTGTGTTTATATAAAGCCGCGCTCCTTTAGCATATGTATCCTCAAGCATTGAGCGAAAGTCTACTGTTTCTGTAAAAATATACTTTATTTCATCAATAAGATCAGCCTTCGCTGTATCTATTGGCTTTGCATAAAACCCTTCATACGGGACAAATGGCGTTCCAGGCTTAAAGCTGAGCGCAGCCCCAAGGCTATATGCCGGCGTTTGGCTGTATACAGCTTTTGCTGCAGGGGTATGGCTTGCAGGGGAGTCGATAGTTTTAGTGGCAATGCCGCTAAAGCGCTCTATAACCCTGGCCATCGCTTCACCGTCTCCAGTCGCAATAGCATCGCGCGGAGAGCCGATAATGCTCGCAAATGCCAACGGCTCGCTATCCAGCAACCCTAAGAGCTCATCAGTGTCGCCGCTAAAGTAGTAGGAGGCCCAGCTGGAAGGCGCATTTGGCAGCAGCCCTTCCTGAGTCGGGTCAACCTCATGCATATACGCAACAAGCCCGTAAAAATCCTCAAGTATTTTGAAGTATTCATCGCTTCCTTCTGCTGCGCTGATAGCGTCTGTAGCAAGCAATATCGAAAACTCGCCCATACTGGCTCCGATGTAATAGTCGCCTGCCACCCCAAGTTTTTCTTTTAGAATGCCAAGGCCGACTCTTACTTCAGCCAGCTCCATCGTGTTGCCTTCAACAAATGCGCCTTTTAAGCCTCTGCCGGCCAGCTGCGGCCCGTTTATATACAGCTCATAGAAATCTCTCAAATCAGGGAATCGCAGCAGCGTTTCGAAGAACTTCGCGCTGTTAAGCCTCTCGCCCGGCGGGAACATGCATACTATGCCGGCATCGCTGCCTATGGGATCTGTGGCAATGAAGCTTCCCTTCTTGCTTTCCCAGCTTTTATTGCCTTTATTGCTGCTTAGGGATGCGATCGCATTTTTGGCAGCATTAAGCTCGCTTAGGAAAGTTTCCTTGTTTTCAGCAATAAGGCACAAGGTTATGCCGCCATCGCTTTTATTGCTGTATGATTCCCATGCGGCATTGATAGCTGGCATTATTTCGCGCTTGGTCTGCTTTGCCTCTATTTCATCGA
Organism: Eubacteriaceae bacterium; assembly: GCA_009782515.1. Lineage (GTDB taxonomy): Bacteria > Bacillota > Clostridia > Eubacteriales > Anaerofustaceae > WRIY01. Next base: position 52,007 of record WRIY01000009.1, read on the forward strand.
GCAGGATTGCCAATGAACCAAGATCAGGGGCAAAAATTGGCACGAGCATTGCATCCGGCTTAACCAGCGAAGCCGGCTGTGGCTTTGCATGGTATTCGCTTAGAAGTATATGGGACACTGAGCTGTCGCTGCCAAAGCTGTTAATAAGCGAGGACCTTTTTGAATTCAGCAGGCTCCATGTAAAGTGGCGGCCTTCGCTTTCCACAAACTTCATTTTATTGGACAGCATCAGCATGTGCTTTGCCAGGGCAACTGCATCGCTAAGCCCTCTTGACATTCCGGAGAACCTCTCAACAGAGCTTTCGACGAATTCGTCTTTCTCAAATTTTTGCCGGTACTTGCCCTCAAGGATTTCTGAGAGAGCCTTTGCTGACTGCGCCGGAGCGCTCAGCGGCATTTCTACATACCCTATTGACGAGTCAGCTGCTTGCGGCATAAGCTCTGACAGGCTGCTTGAGAGCTGCTCGCTGATGCTGCTAAACAGGCTTGAGCCTGTTATGCTTACCGCATCAATAGTCCCGTATATATGGTTGTTGTCCATAACAGCTTTTTGGGGCTTCTTAAGCACAAATGAAACCGCTCCCTCGCACAAGCCGTTTTCCTGGTATTTGCCCATGTTGCCGCGAAGCTGCTGAACGTATACATTCTCAATTTCGCCGGTCAGCTCGATTGAGCCGACAACAACAGTTTCAACAATGTCCTGGCTTAGCAGGTACTGCGCTATTTCCAGAGATCTTGCAAAGCCGGTTTCGCCGTTCATCATCGCCATTACAGGCCCTTTAAAGCCCCAGTGCGATGCTATGCGGCTTGCTTTGATGCTTGGGATAATTCCTGTAACGCTGTCAGGGGTGTCGCGTATTCTTTCAGTGTCGCGCATGATCTCCATGATTTGCGCCACCTGGCTGTCGTCAAGGAATGGCCAGCTGTTGCGAAGCGACTGCTCGATAGACTCCTTAAGCTCAAGCGTTACTGAAAAATTCAGCTCAGAGTAATCCTGGCTGATGTTTATTAACACAGCAGTTTTCGGGTTCGTGCCTACGCTGATTCCGGCTTCCTCAATAGCTTGGCTTGCTGCGTCAAGCGCCAGAAAGTCCTTTCTCATAAGAAACTGGTTGCCCTTTGCAGGCAGCTTAAACTTCAGATAGTCAAACTCATAGCTGTTTAGGTATGTCCCCTTAGGGAAAGAGTCGAGCTTTAGGGCGTTCTTTGTCCTTGGATCTGATATTGGGAATGTCCAGCGCGAATCGGCAGGCTCTTTTAGCATCTCAGAGTTGGAAAGCATGGCTTTGTAAAAGCTTTCCGTTGTCGTCATATCGCCTATGTGCATGCCTATGCCGACTACTGCCATTGATTCGTCTTCTGACAATTCTTTACGGCTCTCTTTGTTAGTCGGGTCTGTTGCGTCATACTCGCGCAGAATCAGGTGCCCGTTTGTGCCGCCAAATCCAAAAGAATTTACTGCAGCCCTTTTATAGGCGCCTTTTTTCACCCACTCAGTGTTTTCAACCAATACTTTGTCGTTGGCCGGGTTTTCTACATTCACTGTTTTGGGTATAATGCCGTTTTGCATGCTAAGCAGCACTTTTGATATGCCTGCATGCGTAGATGCCGTAAAGAAATGCCCTGTTGCCCCCTTGTGGGCTCCAAGCATAGGAGAGGCATCGCGCTTTCCGAAAAAGCTGTTAATTGAATACAGCTCAACCAGATCTCCGGCCAGCGTGCCGGTAGCATGGCATTCAAGGTAGTCAATGTTTGGGTCAGCCCCGTCTTTGTAAGCATCCATATATGCCAGCATTTGCCCTGTCGCATCCGGAGCCAGGATAGCTTTGCCATTGCCGTCGTTTGACCAGCCTATAGCCTCAATTACAGCGTATATCTTATCGCCGTCCCGTACAGCGTCTTCAAGCCTTTTCAGCACGAACATTCCGGCGCCTGAGCCGCCGACGGCGCCTTTTGAGTTGCGGTCAAAAGGCTTGCATGAGCCGGCGTCCTCAAGAAGGCCGAGCAGCTCAAGCAGGCTGCTTACTGCTTCTTCCAGCTGGTTGTAGCAGTGGGCTCCGGCAAGCATCAGATCCGCTTTTCCGCTCATCAGGTAGTAGCTGGCGAGCTTCATTGAATACACAGGCGATGAGCATGCTGCATTCAGGTTAAGTATGGGCCCGCCGAGCCTGTGCTTGCCTGCAACATACACTGAAGGCTCAGTGTCTGATATAAGAGCCCTCGTGTCAAGGTTGCTTTCATCAGTGAACTCAAAATTAAAATCGTCTCTTGCCAGGATTGTGCTGATGGCCTGCTCGGTTGATATTTTCATCGGATCAGCAAAGAAAGGCGTAACTTCCTTTGATGGCAGCCCGAAAATGCCAAGCGTCAAGCCTGTTCTTTCCATTGCTTTCGAATTGCCGTAATAGCCGCTGTCCTTAAGGGCGGCATCGCATATGTATGCCGTCCACTTGAACAGGTCGCCGAGCTCGTCGAGCTCGGCAAATTCATCATCGCTAAACTTGCCTTTGAAAAATTCATCTGACTCATCTGCCGGAAGCCTGGCGCGCTCAATCGTTTTGCCATAAAAGTCAACCTTGCTTGTCAGCGTCTCTGCATCAATGAGCTTTTTCCAAAAGCTTTCTGCCGTTATGTAGTTAGGGTATAGGCACCCCATTCCTATAATCGCAATATTGTCCATTCAGTGTAGCCTCTTTAGCATTATTGCTGGCCAATCATATGGTCAATGTATTTGTCGGTGCTGTGGATGAGGAACTGTGCATGCCCGTCAGGCAACAGATATGCAAACTGCTCTGCGAACAATCGCGAGCCCTGCTCGAAAGGAACCATGTCAATCTTGCGCGCAATTAGTATGGTCTTTAAGGCTTCGCTGACCATGCCGCCCTCCCATGGCCCCCAGTTTATTGCCATAGCCTGGATTTCCGGGTGCGCTTTGTGCACTTCGTTCGCAAGCTTGTTGAGTATCTCGTTTGCGAGAGTGTAGTCAGCTTGTTTCTCATTGCCAAAGTAGGAGGCAGCGGAGCTGAAGGCAGCAAAGAATTTCAAATGCCTGAGGTTAAGGCTCTTGATGATGTTTTGCAGCCCTGTAATCTTTGTGCCAAACACAAGCCTGAAATCATCGCTTGTTTTCTTTGATATGTCTTTGTCTGCAATCGCGCCTGCGCCATGCACCAGGCCGGTGATCTCGCCGAAGAGCCCCTCAGCCTGCTTAATGGCGCTTTGCACTGCGGCCTCGTCGCGAATGTCGCAGCAGATATAGGCTGCCTTTATGCCTTTCTCTTCAAGAATGGCAAGGTTTCTTGCTATTTCCAGGGAGTTAAGCGCCTCTTTTATCTGCGAGTCCACTTGCTTTGGCTGCGGCGTGGTGCCTTCCTCGCGGAGTTTGGCTATAAGCAATGGCCTTAGCTCTGTGACTTCTGTGTGGCCGTTCATCCAGGATACGTCCAAATCGAGGCGGGAGTGGCCGATGAGAGCCAGCTTTGAGCCATATTGCATGCCAAGCTGTAGCGCGCAGCGGAATGTTACCCCCCTTGCCCCTCCGGTAACCAGGAATACATCATCTTGTGTCGGGGCTTTTCCTGATATTTGGAAGCCTTCGGTTTCCTTGAGAGTGTTTATGTACCTGCTGCCGAAGGAATCCCTGGCTACTTCATAGATATCCTCTTCAGGAGCGAATATCTCTTCAAGCGCAAGCTCTGATGCCAGCTGGCGGCTTGTGTCATGCGATATGTCGATTGCTTTGGCAAACACGCTGCGGTATTCCCTGTATAAAGTCTTTGTAAGGCCTGTAAAGCCTGCCTGCAGCGATGAGCCGTTCCATGCGCTTGACTGGCCGTGCATTCCGTCTATTCTGGAAATAGTCATGAAGAACGCTTTGCCTTCATCCGGCTTTGCGCAAATGCCTTCAAACTTGGCTGCAAACAGGAATACTGATTCCAGCGCCGCCTCTTCGTCAGCGTCAAAGATTCCAAGCACATGCATCTCCTTATATAAAGGGCTGCAAACATGGATGAACCCTACTGGAGCGCTTCCAAGCTTTTCAGCAACTGCTGCAAGCGCTGCATCAACTTCATCAGATGAAGGCTGCGCCACTTTTACAGCGCCCTCTTTGCTGGGCGAGTTCGGCAGGCTTATGTAGGCAACATCGTAGCCTTTGCGCTGCATTTCCTCGCCTATAAGCTCGCTGACCCCGTTATTGTCAAGGGTAATGGCAACAGCGCCGCTTGGGGCAATTACCTGGCTGTCGCTGTTTTCAGGGTGGCTAATCTCCTCAAGCACAATGTCATAGCGCTTTATTGCTGTATCAGGCATTGAATCCAGCATGCCATGGCTTTCCTGGCTGCCTTGCAGGCTTTCATCCTCGATTATCTCTACTTCGGCTTCAGCCTCTTCCTCTTTTTCAGCTGGCGCGGGCAGGCTCAGTTCGCCGCCTTCTGCTTGCTGGGCTTGGTATGCTTCAGCCATCTCTTTGTATTCATCCGGAATCTCCATGCCTTCAGGCATCTGGCCCGATGTAATAAAGGAGTTGAGAGTGTCGCTGTCGAAGTGGACTGTTTCTTCGCCGGTGTCTTCGCTGTTGAGCTTGACTTCAAGGAACTCTGAGAATTCTTCTATCGAATAAAGCCCGGCCATAGTCTCTATATCTGATTGGGTGAAGCCGCGCTCGATCTCATCGTTCAGAACAGAGAAGATTTCGATTCTTCTGATAGAGTCGATGCCCAGATCAGACTCTATGTTCATATCCGGCTCGATCATTTCAATCGGATAGCCTGTTCTGTCGCTGATAACTTCGATTATTCGCTCTTCAATTTGGTCTTTGGTGACTCCCATAACAAAGATGGAGTCCGTGTTTACTACTTCAGCTTCTATAAGCTCGCCGGTTGCTTCGTCTATTGCAATAAGCTCAGTTGGCTCGGCTGCAATCTCAGAAGGGGCCTGGGCTTCAGGGGCTGTTGCAGCCTCGGCAGGCTTTTCGGGCTCTTGGGCTACCGGGGCCGCTTGAGCTGCTTGGGGCGGCTCTGGCGGCGCCTGAACACTGGCTTTTGGAGCTTGCTCAACGGCTTTGTCAACACTCGCTGAAATAGCTCCTGCCCTAAAGCCTACAGATTTGAGCTCTTTTTCTTCTGCCTGGATCTCTTCTGCTGTTTTTTTGGCAGGGGGCGAAACGCGAGGCGGGCTGCTTTGTATGCGCGGAGCGCTTTGCGCCGGAGTCAGCAGGGATGTCTGGAAAAAGCCTGTATTCGGGCTTTCGCCGGCAGTCTCGCCTGAGAGTGAAAACTCGCCGCCCTCATTTGACAAAAGCTTGCTTTGCTCGTCAAAGTAGGCATTGTATGCAGCCATGCTGTTTGATTGGAACAGCTCCATAAAATGCAGCATGCTGTCAAGGCTTTCCTGCCCTGCTTGCCCGGAGCTGTCGATGATTTCCTTAAACTTCTCCAGCTGCATGCCCTGGGATTGGGTGAACTGCAAAAACATCTCCTTGTTAAGCGCTTGCAGCCCGAACGCGCTGTCAAGTATCGGTATTGTTTGATCAGAGTTGTCCATAGATTCTGTTCCTTTATTAATCTGCGTAATCTCTACTATTTCATCAGTGCCTTCCATTATCGCTTCAGCAACAGGAGGCTTGGTTTCCGGCGGGCTTGTTGCCTTAGCTTCGCTTAAGGCTGCTTTCGGCTCCTCGGGCTCTGCCTGCGGCTCGGCCTCTGCCTGCTTTACAGGCCTTGTTGGCCTTGAAAGGCTTGCGTTGCTGGAGAAAGGCGAGCGAAGTATCTCAGGCTTGCCTTCGCCTTTGCTCTCAGATGCCGGCGCAGCTTCAATTTGGCGCTCTGCCAATTGCAGATCTTCGAAGTATTCCTTGAAGGCATCAGGGCTTAGCGGCGGATCTTCCTTATATACCGCGTCCATTATTCTTTCCTGTGTATCCTGCATGAGGAAGTGAAGAGGCGGCAGCGCATACACTCGCTTGTTGTCGGGCTGCTCCTCTTTTATTTCGCTGAAAGGCCTGGCATACGGGTCAGCTTCGATTTCAGCGCCGAGCACCTTCATAACCATTGCCGCTCTCTCAAGCTGGAGAAGGGAGTCTTCTTTTTGGTCTGCATTGATTGCTATTGCTGTATGCTTTTTGCCTTCGAGCGTTTGCGATGCAAGTCCGGTGAGCACTTTGCCGGGCCCGACTTCCACAAAGATTCGGGCTCCATTCTCGTACATGTCGCTAATTGCTGAGCTGAAGCGCACTGGGCTGACAAGCTGGCTTGACAGTGAAGCTGCCACATCGCTTGGGCTTTCGTACGCTTTGCCGGTGACATTCGAGTAAACTGCCGCGCTAAACTCTGTGAAGCTCTGGCTGGAAAGCGCCTCTTCAAAGCTTTCCCTGGCGCCTTGCATATATTTGGAATGGAATGCCCCTGAAACGCTAAGCTCTTTGGCAAATGCGCCTTTTGAGGCCAGCTCTTCAGCCAGCGATGCAATCGATGCTTTGCTGCCTGAGAGCACAGTTTGGTATGGGCTGTTCTCGTTGGCTATGCTGATATCGCTTTTGCCTTCAATGAGCTTTTCTGCCTGCTCCCAGTTAGCCCTTATTGCAAGCATGCCGCCTGCTTCTGAGCTTTCCTGCGCAGAGCCCATAGCAGCAGCCCTCTTTTCCGACAGATGCATTAGGGCAGCCTCATCTATGGCGCCGCTTGCAAAAAGCGCGCTGAGCTCTCCATAGCTGTGGCCGGCGAAGAAGCTTGGCTTTGCGCCTCTGGCGCTGAGCGCCTTGAACAGCCCTGCATTTGCAGCTGCAAGGGACATCTGGGCATTTGTGGTTTTTGCCAGCTCTGCTTCATGCATCGCAGGCTTTTCGTTTGGAAAGAGCCTCGGGAAAACATACTCGCTGACAGGCTCACAGCCTGCTTTTATTAGGGCGTTGTCTGCATATGTAAATGAATCCAAAATCTCAGGGTAAGCCATAGCTGCCTGAGTGAGCATGCCCGCATATTGTGAGCCCTGGCCCGGGAAGAGGTATGCTACTTTGGCATCCTCGCCGTATACAGCCTCATTCGCATAGTGTATGCCGCGCTTGTGCCACTGATCCGCATTTGACTCCCTTAAAAGCTTAGCTGCATCAGCAAGGCACTCTATTGCCTCTTCGGCATTTGACGCAACGAATCCGATTCGGGCATTTGAGCTGTTTATGCGCTCGCTAAAGCTTCTTGCCATTGCATTGAAAACTGCATTTGGAATTTCGCTGTTGGCCAGTTCTTTTTCTGCAAGCTCGAGCTCTTTTAGCAGGCTCTCCTTGCTTTCAGCGGAAATGGCGATTGCTCTGGGCGTATAATCCATTCTTACGAAGCTGTGATTTTCGTTTGCCGGCCCTATGTACTCCCTTAGAACAAGATGGAAGTTTGTTCCGCCAAAGCCGAAGCCGCTTATCCCTGCCCTCCTTAAAGGCTGCAAATCATTTACTACCCATGGGCGCGGGCTGTTTGGCAAGTAAAAAGCTGAATTTATAAGCTGGACATTAGGCGCTGTAACATTGGTGGTTGGGGGAAGAACCCGCTGGTTGAGCGCCATCAGCACCTTTATAAGCGATGCGGCGCCTGCTGCAAGCCTTGTATGCCCTATCTGGCTCTTTACGCTTCCAAGCGCCACTTTCTTTGCCGGCATGTTATAGGGCTTCACAAAGTCATTTATTGCTTCAAGCTCAACAGTGTCGCCGACTGCGGTGCCTGTGCCGTGGGCTTCAATCAGCCCTACAGTGCTTACATCAATTCCGGCTTCGCTGTAAGCGCGCTCAAGCGCAAACTGCTGGCCTTCTTTTCTTGGGGCAAAGATGCTTTTGGCTTTGCCGTCACCGGAAGATGAGAGGCTTTCAAGCACGCCGTATATGCGATCTCCGTCCCTTTCTGCATCAGCAAGGCGCTTGATTACCATCATGCCGACGCCATCGCCCAGCAGCATGCCATCAGAGTCTTTGTCAAATGGCCTTGCTATGTTTTGCGGGGATATTGCCGGCGTTTTCGAAAAAGCTACAAATGTAAACGGCGTTGTGTCCATCATTACGCCACCGGTAAGCATCACGTCACAGTCGCCGCTTATAAGCTCATTCATTGCCATCTTAAGAGCCGCAAGGCTGCCGGCGCAAGCTGCGTCAACAGTGCAGTTTGTGCCATTAAGATCAAAGCGGTTGCCTATGCGCCCTGCAACAACATTCGGCAGATAGCCGGGGTTGCTTGCTTCATTCCATTCAATAGTTCCATCCCACATACGCTCAAGCACCCTTTGGATCAAAAACTCCGGGACATGGGAATTGCGCATTATCCTCTCGACATTTTGCGTCTGCCGATGGCTAAGCATGTAAGAGCTTTTGCCGACTGATGCTGAGAGTATAACGCCAGCCCTTTCCCTGTTGAACTCTTTTGCCCCTTCCCCTATTAAGCCCGCGTCAAGCATTGTCTGTTTTGCTACTACAAGCGAAAACAGCTGCTCAACAGAAATAGACTCCATGATTCGTGGAGGTATTCCGTACTCTATAGAATTAAATGACAAATAGTTGATTAGGCCGGCTCTATAGCCGTAAGTCTTGTCTTTTGCAAGTGGGTTTGGATCGTAAAAGTCGCTAAGATCCCAATAGGAATCCGGAATATTAATTGTGCAGTCCCTATTGGCAAGGATATTGCTCCAGTACTCGCTAATGTCCATTGCCCCAGGGAATACCCCGCCGATGCCAATAACCGCTATCTCTGATCTCATCTTCAACTCCTGATAAAAATGAAAATGCATTGAATTATATCAAACATATAACAAAAGAGAATTTATACATTTTCTTTAATGATGCTATCATAACAAAACACCTATATCGTGTCAAGGTTACTATGTAATTATTCTGGCCATTTACATATGGCTTCTAGTTGCTTATGTCTGCAAATAAGCCATTTACATACCTGGAATTCATATTAATCCCTTTATGCATAACGAATTATGACGCATTTTTTGTGACAATGCAATTGCAGTGATACAATTACCAGCAATATTATAAAGTTTCACGCAAGAAAGCTAATATAAATGTGAATATTCTAATGAAATAATACAATTAATTAATACAAATGATTATTGAAAACAGTGTCGATATTAGTATTAAAGCTGCTTACAGTATAAATAAAGGATGAAAATACCGAGAATTTATAATTACATTGATTCCATTCACTGCAATTGAGTAACAAACGCTGAAAATTCGTGTTAGTTGATGGTTTCTCGAAAATTACAATATTTAAGCCTCCAGGCGCAACCTGGAGGCTTAAAGGCGGATAGTGCCGGCTTAACTAAACTTTTGCTTTTGGCTTTGAGACCAGGCTTGCCAGAAAGCCAAAGCCAATAGCTGCGCAAACCCCGCAGGCTGTAGCGCTAAGCCCGCCTGAGAAGATGCCTATAAAGCCTTGCTCGTCTATTGCTTCAAATGTGCCCTTTGCCAGTGCATAGCCGAAACCTGTCAGAGGCACTGTGGCGCCTGACTGGCCGTACTTGACAATAGGCTCATAAAGCCCCATGGATGTGAGCAGCACGCCTGCAACAACGTATATAACGAGTATTTGCGCTGAAACGACCTTGGTGTGGTCAACAATCAGCTGGGCTATTACGCATAAAAGCCCTCCTACCAGCAGCACTTTAAAGTATTCAATCAACATAGCTTACCTCTCTAGTCGTTTTCAAATACAACTGCATGCGCAATTGACGGTATAGATTCTTTTTGGTATGTGGTAACAGGCGACATCAGTGCGCCTGTTGGCACAAGCATTACTTTGTTTAATTCCCTGTTTAGCAGCTTGGGGAACACATAAGCCCCAAATACGCTTGATGCGCTGCCTGCACCGCTTCCGCCGGTGTCAGCAATGTGCTGCTTGCCATGCTCGTATACAAGGATTCCACAGTCGCTGAAGTTTCCGCTGTGCTGGTAGCCTTCGCTTTCAAGCAGCTTGCTTGCTATGGCATGGCCGACAGTGGCCAGATCGCCTGTGAGCACCAAGTCATAGTCATCAAAGTTGGTTCTGGTGCTCTCAAACATTGTGAGTATCGTGTCTGCGGCTGCCGGAGCCATGGCTGAGCCCATGTCTGCCAGATCCTTTACGCCGAAATCAACAACCTTGCCGATTGTGAACGCTGTGATTTTTGGGCCTACGCCGCCTTTTGACAGAATAGCGCACCCTGATCCGGTTACTGTGCGCTGCGCAGTAACTGACGGCTGCACGCCTTGCTCCAGCGGCGTTCTGTACTGGCGCTCAGCAGTGCTGAAATGCGAGCTTGACGAAGCCATCGCCTTTTGGGCAATGCCGCTTTCAATAGCGCAGGCAGCAACCTGGAGCGCTTCGCCAAATGTAGCGCATGCGCCGTAAATGCCCCAGTAAGGCCTTGCGATCTCCCTTGCTGCGAATGCTGTTACAACTATTTGGTTGAGCAAATCGCCGCCAATAAAGATATCGATGTCATTTTCTGACAAAGCTGCTTTTTCCATCGCGTGCCTGTATGAGAGCAAAAGCATGTTTGTCTCGACTTTTTCGAATGAGTCCGATGAAATATCCTCATCCCTGACAATGTCATCATAAAGATTGCGCAACGGGCCTATGCCTTCTACCGGCCCGACAACGCTTCCGGTTGATATTACTCTAATGTCTGAATCAAACTTATACGTTTGGCTGCCTAGTTTAATCGCCATGCCTACCTCTTAAAATTCATGAAAAAATAGATAATGCCAACAAGCCAGCTTGAAACTATTCCGCTTACAATAACAGGCCCTGCAACTTTAAACATAAGCGCGCCAACCCCAAAGATCATTCCTTCTGAACGAAACTCTATGGCGCTTGATACGATAGAGTTGGCAAAGCCAGTTATGGGCACGTATGATCCGGCTCCGGCAAATCTGCCAATCTTGTCAAACACACCGATGGATGTCAGGACTGCAGTAACAAAGATCAGCATAATAGTCGTATATATGCCTGCTTCTGTTTCGTCGAAATAGTTTTCGACATACCCTCGAAAAACCTGTGCAGCCACGCATATGCTTCCTCCAACAATAAAAGCGCGAAGCGATCTTGAGAAAGAGTCCACTTTCGGCGTTGACTCCTCCTTTATTTCGGAAAAAACGCTTCTTAGGCGCTCTTCCCTTTCCGGCATCTTGTTAATGTTCATTTATTCCTCCTAGCGCGTCGAAAAATAGTACATGCTTCCAGCAACCCTGCCAATCGTCAGTGACGCAGCGACTAGTGGAAGGCTTATCCTGCCCTTCGATTTGATATCAATAATCGGCAATATCCCAATAACATCCGACAGCGAAGCCGTCAGCAACCCTACGAAAGATCCGAACATCAGCCCTACAAAGGCGATTATTGCTTTCGGTGCGCTAATTCCCAAATCGAAAAAATGGCAAAGAGCAGATACAAGGCAGCCAACTGCTATCGACAGTTCCAGCCGGTGGGCAAAGTTAGGGTCAGTTGAGTCATTGCGAAGCATTGACGAGAAGTCAATTATTGAGTATAAAGCCAATAGGCCTGTGCCGACCGCTAAACCGCCGGAAGCCCCCAATATAACAAGCAAGACTAAATGCATTACTTTTCAGCCCTTTTCAAGTTGTCCAGCTTTTCGCGCAAGTAGTCAATCGTGTCAGATTTAAACTGCCTGATATTCAGGTCGATGGGGGATGGCGACTTAAATTTAGCTATCTTTCTGTTTGAAAAAAAGACATACATGCCAGTGCCAAGGCCTATTGTATAGGCAATAGTAATTATGCTAAAGGCTTCCGGATGGCCGGAGCCCAGAATTCTTGCGAATTCTTTTTGCGTCTCCATCATGCCGACATCAACATGAAAGTACATAACAGACATCGCCGATCCAAAGAAAACCATCACATAAATAAGTGCATTAATAATAAGATGAAAGATACTGTTTTTCTTTTTTTTCTCAGCAATGACAACAACTGATTTTGGGTTTACAAGCTCTATATCATGCTGGCCCAGAGTTTCGTGCGCCATGTTAAGCAGCTTTAGCGCAGTAACCGTAAACAGGCATTCATGCTCAACTTCTTCGCGGACAATGGCATCGCTTAGCGCCTGCGTATCGACGGTGCCCGAATATGCATCGCAAATATCGCTAAACTTTATCGGGATATTCAGCTGTGTGCTATAGCTGGCTTTCGGCGCCAAGTATACTTTGCCCATACTGCCTCCTAGAGCTATTATTTGAATAAGAAGGCAATATATACGCTTTAGTGCCATTTGTGTCAGGTGTTTTTCAATATGGATTTAGAAATTGAGAATTGCATTAGGCTGGCCTGCAGCATGGCAGGCGCGCCAAATGCCAAAGATAAAATATAGCATATAGAAACAAAAATGAAATGAAAAGCGCTGCATCTTGCTTCAAAAAAGCAGGGCGCCAGGCAGGCACTGGCATTTAGAGCATGCTTTTTCTTAAGCCTTCAATTATCTTTTTTTCAAGCCTTGAGACTTGGACTTGGGAAATGCCTACAATTTGCGCTACCTCATTTTGGGTCATGTTTTTTAAATACCTGAGCGTGATTATTTGCCGGTATTCGCTGTTGAGCGAAGTAATAGCGTTTTTGAGCGCAATAATGTCAATTGCATCATCAATGGAGCTGCGCTTGTCCTCGATGACTTCTTCGTTTCGCCTATTGCTCTCGTCTTTGTTTGATCCTGCGAAATCATCAAGGTACTCCGGGCGCTGGCAAGCTTCCAGGGCAAAGGCAACATCCTCAAACGATTCGCCGATTGCATCAGCGATAGTCTGTATGCCTGGCTCTGTGCCATGAATTTTCACGTAATATTCGCTTTGGGCTTTTGCCTTAATATAAATGCTTTTAACATTCCTGCTTACTTTGATGATGCCATCATCGCGAAAATGCCTTTTCAGCTCGCCATTTATGATGTAGACTGCATAAGTTGAGAATCGGGTATTGTATGAGAAATCAAAATTTTTTATAGCTTTAATTAAGCCTATGGCCCCTATTTGAAATAGGTCATCATAGGTTTCTGTCTCAGAAAGGTATGAGTACTTCTTTATTAAGCTGGAAACAAGTGGCGTATTGTTTTTGACAAGCGTTTCCATTGCTTCCTTGTCACCATTCTGCGCAGCTTCTATAAGCTCCCTGGAATAGTATTTTTCGTATGCATCAGACTGGACACTCATTCGTTTTTGCCTTGATTTTTTTGCTCATAATGACTGTTGTGCCTTTATGTAAAGCCGATATCACATCGATTGTGTCCATGAAGCTTTCCATAATCGTAAAGCCCATCCCGGAGCGCTCAAGCTCAGGCTTTGTTGTATACAAAGGCTCTCTGGCCTTATGTATATCGCCTATGCCTACGCCATAGTCCGTGACAGTTATGCTTATTTCGCTGCCAATTATTTCGGCATTAACCTCCACGGTTCCAGAATCGTCTTCATATCCGTGAATGATGCTGTTGCTGACAGCCTCAGACAGGCTTGTCTTTATGTCTGCTATTTCCTCAAGCGACGGGTTGAGAGGCGCTATAAAAGCTGAAATCGCCATTCGTGCCAGTGATTCGTTTTCTGTAACGCTTTTGAATTTCAAACTCATGTAATTGTTCATAACATACCTTTATTTGGACTAGGCAAGCATATCGATAGCTTCAGCGATGCTATCGGCTTCCCCAAAAATATTCATTATGCCAGACATTTTTAATACTTTCCTGGAATGCGACTCTCCGACGATGACTATCGTTTTGCCCCGCCTTTGCCTCACTTGCTTATAGCGGCCTATTAAAAGCCCGATGCCGGAAGAGTCCATAAATGTCAAGCCGGAAAGGTCAAAGACAATGTTAATAATCTCTTTTTTCATAAGGGTAAAGTCAAGCTTTTCCCTTATGCCTTTAGCTACGTGGTCGTCTAGCTCGCCGCTTATTTCAGCAATAAGCGTATTGCCGTTTATCTCAGCCTTGAAACTCATCGTTATTCCCCGCTTACAGCTTGAAGAAACTCTTTTTTTGCCCTTTGCCATTCAGCTGCTTTATCTGCTCGCGCAGCTCAACAGCTTCATATGTCTTTTCTTTAACTTTTGCCTTAAGGCGCTCATTTTCCTCTTTTAGCGCCTCCCGCTCTTGATCGATGCTGGAAGCAAGCAGGGAATTGACGTCCAGGCGAAGCAGCGCTATCGCGTCAAGGATGCTTTGCAGGCTGCTTGATGAAACCTGAATCTCCTCAATCTGCATGCCTACGCTTTCAGCGAGCATGATCCCGTCGCTGTTTATGAAGTCCTCACTGCCGATATCAAAAAAGCTTTCAACAGGCTGGCTGTCGTCTTCATCGCTTGAATACTGTTCGTTATAAACGATTGCTATGTCGCCGGAATCCTGAATACTGAGGGCATATGCAATTTCATCGTCTAAAATGCCTTGGTTTCTTAAAGCTACAATGCTTGATATCTCTGATATGGAGTTTTCTGTGTAATAGCGGCGCTGGTTTGTTGCTACAGCAGCCTGTATGCCAAAATTATCTTCAATAACCTGCAGCTCTTTCTTGCTAATGCCTATCTGTTCCATTAGCTCTCTTTGAGTGTAAAGTTTTTCCATGATCGCCCTTAATGCATTAATATATGAAAGCAAGTATTGTTTATATCCAGCTAAAAAGCGAATATGCGCCTTTATATGCTTTCAGCAGTATTCTATATTTTCGGCTGCTCAGAATAACGATGTTCTTGTCGAGCGCCTGCAATTTCATTTTGATTGCGATAAATGCTGCAGCCATCCAAAAAACGATGGCTGGCTTTTGCTATGCGATGCAATCAAAGCGGCAGGGATCTTGCTATAATGAACGTAAACCCTGCATGCGAAATTTGCTTGTCAGCTTAGCGCATGATGCATGGCTTGACGCTGGGGCTATTAAAAAAGGCTAAAACGCGCACACAACGCGTATTTTTGCGCAAGCAGCGGATAATTCCACAAATAAATGAAACGGTTATTCATGATTACGGCAACTATTAATGGAGTGCAGATGTTTTTTGAAACATCCCCAGACGTTTTCTCGCCAAACTATATTGACAAAGGCACGCTGGCAATGCTGTCTGTTGCTGAATTTGGCGAATCCGGCAAGGTGCTTGACCTGGGCTGCGGTTACGGCGCAGTTGGCATTTACGCTGCCAAACTGATCGGAGGGGCTAATGTGCTCATGAGCGACATCGATGCCGGGAGCATCGAATTGGCAATAAAAAACGCCCGGCTCAATGGCGTTGGCGATATAGAGGCAATACAAAGCGACGCGTTTGAGAATATCGATTGCGCAGATTTCACTATGATCCTCTCAAATCCCCCTTACCATTCTGACTTTTCTGTGGCAAAGCGCTTCATCGAAAAAGGCTTTAACAGGCTAGCTATTGGCGGAAAAATGTATATGGTCACAAAGCGCAAAGAATGGTATAAAAATAAGCTTTCAGCTATTTTCGGCGGAGCTAAAATTGAGGAAGTGGACGGATATTTTGTTTTTTGCTCTGAAAAAAGAAGCATGCAATACAGCAAGGCCGGCAAGCATAAATAGCGCGAAGGATATTTCCTGCTGCATGGTTTTGCGTGCTGGCAGCGAACGGCGCACTGCGGGTTGCTGTAGGCGCAGTGCAGCCGCTCTCTTTGTTTAGGCTCTGGTTGTCAGGCGCTTTGAGGCTTAAACTTTGCCCTATTTTTTAAGTGCCGTTTGGTTTTCTTTTAGTTTTCAGCTAAAACTGCCCCTGCATTATATACTTTGGCTTGCCCATATCAAGCTCGGGATCGATAAATTCCAGCAGCTGTGCTGTATGCATAAACCCGATGTTTCCATCTTTGTGGCTTCTTACGGAAAACCCGCTTTTGCTGACTTCATCGTTTCCGACAACAAGCATATAAGGAGTTTTTTGCTGCGTAAAGCGCTTGATTTTTTCGCGCATGTTGTTGGCGCTATAGTCGCCTTCAACTCGAAGGCCCAGCTTTCTCAGCTCCAGCTCCAAGCCTTTGCAATAGCTGTTGTGCGATTCGGCTATCGGCACTACAGCAATCTGAAGAGGCGCCAGCCACAGCGGAAAATAGCCTTTGTAGTGCTCGATAAGCAATGCAAAAAAGCGCTCGATGCTTCCAAACAGCGCCCTGTGGACTACATAGGGAGTCTTGCTTGTGCCATCTGAAGCTGTATATTTCATGCCGAACCTTTCTGGCAGGTTAAAATCAAATTGAATTGTGCTGCACTGCCATTCACGCCCAAGCGCGTCATAGAGCTTAAGATCTATTTTGGGCCCATAGAATGCTCCGCCGCCTTCATCTATTTCATAATTAAGAGAAGCTTTCTCAACTGCTTTCTTAAGTATATCGGTAGCCATCTCCCATTGTTCATCTGAGCCAATCGACTTGCCCTGGGGTTTGGTTGATATATACGGCTTGAAATCGCCAAACCCAAAAGATCTCAGAATGTAGAGCGAAAATTCCAGAGCAAACGCCACTTCGCCCTCAATTTGCTCTGGAGTGCATATAATGTGGGCGTCATCCTGAGTAAACCCCCTGACCCTCGCCAGCCCGGACAGGGAGCCTGACAGCTCGTATCTGTACACTGTGCCAAATTCTGCCATGCGCACTGGCAAATCCCTGTACGAATGCGGCTCGCTGTTATAGATAATAAAGTGAAACGGGCAGTTCATAGGCTTCAGGTAATACTCGTGCCCGTCGATATCAAGCGGGCTATACATCGAATCGCTATAGTTTTCAAGGTGGCCTGATGTTTTCCAAAGCTCGGAGCTTCCTATATGGGGCGTATACACCCATTGGTATCCATTTAGCATGTGGGCTGACTGGCTGAACTGCTCCAGCGCAAACCTGACAACAGCGCCTTTCGGGTGCCATAATGCGAGCCCCTGGCCTATTTCATCTGATGTCGAGAACAAACCCAGCTGCGCTCCGATCTTTCTGTGGTCATGCTCTGAAGCTTCAAGAAGCCTTTGTTTATGCCCATCAAGCTCCTCTTGCGAAAAAAATGCTGTGGCGTATATTCTCTGTAGCATCCTGTTTGATGCATCGCCATCCAGGTATGCGCCTGAAAAGCTGGAAAGCTCAAAGGCGCCAGGCGTGCTTTTGCCGCTCAGCCAGCTTTCAATTGCTTCGATTTTCTCCAGGTTTAATGGTTCATTCAAATCAAAATCGCAGTAAAAGCCGCTGTCTGTGATGCTCTCAAAAAGCAGCTGCCCGCCAAAAAGCTCTGTGACGGCTTCCTCGAGCAACCCTATTAATTCTTTTTTATAATTTGGCATTTTTGCCCTCCTATTATTTTCTGTTAAATATTCTTTACAGGAGCGCATTCGGTTGCCTGCCCGTCAAAGCGCGCCGGGCATAATTTAGCTTTCAGGGCCTTCACCCCCCTTCAAATAAAAACACCCTATCATTTTTCATGTATTGATAGGGTGCTATCTATAACTATTCGATACCACCCACCGACGGCTTTTAGAGCTAACACTCGCCGCCAATGGGATTTGGCTTGAAGTATTAGCTCTTAGCGGTTTCGGTGGCAAAAGTGGAATTTCTAATTATTTGCATATTGCATTTTAGCATGTTGGCATGCAAACAAGCAATGTTTGCTTCAGTACTGAGGAGCAAACATTCAACAACGGGGGCCGAGTTCAAGAAAATTTCAAACCTTGGCTGTTCAAATGGTTCCTCACCTTCATGCTCGTCAAAGAAATCTTCTGGATCTCCAATGGGGATAGGGTCTTCAGGTTCATTAGCTTCAGGCAAGCCTTCTGAATTGACAATTTTGGTGTATTCAAGAAGTGCGCTATATACTATAGCCTTTATATCACTTTTGCTAAAAAGTACTTTTTTGTGTTTTGTGAAGATGGCTTCGCAGGCGGTTTTCGCTGCGAAAAAAAATTCACACTTCAAGGCTGTGTTTGCTTGTATTCAATAAGGCCATTTAATCGTTAAAAGATCGGTTTTTTCCAGTGCTTGGCCAACAAGCGACTCCATATCCAGCTTGCCTTCTTCAAAGGCTACCTTTTCTGTTACAGGCCTTGTCTGCGGGTGTTTTGGAACGAAAACTGTGCAGCAGTCATCATATGGCCTAATAGAAATATCATACGTGCCAATTCTCTTTGCGATGAGGGTTATTTCATTCTTGTCAATGCCAATGAGGGGCCTCATAACGCTCGTTTCGATCAGGGCTTGCTGAGTGCAGTTGATGCTTTCTATAGTCTGTGATGCTACCTGGCCAAGGCTTTCGCCGGTGATAATTGCGCTAAAGCCGATCTTGCTTTTCATAGCCTCGGCAACCCTGTACATAAAGCGCCGAAGCAGTATTGTCAAATACTGCTCTTTGCAGTTGCTGATAGCGCTTTGCATAAAGTCTATCGCATTAACATTGTACAGATCCATGCCTTGGTTATACTCAGAGATTACTTTAGATATATCTCTGGCTTTGTCCTGCGCTGCAACGCTTGTAAAAGGGTATGAATGGTAATGGATGGCAGATAGCTTCATGCCGCGCCTTGCCATCATATATGAGGCAACCGGGCTGTCTATGCCTCCTGAGAGCAGCACAGCGCCTTTACCGCTGCTGCCCAGCGGCAATCCGGCTTCCCCTGCAGATGCCTGCCAATATATATATGCCGCTTCCTCGCGGATGTCTATGTTGAGCACTATGTCCGGATTATGCACATCAACCGAAGCGTTCGGGCTTAGCATTTTGATAACATGCGCGCCTACCTCGCTTGAAACCTGCGGGCTTTTGGCCGGGAAGCGTTTGTCAGCCCTGTTTGTCTCAACTTTAAAAGTGAATCTGCCAAGGGCTGGCAAGGCTTTTATGCTCAAATCTTTAATTGATGCAATGCTTGGCTCGCACTCTAAAGCTATTGCTATAGAGGCAATGCCAAACACCTTGGACAGCTTGCCAACCATGGCGGCTTCGTCTTCAATGCTATATCCGCGAATGCTGATCCGGCCGCGGGAGGATGCTATTTCCACCCCGCTATATCCGCTTAGGGCTTGCTTTATATTTGACACGAGAATTTTAATGAAATAATTTTGGTTTGCGCCCTTTAAGCCTATTTCGCTGTACCTTACTAGCAGCACTGGTTTCCTCTTTTGTTGCCCATGGCCCTGCTAAGCTGCCCAACTGCCTCAGCAAGCTTTTCTGCCATAATGCTTATTTCTTCTTTAGTGTTGAACATGCCGATGCTGATGCGCACAGCTCCGGCAACTTCATCTGCGCTTGCTCCAATAGAATATAGCGCAGATGGCTTTTCCTTCGCCGAGCTGGAGCATGCGGAGCCGGTAGAAATGAAAATATCAGACGCTTCAAGCATCCTCATTATAACTTCGCCTTTAAGGCCTGCAAATGACAAGCTGAATATATGAGGCGCGTATAACGGGCTAAAGCCATTTTTGTGCGAGTTAAACATACTGCGGCCAAACCGCTTTGACAATTCATTATAGCAGTGCTCTCCAAGATCCCTCAGCTTGCTTTCAGCGTTTTCTGAGCCCATGGTTTCCAAAGCTTTGGCCATCGCATATATTGCAGGCGTATTTAGTGTGCCGCTTCGCATATGCCCTTGCTGGCTTCCGCCTTGGATTTGCTCTTTTATATTAAGGCCCTTTCGCATGATTAGGGCGCCTACGCCTTTAGGGCCGTGAAATTTGTGCGCTGAGATTGTAATTAAGTCTGCATTTGCGAAATCACCCTTTAACTTGCCAAACCCCTGTACGCAATCAAAGTGCAAAAGCGCTTTTGGGTTTTTCGACTTGACTATAGAAGCAATTCGGCCGATGTCTTGGATTGATCCAAATTCATTGTTGGCCCAAATTATGCTGACGATTTTTGTGTTGGGCTTTACAGACTCTTTCAGGCTGTTAATATCTATTTGGCCAAAGCTGTCTACGCTTATAACTGACAGGCTGGCGCCTTTTCTTTCACATTCCAAGCAGGGCTCGCTGACGCATGGGTGCTCTATAGCGCTTAGCGCAATATGGCTGCTTTCATAGGCAGCTGATCTGCCAATAATTCCTTTAATAGCCAGGTTTGCTGCTTCTGTAGCCCCTGATGTAAAAGCGATATCAGCCTGATCCGGGCCAAAGCCGCATTCGCTTAAGATAAGCTCCTTTGCCCACTTGATTTTATAGGAAGCTTCAATCCCCCTTTTGTGCAATGACGAAGGATTGGCATAGCAATCTTCGCTGAGCTCAGAGTAAGCATCGAGGGCTTGCCTGAAAGGCTTTGTCGAAGCAGCGTTGTCAAGGTATATATCAGGCATATTCTTTCTCTACGTACGCAGATGTCATAGCTCTTAGTATTGCGCTGTATCCCATTTTGAACTGGATTGTGCTGCCAACTTTATATGAAGTACCCGAATCGCTTATATCAGCGATCAGATGGTCGCTGGAGCCTCCCAGAATGCTCACGCCGCTGTCAAGGCATACCAGATCAAGGTCAATGTCCTGCTTGCCCACTGAGAGTATTGCTCTCTTGCGAATTCCCTTGTCTGTGAATGCCGGTTTGACATTAAGGGCTGCAAGGCCGATATTGCCTATAGGGATGGACGGCTTGCTTTTTATTTCAACAACTTCAGCTGAAAGGACGAAAGCATCATCGTGCATGCCGGGAGCCTTTTCAAGCTTTAGCCTGTCACGCCCCAGATATATTGAATCGCCTATCCTGAGATTGTTGATTTTGCCGGGGAGGGTTCCATCCAAAAGCAGGGAGTATGTGGAGCTGGCCCCGCCGGAAATAAACTCGCAAGGCGCACCGGCAGCTTCAAGCCTGCCGGCTATCTCGATCAGGCTATCCATGTTTTCAACTGAAGGGTCCACCCCGCCATAGCAGTTAAGGTTTGTGCCAATGCCCCTAAAGTGGATGTTGGGCATGCTGAGAGCTTCCAAAGCTGCCATTTCAATGTCTGAATAGCTAAAGTAGCCTTCCCTTAAATCGCCAAGATCCCACATCAGAATTACCCCGTGCGTCTTGCCTGCTTCCTTAGCGGCTTTGTTAAGCAGCCTGACAGTCTCTATCTCGCTGTTCAGGCTTAAATCCGAGTCAGCAATGACCTGGCTGGCAATTGAAGGCGCCGGCACTCTGAGCAGCCACCTTTCAATCGGCATTTCCCGCATCTTTGCTAAATTCTCTATTCTGGAATCAGCAAACCGCCTGATTCCGGCAACATACAAAGCCAAGTTGATGTCTGTGGCTGCGCAATGCACCTTTGTGACAGCTGCCAGGCTTATTCCTGCTTTTTCGCATTCCCGGCTAACCACATTTGCATTGTGCTTAATCTTCTCGAGGTCTATATGGACTGTTGCTCGCATAATTAATTCCTAAATGAGTGCACTGGCGCTGGTATCCGGCCACCCCTGTTAATAAAGCCGGATGAGCCGAAGCTGCTGAGAGGCACTATCGGGGCCTCGCCAAGCAAGCCGCCAAAGCGCACGCTTTCGCCTTCCTTCTTGCCATACACCGGAATGAGGCGCACAGCAGTAGTCTTATTGTTTATTACTCCGATTGAAGCCTCATCTGCAATAATGGCGCTTATTGTCTCTGCGCTAGTATCGCCGGGAACTGCAATCATATCCAGGCCCACTGAGCACACGCTTGTCATAGCCTCCAGCTTGTCGAAAGTAAGCGCGCCAGCGCTCACTGCATCTGCCATTCCGACATCTTCAGAAAGGGGAATAAAAGCGCCGCTTAAGCCTCCAACATGCGAAGAGGCCATAATGCCGCCTTTTTTTACGGCATCAGTGAGAAGGGCAAGTGCGGCTGTAGTGCCATGCGCGCCTGTTTTTTCTATGCCGATCGCCTCTATGATGTCTGCTACAGAGTCTCCAACCTGCGGGGTTGGCGCAAGGGACAAGTCAAGAATGCCAAATGGAACATTGAGCCTTTTTGCTGCTTCGTTTCCAACCAGCTGGCCTGCTCTTGTTATCTTGAAGGCAGTGCGCTTAATGGCTTCGCATATCTCATCTATAGGAGCGCCTTTTAGCTTGTCTATTGCGCTAAAAATAGTGCCGGGCCCGCTGACGCCTACATGCACAGCTGCCTCACCTTCGCCTATGCCATGAAAGGCGCCTGCCATGAAAGGGTTGTCCTCAACAGCATTGGCAAAGACTACAAACTTGCAGCAGCCTATTGAGCTCTCTTCTCTGGTTTCATAAGCAATGTCTTTAATTGTTTTTCCCATCAGCTTTATTGCGTCAAGGTTTATGCCTGCTTTTGTTGTGCCAACATTAACAGACGAGCACACTCTTTGCGTCTCAGCCAAAGCTTGGGGTATTGACGCGATAAAGGCTTCCTCTGATTTTGTGATTCCTTTATGAAGCTGCGCGCTATAGCCTCCGATGAAGTTCACTCCCGTGTCTTGGGCTGCCCTGTCAAGCGCTTTTGCAAGCTTCAGGTATTCAGATGCAGTTTCATAGCCTGCCAGCGATATAGGGCTTACTGATATTCTTTTGTTGATTATGGGTACGCCATATTCATCTTCAATCGCTTCGCCGACTTCAACAAGATTTCCTGCAAGCCTCATCGCTTTGCTATATATCAAATCGCAGCTTGAATCTGCGCTTCCGGAAAAGCAGTCAAGCAATGAGATGCCCATTGTTATTGTTCTAATATCAAGCTTTTCCTTTTCGAGCATATTTATCGTTTCTATAACATCACTAAATATTACCAATTCTAACCTCGCAAATACTAGATATGGTGCGTTTCATCAAACAGCTCCGCTTTTTGCAGCTGAATAGACAGGTTCTGCTCATTAAGCGGCGATAAGCTGTTTCTAAGCTCTGTTATGCTTATATCCTCAGGGATGCTCACCAGCATTACCATAGTGAAGTAGCCCTGCATTATCGTTTGGCTTATGTCCTCAATGTTCACGCCTGATTCATACAGTATTTTTGAAACGCTGTAGATTATTCCTGTTCTGTCTTTTCCAATAACTGAAATTACCGCTTTCACTTGTCTCCTTTATAAATAGCAATCTGGCTCTGTTCTTTGTTGGGATAGGCAAAGATGAGACTATCAGTTGCATTCAAAATCATGGTATAATTGGCATTATACCATAGCTTGAAACATATGGAAAGTTTATAAATAAACCGTAAGAACCAGTTTTGCACAGCAAAACCAGCCGCTGACGCAATTGCAAGAATTTTATGAAAACAAGCATTATCAATACTAAATACACATGCATCCTGGATGAAATACCATTCTCAGGCGATGCATTTTTGATTATCGAGAGCTGCCCATTGCTAAAAAGGCCTTATCTGTATGAAATTGCCGGCTACCGCATGGCGCATTGCGGAGCCAGCAAGATCATGTTCAGCACAAATGGGATTTTTAAATACTTGCCAAAATCTTTGAATTTTGGAAAGCTGAAAACGGCATATAGCCATGACATGCTGCTTATGCAGGCTCAAGTTCCTACTGATGCGCGATATGAGCCTGCAGCGATATTCGTGCCGGTAAAGCAGCATGAAATAGATAAATACATAAACATGCACAATGAAATCTTTGAGTCCATTGACAATGCCTCTTTTACCCGGGAGAGCGATCTGAAGGACTGCTTTGAAAAGAGCAACTATGAAATAATGTTTTTTTATGCCTATGAGAAGCTTGTTGGGATTTGCGAGATCGAGTTTCAAAGCAGCCAGGCAATTATTGATACAATCGGCATCATGCCGGAGTTTCGGGGGCAGGGCTACGGCAGAATGCTCCTAAACAATATTTTTTATATATTGTCAGCCCACGGCATTAAGAAAGCCTTATTGGTTGTATCAAGCTCCAATAAGGCCGGGCTGTCGCTATATCGATCTTTCAAGTTTAAAAAGGAGCAAACTCTTTCAAAGTGGTATGTCTGCAAAGGCTTTTGATTAATGCCCATCCGAAGGGGACAGCATTTGATCTACTTTCATAATAGCATCAAACTCACTTGAGCCGACAAAGCCCATGCTTAGCGCTGCCTGCTTAAGGCTTATGCCTTCATCTAGCGCTTTCTTTGCTACTATCGCAGTGTTTTCGTATCCGATAACAGGGGCAAGAGCGGTCGCCAGCATTAAATTTCGATCTAAATTGTCTTGAATGCGTGAATAGTTGGGTTTTATTCCGGATGCGCAGCGCAGAGCAAACGATGAAATAGCATCTGATAAAAGGCTTGCTGACTGCAATGCATTGTATATGATCATTGGCATCATGACATTGAGCTGGAAGCTTCCAAGGCAAGCCCCCATGCTAACTGCAGCATCGTTGCCGATAACATGAACACATGCCATTGCCAATGCTTCAGCCTGGGTGGGATTAACCTTGCCCGGCATGATTGAGCTGCCTGGCTCATTCTCCGGAAGCACGATCTCGCCAATTCCGCTCATAGGCCCGCTTGACAGCAGCCTAATATCGTTAGCTATTCTTAACAGCTCACCGGCTAGATTCTTCATTGCTGAATGGGCTTGGGCTGCTTCGCACTTTGATGCGAGGCCGGCAAATTTATTATTCATCGGATGCAGTTCAATGCCAATGTTATCGCTTAAGTATTCTACCGCCAGCTTGTCAAAGCCTTCCTTTGTATTAAGGCCAGTGCCAACAGCAGTGCCGCCAAGAGGGACATTTCTGAGGATATCGATGCTGGCAAAGAGCATGCCCCTGCATGATGAAAGCGCTGAAGCCCACCCCCCTATTTCCTGGCCCAGGGTTATTGGCGCTGCATCTTGCAGGTGGGTCCTGCCTGTCTTTGCAAGGCCCATGTACTCTTCGGCGAGGGATTCGAAAATGCTAATCAGGCTTGAAAGGTCAATAAGCAGCTTTATCATCGATTTGATAATGGACACATGCATAGCAGTCGGGAAAACATCATTTGTTGACTGTGACTTGTTGACATCGTCGTTTGGATGCACCAGCTGCCCGCCTAAGCTTGCATTTGCTATGTTTGCAATTACCTCATTTACGTTCATATTTGTCTGGGTACCTGAGCCTGTCTGCCAAACAGTCAGAGGAAACATTGAGTCGTGCTTGCCGTCTAGGATTTCAAGGCAAGCATTCACAATAGCTGATGCTTTCTCAGTGCTTAGAACGCCCTGATCCGCATTTGCCTGCGCAGCAGCCCTCTTGATCTCTGTAATAGTGTATACCATTATTAGCGGCATCTTTTCCTCCCCAATCGGGAAGTTTTCTAAGCTGCGCTGTGTCTGGGCGCCCCACAAAGCGCTGGTAGGGACTTTGACTTCCCCCATGGAGTCATGCTCTATTCTAAATTCCATATGCCTGCCTTCGCTCCTGATGCTTATAAATAAGCACAGAGCGGCCTCCTTCATCTAAAGCTCAAAACAAGCTGCATACGCTGCTTTTGGCTATTAATAAACTGCTTTGCGGTTTGGCATGAATAAGCCGTGCTGCCTGGCACTTTTTGCTTAGCTATATCCGGAGCATTTTGCCTATAAAACTGCATCAATGCTCTGCGCGCCTTCAGATCGCAATTTAATGGCCACCCTGTTTGGCAGGCATACCACCTGCTCGCCGGCATAGTGTATATAGCCGGCCATGAGGCATAGCTTGTCTTTGCAGTCTGATGAGGCAAAAGCGATTTTAGAGCCTTTTATTGATAGCGTAACATTTGGCTTGCCAGAAATAGCAAGCAAAGCGTCTTCTGCATTGCCAAGATTGATAGCCATTATAAGGGTTCCGTCTGAATATACCTCAGCTACAAGCTTGCTGCTGCTAAAATGCCGCGACAATAAAACAATTGCAGCTGCCAGCACCAGCACTGCAATAGGCATATCCTGCTTTCTGGCAAATCTCCTTTGTTTCAACAGCTTAGCACCTTGCTTTTTTTAGATCATAATTGGCATTTCATGAAGAAAACTCTTTATGCCAATCGCTGCAACTATATTATCATTGCCGAAAATTTCGCGCAAGTTGCTTTACAGCATGTTGTGCCCATTTATGGCCCAACAATTTGATGAAATACGATTCAATTGGGAAAGCAGCCTTGCAAAAAGTGTCGCTAAATACTGCCAATTACTTTAATTATGAACTAGAATGCAACTAAAAATATCCATGAAAGCCACATATCGACATGCTTGTAGCAAGTGCAGCCAAAATCTCCAGACAGAAGGATCTAGAAATAGTTGATAAAGCTTGCCAAATCATTTATAATTGTTGCAGCTAATTCAGGGGTATAGCTCAGTTGGTAGAGCAACGGTCTCCAAAACCGTGTGCCGAGGGTTCAAGTCCTTCTGCCCCTGCCATTTTTTTTGCTTATTTAGCGGGTTTCATAGGCTTACTTATTGGGCCTGTTTTTTTTACGCCAAATTTTACACCTTAAGCATACATATAAGCTCTTTAAGCGACCAATATAGCCGTAAAACTCCTGCAGTAATGTAATCACTTGAGGGGAGCTTGTGCATGCGTGTGTGGCTACTCCTTTGCGCTTGCGCCTTTTTCATCTTCAGTTGCATCTTTGTTAAATAATAAAGGAGCAATAAGCATGCTGCCAGCAAAACAAACAACTAATGCTCTTGGAAATTCTGATGTCTGCTTGTATTATGAGGCAAGGGGAAACATGAAGATTAGCATTCCACACGAAGCCCAATACATTATCGGCACCCTCGAAGAATCTGGCTGCGAAGCATATATCGTTGGCGGGTGCGTGCGTGACAGCATCATGGGCAGGAAGCCAAAAGACTGGGATATTTGCACTTCAGCTCTTCCGGAGCAGGTAATGGGAAGCTTTCCCAAAACAATTGCTACCGGGCTCAAGCACGGAACTGTTACAGTTGTTGCAGGCAGCAAGCATTTCGAAGTAACATCATTTCGCATTGACGGCGCCTACAGTGACA
>WRIY01000010.1 GCA_009782515.1 Eubacteriaceae bacterium
AAATTTCATGTACTCACAACCAGGAAAAGAGGAATTTTTTACCTTAATGCTTACGAAACCCTTCCCTCCCCGCTATCAAAAGAAGAAGAAAAGCACTACATTTCACAGCTTGACACCCAAGAGAGCTTTGCAGCGCGCCAGGTTCTTATTGAGCGCAACTTAAGGCTTGTTGTTTATATTGCAAGAAAGTTTGAGACCAACCCCTCTGTCCTGGAAGACCTCATCTCGATAGGCACAATAGGCCTGATAAAAAGCGTTAACACCTACCGCGCAGACAAAAACATAAAGCTTGCAACATATGCTTCAAAATGCATTGAGAATGAAATACTAATGCATCTTCGCAAAGCCGGAAAACAGAGAGTTGAGGTTTCCCTTGATGAGCCTCTGAACATGGATTGGGACGGCAATGAGCTTCTGCTTGGCGATATAATATCAACTGATGACAATCCTGTGATGAGCGGCATAGAAAAGGAAAGCGAGCTGGCGATCCTTAAAGAAGCTATACTAAAGCTCAAAGGCCAAGAGCAAAATATAATTAACCTGCGCTTTGGGGTTAACGGCGAGTCGCGCAAAACCCAAAAGGAAGTAGCTGAAATGATGTCTATTTCGCAATCTTACATATCCAGGCTTGAAAAGCGCATTGTAAAGGTGCTCAAAAAAGAAATATTGAAAATGAGCCGCTAGCAGCTGCCCCGACGAAAATAAAGTGCCGGCTTAATCATATGTTTCTTATATGATTTTCGACAAACCACTTTATATAGCGATGAACATACGCCTCTGCATGGTATAATAGCTATAGTTCAGCAGAGGTATAGGAATGGCAGAAAACAAGATTGAACCTAAGCCATACAAGCCAAGAGTATATCGCATAAAGAGCGCTCCTTTTGAAAACCCGTTTTTGGAAAAAACGCAGCTTGTGTACAAAAACAATTTTTATACGCAAGTAAATATGGCTATTAAGGAGCAGCCTATGGCTCCTGTATATACTAATCTGGCATCAAGGGTTGCCCGCGAAAGCAGCCCGGCTTTTACAGACAGCATTCAAATTAGCTCAAGGCAGCAGAGCTTGCCGCCAAGCCGCACTTCCAATAGAGCCAGCCAGGCTTCAAAAACCAGGGCGCGCCCGGCGCCGGCGCCTATTGGCAATGATGAAGAAATATCAGGCAGCTTTGATGGCAGGCAAGCCGATGCAACGGAATCGAAGGGCGCTTTAGGCAGCTTTGCTTCATTTGCGCAGTCTTTGCCAACTGCCAGGGCAAAAACACCCCGCACAAGCACGCGGGCGCCAAAACAGGAAAAAGCCCCCAAAAGGGCTGCAAAGGCAAAAATGGGCCTTAGAAGCGCTCTGGCGCTGGCTTTGTGCGCCGGGATTTTCATCTTTAGCGGCTACAAGTTTCTAGAGGAGCTTATTCCCCAAGTCAAAGCTGCCCAGGAGATGAGGGACATACGAAAAATAGTTGATGTTGGCGGCTCTGACATAACCCAAAACCCTATTACTGACGTTAAAAGGGAATTGCCTGACTGGGACGGGCTGATGAGCCAAAACAGCGATCTTATCGGCTGGATTTTCCTTGATGGCGCATTGATAAACCATCCGATAGTTCGCGGAGATGACAACACCCACTACTTAAGCCATACATTCAAAGGCACGTCAAACGGGTCTGGAAGCATTTTTCTCGACTATAGAAACTCAAAGCAGTTTAGTGATCAAAATACGATAATATATGGCCATTCGATGAAGAACGGAACAATGTTTGGCAAGCTGAAAAACTATAAAGCGCAATCAGTGTACGAAGCTGACCCGATAGTGTCTGTGCATACGCCGGACAAAGAATACCATTACCAGATATTTGCAGCTGTTGTTCTTGATGCCCTATATGATTATAGGCAGCCGGAGTATGGCAGCTCATTCGAATCTTTTATTAATGGCATACGATCCAAGTCCACAATAACATCATCAGCGAGCGTTGGCCCCAATGACAAAATACTGACGCTTTCAACATGCTCAACCACTATCGACAACGGCAGGTTTGTCGTATTCGCAGTGCTGCTCAACCCGGACGGAGAGCCTTTTGACCTGTCGTCGGTAAGGCCATAATATAAAAGTTTCAGCTGAATATAAGCATTTTAGCAAGGGCTGGCGCAGCCCTTTTTTTATTTTCTGCGCAATAAATGAAAATGAAGATGAAAAACCTAAATAGTGCGTACTCTGCATTGGCTATGGTATGATTATACATGTAAGCCATATTTTCGGCTATTTCAGCCATGCTAAAAATGATTCATTTGAGATGGAAATAGGCATGTCTGCAAGCAGGTATAATATGAATACATATGGGATGGAAAATTTATGGCAAATGAACAGCCAAGCGAGCGCATGGGGCGGGTTTACCGCGTAAAGTCAGCGCCGTTTGAAAACCCATTCATTGCGTCAGAGAGCGAAACCATTTTTCAAAGCGGGCCAATAGAAGTTTTTCCCGATGGCAGCGAGGCTGATGCAATAGGCAAAAGGGCCAAAAAGCCAATGAAGCTCATTGAAGCAATCTCCTACTGCCTGGCAATAGTTGTGTTTAGCTTCAACTCTTTCCTCGGCGGTATTGAAGCCATACAAAAAATAGCCTATACAGACAGCGATAAAACCGCCATCCGTGTTATACAGCTCGAAACAAGCCAAGACGGCATACAGAGCGCCGGCGAGCAAAAGCGCCAAGCGCCCGATTTCGATGCACTTGAACAAAGCGGCGCTGATATTATAGGCTGGATGCGACTTGAAGAGGTTTATATAGACGATCCTATTGTAAAAGGCAAAGACAGCGACTACTACTTAAGCCATGCGTACAGGAGCCCGTATAATCCTGCAGGCTCGCTGTTTGCAGACTATCGAGCGGACACGGGCTTTGCGAGCCAAAATACAGCTATTTATGGCTACAACTTAAAAAATGGCACAATGTTCGCAAAGCTCAAAAAGTACCAAGACCAAAGGATGTACGAAGCGCAGCCAATAATCACTATATACATGCCTGGCGGCAAAGTCTACTACTACCATATCTTTGCTGTGGTGCTTGCCGATGCTTCATTTGACTGCACAAAGCCTGAGTATGGCGATGGCTTTACGAACTTTGTCAACAGCCTGCGAAGGCAGTCAAGGATAGCATCAAACGCTAAAGTAGCATCAAGCGATCGGATTGTGTGCCTGTCTACATGCCATGGCGCTAATGCAGATGAGCGCCTGGTTGTAGCAGCTGTTTTGCTTAATCAAGACGGAGAGGAAATTGACATTAGTGGCGTTAAGCCATAAAGCCAGCATATAAGCGCTAATAAGGTAATAGGCTTTTATGGAATATAAAAAAGAAATCGTGTGGAAATCCCGGGTCTACCGGGTAAAAACCGCCCCTTTTGACAACCCGTTCGATTTGGGCCGAAAGGCAATGGAAAGCAGCGCTGAACAGGCCTCAACAGATGGCAATGCAGCAGAAAGAAAAAGCTCAAATGCGAGAAGGCAGCAGCGGCCCATGAGACTTTTTGAGGCTGTCTTTTATTGCGCAGCAATAGCCATATTCTCATTTAGCACCTTTCTCGGCGCAATGGAAGTTATTCCAAGACTGATATCAAAGAACCGTATAATCAATTTGCGCAATGACGGCAAGCTTGATGAGACATATGAAGTCGAAGAGGCGCTGGGAAGCTACTCGCGCCAAGTGCCAAACTTTCCTGCACTGCAGGAAAAATGCGCTGATCTTGTAGGCTGGATGTACCTTGAAGCAGTAGGCGTCGATGATCCGATTGTCAGGGGCAAAGACAACGACTACTACCTGAACCACTCATATGAAAGCCTTTATGACAAAGCAGGCTCATTTTTTGTAGATTATAGGGCCAAAGCAGACCTCAGCAGCCAGAACACTGTAATTTACGGCCACAACATGTCCAATGGCACTATGTTCGCCAGCCTCAGAAAATACCTTGAGCAGGAAACATACGAAGCCCAGCCGGTAATATCAATATACACGCCTGACAATAAAGTTTATCACTACCAGATCTTTGCTGTAGTTATAGTGGATTCATACTATGACTATATGAGATCAAATTATGGCGAAAATTTTACGAACTTCATAAACAGAATGCGCAAGCAGTCAAGGATAAGCTCAAGCGCCTCTGTAGGCGCTAGCGATCGGGTGCTATGCCTGTCAACATGCGACAGCGACGACTATGACGATCGGCTTGTAGTGATGGCTGTTTTGCTAAACCAGGACGGCAACATCATCAATACTGCGATCAAGCCTTAGAGCGCTTTCAAACAAGCAATAGGGATGGAGCTATAAATGGCAGAAAATTTAAACCAAATGCCTAACCAGCGCAAAACGCGCGTTTACAGGGTAAAGAGTGCACCTTTTGAGAACCCGTTCAGGGCAGATATGCTTGCTGCAGCTGAAGCTGTGCCAACTGCCGAAGTTTCTAAGCGCAAAAGGCGCGAAAAGAGCAAGGCAAAAAAAGCTAAGCGCCCTATGAGGGTTTATGAAGCCGTTGTTTATAGCATGTGCATTGTTGCCTTTAGCTTTGGGCTTTTCGGCATCGCAATGGAGGTTATTCCGCGCTACAAGCAAATTCAGGAAATCAGGGATATTCGTTTGATAGCTGTAACTTCAGAAGCCGGCTCATCAAACAGCATTCAGAATGGCAGCCGTAAAGAGCTTCCTGATTTCACTGTTCTTAAAGAGATAAACGCTGATGTTGTTGGATGGCTCAGCCTTGATATAGTTGAAGTCTTTGATCCCGTCGTTCAGGGCAAGGACAATGATTACTACCTTAACCATTCATTCAAAGGAAATTACAATTCAGCCGGCGCGCTGTATATGGACGCAAAAGCAAACGGAATGTTCACAGACCAAAATACTGTGATTTACGGGCACAATATGAAGGATGGGACGATGTTTGCCAAGCTAAAAAGATACCTGGACCAAGAAACCTATGATGCCCAACCGATTATTACTGTTTATACCCCGGGCGGAAAGGTGTTTTATTACCATATTTTTGCAGTAGTTGTGCTAGATCCTTACGATAAGTACAGAGAGCCCAACTATAACAGCAACTTTGCTAACTTCATAAGCAGAATTAGCAGGCTGTCTGCAATAAAATCAAGCGCAAGCGCTTCTGCCAGCGATCGCTTGCTGTGCTTGTCAACATGCCATGGCCGAGACAGCGAAGAGCGGCTTGCTGTGTTTGCAGTCTTGCTCAACCCGGACGGGGCCGACATTGACATAACTGGCATAAAACCATAACGCTATGCACAGCCAATATAAGCCAAACATCCAATACCGCATAAAGAATGCCCAACCAGGCCACAGCCAGGCTTCATTTGCCGGCGCAGTATCGAAGAGAAAAAAAAAGAAGCGCAGCTTTTTGCTAAAGGCTGCTTTTTTCATTAGCCTGGCGCTCTTTGCATCAAGCATTTTCCTGTTCTCAAATGAATTGCTGCAATATCTCAGCTCAGCAGCTGAGCTGACGCAGATCAGGCAGTTTACGATTGACAGCACGAGCCTGCCCTATAGCCAGGCTGAAAGCATAAGCAAAAGGCAGCTGCCTGACTTTAGCGCCCTTTGCTCGATAAACAGTGAGGCTGTCGGATGGATATACATTGACGGGGCTAATGTTG
Organism: Eubacteriaceae bacterium; assembly: GCA_009782515.1. GTDB lineage: Bacteria > Bacillota > Clostridia > Eubacteriales > Anaerofustaceae > WRIY01. The sequence continues at coordinate 5,648 of WRIY01000010.1, forward strand.
ACCATCCGATCGTGCAGGCATCTGACAACGAATACTACTTAAGCCACACTTTTCTTAAAAATGAGAATGCGTCAGGCTGCCTGTTTATAGACTTCAGAAACAGCCCTGGCTTTAGTGACCAAAACACTGTTGTCTATGGCCATAGAATGTCCAATGGAACAATGTTTTCACGGCTGCTTGATTTTCGCTCGCAGGAAAAATACATGCAGTGCCCGTTTGTTTCAGTTTACACAGCTGGCGGCAAAGCATACCACTACCAAATCTTTGCCTGCCTGGCGCTTGAGGAAGACTATGACTACAGAAGCCCAAGCTATGGGGAAAGCTTTGCTTCGCTAATATCTGAGCTAAGGGAAAGCTCAGATATTAGCTCCAGCGCAAAAGTAGATGAATCGGACAGGATCATAACGCTTTCAACCTGCTCGCCTGACAGCGTGCTAAAGGGAGGGCGATATGCTGTATTTGCTGTATTGCTCAACAAGGGGGGCAACGATATTGACCTAAGCAAGATACAGCCTTAGAGCTTTTGTCATAACACATCAGCGTATGATGGAGTGGCGAGCTTAACTTTGGCGGCAGCAAGAAATAAAAGCATAACGGTGGTTGCGCTTGCAGCAGCATAAGGCCAGAAGCCCTTTAATGAATCAAGCTGCATAAACGAATAGTAAATATATGATGAGCAGTTGGCAGCGCCCAGATAATACACATACAGGCTATGGGCAGCAGCCAGCGAGAGTGCAAGCGCAAGCAGGGCAATAGCTGCCCTCTCAAAAGCAAACGGCAGCCTTATCAGCTTTTCCGGCACTCCGAAAGATCCAAGAATTTTTATGTCCAGCTCCCTGGCTTTTATCGAGGCCCGGCATTTGCGCTTGGCCATTGCAGAAGCATAAACAACCAGCGCTATGCTGGCAGCGGGCAGAACAAAGAGCGCAAGCGGGCACCATATATTTGCCTTGTCATAAAAATAGTTTCCCAAGCCTGCGCTGCTCACATTATCAAGGCTTTTTGCAAATGCGCAAAAAGCATCAACTCCAATGCTGCCGTCAAGGCAGGCTTTCAAGGCAAAGGAAAAGGTGTTGGGCATCAGGCCGCTGTTGGGATATGCCTTGCACATCGCCTCATATGCCTCTTCTGATGTAACGCTTTTACAGCTTTTTATATAATCTGCCTTTGAAATCTGGGCATATGCCACTGCATGCTGCTCTTCAGCCTCAAAACAGAGCACTGCAATATTTAGCATAGACGCTCTTTTAGCCTCAAGCCATATAAGCGACAAACCTATGCAATAGTAAATAAGCAGCAAAGCCAGTGCCAGCGACAGCACAGCCCTTACGCCGTAATGGCTTCCTTCTGCAGCGTTTTTTGCCGCTTCAACAGCGCTATAGCGCAAGCTCTCCCCTACCCCATCGCCCTGGCGCTTCTTTCCGGCTTGTGCCTGAGCGAGCCGTTTTCAATGTAGAGTATTCGCTTGTCTAAGCTTTTGATGATGCTTGGGGTGTCTACAGTGGCCAGCACGCACACTCCATAATACAAGTTAATGTCAAAGAGCAGCCGAATGATCTCCATTGAATCCACAATCTCCAGTGAGCCCATCAGGTTTGAAGCCAAAACTGCCTGCGGCGAGCTTATGACTGCCCTTGCAATGACAGCCTTTCGCTCCTCCAGCGCGCTCAGCTCTGAAGGGCATTTTCTTGCTTTGCTGCGAAGCCCTGAAATGCTGAGCACATCCGAAATGCGATCCTTTGCTTGCTGTGCCTGGCTTGTAACGAGCGCCGGCATCAATAAGTTTTCGTATAATGTCCTATTTGGAACAAGGCCAATGCGATCTGATGCTATTGCGAATTTTTTCAGGTAGGCTGCCTTCTCTTTGCCGCTTAGCTTTCTGGCATCTATGCCATCAAGCTCTACAGTTCCTTCGCGGTCAATTTCAGGCATTACCAAAAGCTTGAGAATAGCGTTCGCTTCGCAAAGCCGCTCAGAGCAGATGAAGGCAAACTCTGAATTGAGCAGCTCAAACGAGATATTTCTTAAAAAAAATTCGTAGCTATAGCTAGTTGTCACACCGCTGAATTCTATCATGGCAACCCTCAAAAATAATCAACACATATTCTCTATCTTATCAAATTTTGGTATGTGATAACAGTTTTAAAAGAGCTTTGTTTCCAACAGCATAAATACACTTTTTTCTACAAAATATTAAAGGCGCCAATCTGGCAAGTAAAAAATAATAACCGAATTAATGTATATTTATTGCTAGGTTTGGAAATGCTATCTAAAAAAAGGAGCATTTATATGGAACATTCAAATATCCGCTGCAACGTTAAAGATTGCCAGCACTATGATCGCGACAATTCCTGCACTCTAAGTTCAATAACTATTGGGGGCAGTGGCTCGAGCCAATCGGAGCCGGATTGCAAATCATTTGAGCACAAAAGCGGTTCGATGCAGTCAAGCTCAAGATCTTCAAGCCTTGGCTCCTCAAGCTCAAGCTCTTCGGGATCAAGCTATTCATCAGGCTCCAGCAGCTCATTCGGCTCTGGATCAAGCTCATACGGATCAGGCTCTTCGAGCTCAGGATCACAGGGATCCGGCTCAAAATCGTATGGCTCAGGCTCAGGCTCATCAGGCTCAGGCTCATCAGGGTCAAGCTCATCAGGGTCAAGCTCTTCCGGGTCAAGCTCTTCCGGAACAGGCTCATCAAGCTCAAGCTATTCGCCATCTTCCAAATCAGAAAAGAAGCCGAAGAGCTACTAGAAATTGTGCGTGCAAAAAACAGCTTGACATTCAGGCTGTTTTTTGCTATTCTGGCATACAGCAAAGAAGAAGGTTGCTTCTCACCCTACGGCTAGCGCCCATGGGTTAATAAGGCTTCGTGATTATTTTTAATTTTAGAAGATTATTTGAGTTGCAATTACAGCAGCTCATTTTTTATGGCAGTTCTCTCGCTCTAAAAATACGGAGGTGACTTATAAAAGAGTTTCAGATTAACGGACAGATTCGTGACAAGGAATTGCGGGTGATCGATGAAAACGGCCAGATGCTTGGCGTTATGCCACTTGCGGAAGCTATGGGCTTAGCCCAGGAAAAGGAGCTAGACTTAGTTAAGGTTTCTCCCGAAGCAAAGCCGCCAGTATGCAAAATAATGGATTATGGCAAGTTTCGCTATGAGCAAAATAGAAGAAAGAAAGACACAAAGAAGAACCAGAAGGTTGTTACGATTAAGGAAGTCCGTACCTCTGTGCGCGTTCAAGACCATGATTTGCAGGTAAAAGTTAAAAACATACAGAAATTCATCTCAGAAGGCGACAAAGTAAAAGTTTCTGTTCGCTTTAGGGGAAGAGAGATGGTCTACATCGAAAAGGGCAAAGACCTTCTATTGCGCATCAAGGATATGGTTGGCGAAGACTGCATCATAGAAAAGGCTCCAAAAGCAGAAGGGCGAAACTATGTGATGTACCTAGCCCCCAAAAAACAGCAAAGCTAGAGACAGTGGAGGAATTAGCTCATGCCTAAAATGAAATCGCATCGAGGCGCTTCAAAACGGTTTCGAGTAAAGAAATCAGGCATCATTAAAAGATCAAGCGCTTACAAAAACCACATGCTAAACAAAAAAGCGCAAAAAAGAAAAAGAAGGCTTCGCAAAGGCAGCGTGCTCTCAAAGCCTGACGCAAAGAGGCTCAGATTTATTATAGCTAACAAAAAGTAGGAGGCGGCAATGGCTAGAGTAAAAAGGGGAACAACCAAGAAAAGAAGGCACAAGAAAATCCTAAAATTGGCCAAAGGCTACTACGGCGCCAGATCGCGTTTGTACCGACCGGCAAACGAAGCTGTAATGAGGGCTTTAAGGAGCCAGTATATAGGAAGAAAACAGCGCAAGAGAGATATGCGCTCTTTATGGATAGCGAGAATTAACGCAGCTGCCCGCCTTAATGACATCAGCTATTCAAGGCTGATAGACGGGCTCAAAAAATCAGGAATTGAAATAGACAGAAAAATACTCGCTGACGTTGCAATGAACGATGCTGTGTCGTTTGCAAAGCTTGCAGATACGGCAAAAGCAGCCTTAAGCTAATAAAACAAGGCCCGGCAAAGGCCTTTTTTTAATGCAATCCGCAAGAATTCCCCCGCTTCAAAAGCCAAAGTCGTTAAGCAGCGAGATGAATTGCGGTTATTTCGAAACATTGGCGCACACCACAAGCGCGGAGTTCGCTGCGAAAGCGGTGTAAAAGCGGCTGCAGAGCGCGCCGCCGCTGTTTCTCTTTTCTTTTCTGTATAAACATGGTATAATTTAGCATAATATAGCATAAAAGGCTAAATATTGACGATACTAGAGAGCACCAATCATTCAACATAATGCTGCGCTGCCAGCTTGTTCTTGCCGCAAAGTATATGAAAAAAGCTATAGGCAGCCGGGTTTTCGCAATATTCGAGCGCTTTGCCCCAAATTATACAAACGCTCTTCTCGAATTGGGCTTCGAAAGCGTTCATATCATCGCTTTATTTGGCGTGCGCCCCAAAACTGAAACCAACAAGCTCGGCGGGGCTCCGCCGGCTGCTCTGCGCAAGCATATTGAAAGCCAGGGCGAGCGGCAATGAAATGCCATAAAGCCTTCCAGTTCAGAATGCAGCCTAACAAAGAGCAGCAACCCTCATTTCCAAAACCTTCGAGTGCGCGCGCTTTGTCTATAACAAAATGCTTGCAGACAAGATTGCTTATTATAAGCTGCACGGGGAAATGCTTCGCATCACGCCTGCCGCGTACAAAGGCGAATTTGAGTGGCTAAGGGAAGTGGACAGCCTGGCCCTTTGCAGCGAGCAGCGGTTTCTTGAAGGGGCCTTCAAAAGGTTTTTTGAAAGCGCGTCTGTGGGCTTTCCAAAGTTCAAGGCCAAACGCTCTGACAGGCAGTCGTATACAACCAATGCTGTGAACAATAACATCCGAATAGAGGGCAGGCATCTTGTGCTCCCCAAGCTTGGCAAGGTTAGGATTCGCCAGCACAGGCAGATTCCTGAAGGCTATAGGCTTAAGTCAGCGGCAGTAAGCCGCGACAGCACAGGGGCTTTCTATGTTTCCCTTCTGTTCGAGTATGAATCTGAAGCGGCAGAAATGGCTCCAGAAGATATACAAAGCATTATTGGCTTAGACTTCTCAATGCCAGAGCTGTACATAACAAGCGAAGGCGAGAGCGCTGAATATCCGAAATATTTCAGAGCCTCAGAAAAAAAGATAGCAAAGCTGCAAAGAGAGCTGTCTTTGAAAGAAAAGGGAAGCAGCAATTACATAAAAAAGAAGGCACAGATAGCCAAAGCCCACAAGAAAGCAGCATGCCAGAGAAAAGATTTTCTGCATAAACGATCTAGGAAGATAGCCAATTCCTATGATTGCGCAGCCATAGAGGATTTAAACATGCATGCGATGGCCCAGGCGCTTAACTTTGGCAAATCTGTTTCTGACGCTGGCTGGGGAATGTTTATACGCTTTCTAAAGTACAAGCTGGAGGATCAGGGAAAGATCCTCGCAAAAGTGGGCAAATGGTACCCGTCAAGCAAAACCTGCTCTGTATGCGGGGCAGTGAAAAAAGAGCTTGGCCTGTCAGAGCGAACATATGCATGCGAGTGCTGCGGAAGCGTTATGGACAGAGACGCGATGCAGCCATCAACATAAAAAACGAGGCTAAGCGAATGCTTGGCATACAAAAAGCAATATAGCGCTGGTGAGCCAGCGCCATTGCCGTGGGGCCCACGGCATATGCCCGCGTATTGGGCCAAGGCTTTTGGCAGAGTATTCGGGAAGCCCCCGCTTCTAAGCAAGCGCGAGCGCTTGCGAAAGCGGTGGGAGCAGGTCAATGGTTGCTAAAAACAATAAGCTTGTCTTCACTGCTAAGCTCAACATTTATCTTTGACTGGTCCCCTTCAAAAATGACCATCCCGCCATCGCTTTGAAAATAACCCAGCACTAAAGCTTTGTTAGCGCTTGGGGAAGCTTTGTATACCGCTCGAATGAGATCAGCTGCTGTGCAGGCTTCCGGCACTTTGGCAAAGTACTCGCTTGCTTTCTTTACATAGAGCTCTTTTGTTACCCTTAGCGGCTCATCGTAAGTCAAAATATCATAGTAAAAGTCGAAAAGGGCTTCCTTTTCGCCAATTTGCTCTATGATCTTGCTTAGGTAGCGATTGCTCAGCACGATGGTGTTAGCGCTAAAATTGCTGACAATATCATAGTTTTTGGGATTGAGAATCTCAACAACCAGGTTAATGGCGCTATGGTCTTTCTCGGGATTGCTTTTTTTGTATTTATTAATGATGTCCTGGACCAATATGAGGTATGTGAGCACATCAGCGTCAATCTCATCGTCATCTTCTGTATCATCAGAGAGTATCAGGATGCACCGGCTCTCATTGTTTGCCTGAACAAAATCATTTATTTCACTGCATATTATTGCCTTGTCAAACACATCAGCCGCAACAGCCTTCTTCACACAAGGGTAATTGCTGTAGTAATCCTGGCTTTGCAGATACTCTTCGCTGTCAACAGCAACTATTTCCAGAATGTCAGCGCCGTTATCCTTCCATTCATTATTAAAGGAGTCAAATCCCTCCATAATTGCTTTGTTCTTGCTGTTATGGCCGAGTATGAGCACATGCTTGCCGCATATTTTATAGCCCTCATTGATTTCAACTTCAATATCCTGGTTCCACGTTACGCTCTCAGCCTTTTTGATGCTTTGCTCACTGTTTGACATGCAAAAGCAATTTACCGCTCCACCCCTGTCGCGGGATACAGCCAGCGGGATGGCCTTAAGGTGGGAGCCTAAAAAGCTTTCAACAAACTCCTCCTCTGTAATCTCGCCTGCAGCCGAGGCTTCGGAGTGAAATGAGGCTGCCCTATTGGAAAACAGCGCGCTGTAAACATTGTTGAGCTCCGGCATAATTGAAATCTGCGAAAAAATTTGCCCGAGGATATAGTCGATTGCTACAGGAATGACCTTCAGCTTGCCATCCAGCTCTTTATGGCTAATAATGGTTTCGATCAGCTCCAGAGTCCAGTCGTCTTCCACCTCAACAACAACCTGCTGGCTTTGCTCAAGGCCTTCCTCCTGTGTAATCTGTATAACCTGCAGCAAGGTTTTTATCATTACTGCATCGCCCTTTTCCATGTGTTCCGGATCGCTCTCGCGCTCGTGGTAGGTATTGGCATTGCTGAGGATAATCACGCTTTTAGCGCTTTCTATTGAAATATTGCTAAGCTGCTTAAGGGACCATGTATCGCCTTCGCGCACTATAACAGCAAGGTTGCTTTTAAAGCTGTTCTTTTTTCTGTAAATCCAGCGCTTTATAGCCCCCAAATGCTCGCTTGCTGCCATAACAAGCTCATTTTCTGTTTCAATAGTGTCAGAAAGCCTCTCATCGATATCGCTTAGAACGCCTTCCCTGTCATATTCGACCAAAATTACAACTTTTTCTTTTGTATCTTTATAAAGAAGCTCGTTTACAATTTCTGCAGCGCGGGTATTCCAATTTAGAATGACTGTATGGTTTGATATATGCAGCTTTTTTGAGCTTGAGTCCGCATCTTCAATAAAGCTTGATATAAAGTCTGTCATATATCCGACAACAGCGCCTGTAAAGACTATCATGCCCAATACTACAATAGCAACGCAAAACGCAACCAATAAGGCGCCTGTTTGGCCTATGTCTTCCACCACTACTTCCATGTAGCCTGAAATGAGCATGGTGACCGCATAATAAACGCAGCTCCAATAATCTGTAGCTTCAAGGTATGGCGGAGCCAGCCATGATATTATGAAAGCTGCAATGCTGATAAACAGGATATTTGCTGCCATTATTCCAACCAGTACAATCAGTTCCGGAGATATGGCTGTTCTTATGCTAATCCACTCTCTGATTTTGCGCATCGACAACTCCTGTGAGGGTATTCTTTTATGCTAAGAATAGCATAACCTATCGACAATTTCCCTCAAATTATACTAACTGGCGCTTTTCCATTATTTGTTTATCATAACTTTTTCATGCACGATTTCGCTAAACAAGCAGCATAACCGCTCTTGCTTTTGAACACCAGTTCAACAGCAGCATCTGGCATTTATTGCGAATAAGCGCCAAATCATATATACTTGCGCCAAGAATGAAAATTTTGGCCATAATAAAGGAGGATTAACATGGCAAACTCAGATCTGCCCTTTGACATTAATCGATTTAAGGTGCATGAAGACCTTTTGCCAACAGTGCTTGTTGACACAGGCGTTATACAAGCAGTAAGCAACGGCACATATACTAAAGACTGGGACAACCTGGAATGCGATGACCTGATGCAGGTTGAGCGCTACACGATTGAAGGATATAACAACCGTGAGCTTCCTATTGTTGCGTTTCGCAGAAAAGAGCTTGCCGGGCAAGAGCTGCCTGGCTATATATACTTGCACGGAGGCGGGTACTGGTGCCCATGGGGCAGCGTGTGCCTTAGCATAGCAAAGCGAATTGCTTTGGATGTAGATTGCGCAATACTTGCAGTTGACTTTGCCCTCGCAAAAGAGCACCCGTTCCCTGCAAGCGTTGAAGACACCTATATCGCTTCTGAATGGATATGGGAAAACGCGGAGATGCTCAAAATTAACAGGGAAAAAATCGCTATCGCAGGAGACAGCTCCGGAGCAAATCTTGCAGCAGCTGTATGCCAAATGGCAAGGGACAGGAAAAGCAAAGTAAAATTCTGCCTGCAGGCTCTGATGATCCCCGGCCTTGACAATACTTTTTCGCAAGAAAGCTACTTGCTGTATGATCAGCCGACGCATCCCGGGATTAATTCGAAAACTGTTGAGTATGTTTTTGAAATTTACCTTAGAGACGGGATTCCTGAAGGAATGAAAGCATCGTACGCTGCGCCCCTTCAGGCAGAGTCGTTTGAAAACCTGCCTCCTGCATACATCGAAACTGCAGACTACGATCCAATGCGCGATGAAGGCATAGACTATGCAACCAACCTCACGCTTGCCGGAGTGCCGGCTACATTGGTGCAGACAAGGCGAACGCCCCATACATGGATGGGGGTTGAGTCCAGCTATACTGAAAAGTACAAAAAATTTCGCAGCGAATTTCTAAAAAAGGTCTTTTACGAAAGCTAAACGGCCATGCTCATTTGCATCATGGCAGCCTTCTTGCCGATTGCCCGGCCTCATTTGGCAGTGCATTCATGTGGTTGACAAGCTGTCTTCGATGCGCTTTAGAATGCCGCTCTCATAATTTGACACTGTGCTTAAAGGGATTTTTCTCTGATCATAAGCAATAGAAATTGTTGCTTTTTGTTCATTAACAATCCCGACAAGGGCGCCAACCGGCTTTGCCAGGCTGCGAAGGGACGGGCTTTTCCCGACTGTTTCCCTCTTGCTTATTATCGCTGATGCGATTGAGCCAATCGATTGCCCGGCAAGGCCGGCCAGTTCAACATTTCCTTCGCTGGTAGCTACAACAGCGCTGCATTCGCAAACCTCAGCCGCAGCCTTGGCGAACACAGCCTGAACTAAAATTTCATCCGGCACGCCGGGAAAAGCCTCAGCCAGGCTTTCTGCGGCGCGCTCAGGCAGCTCGGCGCCAAAGCTGTAGCTGCCTGCAAACCAGGAAGGCGCCATGAAGCGCTCAAGCGCCGAGGCAACGATAATGCCGACGAGCCCTCCCCCCAGCACATCGCTGGCATAATGCGCGCCAAGGTATACCCTGCTTATGCCGATTAAAATTGCCAAAACGCTGAATAGCGATATTGCGCCTAAGCGCACCCTTTTATTTTTGGCAAGCCTGTTTGCTATTATTGCGGCTGTAAAATATGCCGCAAAGTTTGCGCTGGCATGCCCGCTTGGATAGCTATAGCCGCTTTCCTGCACTATATGCAAAACATCCGGCCGCTCTCGTATGAAGAGCGCTTTTAGCGCTACACTGGCAAGCACTGCAATGCATGCTGCCAGAGCTATAGGAAGGCCGTATTGCTGCCTTGTCTTTGGCACAGCAAGCAGAGAAGCGCAGATTATAGACAGCGATAAAAAGGCCCCGAGCTCGGTTACAAAGAGCATGATGGCCGTATTAATTGGCGAAATATAGCTGCTTATGTACGAATATATAGCTGAATCGAATGAATCCAGCCCTCCATTTAGGGCGAAAATTGAAATAACTATGAATAAAACCATGAACGCTGCAATTGCTTTAAGCTGCATAGACTGCAAATCCCCAAAAATATATAATATAAATAGTATATCATTCTGAATGCCTTTTGGGGCATCAGCCCCATCTGATATTGGCTATTTTTGTCTATCTTGTTGTTTTCATTAAGTTGTGCAAGAGACAAAAATTGGCACTCTCCCCTGCCTGATAAATATATACTAGCTAACAGCTAGTCCAATGAGCATCAAATGGGGTTTTTATGGCAAATCCACAAGCACTGATAAGTGCATGGGAAGGCGCGTTCCGAACAGGAACAAGAAAGCAGGCTTTAGAGAGAAATACAAAGCTAATCGAATATTATGACTACATAGCCAGATCGCAGGCTGAAGTTAGCCTAAGGCTTAACGATACTGCAAAGCTTGCTGCTAAAGCATGGCAAGAGTTTGGCATCGGCAAAAATGGCACAGCCCTGGATGTAGGGTGTGGCGGGGGGGACGCAGCCATTGAGCTTTCAAAGCATGCAAAGAGCGTCACAGCGATTGACATGAGCAGCGGGATGATAGAAATGGCCAAAAAAAGAGGTAGCGCCCTTGGCATCGACAGCATAAAGTATAAAGAGGCAATGTGGGAAGCATACGAGCCGGCTATGCCATTTTCAATGGGCTTTTCAGCAATGTGCCCGGCTATATGCACGATTGAGGACATTCTGAAACTCGAAGCCAGCGCAGAAAAAGGCGCTGCCATCGTAACTGTTGGAAACAGATCAGACACAGGCATAAGAAATGAATTAAGGGCATATATAACAGATCAGCCTTTGCCTGGCATGATGGCTGAAGGGATTCTTCTCTACAACATGCTATACTCCATTAAAAGAAGCCCAAATGCAATCCACATGCGCCACCGCTCTGAGTCGCGCCTGCTTGCACAAGCTGCAATAGAGCGCTACTGCCTGTATTACAAGTGCTATGGCTTTACAGATTCTGCTACTTCTTCCAAAGTTGCAGATTTCATTAATGCTAATGCAAAAGACGGTATATGGGCGGAAAGTGTCGATATAGAATATATAATGGTATATTGGGTGCCGCATCATTACTAGCGGCTATAGATTATTTGAAAGGATATATGGCTATGCCGCAAAACAAATATTTCTTCGCCGGCGTGCATGCCTCTAAAGAGAGCCAGTTCTACGACTTGCCACATGGCTTAAGCGATCGCGCTGATGTTGCTGAGCTTAGAAAGCGCATTGAATCAGGCGATGATGATCAATTTGGCCTATTGGTGCTGCTCGGCGACAGGCTTTGTTTTCAGCTTCGGTTTAGAGAAGCTATAGAATGCTATACAAACGCTCTTGATATAAGCCCTAATGCTTTTGGCGCCCTTCGGAAGCGAGCGCCCAGGTATTTATGCATCCAAGAGCCGCACAAAGCGTTTGAAGACTTCCTGGCATGCGCTAAGATGGCGCCACAGACTTTGGAACTGGAATACAGGCTTGGGATTTCCTCTTATATAAAAGGCGATTACGAAACAGCTGAGCTCTTCTTTGAGAGATCGCTGGAACTGAGTGAGTCTACGCCGGAAATGATTGCAGCAAGCTCATATTGGCTTGCCATAACAGCCCTTAAGACTAACTCCGGCAAGAAAAAGTGGATGGACTTTAACTTTTCGCTTCCGGTGCATGTCCAAACGGGCTACCGCAGTGCGCTGTTTGCCTTGTGCGGGTTTACTGAGCCTGAAGAAAGCGCTCAGAATGCTATAGACCAGTCAGGAAGCCTTGACGGGAGCATTATATTATACAGCGCATACTGTATGCTGGAAGCTTCAAATGAGCATGCCAAAGCATTTGAGATACTAGACAAGCTTGTCGGGTGGGATGATTTCTGGCACAGCTTTGCCTACCTCGCAGCCTGGAGGGAATGGAGCGCAAAAAAACTGATGAGCTAACAGCTTGAGCACTGTTAGCTTTTTTTTTGCGCAATTCCAAATGCTTTCCTTTCCTCTTCATCTGTTTTTCAGCGCGATAAATTCCGCATTTTTAAAATTATTTCGCTGTTATTGCCATCTATCTCTTAATTTTCAAAAGAATATTCAATCATTTTACAGCCATTGCATATTATAGAGCGAAAGTGCAGGGTATTGCTGCTAATATCCAGCTCTATGTGTCCTAATTTAGCGATATGTGAGAAAAAGCAGCAACACCGGATAATATACAAAGGCTATTTCCCTTTAGCCATAAAGGATAAATTATGAATCAAGAGATTTTAAACGCAATAATCGGAGCCCTGACTACCCTTGTCACAGCAGTTTTGCTGCCGCTTGCCAGAGAATGGGTGAAAACGCGCACATCAATTGCTACTTACGAAAAAATACAGCAAATTGCTTCAATCGGCGTGCAGGCTGCTGAACAGCTATATGCAGGCCAGACTGGCGTTGGGGCCGAAAAGTTCAGCTATGTAGCTGAGCTGCTCAAAAAGCACGACCTAAAGCTTGATGATGAAATGATACAGGCAGTCATAGAAGCTTTAGTGCTCGAGATAAAAGTCGACGGCACAACAACCCGCTAAGCTTCCGGTTTTAGCCAATATATGCTTCCTTTAAATAGGCTGCTGCATCTGGCGGCAGCCTTTTTATTCCCTCAGGCTATGCTTCATGTTCAAATTTTAAAACTTTCCATGCCGACTATGCGATTTTTCGAAATAAATGGATGTTTCCGACAATTGAATACAGATGCCGAGCTAAATGTTGTATAATAAATTTAAAATACTATATGAAGAGAGAGCGTATGGCAACTGAATCAAAATCGCCAATAGACAGCGAAGGATTTGGAAACGAAAGCTACCATGAACTAAAACCCGGCATCAAGCTGTGGCTTGCAAGCTCTGACGGATTTTTTGGCCCTGGAACTGTTCAGCTGCTTACTCTCATTGAAAAGAACGGATCTATGCTTTATGCAAGCCAGGAAATGGGCATATCATACAGCAAAGCCCGATATATCATTGATAAAACAGAAAAGCGGCTGGGCAGCAGCGTTATCAGAAAGCACCAGGGCGGCAAGACAGGAAGCGGGTCTGAACTTACTGAGCTGGGATGTGAGCTCATTAAGCGCTACAATGCTTTTGTCGAGGAGTGCACTGCGCTGCTGCAGGAATCGTTTGACAGGCATTTTGAGGGCATAAACCTGAAATGGGAGTAGTTTTGCGCTTTGCTGCGCCCTTATGCTTCAAAACAAGCTGCTGCATAGGCAGCTTGCTTTGGTTCGGAGCTCTAAAGCGCATCGCCTGAGATTAATGTTCGACACTGCTTTTGGCTGCGCGAAAAAGCATTGCGCTGCCGTGCAGCGCCTCCGGGCCGTTGCTGGCAGGCATGGCAAAGAGAGGCCTTTGCGTTCAAGGCGATCAAGGCTCTGCTTTGCTTATTATCTTAGTTATTGCTGAAAGCTGAACGTAAAAATTGCTGGCACTGATGTTTTGCCTTGCTTTTGTTTGGGTAAAAGAGCAATGCCAAGCCTTTACAGCGTGCATGCTGCACTGCTTGTGCCGCCTAATTCGCGCATGCCGGCTTCCTAGAAGTCTTCAACAAGCCTTTCGAAGTATGCTTTCGGGTGATCGCACACAGGGCATTTGGCAGGCGCCTTTTTCCCGCTGTGCACATGGCCGCAGTTCATGCATACCCATGCAAGCTCAACTTCCTCTTCAAATACGGTGTTGTTTTCAATATTGCTCAGAAGCTTGAGATACCTGTCTTCATGGCGCTTTTCAATTTCGCCTACCATCTTGAATTTTTTGGCAATGTCAGAGAACCCTTCCTTGTCAGCAACCTTGGCAAATTCGGCATACATTTCTGACCACTCGAAATGCTCGCCATCAGCTGCTTCCTGCAGGTTTGCAGGCGTTGTGGGCATCTGGCCGCCTTTGATGAGCTTAAACCACATTTCCGCATGCTCTTTTTCGTTGTTCGCTGTTTCCGTAAAATACTTGCCTATCTGGTTGTAGCCATCTGTCTTTGCCTGTGAGGCAAAGAAGGTATATTTGTTTCTGGCTTGTGATTCCCCGGCAAAGGCAGCCAGAAGGTTAGCTTCAGTTTTTGATCCTTTTAGCTCCATGGACATGAGCCTCCTTATTACTTCCTATAAATGATTATCTGCTAATTGCATGCATGCTTATTCAAATAATTTCCCAAATTGAAGTTATTTCAAGCAAAGCTTCTTTTTTATGGCTTAGCAGCGCCTTGCGATTGGGCAAATAAAGGAGTACGATATTAGAATGAAAATATCTTACTCTTTGGCATATATAGAAGCTGTTAAGGCAATGTGGGCATATCTTAAGCGAATGTACGCGCTTTGGGGATGGGTGCACTTTATTGTCCCGTTGTTCCTTGTGTTCTCTGTCTGCCAAGTGCCGAGGAACCCTTCCTTTCTAATGAGCCTGTGCCTGGCGTTCTCTGCAGTCGGCTCATTGGCGCTGATTGCTATAGATCTCGTGATGCCGGCTTATCTGTACAAAAAAGACAGGGGCGAGATTTCAATCGCCCTTGACGATAAGGGCATTCGCATTAAAAACGCAAATCGAAACGATCATGTCGTATGGGAGTGGTTTCATGAGATATGGGAAAGCCGTGAATTCATATTTTTAGTTGAGCTTCCTATGGCTTACACTGCTGTGCCTAAAAGAAGCCTTGGCAGCTATGACTTCATGGCAGAGCTGCCGGAGCGCTTTAAGGAGCCAAAAAAACAGGGATAATGCAATGCTCTATATAACCGGAGACACCCACAGAAGGTTTGGAAGGGTTGCAGCCTTCTGCGAGGCAGAAAAGACAACATGCGATGACACCTTAGTGATTCTGGGCGATGCCGGAATAAACTTCTTTGGGCCGGAAAAGGATTTAAAGCTCAAAGAAGAGCTGAGCAAGCTTCCTATAACAATTCTGTGCATACATGGCAACCATGAGAAACGGCCGCAAAAGATAAAGGGATATAGAAAACAGCGGTTTAAAGAAGCTGTGGCCTATGTTGAAGACAGGTTTCCCAGGCTTGCCTTTGCCCGAGACGGGGACATATACAAGATCGATGGCTTCAGCATGATCGCAATAGGCGGGGCATATTCTATGGATAAGCACTACAGGCTGGCAAAAAATATCAGTTGGTGGGCTGACGAACAGCCTTCTGATCTGATCAAAAGGCGCGTAGAGCGCTCGCTGGCAGCCCATTCATGGAAAGTGGATTTAGTTGCCTCCCATACATGCCCGATAAGCAAAGTCCCGCGGGAGGTGTTCCCTGCCGGAATCTCAGCGGCATCAGCTGATGTGTCAACAGAAGCCTGGCTTGAGCGCATTGAAAACAGGCTTGAATACAGCCGATGGTATGCCGGGCACTTTCATGTAGACAAGGATGATGGGGACATGCGCTTTGTATCCAATGAATTTTTGGCTGTCGGCATAAAGGGCAAGGACAGCTAGAGTTTGCCATATTCTTTACAGAGAGATAAAACAATGGATTTAGTAGTTCCATCTATAATACATAAAGCCGCTGCCTTGGACTACAGGCAAGAGCACTTTGACATCGGCGAGCTTGACATTAATGCAGACGGCGGGCTTGATTATGCCAATTCCTACGAAGAGTGGCTTAGCCAGGTGCTTTTTATGCGAAACTTCGATTACGACAGCTCTGTGCCTACGCACACCTTTTTTGGCATAGACAATTCCAGAATCGTGGGCATGCTGCAGATAAGAACCCGCCTTACCAGCCACCTTCTTATTATCGGCGGCAATATTGGCTACGGCGTAAGGCCATCAGAGAGGCGAAAGGGGTATGCAACGCAAATGCTCTCAATCGGGCTTGTGAAATGCCGCGAGATCGGCCTTGACAGGGCGCTGATTACATGCCTGAAAGAGAACATCGGATCCGCTAAGGCAATAATGAATAACGGCGGTGCGCTTGAAAATGAAATAATCAGCAATAAAGGTGAAATAATCCAAAGATATTGGATAGAGCTAAAAAAATAAAAGCCTATGCAGGAGTGAGTGCGATGCGCATAGGCTTTTGTTTATTGTTAGCTGAGCTTAGTGCTGTCACCACCAGCTTCAATCATGTCCTTTTGCGCTTTGATCATCTTTTTGACCATTGCGCCGCCAATGTAGCCTGCTTCCTTCGAAGTTAAGTTGCCGTTATAGCCGTTCTTAAGGTTAATTCCGAGTTCCAGGGCAACCTGCTTTTTGAAATCGTCCATTTGGCCGCTGCTTTTCTTTTTCTGTGCCATTTAGCCCTCCATGCATTCACAGGTAGTTTGCCTCAAACACTCCTGTAATACCCAGGCATTTTTTTGTAATACTAAATAAAATATACAGCGTTAGCGCTTGCATTCCAGGCTGCACTGGCCAATGTGGACTTTTATGGCGGCAAATGTCGCTTCGCTCATTGAATGCTCCATCTTGCAGGCATCATCGAGCGCTGTCTCTTCGTTGACGCCAAGGCTGATAAGCCATCTTGATATAAGCGTATGGCGCTCATACATGGACTCTGCGATTTTTTTGCCGCTCTCTGTGAGCTCAATGCCTCCCTGGCCATCAAGCTCCACATAGCCTTTCGATCTTAAATTCTTAATGGCTATGCTGACGCTTGGCTTGCTGTACTCAAGTTCATTTGCTATATCAACAGAGCGCACATTTGCGCTCTTCTTGCCCAGCATCAGTATCGTTTCCAAATAATTCTCAGCGGATTCGTGTGTTTTCAATATTGTCCCTATTATTAAAATAAATGCGCAGTGTAATATTATACATTATAGTATTATTTCAATTTAATATCAACTCTGATGCTTTAACTTAATGATAAAGCTGCCAGAATAATACAAGGCAGGCTCTTATTTTGAATATTGCGCGTTTTTTGTACATAACGCAAATCTTAATGCTGCAAGCTTGCCTATCGGATTTTATCAGCGCTTTATATATAAAACCATCTCAGCTATAATAGCCGCTTGCTGCTTGATTCGCGGGCCCGCTAAAATGCATCCTGCCTGAAGATTCCTGTACAAACAGAGCCCGCGCTATGAAGGGCGTTTGCCCGCGCTGCAGCGCACATGATCTGCATTAGCCTTGTTTCATAGCTATTAAGGCATTAGCCAAGGCCAGGGCTATTTGTATTCGCATTCGATTCTTGCACCCAACACCGCCATTCCATAAAAAATGCCTATATAGCAGGCATTTGCATCTAAATTGTTGTCTTTAGCATGATCCCTAATATTGACATGGGCTATATATAATGCTATCGTTGAGTTAGTTGCAACTAACTAATACTTGAAAGCAGGACAGCTATCATGACTTTAAATAATCTTGCGGTTGGCAACAGCGCCCGAGTTGTATCGGTTGGAGGGGAGAAGGCCATAAGAAGGCGCTTGCTTGAAATGGGCATTACCCCTAAAACAGTGGTGACAGTAAAGAAAGTAGCGCCTATGGGCGATCCTATAGAGCTGCTGCTGCGCGGGTATGTGCTAAGCATACGGCTTAGCGATGCTGAGCGCATAGAAATTGAGAGCCTTGATGCTGCGAAAGGCAGTTTTGCATGAGAGTAGGCTTAATAGGCAACCAAAACTGCGGCAAGACAACCCTGTTTAACCAGATAACCGGCTCAAACCAAAAGGTCGGCAACTTTCCAGGGGTTACAGTCAGCCTTTCTATCGGCAAAGCTCTGGAGCATAAAGACATGGAGATTATCGATCTTCCAGGCATATACTCCCTGTCCCCCTATACAAGCGAAGAAATTCTAACCAGGGATTTTCTGATAAATGAAAGCCCTGATGCAATTATTAACATTGTTGACGCTACGAACATAGAGCGCAATTTATACCTCACACTGCAGCTCATAGAGCTGTCCATTCCAATGGTGCTGGCATTAAATATGATGGATGAGGTTCAGGCAAACAACGGCACAATTGATGTAGAAATGATCTCAGAAATGCTTGGCATTCCTGCTGTGCCTATTGCGGCAATACATAACCAGGGAGTCTCTGAGCTGCTGCAAACAGTGGCTGATATCGCTGAGAGCCGCAAAGTGCCTGAAAAAACCGATTTTTGCACAGGCGCTGTGCATAGGGCAATACATGCTGTGCAGCATGTAATTGAAGACCATGCACTCATCGGGTCAGTGCCTACAAGGTTTGCGGCAACTAAGCTGCTTGAAGGCGACAATCTTATGGCAGAGCGCCTCAAGCTGTCAGAAAACGAAATAGATCTCATTGAGCACGCAGCTGCCGAGATG
Organism: Eubacteriaceae bacterium; assembly: GCA_009782515.1. Taxonomy (GTDB): domain Bacteria; phylum Bacillota; class Clostridia; order Eubacteriales; family Anaerofustaceae; genus WRIY01. Next base: position 24,060 of record WRIY01000010.1, read on the forward strand.
GAGGAAGAAACGCTCGCGGACAGGGAAGCTGCAATTATCGAAATGAGATACGCCTTCATAGAAGGGGTCTGCAGCGCAACAGTCGTCAAAGCCCGGGAAAGCAAGGAATACATAAGAAGCGCAAAAATAGACTCTGTATTAACAAGCAGGGCGTGGGCGTTCCCGGCTTTTTTCGGGATAATGCTCTTCGTATTTTGGATAACTTTTGGCGTTGTCGGAGCGGCTCTCAGCAGCCTGCTTTCAGCTGCTTTTGCCGGCTTCAGCTCATTTGCAAAGAGCGCTCTCAGCCGATATGGCCTTAATTATATCGTGCTTGCTCTTATTACAGAGGGCGCTTTGACTGGCATTAGCGCCGTTTTAAGCTTTCTGCCAACGATAATTACGCTATTTTTCTTTTTGTCGATTCTTGAAGACAGCGGATATATGGCGCGTGTAGCCTATATCATGGACAAACCGCTGCGCAAGATAGGCCTCTCAGGCAAGAGCATTGTGCCAATGCTTATGGGATTCGGATGCACTGTGCCTGCTGTAATGGCAACGAGGACATTGCCCAGCGAGCGCGGGAGAATGATTACTGTTCTGATAACGCCGTTTATGAGCTGCAGCGCCAAGCTGCCAATATATGCGCTTTTCGCATCTGCATTCTTTCCCAATTCTGTAGCGCTCGTTATGGCAAGCCTGTATTTCTTTGGAGCTGCGCTTGGCATAGCAGCAGGCTATATAATGAACAAGACAGCCTTTTCCGGCTCTCCGATACCATTTGTGATGGAGCTGCCTAATTACCGCTTTCCATCGGCCAAAACCGTAATGAGGCTATTGTGGGACAAGGCAAAGGATTTTATCCAAAGAGCGTTTAGCATTGTATTTTTGGCTACACTGGCTATATGGATACTGCAGTCTTTTGACTCCCGCCTAAATTATACGCTTGACAGCTCTGAGAGCATGCTCTCATCAATCGGCCATTACGCAAGCATTGTTTTAGGGCCAGCCGGCTTTTCAGACTGGAGGGCAGCTTCAGCGCTAATCACAGGCTTTTCCGCCAAAGAGGCAGTAATAAGCTCGCTTGCTGTGCTGCTGGGATCTCAAGAGGGGAATGCAGGCGCTGCGCTGCATACGATGTTCACGCCGCTTTCAGCTGTAAGCTTCCTGGTTTTTTCGCTGCTGTACACGCCGTGCATCGCAGCAGTGGCGGCTGCCGGCCGCGAGCTAAGAGGGGTTAAAGACGCTTTTCTTGTAGCCGCTGCCCAAACTGGCATAGCGTGGCTGATGGCTGTTATTGTATACCAGGCAGGGAGGCTATTTACTAATGGCGCCTATTGATTTTTTAGTTATTGGCATTTTAGTTGCCGCTGTTTTGCTTGCAGGCCGAAAGGCTATTAGCGGCAATAAATGCAGCGGCTGCGAAAGCTGCAGCGCTTACAGCAGCTGCAGCAAACGGGTAGCAGGCTAGATGCGCATTAAAGCATCCTACACCGCAAAGAGCGGCGTTGTGGCAGCTGCTTATGCATGCGCATGCTGGGCGCTTGGCAGCCTTGCTTTCGGGCCGGTGCAGATAAGGCCGGCAGAGGCTCTGCTTCAGCTGGCGGCAATTGACCCCCTTTGGATTCCGGCGCTTGTTCTTGGCAACGCTATTGCCAACATTGGATCCCCTCTCGGGCCAATAGACATTGCTGTCGGCATAATAACGGCAATAACATGCACAGCGCCATCTGTTTTTGCAAAGGGCCGAAAAGGAAAATACATATGCATTATTGCTGCCTCAGCGCTGTCAATGTCTATAGTGGCATGGGAGCTGGGCCTGGTAATGGCTCTTCCCTTTTGGCAAACATGGGCGGGCCTTGCGCTGTCGCAGTCAATTACAACCTCGTGCGGGGCTTTTGTTGTTGATTTAATCTCAAGGCGCATAAACCTGGATCTCGGCGCTTAGCCAGGCAAAGGTATTTCTAATTGCCATTTTAAAATTTCCCTTCTAATCTTATTGCATGCCTTAACCCACCATCTTATATGAATATGGTATAATTATTAATATAGCCGTATTTAAGGGGGCTTGACTATGAAGAGCATGACTGGCTTTGCCCGCATTGAAAAATCTAATGAGAATTACTCTGTTGCGCTTGAAATAAAAAGCGTGAACCATAGATATAGGGATCTCTTCTTTAGGATTCCGGTACGCTACAGCGCTATTGAAAACCTTATGAGGGCATCAGCTTCAGCTGCAATAGCAAGGGGCCATGTAGAAATGACGCTGAGGGTTATAGAAAAAACCGCAGGCAGCGGGGAGATCTATTTTAACAAGGCGCTTGCAGAGTCTTACATTGCAGCAATGCAAGAGCTGTCAGAGATCAGCCCCAGCATAGCATCCGATCTTTCTGCTGACGCTATTATCGCGCTTCCCGGGGTTGCTGAGGTTGAAATCGGCGCTGCTGACATAGATGATCTTTGGCTTATTCTAAGCGAGGCTATGGATGAGGCGCTTGAGATCTTAAATAAAGGCAGGGATCTTGAAGGAAGCGCGCTCAAGTCGGATCTTGAAGCAAAGCTTGGCAACATTAAAGCCATTACAGAAAAGATTGAAAAGGAAAGCGAATCCCTTCCCGGCCTGTATGCCGCAAACCTAAAGAAAAGGCTTGAGGCTTTAGGCACCACTATAGATGACAGCCGGCTGCTTGCTGAACTGGCAATATATGCTGACAAAAGCTCTATTGACGAAGAGATCACCAGGCTTAAGCTTCATTATGACCATTTTTACACAGAGATGCAGTCATCTGAGCCTGTTGGAAGAAAGCTTGATTTCCTTATGCAGGAAATTAACCGCGAAGCAAACACTGTTGCTTCCAAGTCATCAAGCTTTCCAATAAGCATCAGCGCTGCGGAAATAAAAAGCGAGCTGGAAAAAATGAGGGAGCAAATACAAAACATAGAATGAGAACAGGCAACCTAATCGTAATAAGCGGCCCTTCAGGCTGCGGAAAAAGCACTATTATCAGAAACCTTTTAAAGCAGGACAAGCTGTTGGCATTTTCAGTTTCAGCTACGACACGCCCTATGAGAAAGAACGAGACAGAGGGCAAAGACTATTACTTCCTCACTGATAGCGAGTTTAGCGAGAAAATCAGGGAAGGCGCTTTTTATGAGTATGCAACGATTTACAACAATCGCTATGGAACTCTAAAAAGCGATGTTGAAATGCTTAAGCAGGCTGGCTATGACGTAGTTTTGGATATTGATACACAGGGAGCCAGGCAGCTTATGGAAAGCAACGCGCATGCAATATATATATTTGTTCTGCCACCGTCGTTTGAAGAGCTTGAACACCGCCTGACAAAGCGCGGCTCAGACTCCCCTGAGCAGATCGTTATCAGGCTTAGCCAGGCACAGGCGGAATGTGAGCTTAGCAGCGAATATGACTATGCTGTTGTAAATGCAGATGTCAGCGATACAACGCTGGAAGTGCTCAGCATAATTCAAAGCCACCGCAGCGAAGCGGAATAGAGCATGCCGGCCTGCACCAATAGCATGCGGTTTTTTTTCTATTGCGAAACTTAAGGCAGCTGCAATAAAGTGATATGCTCTTCGCCTCCTTATTTGCCTGAATTGTCGCATGTGTACGCACATCCGAGCCGCAGGCTCCATTTAGATCAGCTTATAAAATTAAATATTCGAAAGGGCCAAAGCAATGAAAAGCATCAACGTAAAAAAAACAACAAGCGCTCTTGCAGCAATCCTTTCTCTAGCCATATCAGCAGCAATTGCAATAAGCTATACGCAGCAAAATGCCATTGCGATTGACAAATATGCTATGGCTGCAAATATAATTAATGCCATCTCTGAAATTGCTGGTATTCCCATTGACGCTGAAATAGCAAGCGATTATTACACTACTTTATTCAGGCGCGATTCTGAAGAAAAGCCTGTAGCATTGGAAAGCAGCGATTTTGTTTTTATATTCACAGACGATGGCGCAAATGTCGAGACTATCCATACAAAAAGCGATGCATCATTGCTAGGGTATATAGCATCGGACAGTGATGCCATGCGCAAGGCCGAGCTGCTTGCTTTTAGTGCATGCCCAAGCCTGTTTGTGCTCAGCGAATATGATTCGTTTTGCGAAAAGCATATCGCCAATGGCGATGGCTGTGCTGCATATACAATAGAGTTCTGGGAAAAAATCGCTGAGAGCCATTATACAGGCAATAAAATTTCTATGATTGTGACATCAGAAGGCTGCGTTTCTCTATTCCTTTCATCAAGCAGCAATTCTGCTATTGCTATAGAAAACATAAAAAATGGCCAAATTGAAAACACTGGGAGCCTAATCCCCAAAGAAAAAGCAATTGAGATTGCTTACACCGCAATAGAGGCAAAGGCAATGGAACTCGAAAACCCCACTGGCGTTTCAGAGCCAACAAATAAGCCAGGCGGCGGTTTTATTGCAGAGCCTGAAGATGCAGCAAATAATGCCCAGTATAAAATATTTACACAGAATCGGGAAGAGCATGTTGTCGAGGCTTACAGCAGGCTTTTAGACGGCAGCTTAAAGTGGGATATAACTGTTAAAATGCAAACAACATTCCCTTGGTGGAAAGAAATTGCTTTTTGGGTTGTTATAGACGGCCATTCAGGTGTTATTGAACTCTTAAGCCATACAAGATAAAACTGCCAAAGCATTTTTTATAACTTGAATTCATGCTCCAGCGCCATTTAGGCTATGCTGCACATCGAAAAGCATGGCGCTTTTTCTGCAGCTGAAGGCATTGGCGTGGATGCTTGCGTTGGCCAGTTAATCGATCGACAACCCGGCTGACTTTATGCCCAGCAGCATGTCATCTGGAATTGGCGCACTAAAGCTCATTGAAGCCTCGAGCCTTGGATGGGCGATAGTGAGCGAAGAAGCATGAAGAGCCAGCCTGTTCACAGGCTCAAAAGCATTCTGAGCGCCATATAGGCCATCTGAAACTATTGGGCATCCTATATGGGACAAATGCACCCGTATTTGGTGTGTCCTGCCTGTATATAGCTTTAACTCAAACAATGTAAAATTCTCGTTTGAGTTTAGTATTCTGTACTCTGTAACCGACTCTTTGGCGCCTTCTGTTACAACCCTTTTCATGCTTTCAGCTGTTGAGCGCGCTATTGGTGCATCTACGACGCCAAAATCGGCATCAGGCTTTCCATGCGCCAAAGCAATGTATGTTTTCTCCCCTGCATTTGCCCCGTTTAAGTAGGCCTGCTGTATATAATGGTGCGCATGTGCGCTCTTAGCAATGGCTATCACCCCTGAAGTATCTCTGTCAAGCCGGTTGGCAAAGCGAACCTTTCCGATAAAGCCAGTTGCTTCCCAGTGCCCAAGCACTGCATTTGTCAGCGTGCCGGATATAGTGCTTCGGGTAGGGTGGACTACTATGCCTGAATGCTTATTGACAATCAGCACATCCCTGTCTTCATATATAATGCTTATAGGAATGCTTTGCGCTTCATACTCAGAGCGCTCTTCGGGCAGCAGCGCAACAATTTCATCCCCTATTGATGCCTTGGCGCTAAGCCACACCGGCTTGCCATTGGCATACAGTGCGCCGTCCTTTTTTATGCTTCTTATTGTTCGTGAGGAAAACGAGTGGCACTTTCGCAAGTATTCACCGTAAGAGCCGCTAAAGCCGCTTTGTATTGTATAGGCGTATTCGATTGGCATATTAGATTAATAGTAGCACATAGGAATGCTATTGCTCTTACATTTAAATATGCTAATCAATTGCCTCAGCAATAAACTCTTTTGAAACTGATGCTTCGTATAAATGCTCTTGCTATAAGATCACAGGGAATTGCCAGATGAGAATTTAACCCTGTTTTGTTTATGCTGCATTGAGTTAAATGCTGCTTTGTAACTCTTGGCCACTACTCTCAATTTCGCTTTTGCTTAGGCCAGTTGCGTCAACGATATCCTCTATTGGAACACCAATGCTCAAGAGTTTTTGTGCAACAGATAATAGTTTTTTCTCACCTTCAGCTAGGCCTTTAGCTAGGCCTTCTGCTCTGCTTTTAGCTAGGCCTTCTGCTAGACCTGCAGCTCTGCCTTCTGCTAAGCCTTTTTCGCTTGCTTCCCTAATAGCAGCGCGTATATCGCGACGCTCTTTCTCCTGGGCCTCATAAAGCATGCGGGCACTTTCGAATATTGACAGCTGTTCAAGGCGCACCCCTGGTTTTTGTATTTCCGGATTGCTTTCAATCCCCATTAGGCCTACAGCTTTGCTTTCTGCTTTGCCTTTTTCGCTTGCTTCCCTAATAGCCGCGCGCGTATCGCGACGCTCTTTCTCCTGAGCCTCATAAAGCATGCGGGCACTTTCGAATATTGACAGCTGTTCAAGGCGCACAGCGGCTTTTTCTATTTCAGGATTGGATTCAGATGCCATTTTTAATTCCTCCTTGCTTGCGGTTTATTTATGGTGCAAGCTTGCGCCAGGCCCGCTATTATTGCATTGCCTTGTGGCCTGCTGCTCCCACCGCTTTCGCAGTGCACTCCGCGGCTTGTGGAGTGCGCCAATGTTTCGAAATAAGCGCAATTCATCCCTCCGCTTAACGCCCATAGCGTTTGAAGCGGGGGAATTCTTGCGGATCTTATTAAATGCAGCTCGATTTTACTCTTGGCCACTACTCTCAATTTTGCTTTTGCTAAGGCCAGTTGCATCAATGATATCTTCTATTGGCATACCAATGCTCAAGAGTTTTTAGTGCAACAGATAATAGTTTTTTCTCACCTTCAGCTAAGCCTTCTGCTTTGCCTACCGCTAGACTTTTTTCGCTTGCTTCCCTAATAGCAGCGCGTGTATCGCGAAGCTCTTTTTCACGCGCTTCATATAGCATGCGGGCACTTTCGTCTGCTGACAGCTGTTCCAGGCGTACAGCGGCTTTCTCTATTTCAGGATTGGCTTCAGATGCCATTTTTAATTCCTCCTCATTGCGGGCGCCCAGAAATTTGAGCCAGTTCCACATCATAGTGCCATCATAGTTGCTTGGCAGCTTGGATGAATAGAAAGCAATTCGCTCGCGCATAATATCTAAGCTCTTTACCTGCACTTCAATGTTGATAATCTTGCCGGTCGATGTTTTCAGTTTTACATCAAGAATTCCCAGTTTGTCGTCGAAATGCTCTCTCAGCAAATGCGGATCGATGATGGAAATTGTATCATACTCTTCTTTTGGAAAATCAAGTATCGACAGCAGGAAACTTTTCAGGAAACTAACGTTCCTTTCATCTGCGAAAAGCAACTTAAATACAATGTCATTGCTCGGCCGCATAAACTTTGGCTTTTCTTGCTTTGATGGATTGTCTGTATTCTGCGCCATTTTGGCTGCCTCCAATTACTTTTTTTGCTTTTTTCGACACAATGCGGTTCGAGTACGCATATCTGATTCATTTTTAATCGCCAGTACGTTCTGACAATATGTTCAGATAAAACGTTCAAAACATATGTTCATAATATCAAAAATACGCTAAATTGTTATTAATTTCGACATTTTAGTGCATTTTTTGCTTATAAATGCAAACAATTGCATAAAAGGCATAAATTTATCGTAGGGTTTGCGAGTCAGCCAGAGAGGCTATTGGCAAAAGAACAAGATGCACGGATAGAGATATAAATTCTGTTTCGCTAAATCTTTTGCAGCATTTTCGCCAGTATTGTGCAAGCATCACGCCAAGATGCATAGCATAAATGCAAGCGAAATATTATAAGCAAAGCTGCATGAGATGCCAATATCAGGCAAGTTCATTTAATATGTTTGTTTCTAAATTAGAAGAAGAAGCAAATGGCTGCAGATCCAATTATTTGTTCTAAATAATAATCTGAATCATAAATTGAAACAATGCAAATGAAACTCTTATCTAGCATCAGCCGCAGCTAGTAGGCTACTGATATAAAATGCCGAGTGCCATCATTTCAATAAGCGGCAATATTGGCTAATATAAGTTGTAAAATTGCCTAGGCTAACAATATTAACTGTTTTACGCAAGATTATTGCGAAAAGGGCATCCGTTGAATTTATTAACTGAAATAATGTATATTATTACAAAATATCTTCAAGCAGGAGCGGACAAGCTATATCTGTTGACAATAAAGTGACAATAGCGTATATTTAATAGCGTATATTTTTATTATTTAATTGTGAGTATCTTTGAATTAGCGATTAAATAAGCAAAATTGAGAGCGAACTGCAATTTATTATAGCGAATGCTTTTAGCGCATAATATTTCAAATAGTGCTTTCGCTAGTAAGCGCGCCATAAAACTTGGCGCCGCTTATAAAAAAAAGCTTGAAAAAAACAATCTATAAGGCAGGAGGGTTAACTTGAAAGCGTATACAGGAAAAATCCTATATATCGACTTGAATGAGCGCTCTACTAGGCTTGCATCATTCGATGAGGATTTTGCTAAAGAGTGGATCGGCGGGACAGGCTTCGGCCTTAAAATGCTCATCGATCATTTAAAGCCTGGAATAGACGCGTTTGATCCTGAAAATCCACTCATTTATGTTTCGGGCGCTGTGTCAGGGACAATGATTCCATGCACAGCATCGAAGTTTGGCGTATTTGCCAAATCTCCGGCAACCGGATTCCTTGGCGAAGGCTATTCGACAGGGCAGTTTGGCGCAGAGCTTCGAATGGCAGGATACGACATTCTCATCATCACCGGCAAAGCTGACAAGCCAGTATACATCTGGATTGACGATGATTCTGTCCAATTCAGAGACGCATCCCGGCTATGGGGCTTGACTACATGGGATACAGAGCTTGCCGTTCGCGATGAGCTTGGCGACCAAAACGTCAGAGTCTCAGGCATCGGGCCTGCAGGCGAAAACCTCAACAGGTTTGCAGCAATCATCAACGACCATTACCGTGCTGTCGGCCGCACCGGCCTCGGCGCTGTTATGGGCTCCAAAAACCTAAAGTGCATAGCGCTTCGCGGAACAAACGACATTGAAGTCGCTTACCCCAAGGAGCTTGTTGAGCACTGCAAGGATCTATACGAGCGGGCTAAAGGCCCTGCAACCCAAAAATACCGCACTCTCGGAACAGCGGCCAACGTTCTTACAATGAACGCACAGGCTTCGCTTCCAACCAACAACTACCAAAGCGCACAGTTTGATGGCGCTGAGAAAGTCAGTGGCGAGCTTTTCAAAGAAGAATATATCGTTAAGACACAAGGCTGCTCAGCATGCCCATGCCGTTGCGAGCACATTGCCATTGCAAAAGAAGGCAGCGAATTTGAAGGCGCAGTAGCGCGCATCGAGTATGAGCCACTTATGGCTATGGGGCCACACTGCGGCGTTGACGATCCTAACGCTATCATTAAAGGCATTGAGCTGGCCAATGAATTTGGCATGGATGCCATTTCTATTGGAATAGTCGTCGGCTTTGCTATGGAATGCTATGAAAAGGGCATTATCACCAAAGAGCAATGCGGAGGCCTTGAACTGAACTTCGGAAACGGCCATGCGATGATCGAGCTTATCAAAATGATAGGAAACAGAGAGCTTATTGGCGATGTTTTGGCAGAAGGCTCAAGAATGGCAGCAGAAATAATAGGCCACGACTCCTATAAGTGGGCTAACCAGATCAAAGGCCTTGAAATGACAGGCTATGACGTTCGCGGGCTAAAAACAGCTGCCCTCGGCTACGCTGTATCAAGAAGAGGGGCTGACCACCAGCGCCACGGAAGCTACGGCCATGACACAAGCGGCGCAGTAGACCGCTTTAGCGTTGGGCCGGAAAGAGGCCCGCTGGTAAGAGCCGACGAAGACCTTTACTGCATTTTGGATTCGTTTATTATCTGCAAATTTACGCGCAACGCATGGAATGGCCCATACGAAGAGCTGGCTGAAGTTTACACTCTTGTTACCGGCATACCAATGACAGCTGAAGGCCTGCGTCTTGCCGGCGAGCGCATGAACAACCTTGCGAGGCTGATCAACATGCGGGAAGGCCTGACACGTAAAGACGACACGCTTCCATACAGAACGATGCACGATCCTATACCAACAGGCCCGGCAGCCGGATCGTTTGTAAGCCAGGAAGAGCTTGACATTATGCTTGACGCTTACTATGCAGACCGCAGCTGGTCAAATGAAGGCGTTCCGTCTGTAGAAAAACTGGCAGAGCTAGGACTCTCCGCTTATGCCGACATTGTAGCGCTGGCAAGATAACGGGAGAGGAAGGAAATAGCTTTATGCATAATTTTGTAAGTGTTGATATCGCGAAATGCTCGGGTTGCCGCGTTTGCGAGTTTATGTGCTCAATGGAAAAGAACGGCGCGTTCAACCCAACAAAATCCAGAATTCGCGTTGTTAGAATATATCCAAACACAAATGCCGCCCTTAACTGCAGAATGTGCGAAGACCCTGCATGCGTTGGCGCCTGCCCGCGCGATGCTTTAAAGCAATCTGAAGAGACAGGGGCAATCCTTGTAGACGAAAACCTCTGCAACGGATGTGGATGGTGTGTTCAGTCATGCGAATTCGGCGCAATTATAATCGACTCAACCGCGACAGCGCGCATGTGCGACAAATGCTCTGATCGCGAGAACGGCCCGGCGTGCGTTGAATGGTGCCCTGAGGAAGCGCTTACGCTTACCACAACAGACCTTATTTCCCAGAAAACGCGCATTGAGGCTGTTAAGGAAATGGCAAATACCGAAAGCTGATAAAAAGACCGATTCAATCAGCAGCTTAACGCATATGCATCATATGCCTAGCCAAACTTTAAGGAGGCATGATGAATAACTATATTAATGCTGCAAGAACTATGGAAGACATGATGCTGGAGCTCATGGAGCAAGGCTTTGCAGTCCCGGAGCATGTGCTTGAGGACTTAAAAACCGGGCGCACCCTGGCCCGGATAGCCCAGAGGCTGCCTGAAGAGGACGAAGATGATGCCGGCACAATCCAGCGGGCTCTGTTTGCCCTTCAGAATGTAGAGATGAACCTTCTCTCTCTTGCCGAAATGCTGGTTGGGCTGGAGTATGCAGAAAACTGGCAGAAAAAGATTGCTGACGCTTTTAGCCGAGAAGGCGAAGATGAAGAGGAAGCGATTGCAACAGTAACTGCTTCGAAGTTCCTCCAAGGCGTGCCAAAGAGCGAGCACTGGGTTCGCATAAAAGCTTCTGAACTTGAAGGCATCACTAACCTGAATGAACTGCTTGATAGATTTATGCTAACGGCTAAGCAGCAAGATGACGGATTCATCCTTATTTACGGCAAGAAGGAAGTTGTATCCGAATTCTTAAAAGAAGTTCGCCGAATAGCGGGAAAGATGGGATCATAATGCAACAATTAGGAACACAGAAGGTGGGCAATAAGGGCACATTCACGGTCGATCCTGAATTTAAGCACAAGCTTAAGGACAAGCTTAGTGGCGAATCGCTTAAATTTTGCTACCAATGCGGCACATGCACCGCTGCCTGCCCCATCTCAAAATTAATTGATATCTACAAACCAAATAAGCTCCTCGAGCTGGCTAAGACCGGCATCAGAAACATGGTTGCCTCAAATGCATTCCTTTTCTGCTGCGCATGCACCCTTTGCACAAAAAATTGCCCGCAGGGCGTTGAAGTGCATGAGATCATGGAAGGCCTTAAAATGCTTGCGCCTGATGACGAAAATGCAAAAGAATTTGTCACAAGCGGCGTCTTTGAGGACACTGTAGTTGGCTTGGCTGAGAATATGCCTCTTCCGGTTTCATATTCTTGGATCTGCATGAGGCCGGCTGATGACGACACAAAAGACAGCGAGTTTAGCGCTTCTATCAGAAATGCCCTTAAGAGCGCGCTTGGCCGCATTTCAGCTGAGGCGCAGCCTTTAGCAGAGAACGCAGCCAAAGTTGCAGTCATAGGATCAGGGCCGGCAGGGCTTAGCGCAGCATTCGACCTTGCCAAAGCAGGGTTGGCTGTAACGATTTTTGAGGCTCTTCCTGAAGCCGGCGGAATGCTGAGGGCGGGCATACCGAAGTACCGCTTGCCTAAAGACATCATTGAAGCCGAAATCGAGAATGTAAGGGCTATGGGCGTTGAGATCAAGCTGAATGCTTTCGTCAGCGAGAGCGATTTTGAAGCAATGGCTTCAAGCGGAGAGTATGCAGCGATATTCATTTCCTCAGGCGCTTCACTGGGCCGCTTGCCCAGAATCGAAGGCGAGAGCCTGCCTGGCGCCGTAACAGCGCTTGACTTCCTCAGAGACTACAACATCACCGGCAATGCAACAGTTGGCAAGAAGGTTGTTGTTGTCGGAGGCGGCAACGTTGCTATGGATGCTGCCGGCGCAGCCCTCAGAAGCGGCGCTGAGTCAGTTGAGCTTTTCTGCCTGGAGTCAAGGGAAACCATGCCAGCCCATGAATGGGAAATCCTTGATACCGCCCATGACGGAGTAAGCATTAACCCGCAGTGGGGGCCAAGGCAAGTGCTCAGCGAGGACGGAAAGATTACCGGGGTAGAATTCATCTTCTGCAAGTCAACACTGGACGAAAACGGAAGGTTCAGCCCTGTATACGATGAAAACAAAACACAGGTAATTGAAGCTGACACTGTTATTTTCGCTATTGGGCAAGCCCCTGACGTAAGCTACCTTGGAAACAGCGTGGGAATTTTCCGCGGAGCTGTTACAGTAGATGCCCTTACCAAGCAAACAAACAAGAGCGGAATATTCGCAGGCGGAGACGCTGTAACAGGAACGGCTACATTTATAGAAGCCGTCGCTGATGGCAAAACGGCAGCTGATTCTATAATTTCATTCATAGACGGCAGCCTGTGACCGTCTTGTGCAAAGCCGGCTAACTCGAATAAGGCAAACGCCTGGCTGGCTTTCTCGCAGAATATTCGAAAGGGTGAGCTAAAATTGGCCATTAAATATTACAAGAAAGAAGAAGACGGCAAGTTAGAAGTTGGCCTCAACTTATACACAAAGCGCTTTTTGCTAACTGTCGACAGAGAGCTCTGCAAAGGCTGCGAGCTCTGCAAGCTTGCTTGCCCGACAGGCTGCATTTCAAGCGTCGAAACTGCCGACAGCCCGGACGGAAAAGCACAAGCCTGCACTATAGACATTTATGAAAACAGGTGCGACTACCACGGCATATGCGCTGTTGTCTGCCCGTTTAACGCAATAAAGATAACTCTCAATGGCGAAGAATCGCTTCCTTCAATAGACAAAGAGGCGTTTCCTGAGCTGATACGCGATTTTACAGCTGATGTGTCTAAGTGCGAAGTAGGGTGCAAAGAGTGCGAAGAGGCATGCACTCTGGATATAATAAAAGTAAAGCCTAGGACAGAAAGCTCTGAAGCAGAGGTTGATGTTGAGATAGACAAATGCTGCGGGTGCAGAAAATGCTACAGCGCATGCCCTACTGATGCAATCAGAGTGACAAAGTTTATTGAAGGCTCAACGCGCATAAACCAGGCTGCGTGCCCTGAAAACTGCAGCAGGTGCGCTGATGTATGCCCTGTAAGCGCAATACAAATGCAAGACGGCAAAGCAGTGCCTATCGAGCGCGACTGCATATACTGCGGCGCCTGCAAGCTTGTTTGCCCGGCTGAAGGGGCCCTGACAGTTGAAAGAACTGCAGTATACCATACTCCGATTGTTTCAGGAGCCTGGTATAAGGGGCTTGAAAAGCTGACATCTGCAAAAGGCGTTGCGCGAGAGATTACAGCCGAACGCATAAAGAAAACGCGTGAGGCTATAATGAGCCTGAATGTGCCGAAGGTGGGTGAATAAAATGTCAGAACTAAAAGTAGTAGATATTAGCAATTTCCCTGAGGGCGAAGAGCCAAGAATCGGCGTATTCGTTTGCTACTGTGGACTAAACATTGCTGGAACTGTTGAAATAGCAGATCTTGTTGAATTTTCAAAAACTCAGCCAAATGTTGTATGCGTTGTAGAAAACCGCTACACATGCGCAGACCCCGGCCAAAAAGAAATCAAGGACGCTATTGAAAAGTACAACCTTAACCGCGTTGTTGTCGCAGCATGCTCGCCTAAGATGCATGAGCCAACATTCAGAAAGTGCGTTGAGGAAGCCGGGCTCAACCCATTCCTGTTTGAGCAGGCCAACATTCGCGAAATGTGCTCTTGGTGCCACCCCGGCAATAAGCCGGAATCAACAGACAAAGCCAAAGAAATCATTTTGATGTCACTGGCCAAAGTGCGCCTGCTTAAGCCGCTCACTCGCTTTGAATTCCCGGTAACAAACCGCGCCCTCGTAATCGGCGGCGGCATTGCCGGCATTTACGCCGCTCTTGACATGGCAGACATGGGCTACCAGGTATACCTTGTCGAGCGCGATGAGAGCATTGGCGGCCACATGGCCCAGCTTGACAAAACCTTCCCGACCCTTGACTGCTCTATCTGCATTGAAGGGCCAAAAATGGTTGAGGCGGCCCGCAACCCGAACATTGAGGTTATAGCATTTGCGGATGTTGTCAATGTAGACGGGTTTGTAGGCAACTTTAAGGTAACAATTAAGAAAAAGCCGAGGTATGTCAAGCAGAAAAACTGCACTGGATGCGGCGAGTGCGCTGACGTATGCCCGGTTGAATACCCCAACAAGTGGGAGATGAACCTGGGCACAAGAAAAGCAATATCAGTGCCATTCCCGCAAGCCGTTCCTCTTGTATTCTCAATCGACAAAGAGCACTGCATCGAATGCTATAAGTGCGTTGAGCGCTGCGGAAGCCGCAGGGCTATCGATTTTGAAATGGAAGAAGAGATGATCGACATCGAAGTAGGGACAATTACTGTTGCTACAGGCTTTGATGTATACGAGCCATATGATGATGCCCGCTATGGCTACGGCGTATATCCAAACGTCGTTACAGCTATGGAAGCTGAGAGGCTTATAAACGCAGCCGGCCCGACAGGCGGCGAAGTTATTCGCTCCTCAGACGGCCACCATCCGCATTCTGTTGCAATTTTGCAATGCATTGGCTCAAGGGATATAAACAAGTTCGAGTACTGTTCAGGCTTCTGCTGCATGTATGCAATTAAGGAGGCAATCCTTATAAAAGAGCATGAGCCTGATACCGAAATATATATTGTCTACATGGACATGCGCACGAACTTTAAGGGATTTGAAGAGTTCTACAGGAGAGCCAGGGAGCTCGGGATTACATTCCTAAGAGGAAATGCGCTTCAAATCCTGGAGGACAAGAACAACGATCTGATAATTAAGCTTGAAGACACTATGCTCGGGGAGACTGTTGACCTGAGGGCTGAAATGGTAATTCTAAGCACAGCCGGAATGCCAACAGCAGGCACGGACGAGCTTGCCCGCATCCTGCACGTAACCCGCGGGACTGACGGCTTCTTCCTTGAGAACCATCCAAAGCTTAAGCCAATAGACGCCCCTGTTGACGGCATATACTATGCCGGCGCTTGCCAGGGCCTCAAAGATATACCTTACAGCGTTTCGCAAGGAAGCGGAACTGCCGGAAGGGCAGCAACAATCCTCTCAAAGGACAAGGTGCAGATCGAGCCGATTGTTGCAGTGGTAGACCCGGAAAAATGCAAGCACGCCACATCAAACTGCAAGACCTGCCAGAATGTGTGCCCATATGGCTCACCAACAGGCGCTGATGACCAGCCAATAACCATTAACCCGGCAACCTGCCACGGCTGCGGCACATGTGTTGCTGACTGCCCATGGGATGCTATTGATCAGCAGCACTTCACCGATGAGCAGATATACGCCCAGATAAGGGCAGCGCTTGCTGAAAACCCTGAAGAAAAAATAATGGGCTTCCTGTGCAACTGGTGCTGCTACTCAGGCGCTGACCTTGCCGGTACAAGCCGCTTCTCATACCCGACCCGCATACGCGTAATCCGCGTTATGTGCTCAGGCAGGGTTGACAGAGACTTTGTCTACGAAGCGCTAAGGCTTGGCGCTGGCGCAGTGTTTGTAGGGGCTTGCCACTTGCCAACAGACTGCCACTACATCTCAGGAAATGTCTGGATGAAGAAGCGCATGGAAGCGCTCCAAAAGAGCCTCGTAAAAGATGGCATGACAGAAGAGCGTTTGCGCATAGCGTATGTATCAGCTGCTGAAGGCTTGATATATGCCAACATTATGAAAGACATGGACAAGATGATAACAAATCTTGGCATTGACAAGATAAGGGAAGAAAACGAGAAGCTAAGGCCGAAGTTTGAAAAAACCCTGTCAAGAAAAGGCATCATACCTGTGCTGTAAAGCACAGCGGGATGCTTTGCCAGGCTAACAGGCGAATACGGGCTATATGCTGAGAAAAAGAAGCATAAAGCCCGTTTTGCATAGTATTTTAGAAGAAATTTTCGCAAGTAAGCCAAAACTAATATATAATAATGACATTAAAAGATACTTGTCATAAAACGGAGGTAACAATGTCCATCAAAGTTGGCATTAACGGATTCGGGCGCATCGGCAGATTTGTGCTGCGCGATGTGCTAACACGCGAAGGCATAGAAGTAGTCGGAATCAATGATCTGCTTGATACAGACTATATGGCCTACATGTTCAAGTATGACACGATGCATGGCCGCTATAGCGGCGATGTCTCATATGAGGGCAACAACCTGCTCGTAGACGGCAAAGCTATCCGCACTTTCTGCGAGCGCGATCCCGGCGATTTGCCTTGGGCAGAAGTAGGGGCTGATTTTGTTGTTGAGTCTACCGGGCTTTTCACAAAGATTGAGCAAGCATCAGCACACTTCAAAGGCGGAGCAAAGAAAGTTATAATTTCAGCGCCGTCTGATGATGCGCCTATGTTTGTAATGGGCGTAAACCACACTGAATATGATCCGGCAATCGATGTTGTATCAAACGCATCATGCACGACAAATTGCCTTGCACCCCTTGCAAAAATAGTCCACGACAATTTTGGCATAGCTTCAGGGCTGATGACCACTGTACATTCAGTGACTGCAACCCAAAGAACAGTTGACGGGCCTTCAGCCAAAGACTGGCGCGGTGGCAGGGCTGCTTCCGGCAACATTATTCCATCAAGCACAGGCGCTGCCAAAGCAGTTGGCAAAGTTATACCTTCTCTTAACGGCAAGCTCACGGGCATGTCGCTGCGCGTGCCAACTCTTGATGTATCTGTAGTTGACCTTACAGCAAACCTTGAAAAGCCGACTACTTACGAAGAAATATGCGCTGCTGTAAAAGCTGCTTCAGAAGGCCCAATGAAAGGCATTGTAGGCTATACAGACGAAGCGCTCGTATCATCAGACTTCCTTGGCGATCCAAGGACATGCATCTTCGACGAAAAAGCTGGCATTATGCTCAACGAAACATTTGTTAAGCTGGTTGCCTGGTACGACAATGAGCGCGGCTATTCAGCAAAGACTGTTGACCTTATTGAGCACATGGCATCTGTTATTTAAAACGAATAAGATATAAGTCAATAGGATAAGGCGCCTTATGGTGCCTTTCTATTAATTGGCTCAAGGAGGCTAATTATGAACTATAAAAAGAAAACACTAAGCGATATAGATTTTAGCGGAAAGAAAGTGCTGATCCGCTGCGATTTCAACGTGCCTCTGGCAAAGGGAACAAACGAGATTACAGACGACAACCGAATCGCTGCAACAGTGCCTACAATAAAGCGCTTGCTAAGCGAAGGCGCCGCTGTAATTGCATGCTCGCACTTGGGAAGGCCGGACGGGCAGTATTCAGAAAGCCTGTCGCTCGCGCCAGTTGCACAGCGGCTCTCTGAGCTGCTGGGCCTTAGCGTTAAGCTTATAGCTGCTGACACTTCAAGCGAGCCTGTCCAAATCGTAACTGATGAAGCTATAGCAGCCGCAGCCAGCCTGCAGCCAGGCGAGGTAATGCTGCTGGAAAACACGCGCTTCACCCCTGAGGAAGAAGCCAACTCTGCCGAATTTGCCAAAAAGCTTGCAAGCCTTGCCGATGTATATGTCTCTGACGCTTTTGGGGCTGTGCATAGGGCGCATGCGTCAACTGCCGGAGTGGCAGCTTACCTGCCGGCAGTGTCCGGCCTGCTGCTTGAAAAAGAGCTTGAAGTGCTCGGCGGAGCCCTTGACGAGCCGAAACGCCCGTTTGTTGCTATACTTGGCGGCGCCAAAGTGTCTGATAAGCTCGGCGTAATCAACAACCTTATCGACAAAGTTGACACGCTCATAATCGGCGGCGCAATGGCCTATACATTTATTAAAGCCAACGGCTTCCCGATAGGAAATTCATTGTGCGAAGAGGCCATGATTGATGACACTCTTGGCATGATGGCCAAAGCCAAAGAGAAGGGCGTTGATCTTATTTTGCCTACAGACCACTATGCTGCCGATTCAATAGGCGCAGAGCCTATTCTTGTCAGTGAGCCTGCAATACCTGACGGCTACATCGGCCTTGACATTGGCCCTGAAAGCTCAGCAAAATTTACTGAAATAATCAATGCTTCTGAAACTATATTCTGGAACGGCCCTGTGGGCATGTTCGAGAACCCTCTGTATGCAGCCGGAACCAGGGCTGTAGCCGATGCTATGGCTGCATCTTCCGCTATTACGATAATCGGCGGCGGAGACTCAGCAGCAGCTGTCGATGAATTCGGCCTAAGCGAAAAAATGAGCCATGTAAGCACCGGAGGCGGCTCATCGCTTGAGTTTATCGAAGGCAGGGAGCTTCCGGGCGTTGTCTGCCTGGAAGACAAGTAGCGCTAAAGAATGGATTTTTCACGCTATGTGCGCCAGATGAACCTGGATGGCTTTGGCATTGAAGGCCAGCGGCGCCTGTCATCAGCACAGATAGCTGTCATTGGAGCAGGCGGGCTTGGCTCGCCTGCTCTTTACTATCTTGTGTCGGCAGGCATTGGCTCAATTACAATCGTTGACAATGACGAAGTAAGCCTTACAAACCTCAACAGGCAGTTTTTGCACTTTGAAGATGACATAGGATTCGCTAAAGCAGAGTCAGCTGCAAATAAGCTTACACTATACAACTCACAAGTAAGCATTGCTGCGTGCATTGACTGGCTGGATGAAGCAAATGTCCATGAATATGTTGATGGCTACAGCGCTGTAGTGGCATGCGTTGACAATAAAAAAACCCGCTATCTGTTAAACAGCGCTTGCGTTCAGGCAAACGTGCCGTTCTTTGATGCAGGAATAGATGGCTTTGACGGCTATACTCTAACGGTGCTGCCCGGCTTAACAGCCTGCTACAAATGCATCTTTCCAAACGAGCCGGCTTCGAGCGGCACCTCGCCAAGCGTGCTTGGCGCAACAGCAGGCGCTGTAGGCTCGATACAGGCAATGCAGGTTATTAAGCATTTAGCAGGCCTGGACATCAACTCATACTTTCACTATATTGATCTGGTAGACTACAGAATAACAAATATACATGCACAGCGCGATCCGGCATGCCCTGTATGCGCAGGCAATGCTTAGGCATTGCTTGGCAGAGCCAACTTTAAAGCGGCAATTAGCTGCTCATTCTCATTGTGCGCCTTTATTGCGACTCTGTAGAATTCATCTCCGAGATTGTTGTAATTCGAACAGCTTCTTATAAGAATGCCATGGCGCAGCATTCTTTCTTTTAAATCAGCAACTCCATTCGCTTTAAACAGTATGAAATTGGCAGACGGCTCAAACACTTTCAGGCCGAGCGCTGAGAGCTCACTGAGCAGCCATGGCCTTTCAGCGCTAAGCAGGCTTTTGGCGGCCTTTACATGAGCGCCCTCTCCCAAAGCTGCCAAACCGGCAGCTTGTGCAGGCTCTGACACGCTCCAAGCTTGTGCGCAGCGAACCAGCTTGTCCATAAATTCTGAGTCTGAGCAAAGGCAATACCCGATTCTCAGCCCTGCCACTGCCATGCTTTTGGTAAAAGCCCTGAGCAAAAGAAGGTGCGGGTTGCCTGCCAGAAAGCCTTCAAGGCCCTGCTCTTGGGTTGAGAGCTCTAAAAAGCACTCATCTACAACAAGGCGGGTGCCCGTATCTTTTGCAGCAATAATTATCTTTTCAAGCAGGTTTGCATCTATTAACCTGCCTGTAGGATTGTTTGGGTTGCATAGATAGGCGATGTCATAGCCGGATTCAAGGCTTTTTAAATAGCTTTCGCCAAGATCAAAGCATTCCTCTTCAGCCAGGAGATGGTAGCTTATGCTGCACCCCGATACAGCCAAGGATTCCTCATAATCAGAAAACGTTGGAGCTGTCAGCAGCGCCGTTTTGGGCGCTTGGGCATATGCAATGCGATAGATTATGTCAGCAGCGCCGTTGCCGCAAAGGACATAACCCTTTTCAACGCCGTCTTTTTGGGCAATTCCTGCGCTAAGCTCCCTGCACAACGGATCAGGGTAGAGCATATAGTCTGCGTTTGCAGCTGCATTCCTGACTGATTGCGGAATGCCCAGAGGGTTTATATTTACAGAGAAGTCGAGCACCCTGCCCCCGTATACTGACTCAGCTGAAATAATATCGCCGCCATGCACATTCTTTTGCATTTGCATCTCCTAATTGCAGTTTTTTATATTATTGGCCTGCTTGCTTGGCGTGCACTGCAAAAAATCAAGCAAGGGAGCCGCCTAGAGCAAATAAAGAACCGCCTCATGGACAAGAGCGCGGTGTTTTTGTCGGTTTGGATACTTCAATGCGTGCCAAGTTGGCCCGAAGTGATAATACCACAATTTGATGGCGAAATGAAAGGGGGAGTATTTGTCTGCCCCATGGGCCTTGCATAAGCAGGCCCTATTCTATATTCCGAAACGCGAAAAAGAGCAAAAAACAAATGGCCATGCCTCCTGCCAGCCATGCGCCAGATATTGCATACACGGCAACAGACGCGCAAAAACTTCTGATGAGCCGTGCAAGGCCGAACCAAACGATTCCGGTGGGCAAACACCCTTGCCGGCGGCCGCCTGAAGCAGGCTGCAATTCAGCTTTACAGCTCATTCTCAGAAGATGCTTCCCTTAGCGAACACGCAATAGTTGCCTTTGCATTTGCATAAAAAGCTTCTAACGGCTGATATTCAAGCAGTGTTTCGCTTGCATAGCGCTTATAGAATCTGTCAAGCATCTCATCTTCGCCAAGGCCGTCTTTGCCCATTTGAGCAATAAAGCTATGGCACTGTTTATTGTTGCTTAAGCATCTGTCAAAAAAGCCATTTGAAACAGCATCGCTTACAATGCCGGTGTGCGGCAGTGACAATTGATCATATTGAACGCTTTGCAGCTTCTGAATAGAATTTATTGTGTCTATGTATCCGCTAAGATAGCACGGGTAGATGCTGCTGTCAGGCATGAGAACACCAGGCGTTTCATTTATGATAAGCAGGCCTAGCTCTCCCACAAAAAAACTTAATGCGTCTCTTGTATGCCCCGGTGTTTCAAGCACTGCAACAGTAGCCCCTCCCAAAGCTGTTTCATCGCCCTCTCTTAATACAATGTCTGCTTTAAAGATATCATCATCGTACAAATAGTCGATCTTAGCATTATTTGCTTGTGCAGCTACAATAGACAGCTCCCTTATTACCCTTCGGGGCGTATCCTTGAGGAGCACAGCTGCGCCTGCTTCTGAGGCTGCCACTTTGGCATTCGGCCATTCTCTTTTGAAATACGGAAGAGCGCCAATATGGTCATAGTGGGTGTGAGTGAGGAAAATATAGTCAAGAGTTCTGCCGTTTAGGGCATTTTTCGCCATTTCTATGGTCTCTTCTGCGCAAAACTGCATGCCACAGTCAAATACAGCTGTATAGCGGCTGCCAATAAGCAGGTTGCAGTCACTTGAATTATGCGCAATACAATTAAAATATCTTTGCACTGTTTTTTTAGCAATTGCATTCGCACTCAATCGATGCATTTTTGCCATGCTTGCCGGCATCGATGCCCTGATATTAATATAAATATAAGCGAACGCAAACCTTCCTTTTGATTATCATTTTAAATATTTCAAAATGTATATGTTCTATGATTGTGATTGTACTGTATGAGCAGATAAAACGCAACGGCACAAGCAAGCCCTGCTTTGGGCAGGCATTATCAATTTTTTACTGTTATTTCAGCAAAGCCAAGTGATGGCAACTGCAGCCATATCGCATAATGCACAAACCCCCTTCGCAAAGCGACATGCAAGGGGGTTATAGCTGCTTAAGAGGCATGTACTATTGGCTAGCTGGCCTGGCCGTTGAGAGTATTTTGGATCTCTTCCGGAGAGATATCATAGTTGTACCAATAGCTGAAGAAATCCTGTACAACCGTTTCCATATTGTATTCGCTAAAGAGCTCAGGGTACATTTTGGTGCCCAGCCATAATGGAAGCATGCTTCCTTCACCGCTTCTGACGCTCCATAAGTAAACGCCAAACGGATATACATAAACATCTCCATTCGCTATAGCCTCAACTGTAGCGAGCGCCGGATCCGCGAGTATTGCGTCTCTGCCAGCCTGGCTTCCAGTTACTATGAATTTTGGGTTCCATGCAACAATTTGCTCTGCATCTACTGTAAGGCTGTTGCTTCCGGCTTGTGGCGTATAGTCTTTGGCTACATTTATGCCGCCGGCGGCTTCTATATATGAGTTGCATATGTCATTGCCATTGATGGTTGTAAACGCATCAGCTGAGTAAAAGAGCGATAAAAATGTTGCTTTGTCTGCAACGCCTGCGGTAAGCTGGCTGCTTCTGTTTATATTGCCGTTGTAATATTCAACAAATTCCTTGGCGCGCTCATATTCCATATCGCCTAAAATCTCGCCTATAATCAGGAAAGCATTGCTCATGCCTTCAACAGTTCCTATATTGTTAATTGGCACAAAAGCTATATTTGCAGCTTTTAGCTGAACTAACTGTTCATCATCAAAAATACTGGCCGGGCCATAGCATACTTGGGCCCCCGAAGCAATTAAATCCTCAAGTGCTGACGAGTTGTAGTTATTAGGGTTGCTCTCAGTATAGTCCGGAAATACCTGCTTGAAATAATCGCTTACGTTATTTGTCGCGGCAGCAACAATTTTGCCGCCTCCTGCAGTAAGCATTTCTGTCATTTGCGCAAATGCCCCTATAAGTGGCGCAGCCTTGTCGACAGTAGCAGGGATTTCAACTTCGGTGCCGTCATCTCCCTTTACTATGCGTGTTTCAGCTTGTATATCTGGCGTTTGGGCATTGCTGTTATTGCTGCTGCCGCAGCTGGCTATTGCCGGCAAAGCTGTAAGCAGCAGGAGTATCGAAATCATTTTCTTCATTTGTCTACATCCTTCTATTGTTTTAAATTATTCCTGGCTGTTAATTATTGGCCTGCACAGGCGCAGCTCGTATTCCTTATATCGCGCATCCAGCACTGCTACATCGATATCGTATGCTTCGCGCATGTTCTTTTCTGTTATTACCTCATTAGCAGCCCCCGAAATGTATTTGCTTTGCTTTATAATGAGCGAGACATCGGCGTTGCACTGAAAGACTTGATCAGGCTGGTGGGTTGTCATTATGATGCCTAGGCCTTGCTCTGCAAGCATGCAAACAGTGTTTAAGACGCGCGCCTGGTTGCCAAAGTCCAAGTTGCTGGTTGGCTCGTCCATGATAAGGAAGGAAGACTGCTGGGCAAGCGCACGTGCAATAAGCACCATTTGGCGCTCCCCTCCCGAAACTTCGGTATACACTCTTTCGGACAGGTGGCTGATGCCGAGCCTTTCAAGACAGCTTGCAGCCTCGTTATAATCTTTCACTCCAGGTTGGCTAAACATGCCAAGATTGGTTGTTCTCCCCATAACAACAACATCAAGCACGCTGAATGAGAAGGGAGGGGTATGCGCTTGGGGAACATATGCTATGATCTTGGCATACTCAGAGGCTGTCAGCTCCCGAGTGTTTCGCCCATCTACTGAAATGCTGCCTCCCATCAGTGGAATGAGCCCAAGAATGCATTTGAACAATGTAGTTTTGCCAACGCCGTTTGGGCCGAGCAGGCAAAATATCTCACCTGAAGAGACTGCTGCAGAAAAGCCATCGACAATAATCTTGCCTTTATAGCCGCATGAGACATTATTCATTTCAAGTATCATGCCCAGTCGCTCCTGCCTTTTAGCAGCATGTATATGAAGAGTGGCGCGCCAATCAGCGAGGTTACAACGCCAACAGGCAGTTCGCCCGGGATAATTGCACGGCAGAAATTGTCAACAACCAACATAAAAATCCCGCCGCTTAGCATCGCTGTCGGAAGAAGCGATCTGTAATTTGGGCCAACCATAAGCCGGGTAATATGCGGCATAATAAGGCCAACCCATTCAATGCTTCCGCACAGGCATACTGATGCAGCAGTCAGCAATGTTGAGCATGCGATTATGATATAGCGCATTTGTGCTGTGTTAATGCCCATGGCCTTCGCTTCCTCTTCGCCAAAGCTCAGCACATTTATCCGCCATCTCATAGCGAGCAGCGGAAGCGATCCCGTGATAAGGGCTATGAGCATTATTTTTACGTTCCGGATGCTCCCGCTTTTCGCAAAGCTGCCCATTAGCCAGAATGTTATCTCAGGAAGCTTGTTGTCAGAGTCGGCAACATACTTCGCCAGTGACGTCAATGCGCGAAAGATTGAGCTGACAACTACACCTGCAAGGACCATAACAAGCATTACGCTGTTTCCCTTCCCAATAACTTTGGCAAGCGCAATAACAAGCAATATTGCCCCTACTCCAAATAGGAAGGCTAGAATTGTTACCTGCACAGAAGGCAGACCCATCAGAATGCCTAGAGCCGCACCTGCTCCCGCAGCGCTTGATACGCCTAAAATATCAGGTGAAACCATCGGGTTTCTAAATAGGCCCTGGTAGGCTGCTCCTGATGCAGCGAGCGCTGAACCTATCATTATCGTGAGCAGAATTCTTGGAATGCGTATTACAAACAGCACAAGATCCGCTTCCCTATTTGCCTCTGAAACACCCTTGCCAGAGATTCGTTGAGCGAATATTTCAATAATTTGCCTGATAGGCACGCCATAGCGGCCTATTGTCAGCGAAACTGCTATTGTTCCTATAAGGGCCAGAAAAAGCGCAAATAATATTAGGCGCTCCTTTCGCGCGCTTTTCAAAAAAGGCTGCATTGCTGCACTGCTGCCATCAGCTTGGCTGTCTTTTAATCCTGCTGTATCCATTTATGCGCTCCTTAGTTGCCTTCTTTGAAATTAGCCTTCGATCGCTATAGGCTCAAACCAAATGACGTAGCTTCTTGTTTCTTTTCTAAAAGTTACAGTGCCGTCGCCATTTTCTGAGAGCATTGGTTCAAGGTTCTTCTTAAAAACAGGCAAGTATTGATCGTGAAAAGGCCTAATTTGCCTAAGCCAGGCATAAGCCTCATCATGGCTTCTGAAATCTTTTGTAAAGCCGTCTCTGACGATGCGAATATTCGGATCAAAGCCCATATCATAAACCATGTTCCATGTCGTGTTGTAACCTACGCGGCGATCTTCAAAGCGCCCGGGCATGCTCGTTTCGCCTTCTCCTGAAGTTCCTGCAAACATTTCATCTTGAATTGAAGGTATGTTTTGCGCATTTGCCCAAGCAATAAGCACAATGTACTTGTTTGCAAAAGCGTTAAGCTTCATCACATCCTGCATTCCCACGCTTCGGGAAGCAATGACGATGTCATGCTTTTGTATTGGGCCGCCTAATTGAGCGTCGTTCCAGTCCATGAGGATGGGATTGACATTCGTGAGCCCTCGAGCTTTTGCATTGGATGTACAGTAGGCAAGCATTTTCGGAAACATATCAAGCGCGGTAACGCTTTTGGCGCGCTCGGCCATAATGCATGTGACCCGGCCCGGCCCGCAGCCAATATCAAGCACCGTGTCGTCAGAGCTTGTATCAAAGCAGTTAAGCTGGTTGTAAGTGTAGGTTCGCTCCATTTCAGCCATCATATGATACATATCGGCAGAATTGTCCCAGTTGTAGTCAGGAGCCGGGCTTGGCATAGGAGGCCTGTTAATGCTTTGCAGCGCTTCCCAGTTAATAATCGGTTTCATTTTTCCCCTTTCTTTTTTCAAATCATTCGCATTCTGCTTTTTAAACATGCGCTTAAAGCAAATGCGGTTATGGCAGATCATCTGATATTGGCTTAGCGCAAAAGAAAGCCGGCAGCTTCTTTGTCTATTTCCAAAAACATTCTCACGTACTCTTCTGCAGCTTCTTTATGGACAGAGCTGTTCATAATTGCCAAGCCATGCGAGATCGGTGTTGCGACAACAGTATTATTTTCGTCAACTGCGAAGCATGCTTTGGCATAAATGCTTGCAAGGCTGGGACTGGATAGATCCATAACTTCAGGCAGCTCGGCAAAGTTGGCCCCTGATGATTTGGCTCCGGAGTAATAATAGATCGAGTACTGTGCATCTTGCGCTAACGCCGGATCAGGGTCTTTTTGCATGCCAATGTGGCCGGGGTGGTTCATAAGCTTATCGGTAAGGCCCGGCTTATACTCATCAGCAAGAAGAATTGCCATAACAGCGCGATAGCCACCGGGATCGCCGTATGGGTTGCTATGCTTAAAAGTTGCATTTGGGCTAAGAAGCTTTTCTTCCCAATTCTCGCTGGTAATCCCCTCACCGGCAACTACCATTTTATTGCCTGCCCAAACAGTGCAGCTATTCGCATATTGCGGAACAAGCATTGAGCGTATGATCGTGTCATCTGCTGAAATAAGCACATCGCAATCCTCTCCTGCAATGCATTTTCTAATTAAATCGACTGAACCGCCCGGTGTAGCAATAGCTGGCAGATCAGGGTACAGCGCATTCCATTTTTCCTCAAGCCCTTTTACCAGCGCATAAGAAACGCCGGCACAAAATATTTTGAGGCTATCAGCGCCATTGGTTAGGCTTTGGCTGTTGTCCATATTTTTCTCCTTGGCGTGCGTATAATAGGTTTCATTGCATACAAAAAGCAGGCAGCGGTAGAGAAAGCTGCCTGCATAAAAATAGCAAGTAATGCCATTAATCTACAAAAAGCTTTGTCTCCTTTTCAATGCGGAAGGCTGAGATGTTTCCATACACAACCCTTTGGACAAGCTTGCTATAAGCAGCCATGTCCCGGCCAAAAACACGTAGGCAGATTCGCCCTTAGCGAAATTGGCTCGGAAACGCATACAATTTGTTGTTGTTTGAAGTATATTGGATGCTGCAGATACTTGTCAAGTGGGAAATTTTGCGAAGCAAAACCTTATGGTTAAGTAATTTATTTAATTGGCAATTATTTCTTATGCATTTTGAATATCTAGCGTCGGTGCAACTTTTGCCAACCGCCCTAAATTCTTCAAAATGCGGCCAATTTGCTAGCTTTGCCATCAATACCCGGACCAGCTTGATAGATTTATATCGCTGGTTTATAATCTGTGCAGCAAATGATATATGCTAACAAGTTTAGGTTTAGAAGGCGTTATGAAAAATGTAAGTGATAAAAACAAAGAATTGATTCTTGAGTATTTAGATATAGCAGAGAATGACTCAGAAAACGGGGAGCGCTTTTCGAAGCTTCTGAGCGAGGAGTGCATTTGGAATTTAATGCCGCCCGGGATTTCTATAATTGGCGGTGAATCAGTCAGAAAGTTTTGCGAATTTGCAATGGGCTCTAGAAAACACGAAGCCGACAGCAATGTAAAAGCAATTATTGACAACTGGTTTGCTGACGGCGATGATTTCTGTGTTGAGTACTATCATGCAGCGGTTTTGCCATTCCTTAACATTACAGTAATAGAAAACGTGTGCTTAGTATGCAAGATGGAGGATGGCAAGTTTAAGTCAGTGAATGAATACATCGATACAAGCGCCAGCAAGCTTATATGGCTTGGCCTTAAAATGCTGCCAATTATTACAGCTTTCAAAGGGATCAAATCACGCAAAAGCTTAGCAAAGCGCTAAGGGCGTTTGCATCCCCGGATTTGCTTCATTATAAAGCATGCTGGCCTACTCATACTGCCAATTCGATGCGCTGTAAGGCGCATGTGCAAGCAAGGCGCCTGACTGTGGATCGAAAATGCACAGCAGATAGCCTGATTCCGAGCCATATGCTATATGCTCAACTACAGCAACCATTCCGCCTATAGTATGGGCTGCAATAAACATGTCGGTGCCTTCATGGGCCAAAAAAACCAAGCTGGTTTCCTGCCCGCCAGAATCCAAAGCGACAAGCGCGCACTCATAATCCAGCATGCTGTCTGCGTGGTTTTCAAGCTTCGTTCTCTTAAGGCCAAAAAGCATGCCATTTGCGCTTATAAGCTGGTAGATATCCGTGTTTATGCCAATAGTTCGCTTATCGCTGCCGTCAGGCCTCATTCTGTTAAGCGATCTGCTGTTTTGGCTTTCAAGGTAGTAAACATAGCTGCCGCATGTTTGGAACCTGCTATAGCCATTCTCAATCAGATTTTTTTCAGCCTCGTTGCCAGGCTTCACTTGCTCCCATCTGTCAAATGTGGCAAATTCAGCCCTGCTAACAAGTGTTACTTCATTATTAGCCCCAATTAAGGCAAAACCGTGCCCGTCATGGCCAAAAGCGCTGCTTACAACTTCAAATGCGACTTGGCCTTCTGATGTATCATACCAATGCACTCTCGTGCTGAGCTCATAAAACAGATCATCACCGCTATATATCGTGCTGGCTTCTCCTGTTTCAAGGTCAAGCGCTTCAAGAATGCACCTTCCGTCCTGCGGCATATATAATAGGCAGTTGCTTTGGCTGTTGTACCAGGGCTCTGAATAAAGGCCACCGCTATGCTCTTGCACCAGGAGAGTCTCGATGCCAAGGCTTTGAATGCTGATCTTATATGTCACCAGAAAAGCGCTGTATACAGCATTTGCATACAGGTGGTGTTCTGTTATGCCGCAATATGATATTTGTTTTAGGCTTGATTCATGAAATGCAATAGGAATTGGAATCAGTTTTTGGGACGACAGATCGCCAAGGCTTGCACGGGTGTTGCCAAAAAAGAAATAATCAGGCGTTTTAGCATACGTATATGAGCAAAAGTAGCCCTGCATTATCCTCGGAGCTGACAGCAAAGGCTCAACAGAGCCTGCCTTTATATCGATGCCATAAGCGTCGCACCCGATTGCAAACAGTGTTAACGCAAGCAGAATTAATAGCAATGAGCATCCAGCGCGCTTTCTCACAACTAACCCCCATTCATAGCCACTATTTCTTGCTGTAAAGCATATGCTTTGCTATAGTATAGCGCAAACTGCCTCAAAATTACAAAATATTGCAACGATAGCAAATAAAAGCTAATGCTTGTCTTTGGCTGTGCTATTATATGCCCAAAGCGAATGTATATTGCCCAAAGCTATACAATATTTTTCTCATTCGCAGATCGGTGCTTATGGCTTTGCTAAGAAGTACAATAGCCTAAAAAACTCGAATAAAAAAGGCACTCATGGAGTGCCGGGAAATAAATATAAAATATTTCTTACCTTCTTCTCTGCCTTGACGCTGCTGAAGGGGCGTCATCCTGTTCAGCCGGCACAGGAAGCATTACTTGCGTGTTTGGCGCAAGCAAGTGCAGGGGTATGTTGTTAGTTACAATTTTATTGACTTCAAGCAGCTCAAAGAGCGCCTGGCATACGTCAGGATCTGCCGAGATCTGCTCCAGCATTTCGCCTACAATGCTTGGGCGAATTGCAGCAGCCTTGCCGAAATCAATAGCTGCTTCCTTTTCAGCTGTGTTGGTAATAACGCTCACCTGGTTAGCGCCTTCCTGCATGATAGCCGAAGTAAATTGGCGAAGCCGGTTTACTACCTTGTTTTGTATCTGGTTTATCATGTCTCGGTCAAGGAACTGGACCTTTCGGATATAGCATGAGCCTAGCCTGTAGCCCCATTCCTGTGACTTATCTGAAACTTCCTGGCGCACTATCCTGCTCATGGCATGGCGATCGCTCATCATGCTGTCAAGCGGCAGGTTTGACAGGCAGCGCACGGTTGAGTTTCCAACGTTGGCTGCCAGCGAGCCTCGAGGGTCAGTGTTTCTAAAAATATAGGCTATGGGGTCGTTGATGTACATTTCATACCATAAGCCAACACCCATCGGCGCGCCTTCTTCCGAGTTGACAGGCTGGCTTCTCAAGTAGTGCTGATCGAAGCGCATATCAACTTTATGCTGTTTGCCGAGCCAGTTGACGAATAGGGCTTTATAGCCGAGCTCTTTCCAGAGAAAATGCAAGCCAGCCTCTTCTATAACTCCTATAACATTGCCAAAGAGGACATATACCACTGCTTCCCTCTCCTGTACAATTGCATACACTCCAAACATTTTCCCGAGCCAGCTAAGGGCTTTGGCCGAAGCTGCCGCTGCAGCAAACCCAAAGGCCGATAAGGCAATCTCCCCAAATGGAAATCCCATTGATGATAGCGCAGACAAAAATTCAGCAATCATAAAGCGCCTCCTTATTCAGATTTATAAATAGACTTCGTTTGATCAAGCAAAGCAAGCTTTGCGTTTCGCACATAAGCGTCCAATGCGGCTTGGCCCCCCCGCGCCTTAAGAGCGCTCAGCTCGCTTGCCAGCAGCCTTAGCGCAACTGTTTCGCTTTCTGACTTTAGTGTTTCTATCTCAACTGCGCGCTTTGACTGCACGATCTTCTGATCGGCAGCAGCCAGGGCCAGGCTTATGTCTGATGAGACCTGGTTGTGGGCCGTGTTGATTGCCGCTAGCGCAGAATCAACTTCATCTGGCGGATCAATTTCGGTAATCAGCGAAGCTTCGAGCACTATGCCGTACCTGGCTTCTGCAACAGCACACTCTTCATCCATATGATCATTTATGTCACGAAGGTTTTTTCGCAGGTCATTGATTGATATCCCGTCTGCTGTTGAGAGCAATGACACACTGCCGCCTTCTGTGACTTCAGCCTCTATAGGCCGGCCTTCGAAGTTGGCGATTCTCTCTCTTATTACAGATACGAAAAATCCAATAACATGCGCAATTGGCTGCTTTATTCCAAACAGATAGGCATATATGTTGCGCTCGGAAACGCGGTAGCGTATCTGGCCTGTAAGCTCGATATTCAGCTGATCTTTAGTAACAGCTTCCAATACGGTATTGTTCTTGTTTGACTCCGGCGATTCAGGGTCATATGCCATATTGGATGTATTCGTAGCTATGGACACTTTATGGATTTTTTCCCATGGCCATTTGAAATATGGGCCACCAGGCTGGATGACTTCCAGCCTTGGAAAGTTATAGCGCTCCCTTTCGTCATCGCGAAGCATTTGTGTTATTGGATCATCTGACAGGGTCGGAACGGAAATGCGCTTGGCGCGGCCAAATATTGTTTTGACTGCCCTTTCGTTTTGGTTCACGACATAAAAACCCGATATGAGTAGCGTATATGCTAAATAAGCAGTTCCTCCGAAAATTAAAAACATTAGCTCTCCCATACATTCGTTCCTCCTTTTGCAGACTGTTGATATAATATCTACGTTAATAATATACTACAATTTTAGAAACTTTATATGGCTACAGCATCGAAAATTGCCTATAAAGCTATTTGGCAGATGCCTATCGAGTGGTTTGGCATGTGCTAAATTTAAAAGTATACGAAGGGAACTTATATAACCGCAGGTCCATAGGCGCATTCAATATTCAAATTTTCGCTTCAGTTTATATTTTATAATTCGAGTTTAAAGAGATAGTGGGATAGGCATGAATAATATATGTTAAAATCGGAGGAGCAGATTAAAACCACAATTTATTTACAGCACATGCAACAAACATGGCTATTAAATCCACATATGCTACAGATGGAACATCCATCTGGCATTTATCCATATTGAGAGGAGCAACTAAATGAAAAACAAGAACCAATTTATATGCCTGCTTGCAGCTATTCTTATGCTTGCAGCCTCATGCAGTGCTGGTGGAAGCGCAGGCAGTGTGAAAAAAGAAGAAAGCTATGGGGCTAGCCCTTACTATGCTTCTGAAGATGCGGCTGATGACATTATGGAGGAAATGGAAAGCAACGGCATTAGAGAGTACAGCTCCATGCTGAACCCTCAAGAAACACAAATAGATGCCGGCGGCGGGCTGCCTGAAAATAACACTGATCCTGAAGGCCATAAAGTTATTCGAAATGCATCGCTTCAGATAAAGGCTGATGACGCTTCCGGTTTTTACAAAAGTGTAATAAAGCACTGCAACGAGCTTGGGGGGTATGAGTTTAGCTATTCAATATCAATTTATGATACATACACCGCCATAAATGCCACTGTAAAGGTGCCTCCGGCAAAGCTCAGCGCTTTTGTCAGCTTTGTTGGCGACAACGCGGAACTTACAAACAGCTCTATGGACTCAAGGGACATTACAGAGGACTATTTTGATGCCAATACAAGGCTTGAAACAAAGCGAAAGGCGCTTGAGCAATACTACACGCTTTTGCAAAAAGCAGAAAATGTTGAAGAGATAGTTTATGTACAAAAAATTATAGATGACATAACTGAAAGCATTGAGTCCCTTGAAGGAAGAATTAGGCTGTGGGACAGCTTGACGAGCATGTCCACTGTTAGCCTGTATATTCGCCAGGAAAACGGGCCGGTGCAGGCGAGAAAAGAGATAAGCTGGAATACGCTTAGCTTTAGCGATATGGGCTATCTTATCAGGCACAGCTTCCTTTCAATAGCCAATACAGTGACATCACTGATTCAATGGATGATTATAGCGCTGATTGGATACTCACCTATATGGGCGATACTTGCAGCAACAGTTCTGCTGCTAAGATGGGTTAGAAAAAACAAAGGGGTAAAAACTTCTGTAGACATCAATGCCGATAGCGGCAACATCAATAGCGAAAGCTAGATAATCTCAAGATAAAGCTACAGCAAATATATCGAAAAATAAAATGGTTTGAAAGCCACAGGTAGCCATGGCATCGGCGCATCTGTGGCTTTTATTTGCTGCATACAACAGCAGATAAAAACCCAGCTTTCTGGGAGATTACCGCAAAACAAAACAGCAAAGCACTGGCAGTGCTTGCAAATCAATCAGCATAGAATTCGTCAAGCGTTAAGTTATTCAAATACAAAAACCCTGCAAGCGTTTTCCCAACATAGCGATATTGGCTATAGCTGGCTTCATAGCCTGTGAAGCTCTCTTTTCCCTGAGGATAGCGCTGAATAAAGCCATAGCGGTATGCATTTGCCATCAGCCATGCTGCCTCTTGCGAAGAGCTGAAATTCGAAACTGTCTTAAATTCTGCTGTCAGGGCGCTAACGCTCATGCTAAAGCCTGTTTGGTGCTCGTCATGGCCTGGCTCTTTGTCTGTCTTGCTTTCGCTAAAGCTTTCCGCTATCTGGCTGTAAGGCTCATAGCCCCTTTCAACAACAAAAGTGAAGCCTTCCTCGCTTGCTGCCGCGAAGAGCTCTTCAGCTGCGACTGCTGCCTCAGTGGCAAGCTTGAGCCTTTCAGTAGTTGAATTGTATGAAAAGTGCACTATCGGAACCTTTAGATCTGTTGGCTCATATGTTTCAGGCAATGATCTTTCCTTGTTAATATATACATTTATTGATTCGGGATTAGCTACGATGCCATCTACTGCCAGGCTCTGTGAAGGCTCCATAACGATAAATGCAAAGGTCTCGCTTTCATTGCCCAGCATGAGCTTAACTGTAAAAACTGACCCGCTTTGGGCAGCGCCTTTTATTTCAACTTTGCTGAAGGCTGGCCGCGTAACGCAGGATGTATCAGAAAACACCATTCCAAGATCGCTCGGATCGTCAAGTATATGGTCTACACTGGACCAGAAATCGTATGACTCTCCCGGAGCGATTTTTATTGGCGTGCTGGGAGGTTTGGGCAAGATTC
Organism: Eubacteriaceae bacterium; assembly: GCA_009782515.1. Classification (GTDB taxonomy): domain Bacteria; phylum Bacillota; class Clostridia; order Eubacteriales; family Anaerofustaceae; genus WRIY01. The sequence continues at coordinate 57,855 of WRIY01000010.1, forward strand.
CAGTGGCAGTGGAGAGCTTCCATTGTAAGAGCTGAGGCCTAGATGAAACCAGCAAAATAACAGCTGAGCATATGATGATAGCTGCAAGTGTTATAAACGCCACAATTTTTGCCGCTTGCATATTTCTAAGGTTTTTAGCTTGCTTTACTGGCCGGGAGGAGGTTTTCGATCGGCTGGAAACAGGTTTCTTTTGTCCCAGTTTAGATATATTTAGCCTGCTTTTTGAAATAGCAGCAGATGCCTGGCTTGCACTTGCCGCTTTAGCAGTATTTGCAGCAGGCATAGCTTGCTGCGCTGGCTTGGGCCGAGAAGCGTTTAGCAGTGTACTGCGCGTATTTTGCGCATTGCCGGAATTGACAGCAGGCCGCACAGTTGCTGTCTGCCGGCCTGCTGCGGGGCGTGGCTCTTTGGCAGAGCTGCTCTGTGGAGCTGGCTTTGCAGGATTAGGCCTTCTTTGATATCCTTTGGCTTTTGCTGCATTTGCCGAGATGCGGGCTGTCTGGGTTTGTGGAGTCTTTTTTGCAGCTTTTCTAATATCATCTTCTTCAGCAACAGGGTAGAAAGATGTTGTCTCATCCTTGTGCAATTCCTGCTGGCTGCTTGTCATCCTGCCTTCATCGTTCTCGACAGCCTTTCTTAGGCTGGCAGTTGCTTCACTTCTAGCAGGCTCGCGTTCGATATAGTGCCCGGCATCGCTTTGCTCTAATGCCTGAGCTATGTTGGCGCCAGCATCAGTCTTGGCTTTGCCGGAGATCTGTACTCGCCCACCTCGTTGCGCTCTATATTTGCTTTCAGCACTCTCGCTCTTATCGTACACTCTTTCATTTCTTTGCTCGAAATTCCAGTTGCCATCAGCATTAGCTTTGCTTGGCTTTTTCGCTTTAGAGGTGGGCATATTTTTATTTCCTATCAGTCTATTTTTTGAGCTCCTCTAACGCTTTTTTTATAGCAAAAGGCATCTTGGCGCTCTTTTCTTCATTCGTAGCGCAAATGGCAAGCCGAATGCCCTTTTGAAGAGGAACAGTATAAACGTTGTCTTCTATGAGCTTGTCGCAAAGCTCACGCGGGTTGCTGTACGGGACAGAGACAAAGAATCCGCCGCAGTAGTTAGTCAGTGGAATGCCAGCTTCCTTGGCAGCGTTCATAAATGCATCGCCGCGGACTTTTAAAAGAGCTCTATAATGATTTCGCTCACTCTCTACTTCATTGTAGAGATCCTCATTGCCGTATATTTTAGCTATTACCGCCATAGCGCCTCTGGTTCCATTTGACCAGATGCCTCTGTTTGAGAATGCGCAGGAGTAGAAAAACTCGCTTGCTATTTCCTCAGATGGGGTAACGCAGATTATTGCGCCGTTCCTAAGCCCATACATTGTATAGCTCTTTGAAGCGGAGTAAGCAAAGAGGGCTAGGCAATTCTCAGGCAAGCCTGAGAATTGGGGCATAAAGCTTCTTGCATTCTCGCCGGCAAAGTCGATATAAGCAATATCGCAAAGAATTACAATTCTATTCTCACCGTCTTCAGCGCATGTTCTAATCAGTTTCAACACCTTTTCCCACTCTGCATCGCTCATAGTAAACCCTGTCGGGTTGTGGGCTGGGGTATTGAAAATAGCCAATATGCGCTTTTGCTTGTTAAGGTGCTTTAAAAAGCATTCTTCGAAGGAGTTGTAGTCAAACTGCCCTTCAGGCGTAAACAGGTTATAGTTGTCCAGCTTTCGGCCGCTTTCGTCACAGATAGTCTGGTAAGGCTGCCAATACCAGTTGGCAGTTATCACTGTATCGCCAGGGTTTGTGAAGTTGGCTATCGAGTGGCGTATTGCCCCTGTGCCTCCTGGCGTAGCAACAGCCCTTACAATGCCTTCCGGCTTGTAGCTTCCAAACGCAGCTTTTACAGCGGCTTCCAGGAACGCAGGCTCCCCTGGGAGATCAGCGTAGCTGGCGATCTCGCTGTTTCCCAGCTCTTTTAGGGTGTTGTATACAGTTTTAAATGCTACTAGCGATCCATCGTCCTCAAGGAGCGTTCCAATAGTAGCATTGATAACGGCATCCTTGCCATGGGCTTCTACTGCTTGCGCTGCCCGAGCAGCCAGCCCGAATATAACATCCTCTGCTTGTGGCCGGATAGCATGGTCAGCAACCATATGAATTCTGGAATCTTTCAACTTGCACCTCCATAATTATAACTATTATCGTTTTAATTTCTAATACTTCGACATTATTTTTCGTTATTATTTAATAATTGTGCCAACAGGTACACTATCATCTCTAATTGTCAGAAATTCTGGCTTCCCTTCGCCGTCAGCCATCAAGAACATTCCTTCACTCTTTTCGCCTCGAAACTTGGCTGGCTTTAGGTTGGCTGCCACACAAACGATGTTGCCAACCAGGCTTTCAGGCTCATAAAATTTAGCGATACCTGAAACTACCTGGCGGGGTGATGCCTCTCCGATATCAACTGTAAAGACAAGCAGGTTTTCTGCATTCGGGTGCTGGCGCGCTGTAAGTATTTTGCCAATAACTATTTTGGCTTTGGCAAAATCCTCTATCGAAATAAGCTCTTCACTGGCTGCTTTCGGCTGCTCTTTGTTTTCTTTTGATGGGCCTATCCTCTCAAAGAGCCTGCCTGCAGGAGATATTTTCATCCCGGATTCGAGCTTGCCTGGTGCCAGGCTATCCCAATCGGTTGCATGCGTGCCAAGGGCAGATAGCGCTTTCTCTGTTGATACAGGCATAAAAGCTGACAACAGTGAGCTTAAGATCCGTATTGAGTCAGCCAGGTTATAAAGCACCGTAGCTAAGCGGCCTTTTGACTCATCGCTCTTGGCCAAAATCCATGGCATAGTTTCGTCGATATACTTATTCGATCGCCTAAGCACTGTAAAAATCGCTGACAGCGCATCTGCTGTCTTGAACTCATCCATCTTGGCTGCTACTATGCCAGGCGCTTCAGAGAGTGCAGCAATAAGCTCAGTATCTTCGCCTGTCGTTTCTGATGGCTCCGGAATGACGCCGCCAAAGTACTGCTCAAGCATAGCAAGCGTTCTTGATACAAGGTTTCCATAGACGTTTGCGAGCTCTGTATTGATTCTTTCTGTGATAAGCTCGTCAGTATATGTCCCGTCGCTGCCGAAAGGCATCTCCCTAAGCAAGTAATACCTAAGGGCATCAAGGCCATACTCGGCTACAACATCGTCCGGATATATCACATTGCCTTTAGACTTGGACATTTTTCCTTCGCCAACAAGCAGCCATGGGTGCCCAAAGATCGCTTTTGGCATTTCGATGTCTAAAGCTTTTAAAATAATCGGCCAGATTATTGTGTGAAAGCGCAGAATGTCTTTGCCGATGATATGCACATCGCATGGCCATATCTCATTAAAGGCAGGCTCGCTCGCCCCTTCCGGTTCATAGCCTATGAATGTAATATAGTTGGAGAGCGCATCAATCCAGACATACACCACATGACCCTCATCAAAGTCTACCGGCACCCCCCAGCTAAACGAAGTTCTTGATACACATAAATCCTCAAGCCCCGGCTTTAGAAAGCTATTAATCATTTCGTTCTTGCGCGACACCGGCGTTATAAAGTTCGGGTGCGCTTCAATGTACTCTTCAAGCCATGCCTGGTACTTGCCCAGCCTTAGAAAGTATGCCTCTTCTTTTGCATACTCAACATCAGCTCCACAGTCAGGGCATTTGCCGTCTACCAGCTGGCTTTCTGAGTAAAATGTCTCACAAGCTTCGCAATACATGCCTTCGTACTCGCCCTTGTATATATCGCCTTGATCATAAAGCTTCTTAAATATCGCACTGACTTTTTTCTTGTGTCCAGGATCAGTAGTGCGCACGAATTTGTCGTATGAAGCACCCATCAAATCATAAAGGCTTCTAACCTGCGTGCTTATCTCATCAACAAATGCTTGAGGGCTTAAACCTGCATCATCTGCCCTTGCCTGGATCTTAATGCCGTGCTCATCGGTCCCTGTCTGGAAGTATACGCTATAGCCTCTTTGGCGCATATGGCGCGCAAGAGCGTCAGCAAGCACAATTTCATATATGTTGCCGATATGCGGTTTGCCGGATGCGTACGCTATCGCTGTAGCGATGTAGTACTTTTTGCTTTCTGCCATAAACCCACCTCTTCTTTTTTCGGAATAAATTTAAGCTTAAGAAAAAAAAGAATCAATCTGTATGGGGCGGCGTCTAGCCGCGGTACCACCCAAATTGACATGTATATTGCAATTGAACTATATTATGCCCTCTCGTTAGCGTATAACGCACGCTTGCGCTTATCCCTTACATTGAATGCTCAGGATAAGAGCTCCAAAACCATCTTCTGCTAAGCGGATTCCTGCTGCTTCTCACCATCCAGCAGCTCTCTTATAAGACCCACATAGCATACTCTTTTCTTCACAGCTTTTTTATATTATAGCCACAGATCCCGCTAATGAAAAGGAAAATTTACGATAGCAGCGAAAATATCAGTTTTCGGGCGCTATAGCTCCTTTCTTTTTAAACAATATAATTTGACAGTATTCAAGATAAAGTGATAAAATTGACCCATATGCAACAACAAAAATGCTTTAGTATCGTTCTTTTTTGAATGCTCCCCGCACACGTGGGGATGGACCTCTTGATGGGAATTGAAGGTGAAGCAGCAAGCCATATGCTCCCCGCACACGCGGGGTTTTTCACTTTACAAGCTACTTATCATTAATTTAAAAATTTATGATTTAACACTTATATCTATGGTAAAATATTCCCAAACAAATCGAAATTACTAGAAAGTAGGCATATTATGGAAATCATATGGCTAGTTTAAACTACAAGCACCCTGTAAATAACCTTTGGGCGAAATCAGAACCTTTCATATCTTTGCCTGACCACATGCTGCAGTCATATAAAGCTGCAGAAAGAATTTATCAGGATTGGATACCCGGAAGCATTCAAGATGTGCTAGAGAATGGCTTAAGCGAAATTGCAGAGAAATTGGTCTATTTTTTAGCTATGGCACACGATCTAGGCAAGGCGACTCCATTTTTCCAATTTAATCCACAGCCAAATATCAGTAATGATTTGCTTGAGGCAGTAAAAGACGCTGGATTTTCTTGCCCCAATATCACAGGGCGTGACTGGCATGCAATTCACCATTCAGTTGCATCTCAATTGATCCTAGAAGAGAAAGGCATTCATAGATCAGTTGCTATAGTGCTTGGGGGCCACCACGGCAAATTCCCTTCAACTTCAGATTTAGCGCTGAGCAAGGGTATAAGGCAGTTAGTAGGTTTAGACGCGCCAGAATGGGTAGAGGCGCATGAAAAACTTTACTTTGATGCGTTATCTTTAACAGGGCTTAGCGAATCTGAGCTTAAGAATGCAAGGCTTGCTCCAGAACAGCAAATGCTTTTCACCGGAATAGTGATAATGTCAGACTGGATTGCTTCTGGCGGCGACCTGTCCGTGCTTGATGAACTGCAGAAATGGGATATCGGCGATATGGACTTCGATAGAGTTCCATTTGATTTTAGTCTCAGATTTGGCTTTACTGAAACTGAAGTTCAAAGTGCAGTCATAGAGGCTGCTCTTTACACACAAAAACCTGGAATAATGATCATCGAGGCTCCAATGGGATCAGGCAAAACAGAGGCAGCGCTTGCAGCTGCCGAAATACTGTCAAGCCGCCAAAACATTGGGGGAGTGCTCTTTGCCCTGCCCACCCAAGCAACAGCTGACGGCATTTTCAGGCGATTTACGCAATGGATCGAAAAAGTCGCAGGGGAAAAGCCCAGATCTCTCTTTCTAGCGCATGGAAAGTCTGCATTCAATGAACAGTACAAGGAGCTGCGCTATCAAAGCATGGGCATACATGAGGGTGAATATGATGGAAGCTTATATGTGAGCGACTGGTTTTCAGGCAGAAAAAAAGGCCTGCTCTCAGACTTTGCTGTAGGGACTGTCGACCAGCTTCTTATGATAGCTCTAAAGCAAAAGCATGTTGCCCTGCGCCATCTAGGGCTATCTGGCAAAGTGGCGATCGTTGATGAAGTCCATGCTTATGATGCATACATGGACGAATATTTATTTACAGCATTAAGGTGGCTTGGAGCTTATGCTTCCCCAGTTATCATACTTTCGGCAACATTGCCTCCAGCAACGAGGCAGAAATTAATTGAAGGCTACTTAGGAATTGACTTTCAAAAAGCGATTCCAAACCCGGAAAAACCGTGGGGAGAGCCCATAGTGCCTGAAGCGCCGTATTGGGCATCGTCAAGCGCATACCCGCTGATTACATATAGCGATGGCGATGAAGTGTACCAAGCGATGCCGAGAGCTGATATGAGCAGATCGCAAGTAATTCAAATAAGGCAAATCTCTGGGCAATTAGATGATATCTGCGGTTTGCTTGAAGAGTTGCTGGTTGAAGGCGGATGCATAGGCATTGTCGTAAACACTGTTGCGCGAGCCCAGGAAATCGCTTCAACATTATCAGAAACCTTTGGCGAAAATATGGTAATGCTTCTGCATTCAGGATTTATTGCAATAGACCGAACAAAGAGAGAAGCAGCTTTGCTAGACTTGCTTGGCAAGGAAGGATCAAGGCCACATAAGCAAATTGTGGTCGGGACCCAAGTAATCGAGCAGTCTCTTGACATTGATTTTGATGTAATGCTCACAGATATATGCCCGATAGATCTTCTTATACAGCGAACCGGGCGGCTTCATAGACATGAACGTAATATCCGGCCAGCAATGCTTAGCCAGCCGCATTGCTATGTGATGGGGTTCGATGAGTTTGACAGCGGATCAGCGGCCGTTTACGGTGAGTACTTACTGCTGACTACGAAATATTTGCTTTCAAACGAACTGAGGCTCCCTGAAGATATTCCACACTTAGTGCATGCTGCTTATGGCGAAGGGGCAATCGCTCCGGAAGATGAGGCAGAAGCTTACGCAAACGCAAAAAAAGTTCATATGGCGCTTGTTAGCGACAAAGAAACCCGCTCAAGATCATACAGGCTTCGAAGCCCATCTGGTGGCAAGGCGGATTTGTCAGGATCGCTTGATAAGCAAGCTAGCGATACTGAAGCTGGCGGAAACGCTGCTGTACGAGATACAGAAAGCTCTATCGAGGTTATAGTGCTACAAAAGATCGGAGATAAGCATAGGATGCTGCCGTGGGTGGATGATTCAGAGCTGCCAACTGACAGAGCGCTGGAAGCGAATCTGGCTTTTACGCTTGCAGGGTGCAAGGTAAAGCTGCCTGGCGCGCTTTCAAAGCCTTGGAGCATAGACAGCACAATAGCTGAACTTGAAAAGGCCGGCGCTGAGCTTAATAGCGCGTGGCGCGAAAGCCCATGGCTTAACGGAGAGCTCTATTTGATTCTCGATTCCAGCTTCTCGGCAACAATCTGCAATAGAACAGGCACATATTCTATTGTATACTCCAAAGAATATGGGCTGCAGGTAAAAGGAGGCGATGGTTTGTGAAATTTGACGTTCTAACTGAATCGTGGATAAAAGTACGAAAAAACAATAGCGAAATTGAGGTATCGCTATATGAAGCGCTTTCTAATGCACATGAGCTTGAAGCGCTATCAGGTGAGATCGCCACACAAGACGCTGCTATGCTCAGGCTTCTTCTGGCTTTTTTATATTCTATTTTTTTAAGGCTAGATGAAAATGGTGAAATGCTTGGCATTCAAACCAATGATGAGTCGCTAAGGAGATGGCATGCTATCTGGGATTTAGGATGCTTTCCTGATAAGCCGATAAGCATGTATTTTGGCTGGTTTTCAGAAAATTTTGATTTGTTAGATTCAAAAAAACCGTTTATGCAAGTACCCTTCCAGGATGAAGCAGTCTGCAGCGACGGAGTCGCAATAATCCCTGCTCCTCGCATGAATCCGGCTTTTATTGGAGATATAGCTGACAGCGGAAATTCAATAAACATGTTTGCCCGCAGGAATGGCTCTGAAGCTATTTCATTTGCACAAGCTGCCAGATGGCTTGTGCACCTCAATTCATATGATGTATCGCCTGCCGGTGCGCCGCCGAGAGGCAAAAAAAAGATTAATAAATATAAGCACCCATGGCCTGCCAATTTTGATCTCGTTTATGCCGAGGGAAACAACTTGTTTGAAACGCTTATGCTCAACCTGGTCTTATGGGACTATAACGACGAAAAGGCCATTGAGCTGCCAAAGCCGTTTTGGGAAGAGCCTCCAGTGCATCGCGCAGATGATCTACTGGATATTGATCAGGCTCTGCCTAAAAGCGCAGGCGAAATCTACTCCACCTTATATAGGCAAATGAGCCTTGTTCTTTCTGATGAGAACGACACAGTTCTGGGCAGCAATGTTTGGTCAGGCAAAAAGTACCCGGACAATGCCGTTCTTTTCTATGAATATATGGCTTTATGGGAAAAAAGAAAAGACAAGGATATGCCTAGCAGATCAAACGGAACCAAGCAGCTATGGCGTGATTTTGCCCCTCTTACCAGCAGTAATTGCGGCGTGCGAAATTGGATATCTGAACTCTCGCTTGACAAGATAGTGCGCATGAGGCTTGTAAACATGTCATATGCACAAGACACTAAAATTTCTGGCGTTTTTACAGATGCTTTGGCTATTAACGCGAGCCTTTTGACTAACCTGGGGCAAGAATGGATAAAAGACATTATGAGAATCCTCGACGATACAGGCAAAGCTGTATATGCTGTTGGCGAACTAGCCAGAAACATTATGCAAGCAACAGGCGGGAGTGAAGACAAGCAGCTTAAAGGAGAGAGAGACCGATCCATGGAGCTAGCGTATTTTGCGCTTGATATACCTTTTAGGGAATGGCTTCGCGGAATCACGCTCGATTCACAATATGATGTTCAAGCAAATAAATGGCACCAAACAGCGAGGCGCATTCTGCTTGATATAGGCGCCGGCCTAATTAGCGAGGCGGGAACTGCTGCTTTTATCGGGCGTGAAATTAAGTCCGGCAGAAATACTAAAATTTATATGTCTGCGCCAAGAGCTGAAATTTTCTTTCGAAAAAAGCTTGCTGACATTTTTGGAGGGAGCGAAGCGCCAAATGAATAATAGAGAAGCCGCAAATGCTGTATTCAGGTCAGTATCTCAATCAGTAAGAAAGCTCACAGAAAAAGGATCCGGCAGCCGCACTGGCAAGCTTTCATCTTATGCCACATCATCTCTTGCCATGCTGAGAAGAGGCGCCGGCAAAAAGGTGGCTGAATGCCCTGATGTATGGGATATCACACTAGGCTACCTGCCTGATGGTGATATGTCTTATTACCAGCTTTCATGCGCAGAAAATGCGATCTTTACTGCCCTTGTCCTTTTTAGCATACACCAGCAAGGCAAAACTGACAGTGTCAGCGCTGAGAATACCAGCATTGGCAAAGCAGTGCGCGCTATATGCGTGCCTGATGACAATGAAAGCAGCATACGCAAGCGTTTCAACGCTTTTGCGACTGCAGCTACTTTAGATGAGCTGGCTTTCCATGCCCGAGGGCTGGTGGAGCTGATAAAAAAGAGCGGAACCCTGGACTACCCCAACTTCGCTGTAGACCTTTTTTGGCATCAAATTAGTGCAGAAAGCCGTGAGCAAACGAGAATGCGCTGGGGGCGCGATTTTTACGCAGGCGCAAACCAACCGGACGACAATGAAAGCAATAATCAGGAGGTAAAAAGTGAGCAATCTATATCTTGACATGCACATAATCCAAACTGTGCCGCCAAGCTGCCTAAATCGGGACGATACCGGCAGCCCAAAAACTGCCATGTTCGGAGGGAGCCGCAGAGCTCGAGTTTCAAGCCAGTCATGGAAAAGGGCAATTCGCCTGATGTTTAAAGAAAACCTCGACATGAGCTTGCTAGGGCAAAGAACGCTGCTCCTTTTTGACTACATTGCTGCAGAAATAATGAGCATCAATCCTAGCCTATCGCAGGATGAAGCACTGGAGCTATCAAAAAGCGTTTTAGATAAAGCAGGAATAAAGGAAAAAGCAGATGGAAAAGTTGAAGCGCTTTTCTTTATCGGCAGCCAGCAGGCCCGAAATCTAGCCCAGATCGCTGTCGACGGCGTAAGCGATGAAGTAAAAAAAGATATCATTAGCGCTATAAAAGACAACCAGTCGATTGAAGTTGCTCTATTCGGCCGCATGGTCGCTTCCAACCCGCAATACAACTGCGACGCAACTGCACAAGTTGCCCATGCAATCTCCACGCACAGAGTAGAGACAGAATTTGACTACTTCACGGCTGTTGACGACTTGTCTCCTGAAGACAGCACTGGAGCAGGCATGATCGGCACGATTGAATACAACGCGTCTACACTATACCGCTACGCAACAGTAGCTGTACATGGGCTGCATAAGTCTCTAAGCAGCGACGCAACCGCAACTGCTGCCGCTGTGAAAGAGTTTGCTAGAGCATTTACCATGTCGATGCCTTCAGGCAAGCAAAACACTTTTGCGAATCTAACGCCTCCAGATATGATGTATGCAGTTCTTCGTGCGGATACGCCCTTAAATTTTGCTGGAGCTTTTGAGAGCCCGATAAAGACAAGCGACACCGGATTTGTGAAGCCATCAATAGACGCTCTTGCTGCGTATGCAGATGAAATATATGCAAGCTTCGCGCAAAAACCATCTAAAGAGTATGTCGTTTCACGTATAGATACTGCTTTTGGTGAATCATTGCCATTAACTAAAATGCTTGATTCGCTTGAAGTAGATATTTTGGATGGATTGGAATGAGCACTTTGCTAATGCGCCTAGCATCTCCTTTGCAGTCGTGGGGAATCGACAGCAAGTACACCAGGCGAAATACGCAGCGCGAACCAACAAAATCAGGGATAATCGGTCTTGTTGCCAATGCGCTCGGCATACAGCGCGATGATGAAGTAGCTATACAGCAGCTGGCAAGGCTTGAATTTGCTGTAAGAATCGATCAAGTTGGCACGATTCTGCGCGATTTTCATATGGCTCGCACTTCAGATGGCAAGCAGAGCTTTGTCACCGAGCGCTACTATCTTGCTGATGCTATTTTTATCGCCGGCCTTTCTGGTAGCGATGAAGAGCTGCAAAGAATAGAAGCAGCTCTTCACGCGCCTAAGTACCCGCTGTATTTAGGAAGGCGGTCTTGCCCTCCAACCGGCCAAGTCTCGCTGGGTATGCGCCAGCAAAGCTTGCTTGATGCTATAAGCAGCGAGCCATGGCATGCAAGCAGTTGGTATACAAGAAAATTTCCAGTACCACCTGAGTTGGAAATCGTCGCTGATGCAGCAAGTGGCGTATCTGTGCAAGACGTGCCGGAGTCATTTAGTTTTCAAGGCAAAAAATATGGATATCGCAGTGTTGACAGACTTTATGTCATAGCAGTCCCTTCTTTTCATGATGCGATATCAGAGCTGGGTGGCTGATATGTATTTATCGCGCATTATCCTAAATTACAGTAATTTCAATGCCAGGAAAGCATTGTCATCGCCTCAAGTCATGCACGCAATTCTAAAAAAAAGCATCAGCGATGAATCCCGGGCACTATGGCGCACTGACAATATTAACGGAAAAACTTGCGTGCTGCTTCAAAGCCAAACGACTCCGGATCTAGCGTTTTTATCAGAAGAGTTTGATTCTGAAGCTGAGACAAAAAGCTATAGCCATTTCCTGTCCAACTTGGAGAATAGCCAGTTATGGAGATTTCGCCTTACAGCAAACCCGTCACATAAGGTGCGCAATGATACATCAGAGGTCTACAAAACAGCTTCACACCTTACAAATGAGCATCAGCTCAGATGGCTAATAGAGAAGTCTGAGCCTCTTGGCTTTAGTGTTGTAAATTCTGGCACAGGTGTTGAAATTGTGCAGGTGAAGAGGCATAATTTTTGGCACACTAATAGCTATGTGCAGTTTACATCAGTAACCTATGAAGGAATTTTAAAAATCAGCGATAGTGAGAATTTGATAAGCGCAATGAAAAATGGCATTGGGAGGGAGAAGGCGTATGGGTGTGGGTTGCTTACGCTTGCCATGGCATGAGTGAATATGTAAGTGCGGACAAGCCAAATCTTTATGAGCTACCACAAGTTCGCGACCGCTACTCTTTCCTCTATCTTGAGCGCTGCGTAATAAACCGAAAAGACAGCTCCATAACAGTAACAGACAAACGTGGGGCAGTGCACGTGCCAGCAGCATCTCTTGGAGTGCTTATGCTTGGGCCAGGCTCAGATATTTCACATAGAGCCGTGGAGCTCCTAGCAGACTGTGGAGCAAGCATTATTTGGGTTGGCGAACGAGGGGTTCGCTACTATGCACATGGGAGGCCGTTAACCCATTCCTCCCGCTTGCTGCAAATCCAGGCAGAGCTCGTTTCAAATAGAAATTCTCGCTTGAAAGTAGCTCGTATGATGTACCAAATGAGATTTCCGAATGAGGATGTCTCAGGGCTTACAATGCAGCAGCTTCGAGGCAGAGAAGGTGCAAGAATTAGGAGTGTATACAAGCAAGCGTCAAAGGATTCAGGAGTTGAATGGAATGGCCGAGCTTATAATCCAGATGATTTCGAATCTAGTGATACAGTAAATATGGCTCTTAGTGCAGCACATGCATGCTTGTACGGCATATCCCATGCTGTTATTGTCGCACTTGGCTGCTCTCCAGGGCTCGGATTTATTCATTCTGGGCATGAGAAATCTTTTGTATATGATATAGCTGATTTATATAAGGCTGAAATCACAATACCTATAGCCTTTAAAATAGCAGCATCAGCATCATCTGAGAGCGTCGGAAGCGAAACACGCCATGCAGTGCGCGATTATATCGCGGATGGGAAAATTCTTGAAAGAGCATCAAAAGACATAAAGAAGCTGTTATCAATTGATTCAGAGATAGAACCTGATATGGGTCTTATCAATGATTCCGTATATCTATGGGATGAAAATTCCGGATATGTGAAAAACGCAACCCTATACGGAAAAGATGATGAATCTGATTCCGATGCTTATGAATTAATCGAAATGGATGACTTGCTAATCGGTTCAGGCCACATATTCGAGGATGAAATCTGATGGTCGTTGTATCAATGACAAATTGTCCTCAATCTCTAAGAGGTGATTTGACAAAATGGCTATGTGAAATAAGCACGGGTGTTTTTGTTGGCAATATGAATGCGCGTGTTCGTGACGAAGTATGGGAGAGAATAAAAAAGTATATAGGATCTGGAAAGGCAACAATGGTTTTTACAACAAATAACGAGCAAGGATACGAATTCAAAATTATTGGGGACGGATGGTTGCCGATTGATTATGATGGACTAAAACTAGTAATGCGACCCAGAGTACAAAAAGTTGTTGAAACCAGTCAAGGGTATAGCAAAGCAAGCAAGTTTAGAATGGCTGAAAAGCGATCAAAATCAAAAACACTCAGCCATTCTGCAACTGAAGACGGCAGCTTTGTTGTCATCGATATCGAAACAACCGGGCTAGATCCGAAAAAAGACAGTATCATTATGATATCTGCTATTAAGGCCAGTCCGGATGCTGAAGATAAAAAGTTTGAGACGTTAGTTATACCAGATGTTCCTATTCCGCAATTAATTACAAGACTAACGGGTATAACTGCTCAAATGGTTGAGAGTGAAGGAATAAGCCTCGATGAAGCCATGAAGGAATTTTTAAGCTTCATCGATGATTTAAAGATCGTAGCTTACAATGTAAAATTCGATATTGATTTTATTAATGCTGCTCTTGTAAAATCGAACCAGAGTAATTTGATGAATGAAACTGTTGATGTGCTTGCATTATCAAAAGATCGATTGAAAAAGCTTAAAAACTATAAGCTCATAACAGTTGCAAACCATTTTGGCATCAATATTACCAGCGCGCATAATGCGTCAAGCGATTGCATAGCAACAAAAGAAATATACGAAAAGCTTATGCAATAAGGAGTGCTCCGTAAAATAAATTTAGTATTTCAAAAGTGAATGTATTTGTATCTTTTACATTTTGCAAATGGCTATTTCATGCGATTTTTTTAGTATGCTCCCCGCATACGCGGGGATGGACCTTTCCGACGGCTACCGCACGGCAGCGTACAACAATGCTCCCCGCATACGCGGGGATGGACCCAATGGATAAGTACACAATTAACAAATGTGATTATGCTCCCCGCATACGCGGGGATGGACCTCCGTTAACCGCTGTTATTAGCGTTGCTACATTATGCTCCCCGCATACGCGGGGATGGACCCTTAGCGAATGCCCTGTGGTTAAATGTGACCCTATGCTCCCCGCATACGCGGGGATGGACCCGTCAATTTGTTTATGCAAATGGTAGATCACTTATGCTCCCCGCATACGCGGGGATGGACCTAGTTGACTTGCCATTATTCCCGCCGCCATATGATGCTCCCCGCATACGCGGGGATGGACCCTCCATCAGCCCTGCCTTGGCTTGCTATCTCGAATGCTCCCCGCATACGCGGGGATGGACCCGTAGGCTTAAAGCCTAGCTCTTGCATTGTCTGATGCTCCCCGCATACGCGGGGATGGA
>WRIY01000011.1 GCA_009782515.1 Eubacteriaceae bacterium
CCGAATAGAGGGCAGGCATCTTGTGCTCCCCAAGCTTGGCAAGGTTAGATTCGCCAGCACAGGCAGATTCCTGAAGGCTATAGGCTTAAGTCAGCGGCAGTAAGCCGCGACAGCACAGAGGCTTTTTATGTTTCCCTTCTGTTCGAGTATGAATCTGAAGTGGCAGAAATGGCTCTTCCCTTTTCTTTCAAAGACAGCTCTCTTTGCAGCTTTGCTATCTTTTCTTCTGAGGCTCTTTTCTCTGGCATGCTGCTTTCTTTTGGGCTTTGGCTATCTGTGCCTTCTTTTTTAAGTAATTGCCAATTCCTACGACTGTGCAGCTATAGAGGATTTGAACATGCATGCGACGGCCCAGGCGCTTAGCTTTGGCAAATCTGTTTATGACGCCGGCTGGGGAATGTTTGCCAGATTTCTAAAGTACAAGCTGGAGGATCAGGGAAAGATCCTTGCAATAGTGGGCAGATGGTACCCATCAAGCAAAACCTGCTCTGTATGCGGGGCAGTGAAAAAAGATCTTGGCCTGTCAGAGCGAACATATGCATGCGAGTGCTGCGGAAGCGTTATGGACAGAGATGTGAATGCAGCCATCAACATAAAAAACGAGGCCATGCGAATGCTTGGCATACAAAAAGCAATATAGCGCTGGTGAGCCAGCGCCATTGCCGTGGGGCCCACGGCATATGCCCGCGTATTGGGCCAAAGCTTTTGGCAGAGTATTCGGGAAGCCCCCGCTTCTAAGCAAGCGCGAGCGCTTGCGAAAGCGGTGGGAGCAGGTCAGATCAGCAATTATCAAAATTCGATAAGATTCCGGCTCACACAAAACGCTCCTTTAGGCATATTATCTAGAGATAAAAAAATCGATCAAAAGGGGCAAATGAATGAAACGAACAACATATGCCATTATGGCATGCATTTTTGCCGCCGTTATTGCATTTAGCGGCTGCGCGCCAAAACCGGAGAGTGGCATTGTCACTATCAAGCTTAGTGAAGTTACGCACTCCATTTTTTATGCACCGCTGTATGCAGCAATGGATCTAGGATACTTCGAAGATGAAGGCCTAAAGCTAGAGCTCACAAATGCAGGCGGCGCGGACAAAGTTATGACAGCAGTTATGAGCGGAGACGCTGATATTGGGCTTGCAGGCCCAGAGCAAACAGTATATGTGCTTAACCAGGGGCAAGAGAACGGGCCGATCAACTTCGCCCAAATGACTCAATGCGATGGCTCTTTTATTATAGCAAGAGAGTATACTGACAGCTTTGATATTAGCGACTTTATTGGCAAGCATATTCTGGGAGGCAGAAAAGGCGGCATGCCGGTTATGGCTCTTGAGTATACGCTAAGAAGGCATGGCATAACCCCGGGCGAAGACTGCGATGTTGACACATCAATAGCTTTTGATGCATTGCCTGGCGCATTTATTAGCGGCGTCGGCGATTATGTCAGCCTGTTTGAGCCTACAGCAAGCAAGCTTGCCAGCGAAGGCCACGGCTTCATCGTGCAATCCCTTGGCGAGCTGAGCGGGAAAATACCATATACGGTTTATAACGCCAAAAAAGACTACATTGAAAACAATACTGATACTGTTAGAAAGTTCGTTTCAGCAGTTAAGAGGGGCCAGGAATATGTTCAAAGCCATACTCCTGAAGAAATCGCCAAAGCAATCGCTCCATATTTTCCGGATGACAGCGTTGATCACATTGCATCTATTGTTGCCCAATACAAAAAGATCGATGCATACGCAAGCTCACCGCTGATAAGCAAGGAAAGCTATGAGCTGCTTCTTGACATCCTGGACTCCAGCGGCGAGCTCACAGCGCGCCCGCCATATGAAGCGCTGGTTCTTACTGATTTTATGAAGTAACAGTGCCTGCTAAAAAGCAAAGGGGGAATGCCTCTTTGCTTTTTGGCTAAACGCATGCCAATAACACAGGAGGAATGCGCAATCTTCCCTTGCAGCGCAAAACAAAGGGCAAGCGGCGCATAAAGTTATATGAAGCCTTTAGTCGAGATTCGAAATCTGTCAAAGGCCTTCTTCACGCCAACAGAAGAAACGATAGCCATTGAGCAGCTTTCTCTGGACATATATGAAGGGGAGCTGCTTGCAATCATAGGGCCAAGCGGCTGCGGAAAATCAACGCTGTTAACAATAATGGCAGGGGTGCTGCAGCCAAGTTCAGGAACTATTACAATTCATTCTGCCGGGCAGCCTCAGATAGGCTATATGCTCCAGCATGACCTTCTGCTCTCATGGAGGACTATTTTAAAAAATGCCCTGCTAGGGCTTGAGATTAAAAAGAACAAAACAGCCGAAAAAGTTGAAAACGTGAAACGGCTGCTCACAACTTACGGATTAGGGGATTTTCTTGACGCATACCCCAACCAGCTATCTGGCGGCATGCGCCAGAGGGCTGCCCTTATAAGGACACTTGCAATAGAGCCGGACATCTTGCTCTTAGACGAGCCCTTTAGCGCTCTAGACTACCAAATGCGCGTTAGCGTCAGCGACGACATAACGAGCATTATTGAAAGAGAAAAGAAAACAGCTGTGCTTGTAACCCATGACATCAACGAAGCTTTGTGCTTTGCAGACAGGATCATTGTCATGAGCAAAAGGCCCGGAACTGTTAAGCATGAATATAAAATCGAGCTTGAGAGCGCAAGCCGCTCAAGAGCGGACAGAAGCAATGCAGAAGGCTTTAACTACTACCTTGAGAAGATTTGGGAAGGAATAGACAGAGGTGAAGGATAAAAGCTTTTCGCAAGAGTATATAGCGTATATAAATGGAATAAAGCGCAAGAATGTTTACATTGCAATTTGGCGCTATTTCATCTTGGCCTTGTTTATTGCGCTATGGCAGATAAACGACAGCGCCCGGTGGATAGACCCTTTCATAGCCAGCAGCCCCTTGCGGGTTGGCAGAACCCTTTACCGCTTGGCAGTGCAGGGAGGCCTGTTCAGGCATGCCTGCATTACTGTTATGGAAACGGTGTTCGGGTTCGTAAGCGGTACGCTTCTGGGAACGGCTATAGCAATTGCCTTGTGGTGGTACCCGTCCATGGCCAGGGTACTTGACCCTTATATTGTTATATTAAACGCTCTGCCAAAAGTTGCGCTAGGCCCGCTCATATTAGTCGTCGCCGGGATCGGGCTTAAGTCAATACTTATAATGGCTCTTGCGATATCATTAATATCTACAGTAATCAGTGTGCACTCAGGCTTTATACAAACAGATGAAGAGCGCATAACCCTGCTTCTGGCTTTCGGCGCCACGAAATGGCAGCTGCTGACGAAAGCCATACTCCCGAGTTCATTTGAGAATATCCTAAGCGCTTTGAAGGTTAATATCGGGCTTAGCTGGGTTGGCGTTATCATGGGAGAGTTTTTGGTCAGCAAAGCAGGGATAGGATACCTTATCATGTACGGTTCGCAGGTATTCAATATGGATCTGGTTGTAACAGGCATCCTCATCCTTAGCGTTGCAGCTGGCATAATGTATTTGGCCGTTAACTATATAGTCAGCCAAATAAAGAAATTTATTCGTTCTTAGGCCAAAAGCAGCGCCTCGCTGTTTGCCCATGCCGGGTACGCAAAAAAAAATGGGGCTGTGGCAAAAGGCTGCAAAAGTGCCTTTATAGAAAATATACGAATGGCGAAATGCTGAAAGGCAGAGTCGAATGCTCTGCCTTTCAGCATATTTGCTATTACTGCAACGCGGCCATTTTCTAGGCAACTAGCTGTAACAATAAGCAATGTCAATGCTTTGGCGCTGAGAGCATGGCGAAGCGCCTGCCATAATGATGCCTCGAGCTTGCCCATTCTACCGAAACGGGAAAGTGAATAACTAAGTGTGCTCGGAGGCATGTTATTGACTCATAAATCATTCAATCGCAACTCTTTTATTGCCTGCGCCACAGCAGGCCTGCTGAAGGGAGGGTACTGGCCCTTGATAAGATCATATAAGGCATCAAACTTTAGAAGCTCCATCTTGGCAATTGCTTTTTGGGTTTTGGTTCGAGAGAAGAGCCCCATTTGGTTGGCAGAGGCATAGAGCTAATAAGGCTGTCCCTTGTTTTGATGTATTCGGCATCGGTTTGCCAATGTCCAAGCATAGCGCTAACACTGCCAGTGGGCAAACCTGCTGGCAAGTGTGGAAAAATAAGCTTATGAAATGGCCCACTGGCGTATCTCCTTTATGTGATTTTTTTAGTTCTAAAACCAATATACACAAAGGATGGCAAAAGTGGGTTATTTTATGGCATAATGCGATAATAATCTTTAAATGCTGGGCTTTATTGGCATATATACAGAAAACCCCCCAAAACTGTGGGGAAGGCTGGGCACGCATCTGCGCCCTCGGAAAGAGCAGCCGGCAGCAGAAAGAAGATTAGCGCAGGATTTCAGCCAAGCAAGAATTGCCTTACATCCGGCTTGGCTTTCGTGCAGCAGATCATCTGTGTAAAACTACAAATATTGAGCGCCAGCTCCACAGAGGGGCAATTTCACAGATATAAATTTCCTATACGAAAGAAGCTGTTGGAATCTACTTTCATAGATTCGCAACAGCCCCATTTGCATTTTGAGAAAGTTTTAATCGTCCTCTTCGTCTGCTATAGCCATAATGTCATAGTCAGTCTTCCACAGCCCGTGCAGGTTGCAGTAAGCATAAACCTCTATAGGCTCAACAGAGTCGAAAGTAAATGTTGCCATCGGCGAGCATTGCGCATTAAGCTCAACCCTTTGGACTTTGCCGCTTTGGACAATTTCAATCCATTCAATAAAGTGCTCTGGCGTCATTGGATGCTCCTCTGCGCCAACGTCGATGCGAACCTGGTTTGCTCTGCGAATTACAGCAGGCACATGCTTTTCATGAGATGCATCTTCCGTATTTGGCACAAGCTTTGACATAGCCTGTCCGCAGCACATAGTATCGCACATGCTGTCTTTGATCGTATCAAGAATCTTTCCGCATTTCTCGCATTTTAAAATCGTTGCCATTGCAACCTCCTATGAATATTCTATCTTAGGCATTAGCGGGCAAGGGCTTGGCCGCTTTGCACCATTTCTATGCCCAGGCTTAGCGCCTGCATATTAATAGGCACAAAGTGCGCCCTTGAGCCTGTCATTGTCTGAGTTAGCACTCTTTCAACTGTCTTTAGCGAAACGCATGGATGCTTGCCAAAGTAGGCGCCGAGCATAGCCATATTCATAGAGCGGCTTGAACCGGCGCTTTCTGCAATGCTGTTTGCATCAAGCTTGTATATGTTTATATCGCTGCGCTCAGCTTCGATGTCAACCAGCGATGCGTTAACAAAGAGATCGCCGCCCTCAATAAGCATTGGCTCAAATTTAGTGAGGCTCAGGTTGTTCATTATTATTGCTGAAGTTGCTTTTGAGATTATTGGCGAAGAAATTGGCTTGTCAGAAATGCATACATGGCAATTTGCTGTGCCTCCGCGCATTTCAGGGCCATATGATGGCAGCCAGCTAACTTCTTTATTTTCATACATGCCGGCGTATGTGAGCAACTGGCCGATAAGCATTACGCCTTGGCCGCCAAAACCAGCCATTATGATTTTTTCATTCATAAAATTACTCCCAGTTTTTGTAGTTGCCGAGCGGATAGTATGGAATCATATTCTCTCTGAGCCAATCCAGTGATTCAGACGGGTCAAGGCCCCAGTTAGTTGGGCATGTGCTTAAGACTTCAACAAGCGAAAACCCTTTGCCCTCAAGCTGGGTCTCGAATGCCCGAAGTATCGCGCGCTTAGCCCTTCTTGCGTTAAGGGGCTTATCTACAGAAACACGCTCAATGTACTTAGCGCCATCTATCGTTGCCAGCATCTCGCATACTCTGAGCGGCTTGCCGGAATGCTCTTCGCTTCTCCCGCTTTGGCTAGTTGTAGTTTTCTGGCCGATCAGTGTTGTAGGCGCCATTTGGCCGCCTGTCATGCCGTAAATGGCGTTGTTTATAAATATTGTGGTTATCTTTTCGCCGCGATGTGCGGCGTGCACTATTTCGTTAGTCCCTATCGAAGCCAGATCGCCATCCCCTTGATACGTAAACACCACTTTTTCAGGCTGTACCCGCTTGATGCCTGTGGCAACAGCCGGAGCCCTGCCATGGGATGCCTCGTGCATATCGCAGTTAAAATAATTATATGCAAGCACGGAACAGCCTACTGGCGCAACGCCTATTGTATCCCCAAGCACTCCCAGTTCGCAAAGGCACTCAGCTACAAGCTTGTGCACAATTCCATGGGTGCAGCCAGGGCAATAGTGCAATGGGGTATCTGTTAGGCCTTTTGACCTTTGGTATAAAATCTCCATTATTTCACACTGCCAAATATCGGCTTATTCCTTTCAGCTTTCGCCCTTGATGATCTTTATGATCTCGTTTTTAATCTCGTCCGGCTCCGGAACCATGCCGCCGGCCCTTCCATAAAAGCTCGTCTTCCATCTGCCATTTGCAGCTATTTTAACATCATCTATCATCTGGCCCATGCTCATCTCAACACATAAAATGCCCTTGGCGTTCGGGTTGATTTTCTCAAAAGATGCAAATGGGTATGGCCAAAGCGTAATTGGGCGTATTAGGCCTACTTTATAGCCTTCTGCTTGGGATTCTTCTATGGCCTTTTTGGCAATTCTCGCTGTCATGCCATAAGCAACAACGACGACATCAGCGTCTTGTATGCCAATTTCTTCTGCTCTCTGCTCATTGGCCTCGATCTCTTTGTATGTATGATCCAGGCTAATATTTACCTGCTCGAGCATTGCCGGATCTAGGTACAGGGAATTAATGATATTGGGCTCCCGCGAGCCGCCGGTGCCGGTCGTTGCCCAGCTTTTTTCGGGGCTTTCCTGCATCGGGGCCTCGCCAAAGTCAATTGGCTCCATCATTTGGCCAATCATGCCGTCGCCTACAATGAGCACCGGCACTCTGTATTTTTCTGACAGCTCAAAAGAGCCTTCAACGATTTCGATTGTTTCCTGCAAGCTTGCAGGGGCAAACACCAGCAAGCGGTAATCTCCGTTTCCTCCGCCCCTTGTTGCCTGGAAGTAGTCTGATTGGGCTGGCTGTATGCCTCCAAGGCCTGGCCCGCCACGAACAATGTTTACTATGACGCATGGAAGCCTTGCTGCACAGATATACGAGATTCCCTCCTGCTTTAGAGCAATGCCCGGGCTTGACGAGGCAGTCATTGCCCGCGCGCCTGAGCCGCTGGCGCCATATACCATGTTTATTGCGCCTATTTCGCTTTCTGCTTGAAGGAAAACTCCACCAACCTGCGGAAGCCTTACTGACATGTATTCAGGCAATTCGGTTTGCGGAGTTATCGGATATCCGAAGAAGTAGCGGCATCCTGCACGTATTGCAGCTTCGCCGATTGCCTCATTCCCTTTCATTAGCACTTTCGCCATTGAAAGCCTCCTTATTCCTTAAATACTGTTATTGCTGAGTCCGGGCACATGAGCGAGCAATTCTCGCAGCCAGTGCACTCATCGTTGTTTACTGCTACAGCAGGGTGGTAGCCTTTTGGCGTAAGCCTTTTTGTATCTAGCTCAATGACGCCTTTTGCACAAAATTGAATGCATAAAGCGCATCCCTTGCAGTATGTTTCATCAAAAGCGACTGATCCTTTTGCCACTTAGCCCTCCCAAATAATGATTTACAGCCAATCCGGCCGCATATAAAGCTGTATTCTGAATAACTTGTTTATTATACCCTCCAGTTCGCCAATATTCAAGAATGGCGGGCATACATTAAAAGCTATGGGAATTTGTGTCGCTTCCTGTACCCGGCTGCACAGTTCATAGCCTTTGATAATATCTGCGGCAACTGTTTCCCTTAGCATATGCGTGGAGTTTATAAGCCCGTTTATTTTCAGCCTGCTTTTTGCCTGGATGCTGTCAATATAGCTTATCGCCTGCTCAGGCGTTTGGGTGAGCGGGCGGTTTGCATTGATCACTATGTACATGTCATAGTCGCGCTTTGATATGAGGCCGGAATACCTGCTCAGCGCCCTTGCGCCATTTGCATCGCCACCTACATCGAATATTACAGTGTCAAACCTCTCATCGATTTGCCCATATATGCTTGAAGGAAGCGCAGGCATGTCTGAAGCCTCAATGCCTTTGCTCCCCCCAATAACTTTAACGCCTTTTGAGCTGAGCAGCGCTTCCTGCTCTCTGCTTCTGAAGTATGGGTTTACAATGTCTAAGTCTATGAGCGTTGTAGGGTTTATTTTTGCGCTTTGAATTGCATAGTTAACACAAAATTCAGTCTTGCCGCTGCCATAATGGCCTGTGACTATCTTTAGGTTGCTCATTTATAACATCGTCTCTTCTTGAATTGTAGTTTTTAGTAGCTCAGTTCCAAAATTTCCAGAATGTCAGTCTCTGCAAGGTATGCACTGCCGACTGCATTGCCTGTAAGAGTGGCAATCTTATAAAAATCATCCTTGCCGATGCCCAAATCCGAAAGTGTAGGAATCATGAATGATTCCCTTATGTTAAGCAGCTGCTGGCTTACAGCCCTCAGCAAAACGTCATGCTTGCTTTGATCGTATTCCATGTTGGAAAAAACCGCTCCGGCCATAGCATATTTTGCTGTTTTTGTGCTGTTTGGCTCAAGCATCTGCGCTTTTCTCATATTGATTAAGGTGTGTGCATACAAAAGGCTTGAGCATATAGCGCTATGGGCAATGCCATATTGCGCTCCAATTGCATGGGCAATGCTGTCTGTTACTTCAACAGATGAGTTGGCTGCCCCAATCCCTGACAGAAGGGCTGCATACGAAAGGCTTTCCAGCACATCTGAAGGCACTGCTTGCGCATATGCATCGCCAATATTGTTGACAAGCACGCCTAATGCCTCAATGAGAACGGAATCAGTAAATATATTCGCTTCCTTTGACGTATAGGCCTCAAGAATCTGCCACATGCACTCAAGCGAGCAGCTAATCATCTTTTCGACAGGAAGTGTAATTAAAAGAGATGGATCTACAATTGCTATCTTTGGCATCAGGCAAGTATGCTTAAGAGCATGCTTTCTTGCCATGCCATCGCTTCTATTGATAATTATTGCACTGTACGTGGCTTCGCTTCCTGTGCCCGCAGTTGATGGAATTGCCATAAGCGGCATGCTCTTGCCGGAGAGCGATTTTGTTCCATTGGCATAATCCTCAATCGAGCCGCTTTCATAAATCATAGCACTCACAGCTTTTGCCGTATCGATGACGCTGCCGCCTCCGATTGCAGCAATAACGTCATACTTGGTTAGATCAAACTCATTTCGAAGCCTTGCAACCAAGCTGTCTATTCCTGCGACACTAGGCTCGCCTTCTGTCTGCACAGCATCAAAGCTAATGCCTTCTTCTTTTAGGAAGTCTGTTATGTTTGCTGCAATGCCTGACTCATCTAGTGATTTTTCTCCGGTAAAGAAGAGTGCATTTTTCCCAAACTTCTTGATGTGTGAAGGCATGTTGTTAGTGCTGCCCCATCCGAAATCTATGCTGCTAGGGAGATTAAGGCTGAATTTATTCATTACTGTGCACTGCTCGCGCAGCCTCCTCTCAGTTTGCCTTACAATTATGTGCTATTGCACATGCTTCATTCATATTGTGCAACTATTTTGGCATGATAAGCAAAAAATCCAGTTGCGATCATATGCCTGATGCATCTGCTGCATCTATTATTATAGCCCAATGCAATGGCACTTCAACATTAAGCTTCGCTTATTGCTGCCGTGCAAGGCTAATGAGAATTCTGCAGCTATAGTATTGCCATTCGCCCTGAGCCGGCCTTAAAAACTGTTAAGGATCCCGGCTAAAAAAACCGCTTGCTGCATTGCGAACATGCTCAGGCAGCATTCGCCCGATAAAGCTGCGCTATTTCGAAAAGCCTTTAAATTGCTTTGGGCATGTGCTATAATTCATTATTTATAGCACACCGAGGAATCCAATATGTCACAACACTTTACAAGCACGCGCAGCGAAAACATTGCTGTATCGCCATCACAGGCCATGGCTCTTGGAATCAGCCCTGATGGAGGGCTATTCGTCCCGCTTGAAAACAGCGAGGCTTTTGACCCGCTATGGTTCGTAGGCAAAACCTACAGCCAAACAGCGGAAAAAATATTGGGAGCGTATTTTAGCGATTTCACTGACGGCGAGATCAAGCATTGCGCTGAGGCGGCATATAATACTCAAAACTTTGAGACGCAAGAGATATTTACCCTGGAGAGCTTAGGCGATTTTAGCTTTCTTGAGCTTTTTAGGGGAAGAACGCTTGCCTTCAAAGATGCAGCGCTTTCAGTATTCCCGCATTTGCTTCGCTTAGCGCTGCAAAAGCAGGGAATAAAGGAAAAATTGGCAATACTGGTTGCTACGTCAGGTGACACAGGAAAGGCTGCAATGCAAGCCTTTGGAGGCATAGACGGCTTTAGCGCAATAGTGTTCTACCCCTATGAGGGCGTCTCTGAGGTACAGCTTTTGCAGATGCTTACACAAATGGACAGCAATGCAAGCGCTGTAGCAGTTCGGGGGAATTTCGATGACGCCCAAAGCGCAGTTAAGGATGTCTTTGCTGATGGGGCCTTTCATGCCAAAATGCATGGTGCCGGCTACAGCCTCTCAAGCGCCAATTCAATCAACATCGGCAGGCTGTTTCCGCAAGTAGCATATTATTTTTATGCTTATGCAAAATTAATTCAAAAGGGTGCCATCAGCCCGGGCGATAAGGTCAACTTCTCTGTGCCGAGCGGCAACTTTGGCAATATACTTGCAGGCTTTTATGCTATGAAAGCCGGATTGCCTGTCAACAAACTTATTGTTGCCTCAAATGACAATACTGTGCTCTTTGATTTCTTTAGAAGCGGAATCTATGACACAAAAAGGGAATTTATAAAAACGATATCGCCATCAATGGACATTCTTGTATCAAGCAACCTTGAGAGGCTTGTGTACGAGGCAGTAGGCAGGGATGCCGGCAACAGTGCCGGCTTGATGCAACAGCTGTCTGCATTTGGCAGATATGAGCTGGAAAGTGGCGACGGCAGCCCGCTAAAAAACTTTTATGCCTCATATGCAACTGAGGGCGAAGCCAGGGATGCAATAAAAAAGGTATGGGAAAAGCATGGCTATATGATGGACACGCACACTGCATGCGGCTACAAGGCCTATAGCGATTATGCGAAGGCGGCATCTGATGGCTGCCATACTGTTATCCTTGCAACAGCCAGCCCGCTTAAGTTCCCGCAAGCAGTCTATGAAGCTGCGTTTGGGCAGGCATCGCTGTCTGGCATCGAATACCTGCATGCCTTAAGCGAAAAGGCATCTATACCGATCCCGGCGCCGCTGGCAGGAATTCAGGAAAAGCCGAGGCGGCAGGAAGCAGTGATCGACTCAAGCGCATTGCGGGAGTACATAAGCTCATTTCTATCAAGCCAGCTGCAAGGATAGGCAAACCACGGCTAAGGCAATAACTGGGCCTTAATATTTGGCTGGCTATACTCAACCGGGCAAGGAGAAGCAATAATATGAAAGGAACGCTCTCTATTTATACAAGCGAGCAATTTTGCTGCAACAATGTTTACAGTACTGACTAGAGCAACAAGCGCAAACCTGGGGCCGGGTTTTGACTGCTTGGGCATAAGCCTCTCGATAGAGAATCGGGTGAGCTTCACATACAAAAGAAAAGAAGCTATCATAAATGGCAAGCATGATCGAAAAGCAGCCGAAGGCAACTTGATTGTGCAGAGCATGTACGCTGCTTGCGAAACGCTGGGAGTGTCAAAGCCAAGCGGCTTTGACCTTCGAATCGAATCAAGGGTTCCGATATCAAGAGGGCTTGGAAGCAGCGCATGCTGCATATCAACAGGCGTTGCCTTAGCCTACCAGCATGCCGGAATCAAGATTGACAGAGACGAAATTTTTAAAATTGCCTGCGAAATAGAGGGGCACCCTGACAATGTGGCGCCTTGCATTTACGGTGGCCTGGTAGTTTCGTATATGACAGATTCAGGCTATAAAGCGCATAAGCTTAGCGTTGACAGAAAGTTTCGCTTTATTGCAATGATCCCCAAGTTCAGGCTTGCAACCAAAAGCGCGAGGGGTGTGCTTCCGGCAAGCTACAGCCGCGAAGACGCAACCTTTAATGTCAGCCATGCAGCCCTTGTGGTAACCGCGCTTCAGAAAGGCAACAGCGCACTTCTTTCTGAAGCCATGAAAGACCGCTTTCATGAGCCATATAGGGCAAAGCTTATCGATGGTTTTGATGAAGCGCGCAATATCGCTATGGAGAGCGGCGCAGCCGCTGTATACCTTAGCGGCGCAGGGCCTACGATGATGGCTATTGCTGACAACTCAGAAACGCTCTATAAAATAAGGGCAAAACTCAGGCGGCAACTGCCAGGCTGGGAAGCAAGGCAGCTTAAAGTAAGCTATGAAGGCATTCGAATAACGACAGCCAAAAACTAAAGCTTTTATGCTAAATATCTTGTATATAGCGGCGTATAGGCAACGCCGCCTTTTTTGCGCTCTGAGAGCATTAAGCTGAAGCGATCAACAAGAATTTTTTCTTTAGGCAGGCTTATTGCCCTTAAATCTGCGCCTGAAACTTCAGCCGGCACATTCCTTGCAATTGTAAGGTGTGCGGAAAACGCTCTTTTCTCTATGCTAAAGCCCTTATCCTCCAGCGCAGCAGACAGATTGGAATGAAGGTTTAAAAGCTCGTTTGATGGCTGAAAGCCAACAGCCATAAGCCCCTTGCGAAGCATGAACAGATATGAAAGCTCAAGCGTGAAAGGATCTTGGAATATTTCGTCCATTGCATCTGAAGCTTTTGTGGGGGTTTTGGTCTCGCCAATAAAGCACAGTGTCAGGTGCATGTTGGCAAGCTTCGTATAATTTGCGCTTATGCCCATTTCTTTGAGCTGGGCAACAGCCGCGCCCAAGCCTTCTTTGATGCCCTCATTTATTCCGATTGCAGTAAACAGCCGCATTTTGGTTCCCTTCCTCTCACTCATCACGCTTTAGCAGCGCGAGTATCATATCTCTTGCTTCTTGTATTATACTTTCATCCGGCAAAGTGACATAGCTTAAGCCTTCAGCCGAATAGCATTTTGCAAATGAGTCTTCGCCATCAATTCTAAATGTGCATAGTGACCACTTTGGGCTATTCTCCAGCTGGTTTATCACGAGAGACACAATTTGCTCAGGCTTTATGTTCGTTTTGGCATTCGCAGCAATTGCTTCAAGTATTGAATAGGCATTCAGCAGCCCGGCAGGGCTTTGGAGTTTTTCTATCATGCCTGTGAGCACGGCCTGCTGGTTTACTGAGCGCATTCTGTCCCCTGAGGCAAATTGCTTGCGCTCCCTGGCAAAGGCTAGCGCAGCTTTCCCGTCCAAATGGTTTTCGCCTTTTTTAAACTCGTATTCCACATTCCTGCTAAGTGACCAAATGCTTGTAAAATCAGTTTCAGCAGTCGCATTTATCCCGCCCAGGGCATCAACAATGCTAACAAAAGCCTGAAAGTTTGCCTGGGCGTAGTAATCGATCTTAATTCCCAGCAGGCTTTCTATAGTTGCCAGAGAGCATTCAATTCCATATGCAGCGCAATGGGTTAGCTTGTCAGGCTTTCCCTCATCGCCATTAAGGAAAACATAGTAATCCCTTGGCACATTTGTTATAAGTATCTCATTAACTAATGGATTGACTGTTATGATCAGGTTTGCATCGGAGAGCATTTCAGATTCGTCTATTCCGCTGGCATACAGGCAAAAGGGAGTTTTGGCAAGATCCTCCAGCATCTCAGGGCTGTAGCCTGCTGTAAGCTTGCATTCATGGATTTCATGCGCTTTGCATTTATACGTTTTCAGCTCAACCTGGGCAAAGCTAAGATAAGTCCCTTTTATTAGGGCGGCGTCAATCGAGTTGCTTGCCATAGCCAAGGCAAGAGAGCTCATGGTGGAATACTCTGCTGCTTCGATATCACCGCCCGCCAGCCCGCGTATCTCTGAGAGCGCAAGCATTGTCTGCGCTGAATCGATATCGCCTTTATAGCCTACCCTGATTCCGGGGCTTATCTGCATGCCTTTGGCAGATGAATATAGCCCCCATGAGCTTTGCGCCATTATTTTTAGCGTGCTGCCAAAAGTAGAAAATGCAGCCAGCGCCAGCGCGGCTGCCGCTATTGCCGTTATGCTTGCAAACGAAGAAGCCAACAGCATATACATGGCTTTGGCCTTCTTGGAAGCAATGGCTAAAAAGTGCGCCCCTAAAGCAAGCAGCGCTGCAAAGCAGGCAGCGGCAAAGCTTGCAGTGCCTAAAATGAGGTAAAGCTTGCCCAGCAGTATTACAGCGAACAGCGCTTCAGCAAAAAAAAGCGAAAC
The DNA here is from genome assembly GCA_009782515.1 of Eubacteriaceae bacterium. GTDB lineage: Bacteria > Bacillota > Clostridia > Eubacteriales > Anaerofustaceae > WRIY01. The sequence goes on from WRIY01000011.1 coordinate 14,399, forward strand.
AGCCAGCAGGTACATACGGGCATTTTTCACGCCATCCATTTATAAAACCAAAGCCCCTGCTTTGCTTATTTCATTTATTTTATTCATAAAAGCATCGTGCTTAACAGCCAGCAGGCAGGCATCTGATTTGCTTAGCGTTTCGCTTAGGCTAAAGAGCTTTACCCCATGTATTTCGCTTTGGCTGCAGTTGGGCTCGCAAGCTATGACAGTGAAGCCTTCCAGCATTAGGATTTTCGCCAGCTCAAGCGACGGGCTTGCCCTTAAATCGTCTGTATTCGCCTTGTATGACAATCCAAGCAGCCCAATTACAGAGCTTTTGTTGCCATTGACAGCGTCTATGAGCTTTTGGGCAGTATAAGCTGGCTTTGAGTCATTTATATGCCTTGCCTGGCGCATAAGGGCAGCGTCGCTGCCAAATGCGTCTATTAAAAACCACGGATCGACAGGTATGCAGTGGCCCCCTACCCCTACCCCGGGCTCAAGTATGTCTACTCGAGGGTGCCTGTTTGCAAGGCTAATGAGCCAGCCCGGGTTTATGCCTAGCTTGTCGCAGCATTTTGCAACCTCATTTGCAAAGGCAATGTTGACGTCGCGGTATGCATTTTCGACAAGCTTGCACATTTCAGCGCTCAAATCATCTGTAATGATTATTTCGCCCTCTTTGGCAATGCTTTTATAAAGCTCCTTAGCGAGCAGCGCAGACTCTTTCCTGGCTGAGCCTATTACCCTGTCATTACAGGCCATTTCATAAACAGTTCTGCCGGGCATGACCCTTTCAGGGCAATATGCAAAGTGAAAAGCTCCAAGGCTAAGCGAGCTTGCGTCGCTTATCGCCTGAGCGGCTTTGCGGCTTGTTCCCGGAGGCACTGTTGACTCAAGGACAACAAGATCGCCTTCTTTGATTACTTTTCCAACCATTTCAGCTGCAGCAAATACACAGCTTAAATCAGCTGACTTTTCGCTGAAACTGCCTTTTGCAGGCGTGGGAACGCATATAATAAAAGCATCTGCAGGCTCAACTTCATCAGAAACACAAAGCATTCCGCTGCTTATTGCTTCTGAGAAAATGCTTTCCAGTCCATCCTCCCTTAAGTGCATCTTTCCTTGCCTTAGGCTGGCTGCTACAGCAGGGTTAATATCGTAGCCGGTTACCTGATGGCCTGCGGTTGCCAGCAGCGCTGCTGTTGGCAGGCCTATGTAGCCAATCCCCAAAACGCTTACCTTCATTTTTCGCGCGTAGCTCCTTTATAACAAGCTTTATATATTTTCCCAAATGGATTTGCTTTGCCCTTGATGGCTTTTGCATTAGCCTGTATGCCCATTCCAGCCCCAAAAAGCGCAATGCTTTTGGAGCCCTTTTAACAGTGCCCGCAATAACATCAAGAGAGCCTCCAACGCCCATTGCAAACCTTACATGCTCAAGCTTCATAATTCGGTTGGCTATGGCTTTTTCCTGCATCGGGCTGCCTAGCGCCACAAAAATGCACTGCGCTTTGCTCTCATTAATAAAGCTGTCTGCCTGCCCCTCGCTAAGGCTGTAGCCATCAATGTGCCCGGCCAGCTGAAGGCCTGGGTGTTTTGCCATTATTTGATCTATTGCTTTTAAAAGCGATTGCTCTTTTGCGCCATAGATCAAAACCGGGCTGCTTTGGGCTTCAAAAACGCCAAGCAGGCTGTGCATTAAGTCTATTCCTGTGATCCTCTCAACCTTTGCGCCAAAGGCCCTGGCTGCCAGGCATATGCCAACGCCATCAGCTATCAAGGCCCCAGCGCTGTTTAGGGCTGCTTTCAGCTCAGCATCCGAGTCGGCTATAACTGCTTTATTCGGGTTAAGCGCAAATACGGCAATCTTGCTGCCCTTTTCCACCTGGGATGCAATGTGCTTTGCCAAGCTTTCCATGCTGGCTGAGTATACGTCGTAGCCAAGCACCTTAGATGTTTTCTTTGTAGCCATTCCTATGCACTATTACGCCAAAAGTCATAAGGATAATCCATACATCCATAATTATTGAGCTGTTTATGCAGTATGCTTTGTCATAGTCAGCTTTTTGCACATCAGAGAGCGCGTCTCTGCCCATTATCTGTGCAAGGCCTGTTATGCCGGGCTTAGCGCTTTCGATGCCGCGCTCTTTTCTGAGGATATGAATATTTGCCTCATCTGCAATAATTGGCCTTGGCCCGACTATGCTCATTTCCCCTTTAATGACATTAAAAAGCTGTGGGAGCTCATCGAGTGAAAAGCTCCTTAAAAAACTGCCAAGCTTTGTAACATAAAAGCTATGGTCTATTTTGCCTTTTGGCATATATGCAGGGCTTGCCGCTTTCATCGTGCGGTATTTATAGCACCTAAACAGCTTTCCACCCTTTCCTACCCTGTCCTGGGCAAAAAAAATTGGAAAGCCGTCAAAAACGCCAACAGCAACTGCAATGGCAGCCATTAAAGGAAAGAGCATGATTGCCGCAGCAATTGAAAATGCGAAATCAAAGGCGCGTTTGAAAGCGAAGTGCATGCGCGTGTGCCCTTTCATGCGATAGCGCTTTTCATGTGGTGGTGTTTGAAAGGCTAAATCTTGCATAAGAGAAGCTTCCTTTGCTATAAATAAGAAATAAAAGGTGTAAACAATTCCAGGCCAGCAGAATAATTACAATGCAATAATAACACTTTTTGCCTAATCATTACAAAAAAATCTGGATTATTTTCAGTATAATTTAGTATTTATTACAAATATTAATTGTTATAACAGAGAATGGAAAACCAACAGGCTATTTTATAGGTTTTGGAGGCATTCAGGCATATAAACGCATTGTTTTCGCATTTGCCAGAGAATTCATATTTGTTTAATATGGGCGCACTTCGGGCAATCTTATATAAACTTCGAAAACTTTTGATCTATAATAAGAATGAAAATTGCTTGTTTGCACAGCATTGGCAGCAAAATACATTCGCTTGCTTATTGTTTAGTGTATAATTTAGTAGACCAGTGCTAAACCAGTGCCATGCCAATGTATTTTGCGGATTTTGCAAAACCAGTTGAAGTTTTGCATTGCACTGGCTAATGGCGTAAGCATAGTGGACGCAAAAGTCCGCAAAAAATAACTATATGAAAGGGGATAATATGAAATTCATTGTTTTAGGCGGCTTTTTAGGCGCCGGAAAAACAAGCGCCCTCATCCAATTTGCCAAATATTTAGTAGGCGACAACCCTGAAAAAGCTGCAAAGTGCGTGATAATCGAAAACGAGATTGGCGAAATCGGAATTGATGATCAGGTGCTAAAAAGTGGCGGCGGATATGATGTTAAGGGGCTGTTCTCAGGCTGCGTTTGCTGCTCAATATCAGGAGAGCTTGTCACTAGCATCGCCGAAATACAAAAAGACCTTGATCCTGATTATGTGATTATGGAAGCCACAGGCGTTGCATACCCTAAAAACATTCAGGAAACTGTCAGCAACGCGCTCAGGATCCCGTCTACGATCGTTTGCCTTGTTGATGCAAAGAGGTGGAAGCGCCTGCTTATACCTATGGGCATGCTTATACCGGGGCAGCTTGAAGATGCATCAGTGATACTCATCAACAAGATAGACGCTGTTGATGCAGAGACGCTTGCTGAAGTTGACGAGTCGGTAAGGGGATTCAATAACCATGCTGATATCTTCCATATCAGCGCGAATGAGCATATTGATGAAGCCATTTGGGCTAAAATAATTGAATAACTACTATTTATTATAAAGGAATATCAATGAGCGAAGAGAAAAAAAACAGCATGAATGAATCTGGCTCGCAAAAGAGCTCTCACCAGCAATACTCTAAGAGCTTGCGCCATATTGCAAACGAGGCAATATCGCTTGCTGAAGATATTTTTTTGCTGAATGCTGAAATCGGCATTTTTGCGCTAAGCAAAATAAAGAGCGTGATAGATCGCCGGATTTCGGGTGCCGAAGCTGTTGGCAAAGCTGACCACAGCCATATGGGCCCTGATCATGATGAACATGATCAGGACGGGCACGATCATGACGGGCATGATCATGGTGAGCACGATCATGATGAACACGATCATGGCGGGCATGATCATGATGAACACGATCATGATGGGCACGATCATGACAGCGAGGATGAGCACGATCATGCGGAGGAAGGCCAGGAATACCTTGGCATAACAACCCACGATGAATCAGTTGTTGGATCAGTCAGGCGCTTTTACTCCGGAACGTATGAAGACGCTGTAGAGTATATGCAAGGCAAGGTCAAAGCCGTTGCTGAAAAAGTTGCTGCTGCCGGCGGAATTATAGGCCACATTAAGGCGTATATCAGAAGCGAGGGCGACAGCTGCATGCTTTCAGTGACTGATGATGAGTCAGACTCTAACATCAGAATGTACCCGTCTGAGAAAACAACCCTGGAAATGGCGTCAATAGTGTTCCTGATAACACCGGATGAACTAAAGGGAATTTTAGAGTCAGAGTTCTAGAATTTGAGCCAAGAGCAGGTTTATGAAAAATGCCTGCTTTTTTTATTTGGCTTTGCTGTGAAGCCTGCCTTCAGCAGCGCTTCGCAGAAGCCAAACAGAGTCTGTGCCTTTAATCTCGCCAAGGCATTCATGCTCGCTTGAGCCAATGCGGTGCAGCAGAAAGGGCTGCGGGTATGGCTTGTGCGAGCCGGATATCGGATCTGTGGCATGATCTGAACAGACCATAAGGCAAGAGCCTGGCTCAAGCATCTTTGACAGCGGCATCACAGCCTCATCGAAGATTTTTTGAATGAATGCAGCCTTTTCGAATTGATCAAGCCTATGGGCTGCTTCATCAGCACCGTTTATATGCATTAAGGCAAAATCTGTATACTCTAAGGCTCCGGCTGCCGCAAGCGCTTTCTCGTACAGATGGGTGTCGGTGTCTCCAGTAAAGCCATCGCTATACACCAGATTCATATCCATCATTTCGCATATACCGGCAACTATCTCGGTTCCAGCTACAGCTGATGCGCTAATGCCATATATGCTATAAAACGAAGGAAGGCTGCATGGCGCGCTTTGCCCCCAAGGCATGAGCGCTATATCATCGCCCAAAGCATCGCTGAGTATTTTTCTGCTGTGCGTGGCAAATGAAGCAAGCATGGCGCCTGCAGGCCCGCCTTCCGGCAGGATAGATTCAAAATTGTTTCCGACATTTTGGTGTGGAGGGTATGTTTTCACCCTTGGCAGCTCGCTGGCAAGCCCTTTGAGTATAAGAATATTTTTATAGCTTTGCAAATGGTGCATTTCAAAGTCGCTGCTGTAGCCTTGCATCGCTGCAGAAACGCTTAGGTACTGCTCTTCGGACAAACCGTTTGCATTTGCTGATGCAATAGCTCCGTTGCGAAGCCGCACAGGGTTGCACCTGAGCAAAAGATCGCTTGGGGCACAGCTTATGCCCACTGCAAGGCTTTCGCAGTATGCCCTTCCTTGCGGAATCTGCTCTTTTGGCACGCCCAGAAGCGTTGGCACGCAGTTGAGAGTGTCCGGCTCGAGGCCTTGAGGCGTTGTTGTAAGCCAACCGTAATACGATGATTCAAATAGCTTTGTTGGCTCTCCTTTTGGATAATAGCTTGAAATATCATCCACCTTGCTGTTTGGCATGCCATCAATAATAACCATCGCTATCTTAGCCATATTTACCTAATCCTCGTGTTGTGTTTTATGTGTAAATGCTCGATGCCGAGATTTATATAGCTTGTCCATTTAGCGGCCGGAAAAGCCGGTATAAAATGCCAATAAATATGCTAATGCTGAAAAAACAACGCAGCAAAGAAATGAAGTCAAATACATTAGACGCTCTGCTTGAAGAATATGCTCAGGGCCCGGCTCGTATATAAAGTCCCCAATAGTTGGCTTGGATGTAACAATGCCCCCATAGGTGGCGTCTCCGCCAAGCCTAAGGCCAAGCGCCCCTGCACAAACAGATTCGGTTTGCGCGCTGTTTGGGCTGGCATGCGCCCTTCTGTCGCGCCTGAAAATTCTCGCTGCATTCTTGTAGTCGTATCCAAGCAGATATGCTGCAAAAATCATTATTAATGCTGTTAAGCGTGACGGCAAATAGTTCACAAAATCATCCAGCTTTGCAGCCACACGCCCAAAGCGCAGATATTTTTCGTTTTTGTAGCCTATCATTGAATCCATGGTATTTATAGCTTTGTATATTGTGCATCCGATAGGGCCGGCCAGGGCAAAGAAAAAGACAGGGCCCCCGATGCCGTCTGATGTGCTCTCAGCAATAGTCTCAATTGCTGCTTTTGCCACTTCTGATCTTGTCAGCATTTCTGTATCGCGCCCGACAATCATCGAAAGGTTATAGCGAGCGCCATCCAAATCGTCTGCAACCAGGCGATCGTACACCTTGATGCTTTCGTTGTAAAGGGATTTAGGCGCCATAGATCGAAATGCGAAATATATGCTAACAGCAACTGTGCCTGCTGTGCCGAGCAATGCGCCCGCCCAAGCAGCCATAGCAGCTATTGATCCTGTTATAAAAATTACAAAAGCAGCAAGCAAAAATCCTGCAAAGTATTCATCGGACTTTTTTTTCACAAATTTGGCCCTTAAAAAAGCTTCCGATGAGCTTATAAGCTTGCCAATTAGAATAATAGGATGTGAAAACAGCGTTTTTTCGCTCAAAAAATAATCTATCGCAAAACCGGCTAGCAAACAGATTGGCCTAATCATATTCTGCTTCTGCAATACGCGCAATGGCTGGCATATTGCTTAAACCTCATGTAAAAATTTAGCAAAACACATATTACGAGACATTTTGTATGTTTTTGCATGAATGAAGTTTAGCACAGTAAATAGCTTTAGTCAATCACAGCAGTATACGGGGTAAACCGCTTGCCTGATAGGCGTCTGGCATCGCAAAGCAGCTATCCTTGCAGAATTGCGTATCGACAATGGCGTATTGAACAAAAATGTGCAATTTGACACAGTAAAGCTTTGCTGGCTTTGGGTTGCGCTCAGGCATTCTTGGCTGCAAGGGCAAGAAGGTTCATGCTCTATGGCGCCCTGGCATGCATTGCTGCACGGGCAGGAAGGCTCATGCTCTACAGCGCCCTGGCATACACCGCTGCACGGGCAGGAAGGCTCATGCTCTACAGCGCCCTGGCATGCATTGCTGCATGGGCAGGAAGGCTCATGCTCTACAGCGCCCTGGCATGCATTGCTGCATGGGCAGGAAGGCTCATGCTCTACAGCGCCCTGGCATGCATTGCTGCACGGGCAGGAAGGCTCATGCTCTACAGCGCCCTGGCATACATTGCTGCACGGGCAGGAAGCCTCATGCTCTATGGCGCTCTGGCATGTATTGCTGCACGGGCAGGAAGCATCATGCGCACATGTATTTGGCAATTTGTTTTGGCAGGGGCTGCTGCTTTCCTGCTGGCTTTGGCATGTGCTTGGCTGGCTGCATTGGCAAGAGCTGTTTTTATTTGGGAATCTGCAGTTGCCCGTTTGCATTAGCGGCCTATCGTTAGGGAAATCATAGCTTGTGCCGTATACTTCAACGCCATCGCAGTTAAAGCCGATGTTGTTACCCGAGTATCCCGGCATCTGCCGAACGTTTGATATTACGGGGCTGCCTTCAAAATACCCTGTTATTGTCTGGCTATCATTATAAAAGCTTCTTGAGCTGCTATAGCCTATCTGCCTGCTGGCAGCTGTGCAGCTTTCGCATTGGCAATTCAACATAGCATATGCCTCTCTTAATTTTTATTCGGTAGATAATATGCTCCCGCGTCAATTTAGGTGAGAAAAAATTAGGATCATTTCGAACAAGAACTATATTTTTAAACCAACTTAAACATGCACAAATCCTAGTATTAATGATTGGGCGCTTCCAAGAGCGCCTTAAGCCTATCTTTCGGCTATGCTAGCTGCTATACTCTTGACATGAAATCACTGCGGGAGCTCAAATTGCATAGCGTTTCGAGCCATTTATTGCAATGCATGGTGAGGATGGCTATATGATTTTGAAATTTATATGCTGCGATGTGTTTTGCCGCATTGCTTGCCAGCTTGCTGCGACGTCGCCTCATATTGTTGATGTTGAGTTTTTGCCAATGCTTGTATATGTCGATCCTGATGCGCTCAGAAAGCAGCTTCAGGAAAAGATCGATTCAGCCATAAATTCTGGCAGGGTTTATGATGCCATTATTTTGGGGTATGGCCTATGCGGCAACTCTGTTGTCGGCCTTACAAGCGATGTGCCTATGGTGATAATGAGGGCCCATGACTGCTGCACAGTGCATATGGGCAGCAAGGAGAGCTTTCTTGAGGCTTTTGGCAACAGCTTGAGCTCAGCGTGGAGCTCTACCGGAAGCTACGAGAGGGCCTATATGCAAAGTGGCGGCTATAGCCTGCTTGAACAAGAGCCAAATTACAAATCCACACAAGAGTACATTTCCTATTTAGAGCAGTACGGAGAGGAAGATGCAGACTACATATGGGACAGCCTGCACCCGAAGATCGATTCATCCGAGACTTTTTATATAAAGATCGATGGATTCGAGTATTCGAATGCTTATGAGAGCTATAGCGCTCTGTCCAAAAGCAATGGCAAACAGTGCAAGGCTGTTTACGGGGATATATCTATGCTGAAGGCTCTTGTGTATGGCCAATGGCAAGATAGCCGGTTGCTCGTTATAAAGCCGGGGCAAAAAATTGCCGGGGTTTACGATATGAACGAAGTCATGAAAGCCGAATAGCCGGTTTGCCAACAATCCGGCAAAGCTGGCTGCATGCTTAATGCTATCTAAACAGCATACTGATTAAAAGATGCGCTGCAGCTTAACGTTGGTGCCATGCGCATCGAGGAAGGGGTATAAACCGTGTTTCTAAAATTTATCTGTTGTGATGTGTTTAACCGCATCGCTTGCGATCTTGTCGCAAAGTCGCCAAATATCATTGATGTTGAGTTCGTCCCAATGCTTGCGCACGTTGAGCCTGTTAAGCTGAACCAGCAGCTGCAGGAGCGTATAAACGCAGTTAAGGAATCAGACCGATCCTACGATGCAATATTGCTCGGCTTTGGGCTCTGCGGAAATTCAGTTATTGGCTTAACAAGCGATCTTCCGATGATTATTCCAAGAGCGCATGACTGCTGCACGATTCATATGGGAAGCAAGGGCAATTTCCTAAATGCATTCGAAGGCAACCTTAGCTCAGGCTGGGGCTCAACTGGCTACTTTGAGCGCACATTCTCACAATATAGCGGCTATCCGATTACCGACCAGCTGGCTAACTATAAAACAACAAAAGAGTATATCGGATATGTCGAGCAGTATGGCGAAGAGGATGCAGATTACATTTGGGAGACAATGCACCCGAAGATTGAAACAGGCGATTCATTCTATATAAAGATTGATGGCTACGAATACTCCAACTCATATGAAGGCTATTTGGCCAGAGCTGAGGAAACAGGCAAGCAGATGAATGTTGTAAATGGCAGTGCCGGTATGCTTAAAGCGCTTGTCAACGGTGATTGGAATGAGGACATGTTCCTTATAGTAGGCCCTGGCCAAAAAATTGCCGGCGTTTATGATCTTGATTATGTCATGAAAGCAGAGTGACTGGCCGTTAAAAGGCAATAAAAAGGAGGCTAAGATCGCCTCTTTTTTTGTATTTTTATATGAGATCACTGAGCAGAGCGGCTATTCCTAAGCTTCTCTAGTCAGCAATTGCAAAGTAAACATCATTCATTGCTGCTTTCTGCCCATTCGTGAGCATTGCATATGAATGCTCATAGACAGCATTGCCATTCGGGTCAAGCTCCATATAGTCAACGTGCGAAATGCACAGATACTCTATTCCGCATTCTTCGAGCGTGAACAACTCGCCTGTGTCAACTGTTTTGCTAAGGTTGAAATCGCGCCATATTTTTAAGAAATGGTAGGCAGGATCTTTTGCATCAATTATCCCATCGCCGTTAGAATCTAGCTCGGCAAGCGATTTAAATCCCAGCCCTATGCTTCCTCCAAACATTTCGCCTACGCTGTTTATCTGGCCATCTTCATTTTTGTCCCAAACTAAAAACCCTGCTGATGGAGCCAGCCAGCCTGAGCCGACAATCCCTTTATCTCCAAAATCAAAAGCATTTGGCGCCTCCTGCGCCGTCACTGTTTCGATCTTTCCTATACCGGAAAAATCAATTGCTATCGGCGTAACATAGCCGGATCCGACATTTATCGTGCTTTTGTGGCTTGCGCCGCAGCTGCACTGCACAGTGAAAGCTTGCCATATGCCATCACTGTCTGTAAGCCATCCATCAAGGTTGCTTTCATTCCATAAAATCTTTCTTGACATGTCAAATGCACTGAAAGGAACCTCGCAGCTCCATGTTCCATTGGAAGCGACAACAGCAGTGTTTAGCGTATAGCCTGACTGGGCTTCAGATCCCTTAAATAATGTGATTTGCGTTCCAGGCTGCCCTGTGCCGCATACCACTAGATTCGGCATATTGCCCTGAATGCCAAAATCACCCCATAGAATGGGATTGTAAGTTACGACTTGCGCTCTTCCGTTTCGCACATACGTTGGAAGATCCTTGTTGTCAAAGCTTTTTCCGTTTAGATACGGCACAAAGCTAGTGATTGTTGGAATTGCGCATGCTGGAATCTGCACAGGAGTGTTTCCTCCTTCTGATCCCTGGCCTGATTGCGAGCTGCCGTATGAGCCGGAGCCCTGGCCTGACTGTGAGCTGCCATATGAGCCGGAGCCCTGGCCTGACTGCGAGCTGCCGTATAAGCCGGATCCCTGGCCTGGCTGCGAGCTGCCATACGAGCCGGAGCCTTGGCCTGACTGCGAGCTGCCATATGAGCCGGAGCCTCCACCTGATACCAAGCTTGCGTCAACGAAGATTCCGCCGATTGGCTGCGTTGCGCCTGCAACATAAGATCCCTCGCCTTCATATCCGCCTGCAGATGAGCTTTGGCACTGTTCTGCGCGCTCGTAAAAATAGCACTCGGTTAAGCAGTTGTAAGTGTAAACTTCAATGCATTTTACTGTCTGGCCAATAGCGCTGTTGTTGTTTGAATACAAAGCGGCTGCAAGCCCTAAAGGCTCTCCTTGGCTGCTTGCCAGGCTAGTGTCTGCAATAATAGCCGTTGGCACAAGCGACACAACAAAAAAAGCTGCAATGAAGCCAACCAACAGCTTCACCATTTTATTATTGATCAATTGATTCTCTTCTCCTTTATATTCCTCGATATTTCTTTCTATATTGTTAAAGCTGCCTCCTGCTTGTTATTATACACAAATATCATATAATAGTGATATATCAATATTTATACAAATATTGTGAATTTTGCATCAATTTTCATACTCGAAAGCTTGTGCATTTGACATCACAGTGCAAGCGCTGCTTAATGCGCACATGCCGTTAAGTGTGCAAATGCGGGATCTTAAGTGCACAGCTTTGCCTATCGTTGCTGCTTGCTAAACAGGCGAACCTTGTTCTCAAGATATTTTGTACACTAACATGGCAGCTGAGCCTTTCAGTGCAAAGCTACTATGAAAATAGTAGATTTTAATAAAAATTTATCAATTAATATAATGCAAAAGGCTACGAAACAACAAAAAGTAAAACTTTGTTTACTTTTGAATATTCTAATGTTACTATGAGTTTATCAGCAATTCATTCAATAATTAGGAGGGTAACTAATTCATGGAGGAATCAAAATCAACTGCTCAAGATACAAAAAAAGAAATATATAAGTATGCTATGTACGGCGTATTCTTGAGATTTGCTGCTATACCTGCATCATTTATGAACCTTAACTACACTGACAATCTTATGATTGATGTAGCTACAGTCGGCAGTATTCTCCTCTTTGCCAGGATCGTTGACTTTATCTTCAGTTTTTTCGTTGGCCCAATTATGGAAAGCGCGTCGTTTAAAAACGGAAAATACATACCGTGGGTACAAATATCAAGGCCAATGCTCTATGTAGGGCTGCTCATATCATTCTTGCCATTTAAGCTTTCAACCGGCATGATGAGCATTGTAATTGTTGTTGGCTATTTGCTAACGCAAATTGCCTCAGGCTTAATGACTACAGTGCAATATGGAGCGCTTGGCCTAATTGGCGCAGCAGACATGGACAAGCGCAACCAGATGAACATCGTCAGCGTGCGGCTTGGAACTGTCATCGGGGTTGTAACCTCATATACGACATCTTATGTTCGCAACTTCCTTGCAAGCATATTTGGCCAGCAGTACCAGTATTTTGTTGTGGCCATTATTTATGGCGCAGCGTACCTGGCAACTACAGGGCTAATGGTTTCATTGCTAAAGCCGTATGACGGCGTTAGCGCTGCCGGTGGGCCATCACGCCCAAGAGTTAAAATTTCTATTGGCGATATGGTTAAGGCTATCTTTACAAACTCCCAGCTCCTGGTTAACTTCATTTCAGGGTTTATGTTCTTTACCGGAGCCTTTGCGCCTATGCAGATAGTAATGTATTATTACGTATACATTAGAAATGATCCCCAACTTACCCTATATGCAACAGCGCAGACAGCAACTATGCTCTTCAGCCTTGCCACAACAGTAGTCGGCCCGGCAATCGGCCTTAAACTGGGCAGGCTAAAGGCAATGCTTTACGGACAGCTGCTAACAGCCATATCAGGGCTGCTAATGATTCTCTTTGGCAGCATAAGCATCTACGCGTTCATCGGGATAAACATGTTCACAGGCCTTGCTACTTCGCTATACTCAGGGTTCGGTTTCAGCTACATAATTGACTGCGGAGAGTATGGCTACTGGAAGTCCGGTGTTGACAACAGGGTTGTAGTCAATTCGCTTGGCAGCATTCCAATGAAAATTGCCCAGCTAATTGCCGGCACTGTTGCCCTATACGGCATGAGCATGATCGGATTCACAGCCGGTATGGAAGTAACAGATTCATTCACAAAGAACTTCATGGTTTTGTATGGAGGCATTCCCCTTGTATGCAATAGCATTGCATTTATCTGCAACCTTTTATTCTATAAAATTGATGACAAGGAAGCAGAGCTGTATGCCAGGGAAAATCGTGAAAGAGAAGCAGCGGCAGCAGCAGCTCTTGAATCATAGTTAATGCAAAAACAAGTCTAGCATCTATGGAGTGCATGCTTTAATGTTTGCACTCCTTTTATAATGCCTGTAAAGGGGTTTATGGATCATAAAAACAGCAAGTGGGCAAAAGGAATTCTGGATCTGCAAAATGGGGATGGCACATGGGGCCTGTCATTTCATTCTTTGTCAGTGCCTTCGAAAAGGTATCCGCTGACTACAGAGCAGGCGCTTAGGCGGCTGTCTGTATTAGGGTTTGGCATTGATGATGCCCCTATAGCAAAGGCAGTCGAATATATGGGCTCATGCTTAAGGGGCGAGCGGATGATGGATGGCTACTCGGAGAAAACACATGACTGGCCACTGTTCACAAAAATGATGCTCTCTACATGGATCAGGGTATTCGAGCCAAATAATAAGCTTGCAAACGAGTTTGCCCAGCGCTGGGCGCGGGTTATAGAAAATGCTTTTGCCCATGGTGAGTATAGCCACAATGATTATGCTGATGCGTATAGCGATGAGTTTTGCTCTACGCCAAAAGGCGGAAGAGAGATTGATTTCTCAACTTTTTATCATACCTCTTTGCTGAAAGGGATGCTCAGCCCGAAAGCTGAATCAGCCATGCTTGACTATCTTGTGCACCATAAGCGCGGGATATATTATATCTATAGCCATCAGATCGCAAAGCCTCCTGAGGTGTTTGCTTCGCTGGAAACAAGCAGGTATCTTGCTGCGCTTGAAATACTTTCTGGCTACAGCTTGGGAAAAGAGAAACTTAAGTTTGCCATAAGATGGATTCAAGGCAATAAAGAAGCCAACGGCCTTTGGGATTTGGGCGCTACAGCAAACGATGGCGTATACTTCCCTCTTTCAGATTCATGGCGGAAAGCAGAAGACAGAAAAGCTGACTGCACAGAGCGCATACTTGCTTTGCTTGGCAAGTTGGGCGGATAGAAACAACATAGCGCAAAACCCCATTTCAAGCCTTATATCGCATGGCATCTTCTATGCAAAACCGCCTCTGAATTATTCAGAGGCGATTTCACCAGCCAAAATTTATAAGCGTTCCCTGCGTTCGGCTTGCTTAAACGCCAGCCGTGTTATCCATCAAAGCAGGATGCGCTATTGATAGTAAGTGTACCTTAGCTTCTCAAACTCGTCTTTAACCCACTCAGCCCTCATTTGGGCAACAGGGCTGTCATCTCCAAGTATTGCCCCTGCGAATGTCCAGGCATAGCCGCCGCCAGGAGCCAATATATCAAGCCTGTCTTTGACATAAGCGCGGACTTCCTCTTCAGTAAGGTCAAATTTTGATGAAAGAGGGGTAGAGGTGAATGCTCCGCCAAGAGCAAGGCGAGTTCCAAACTTCTCCTTGTGGGCAACAACATCATTTGACAATTGCACTGGCTCCCACAAAGTAACGCCCATATCAGCCAGATCATCGCAGAACAGCTCAAAGTGCCCGCAGTTATGGTGCACAACAGGTATGCCTGCATCAACAAACACCTTCGCATAGCGCCTCCATGACGGCGCAAAAAGTTCCCTGAAGGTTTCCAAAGACACGAACGGATCGCGCTCATGGGCAATATCATCGCCAAATGAGCCGTAATCAGGCTTGTAGTATTGAACGTATTTCTCTGCATTAGCCACAGCAAAGTCAGTCAGGTACTCCATGAGCGCCTTAACTTCCTCAGGCTCTTCATAGCATGCAATCAAGCCATTTGTAAATCCCATAAAAGACATAAGAGATTGGAACCAGCCTACGCCAGGCCCTGTCCCTCCGCCTACGGGCAGCTCAGGATCTCGTGCTTCACTATCCTTTTTTGCAGCTTCTTCCCAATCAATGTTTGAATAATCCGGTACTTTAATGACATCGCGCCAATCTCTGATATCATCGAGAATAAAGTCGCCTGGTTTCGGGAGTGCAGCTTGAAACGCGCTGTTATCGATTACCCATTCGACGCCAAAGTAGTCTTTGCCTGTTCCGTCAGGATTGCTCCTGCCTCTAGTAAAAGAGGGAGAGCCATTCATTCCCCAAAATAGGGAGTATGTCGGAATTGCCTCTGGGATCTGCTTGTTAAGCAGCAGCATGAGGTTTTCCTTGTTGGACAGCTTAGCCATTGCTAACCTCCGTGTTTGAAATATACGTGCTTTCCTGCCATAATCTTAGCATTTTCTAGGAATAATGCAACATTGCATTGCAAAGCAGCGATTGCGCCAGCCGCATATTTTTTGCACAATATTGCAGCATTCCTTTTTGAGCCACTGCTGCATGCATTGTGCTATAATTAATATGGCAATAAAAGGAACTGCAAGCTGGATTTTTAGATGCTGTTCAATAGAGAAAAATTAGGAGATAATATGGCAAAACTATCACTTAAAGAGAACTACCTGAGATTGTCAAGAGGCGAAATGCCTGACTATGTGCCAACGTGGCGTTTGGGCATGAGGATACGGACATCGCCTGCATGGAATGTAACCCCATCGATTCTTCCGGGTATGATGGGCCCGCCGCCTTCAGAAGATGGCAGCCCAAGAGTGGAGTGGACTGATGCATGGGGCATAACAAGGACAGCTGTTGAAGAAGTAGGCATGGCCGGGCTTCCGAAGCCCGGGCACTTTATCCTCGACGATGTCACTAAATGGGACAAGGTTGTTAAATGGCCTGAATATCCGGAGGGCTTTAACACTGTTGATTGGGAAGCTATGGCCAAAGAGGACATGAAAGACATAAACAGGGACGAGGTTGGGGTTGTTACGTCTGGGGCTTTCGGGCCTTTTACTACGCTGATTAACTACATGGGCTTTACAGAGGGGCTTTGCGCACTGCTTGAAGAGCCTGAATCAGTCAAAGAGATGCTCAACAACATATGCGACTATTACATGCCTATTGTAGAAAAGACCACTGAGTATTATCAGCCGGATATATTCAGCATGTTTGATGACACAGCTGCAAAATATGCCCCATTCTTTTCAGTTGAAGTGTACAAAGACATCTTTAAGCCTATTTACACGCGCCTCACTCAGCCAGCCAACGATCGCGGCATACCTATCCAGTTCCACAATTGCGGCAGAGCCGAAGATTTTGTGCCTGACATGATTGATTTTGGCGTCAAGTACTGGGATCCGGCACAAACCTCAAATGATCTGCTTCAAGTGAAGGAAGACTTCAAGGGCCAAATTGCTGTTTGTGGCGGATTTGACTTTGTGCCTGAAGTAGGCAGAGACACTACAGAAGAGGAAATTCGCGAATTTGTCCGCGGCGTTATTAACAAGTACGCGCCAGGAGGGGGATTCGCATTTTGCGGCGGAGTTACAGGCAGAGCTGGCGATGCTGCAAAAACACAGCAGCTAAATGATTGGGTTCTCGATGAAGTCGATACCTATGGTGAAAGCTTTTATAAATAGCTTAGGCTGCGAAGGGATATTGCCGGCATTGGCAATATCCTTTTTTTTGCCTGAGATGCTGCTGCGCAGCGCCAGCACAACCGCAGGCAGATATTTAGGAATTTCGAATATTCAAAAAGCGGGTGTTACAGGCGCAAAACAGGGTGTTAGCCTATTATGCCTCTTTTACAAAAGCGCTATCTGCCGAACACTATGCTATAGCCAAGCTTCTTAATGATATTTTAATTAAAACTATATGAACAGTGAAGTTTTACTTAATAACGCATATTATAGCCTTTTGCTATTGAAAATTGTTTGTATAGAGCGCATGATTAGCAAAAACTCGCCATATATGTAAATTTAATGCAAACTTGAATATTTTGGGCACTCATGGTATTATATAAACGATCACTAGAATAATACATGCAAAAAGCTAATATAGGCCCTTTCTTTAAGGGCAAATGCTGTTTATATACTATATTTGGGCTGCAAAGGTCGAAAAGCAGCTTTCATGTGCAAATGAGATTTGCGCAAGCTATGTAGGCCTGCAAAGATTTGCACTGTAACTGAACATAAAAACAATAAAAAATGTAAACGAATTCACTGACTTAAAATATCGAAAGTCTACATATATTTAGATTAAGAATGCACAACGGCATTACTGGTTTTGCAGCGCAGATATGTTCGAGCCGTCTGCCATGCAATGCATAGCAGCAGCAACATATCCAAAGAAATTTATTACATAATAACACTAAAGCGCTGCTAGATAGCCAGCCATAGAGGGGAGACGCAAAAGCCACCAGTGCATGCTTATAATAAAACTTGGAGGTTGCGAAATGACTGACTCTGCATCAATGCAGAAAACCATGCCCAAGAGCTTCCCTTATTTATGGATGTTTCATAGCGCTGGGCAAATGTTTGGCTTAATGGTAGCCATGCAGTTTATGAATTTATTTTGGCAGAATTCTATAGGCTTGACTCCCGCATTTATTGCTACATTCTTAACAATAGCCCGAAGCATTGACTTATTTATGTCAATAATCGCTGGGCCTATCGTACAAAAAACTAATACAAAAATGGGACAATTCAGGCCTTGGGTTCTCGGAAGCGCAATTGTGGTCCAAATAGGCGTTGTCCTAATGTTTATCAACCCGAATATTCCCAATACAGCTAAGGGAATAATCGCCGGTTTAGGCTATCTGTTGCAAAATGCTCCAATGAACTTCTTTGTTGCAGCAAACAATGGCATCATGGCCAAGGTTGTCGGAGCTGACATGGAAGGCCGCAGGACAGTTCAAATGCGCAGCATGCAAGGCACCAATGCAAGCAGCATCATTATCAATGCTACTATGCTGCCCCTTATTACTTACTTCAACCAAAGATTCGATCCAATGGGCTATCTGATCGTTGCAGTCATCTTTGGGGCTTTGTGGATAGTTTCAACAACACTGGTCTTCATAATGACCAAAGACTACGATGAGTATATTCCAGGCATGGTTGCTGCCAATACGCCTAAACTTTCTGAAATATATAAAGATGTTATCAAAAATAGCCAAATTTGGGTGCTATTTATCCAGAACCTCATAACAATGGTTACCATGTTCGCAATTGGCGCGCTGAATATGTATTACTGGATGTATTCTGTTGGCGATATGAAATTCCAGCCAATTGCTGCAACTCTTGCATCAGTCACTGGATTGATCGCCTCATTCACAATTGCTCCAATAGGCAGAAAGCTAAAGAAAAAGAATGCTGTGCTTATAGCTACTGGATGGAGTATTTTGTGCAGCGTTGCGCATGGCTTCTTTTCGCATGGCCAGCCTTATGTATACATGGTAATAGCAACATTGTCATCACTGGGCATGGGGCTTTCGCAAAGCGTTGGAATCACTTTATGGCTGGATGCTGCCGAAAAGCAGCTGTATGAAACTGGAATCGACACAAGAGCAGCTACAATGTCTGTCTCTAGCATCGGCATGAAGATAGCAATGGTTGCAGCAGCTCCAATTACGCCGTATCTGTTTAAAATGATCGGCTTTATCCAGGATTTCGATGAAAACACCGGAGCATTGTTAGGAACCAGAGTCCTTTATCCGGAAAGAATAGCTAAAGTTTGGTTCTGGACATCTGCTGCCATATCTGCTGTTTCGCTGGCAATATTCTTCTTCGGCTATACAATCACCGATGAAGAAGCAGCAATGTATGCAACTGAAAACCAAAAGAGAATGATGGAAAGAATGGGTGCTATGGGTGGCCCTGGCCCAGGCGGGCCTCCTCCAGGCGGTCCAGGCGGCCCTCCTCCGGGTGGACCTTCTCCAGGTGCTGCTGAAGAAGAGGAAGAAGCATAAGCTAAGCAATTTCTCAGATTCATAAAATAACATGGAGAGCTTCAAGCATGCGTTGGTGCTTGAAGCTTTTTAATTTGAGTCTTAACAGTCCAAAGTTTTCTAGGCACAAATTGCTAAGCAGCCTTCTTTTTCAAGCTTTTGCCCTGCTTGCTTTTGATATAGCCCATTATTGGCAGATAGCTGAAGTTTTCGATGTCTATAAGAATGCGCCTTCCCATATATTCTGCAATAGTTGCCTCTGAGGGGCACTTTTTGCTTGGCGTTCGCATCCAGCGAAGCTCCTCTTTGCTCCAGTCAAGGCTTAGCGAGGCCATTTGCATCAGCCCCATCGCAATAGCTGAGATCTGGGCAAACGCCTCTGTCGCCTTCAGCGCGCTTCTTATCGCTTCCCTTGCTTTTGGATCTGATGTTTCTTCAAGCTCTTTGTCTGCGTCTTTGTTCTTGCCAAAACGGCTGATCTTTGGCATGGCCTTTGACCAAAAATGGCTGCTGAAAGCATATATTGATTGCTTAAGAACTTTGAAGCTTAACTCAATTTTAAACCTGAGGCTGAACATTTCTATTATCTCTTCAGCGCTTAGGCCCAGATCCGTGCATGCAAGTGCCATCACGCTGCCGCCCTCAGGCTTTAGCAGCACAAAGCGCAGCTTTTGCCAAAGCCCGTTTCCCCAAAGCAGGTCGGCGCTGTAGTATTCAGCCCTTCTGAGGCTGCCATAGATATAGACTGTTGTTTTCCTCAACTCGCCTGCCTTCGTTTCAAAAAGCTCAGCCAGCTTAACTTTGGCGCCTTTCTTTCTTTGCCTGCCCGTTGGATCCGCGTAGCCGACAGTGTTCATCTTCGCGCGCATTATAGCGCTGATCCACCCCGGGCTGTTCGCCAGCTCCTTCAGGCCCGGCGCGCTCAAATATGCCCTGTCCATCACAAGGGCGCACTTTTCGCCCATGCACTGTGCGCACTTTACAGCGTCCCTGAAAGCCATCACAACAGAGCTTAGGGGCCTTTGGGCATCCCCATCGCCGCCCCAATCTGCCATGCCCTTTTGCCCAGATCGAACAGAGATTGAAACGACAGCGCAGAATTGCTGAAAGCAGTTTCCGATAATAAGCCCTACAGCCCCGTACAGGCGGCCAAGGCCAATTTGCGCTGCCTTGCCGCCGGTCTTTAGCGCAATCTTTTGCGCGCCCGGCATTTTGGCACCCTCACTGGCTGCCTTTACATCGTCGGCAGCAAGAACGGGCATGCCGTGCAGCCTGTAGGCCAAAGGCTTGAGGGCTGCGGCCCATGGGCCGTGCATCCTGCTGGCATCCCAGGAGCTAGCATGAAAAAAGAGCACAAGGCTTGTATATGCATCTGGCGCGAGCATAAGGGCCCGGGCAATGCTTGTCGCCCCAAGGCTGTCAGGCCTGCATGCAATGCCGATCACTGCGATGCAGAACCCATGGTGCAGCTCGCTGCCAGCTGAAAGCAGCCTCCCGTGAAAAACAATTTCTGAATCTCAATAATATATCATTGGCCATATCCCACATAACTGCAGCCTGTCGCTTTTTTGCCTGCATGTGCTATACTGTTGTTAAATAGCTTTTGGCAATTTAGCTTCCCCTTCGCTTATTTCAACTTAAAGGGTAAACCATTTTGCCATCAAAAGCTATCTTTTATTGGCTTAAATAGCAGAATTATGTAGAACTTTGGACTCTCAAGTTTGAGTATAATTGGGGCGTTGGATTGAAGGTTGCTAAGGTTATGGCGCTGAGATGCCTGAGATGCGCTGAAGCATTTTATAAGTCACCGCTTATGCTCATTCCTAAAGCTTTTGCAGCCTCTTCTTTGGTAAAATCAGTATTTTGAAACAATGCAAGCAGCCTTAGCTCATTATTTTTAGGCTGGATATGCTGCCTATGCTCGCTCTGGGATTATTCATATTTGGGATGGTTTTATGTATTCGATTATAAACATGCAAATAGGCGAGCTCGAGGCAATGGGCATCTCCGAGGCCTGCGTTTTCTGAGTATATGCCAATTATGCTGATTTGTTATGGCTTGCCTACATATAAATGCCACTCAAGCACGCCGAATGCAAAAGAACAGTAATTACATATTAATGCGCAATTCTTTGCTTTGCATGTTTCAACCAGCATTTTTCATGCATACCTGGTGCAAAATTTCAACGAAAATGCAAAATTTAAGTGCTTTTTTGCTTTCAATGATTGCAAAAAAGCATCGATGCCAATATAATCAAAAATAATGGCAAACATTCAACATGGCTGTCTGCCGTTTGATTTGGCTCAAACAACCTTGAAATTATAGGTGAGAGGTTGAGTAAAATAATTTGGAGGATATAAATATGCCATTGACAGAAAGAGAAAACTATCTAAAAGTTATCCATGGCGAAACTCCAGAATGGGTGCCGAGGTATTATGCCGGTGTAGACCCCCATTCTACAAAGCCGCCAGCAGCAGCAGGCCTCATGGTTAGCCCCTTCCCGAGGCTTTATGATGCAGAGACAAAAATTTCTACAGATATTTTTGGCGTTAGGTACATAGCAACTGCTGAAACTGGCTGGATGAGCTTGCCTATTCCGAATGAATTCCATTTGGATGATGTTCGCAATTGGCGTGATGTCGTGAAACTTCCTGATCTAAGCAA
The DNA here is from genome assembly GCA_009782515.1 of Eubacteriaceae bacterium. GTDB lineage: Bacteria > Bacillota > Clostridia > Eubacteriales > Anaerofustaceae > WRIY01. The sequence goes on from WRIY01000011.1 coordinate 35,850, forward strand.
TATCGATTGGGATACACTGTGCAAAAAAGCTGTTGATGCTCTCCCAGGCGGGCCTGAAGCAGTCGCTGTAACCTATGGCGGAATTGGAAATGGATTCTTCATGCCGCTTATGAACTTGATGGGCTTCACAAACGGGCTTATTGCTATGTATGAAGAGCCTGAGATCGTTGAAGAAATGTATGATTACATGGCAACATGGTACAAAGAAGGCGTAGACAAGACTCTTGACAAGCTTCCAGTTGATGTTTTCACTGTTGGAGACGATACTGCGTCTGCTTATCAGCCATTTATATCGCCAGCTTGCTACCGTTCACTAATCAAGCCTGCTTTAATGAAGGTGCTCGAAAAGGTCAATGAGCGCGGCCTTCCTGTTATGATGCATGACTGCGGAAGATGCGAAGACTTCATTGAAGACTGGAGAGATTTCGGCGTTACTTCATGGAATCCGGCACAAAGAACAAATGATCTCGATGGCATTAAAGCAAAATATGGCAATAGCCTAGTGCTAATTGGATGCTGGGATTCATCTGGCCCTGCAGGGTATATGTATGCTAGTGAAGAGGTTGTTAGGGAAGCTGTCCGCGAGACTATTGACAGGTTCGGCCCTAATGGCGGATTTATGTTCTGGGGTTCTGTGTATGGACCTGAAGATGACCCTGCTGTCGATCTGAAGCGCAAGTGGATGACTGACGAATACGAAAAATATCGCGAAACTCCATATAAATAACAACAATAACAGCGTTTGCCGCTGCTAAACGGCAAATGCTATGCGCTTTATCCTGGTACAAAAGAAGGGGTATAGCGCGATTGGCTAAGACAAAGCAAATAGCTGTTAGCACCAGCAATTTGCTTTTTTCTTTATATATAAAGTTGAATGCAGCTAAAGTGCAATAGAATAGAATATAGAGCATTTTCCTGCAGTATATGAAAAAAAGCGGCTCATAGATTTTAGTGTTCAGCCTCTTTCCCACATGCATTTGAGCATTAGCGAAATTTAAAAAAGATTGACCTTTTCGATTTCAAACGAGATAATTTATTTATAAACAATCAGATCAAAAGAGAGGATTTTACAAAATGGCTACAATAACACCAAAAGAGAATTATTTGCGCTTAGGCAGAGGGGAAATGCCTGAATGGGTTCCTGCATGGCGTATGGGCATGAGAACTGTAAATTCACCTGTATGGTCAGTATTCCCTTCGGTTATGGGCAGTCCGTTTATGGGAGCGCCTCCTGCTGATGAAGCAAATCCAAGGCGTGAGTGGACTGACAGCTGGGGCATAACCCGCACAGCAGTTGAGGAAGTAGGAAACGCTGGCCTGCCAAAGCCAGGGCACTTCATCTTAGATGATGTCACTAAATGGGATCAAGTTGTTAAATGGCCAGCATACCCCGAGAATTTCGATACCGTTGATTGGGAAGCAATGGCAAAAGAAGATATGAAAGACATTGATCGCGAGCAAGTTGGCGTGAGCGCTGGAGCTTCATTTGGCCCATTTACAACTCTAATAGACTACATGGGCTTTACTGAGGGCTTGTGCGCGCTGCTCGAAGAGCCAGAAGCTGTGAAGGAAATGCTAAACAATATCTGCGACTACTATATGCCTATAATGGAAAGAACAGTTAACTATTATCAGCCAGATATGGTAAGCCTTTTTGATGATACAGCTTCAAAATACGCGCCTTTCTTCTCTGTTGAAGTATATAAAGACATCTTTAAGCCTATATATACGCGCTTGGCACAGCCTGCAATAGATCGCGGCATACCAATTCAATTCCATAACTGTGGCAGATGTGAAGACTTTATTCCTGATATGCTTGATTTCGGCGTAAAGTATTGGGATCCGGCGCAACAGGAAAATGACTTGCTTCGGATTAAAGAAGAATTCAAAGGCCAATTTGTAATCGTAGGCGGATTTGACTTTGTCCCGGCGTCAGACAGAGACACTACAGAAGAAGAAATTAGGGAATACATAAGATCAATCTTTGACAAGTACGCCGTTGGCGGTGGCTACGCTTACGCAGGCGGAATTATCGGCAGCGCTTTAGAAGCAGAGAAAGTTGCCCAATATAACGCTTGGCTCCAAGACGAAGTTGCATCATACGGAGCAAATTTCTATAAGAAATAAGCTGGAGAAGCGATATAGCCCATTATAAAATCAATTAGGGCTAATGCTATAAATATTCAATAAAACTTGAAAACAACAAGGCAAAGTGCAAATTCTCCGCCTTGTTGTTTTCTGTGCAGCAACAAACTTTTGCCTATGTAGCATGTTGTCAAAAAGTTCGAAGCAAGAAGCTGTAGCGCAATATTGCCTTATAACTTCACAAAGGCGGCAACAATGCGTTTGCCCATCAGATTCCAAAGGGCAAGATCGCAAACGGCGCTGAATGCATTCAGCGCCGTTTGTTGATATGTTGTTTACAGCAAGCAGCCTACTTGCTATAAGCGACTAGGAAAATCTCAGTTCCTTGCTCCTTTAGAGTTTCCTCTAGCTTCTGAATAAGCTCGAGAGCTTCTGCAGAGAGTTCAGCATACTTTGAATATGCTAATAGAACTGCGTTGCTTCCTTGTGATTTTAATTCTGCTTCTAGATCCTGTACGAGTTTTACTGCTTCTGGTGATAAGCTTGCATATTCAGCCATTTTTACTACCTCCAAGTAGTTGATAATTCGTTATGGTAACATAACATTTGCAGTATACCACGAATCGTCATAAAAATACATAATTATTTTTATTTTTTGCTAACAAAATCGCCAACAAATCACAAAAAAGCACTACACATCGCAATGTGCACACATTCCCGCCTTGTTGTATTCCGTGCCGCGGTAAGCTTTGGCTTATGTATAAACAGTGCATATTCCTAAAAACCTTCGAAGCAATACAAAAAAAGCTGTAGGAAATATTGCCTTAAGGTTTCACAAAGACGGCAACAATGCGGTTGTCTAATATCGCCATCAAATTCCAAAGGGTATGATCTCAAATGGCGCTGAATGCACTCAGAGCCGTTTGTTGATATGTTGTTTACAGCAAGCAGCCTACTTGCTATAAGCGACTAGGAAAATCTCAGTCCTTGCTCCTTTAGAGTTTCCTCTAGCTTCTGGATAAGCTCGAGAGCTTATCCAGAGAGTTCAGCATACTTTGAATATGCCAATAGAACCGCGTTGCTTTCTTGTAATCTTAGTTCTGCTTCTAGATCCTGTACAAGTTTTACTGCTTTCGGTGATAAGCTTGCATATTCAGCCATTTTTACTACCAGGATGCAATCAATAACCACAATCATCAACTGTCCATTTATCGTCTTGCCTTGTATGCACAAGGACTCCCAGGCATAATTATAGATCGCCGCTCTCAGCGCAAAAAAATGGGCATCGATCTTTTAAGCATTCAGTGTTGCTCTGAGAATAATGGCATTCCATATTCTCAGCGAGCTCCATTTTTATATTTAGATGCTCGGCTATGAACGAGACTGCAGTTTGAATAGCTAAAAATCCATTGCGCTTGCAGCATCGAGGGCCACCTGGCCTTGCGATGCTTTTCAGGCACTCTGAGGTCATTAGATTGCACAGCCCCCAGCTTTCAGTTGACATTGGAGTGCTTTGAGTAATGATACTCATGAAAATGCCCGCACTAACTCCAGCGCCGCAGTTGCCCCATAAGCCGCAAATGCTTCCAGGCAATTGCGATCCACGCTGGCGCATAATACCAAGTGAATCAGTTAGGTTGATGCTTCCACCGCAGTTATAGAATGCTGCCAATAGCGCTGAGCCTATCAATACATGGTTTTCAGGCCCATGCATATGTATTGCAGGGTTATCCATGATCTCGCATGCTATTGAAAATGGGTCCTGTTTTTTTGAATTGCTGCAATAATAGTAAATTACAGGCAAGCTTTTTGAGCTATGGCATTCATCGCAGATGTAATGGCCTTGCTCGCATTCGCAGTTTGTTAGCAGAATTTTGCCGCAGCCTGAGCATTTTGCTTCATATGCAGCCGTCTTGTAGACTAGCTTGCTATTGCAAATGAGGCAAGCGCCTTTTTCCGCAGTAGCGCTCATTTATTGAAACCTCCATTTATCAGCAGCAACTGGATGTATCATCATCAGAAGAGCCGCTGCCTTCCTCGGAGCCACAGCCGGCAAATGCCCCGAAATGCACAGAGCGGTCTCCTAATACTTCAAAAGCATTTGCATACCTTGTATTGGAAATCATTGATGCAGTGTTTCCGCATACAAGCATGGGCTTGTTGGCTATAAATCTATGGTGATTGTCAAAATCGAAAAAGTGAGGGTGTCCTGGAATGCTGCCTTTATACCATGCAACTTGGCCGTAATCTTCGCAAATATCTTCGATATCATCCAGCTTGAACGCCCGTACTGTCCGCGAAGAAAAATTCGCAAATCCGATTATTTCCTCTATCTGCTCATCGTCCAAGCTAATCGCATTAATGCTGGCATAGCGAAAATCAGCCCATCCAGCTTGTGCCATAAGCCTGCGGAAATCTTCGGTATACATCGCCCCGCCTAAACACTCGCCACGCAAGAGAGGATCAGAAGCTAAATTCTCTGGTATGCGCCGATCAGCAAAAATATCTGAAAAATATAACTCGCCTCCTGGCTTGAGCACTCGGTATATTTCATTAAAAATTTCCTCTTTGTTCGGGGATAGGTTTATTACGCAGTTGGAAATAACTACATCAACACTCTGATCTTTTATCCCTAGTGATTTTAGGCTTTCAATATACCCATGCAAAAACTTAACATTCGATGCTTTATAGCCGAAGTTATTGCGATGGTATTCTTGATATTTCATTGCAATTTCCAGTTGCTCCTCAGTCATGTCAACGCCAATTACAGCTCCTGATTCGCCAACTAGCTTTGAAGCAATGTATACATCGCGCCCTGTTCCACACCCAAGATCAAGCACTGCCATTCCTTCCAGCAGTGGTGGAAGTGGCGAGCCGCAGCCATAAAATTTGCTTTGGATTTCATCAGCAATTAAAGGCAATATGTCTCGAATCTCTTTTGGCGGCGCATCTGTCGCGCAGCATGTGCTTGTTTTAAGATCACTGGCGCTCTTTATTTGCTTGCCATAATATTCTTTGACTTTTTCGAGTATGTCCATGCTATCTACCTCCAGGTGAAATTAATTGATGAACACCATCTTTGCTTGCTATTCAATGAGCTTCTTAATGCCAGCCAACGTGCCTCGATCAAAGAAGCAACAAGCCCAATTGCCTTCTTACGCCGCCTAACTGACTTGCTTTCACATAGGGTATTTATGTGGCGCGATTACGCTGGCAGTGTAATTTGGGTTTCATGAGTATGTCGCTAGCGATTAGCTCGCAAGCTGAAAGCATATCAAAATCCAAAGCTTGTATTGGGAAGACAGTGCCTTTCACAGCCAGGCAAAGCTAGTGTATTATATGCTCACTGCAGCTCTTCACATAGACAGTTATCAATCTGTATTATATTTTATATTGCCAATTCTGTCAACCAGATGATTCACCCGGTGCATTACAGGCCTAAACTGACTGGTGATTGATCGCGTGCATTCTATCAGGTGCAAGGCAATCGAATATCCCAAAATAATTCGCTAGCCAAGCCACCTGTACAGAAACTACATGTGCTTTTGCCATAAAGATAGCAAATGGTGCAATTTAGTGTTATACTGAGGAAAATTTACTACCATTATGAACTATTAAATACCTAAAGGAATTAAAACGAACAAGCTTACTTTAGATAAATAAAAAAGTATGGTTATGGAAGATGGGTGAAAAGCCCACGCAAGGCCGTTACCGTGATTTGCTGTTGCTTTTAAACATTGGCCACTGGTGCAAACTGGGAAGGCGCTTATAGCGCGAGAATTTTAGCAGGCAATAAGCCGGGATACTTACCATACTTTCACTGCTTATTTGCCCTGCGGACTCCAGAGCAACTTATGAATATATCAATGCCTAAATTTCAATGGCGTTAATATTTCGTTTGCAAACAGCCGCGAGCATATCGCGGCTGTTTGCATCAGAATTGAAATAAAAGAGCCAATGGCGCCAAAAGCATGCGCCTAGGGCTTTCGACTCTTTATAGCTAAGCTATATTTGCTTACGCAGCAATGCGATCCACAATAATTGCCTCAAGGCGATTTTTTCACAGGCCGACACAAACAAATATTAAGGAGAGCACAATGACAGAATTCATATACTTTTCACATGCATCAGTTGATGAGTCATTTTTCGGCATTCTCGGCGCACAGATGGAAACGCTGCACCCTGGCGCTTTTAAAGTGCACTATTTTGATGTAGCTGCTCTAAACAAGAGCCCTGAGCTATTCAGCCAAGCTATCAGCGCTGCGCAAAGCTGCGATTTGGTTATGGCTGATACCAGCGGCACATTTGTTTACTTTGACGGGTTCAAGACGCTTCTCGAAACCTTTGTAGGCAACAAAAAAATGTTCTTTAGATCGGGAATTGAAGGTGAAGCGGAAGAGCTTTTTGAGCAAATGGGAATATCATCGCAACAGTATTCTTCAATCTTGCGCTACATGAGAGCGGGCGGATTAGACAACTATATGTCAATGTCGCTATACATTGCCAACGAATTCTCAGGCGAAGGCTTTGAGACCCCTGAAGCTGTTTTCACAAAATGGCAGTGCCTATATAGCTCTAGTGGGCGCATTGAGGATGAAGAGCAATACCTTAAAAACATAAGGGCATCATCAAAGCCGAAAATCGGCGTAATAATCCATGAATCGCAGTTGATTCATAACGATATGCACATTGCTGAAGCAATATATGAGAATATCATCGAAGTTGGCGCTGAGCCTGTTGTGCTTATTACGAACACTCTTCCACCAGAGCATGAAGGCGTTCTAAGCTTTCAGGATGCCCTGCGCTATTACTTTATGGACAGCGGCAAGAGCGCAGTCGGCTGCATAATTAATACCATAGGGATGTCGCTCACTGTGCTTTCACAGCCAGGTGAAGGAAGCGGGGCTAGAGACGAAAGCGTTTTTGAAATCACAGGCATTCCTGTCCTTCAGGGGCTGCAGGCATATTTTTCGTATGATACATGGCTTGATTCTCTTGCCGGCATCGACTCAATGGCGTTATGCAGCAGCGTGTACATGACAGAATTTGACGGCCAGCTTATAACATTTCCAATCGCCACAAAGGAGAAAGAAGAAACGCCATATGGCACCCGCCTTGTAACTACGCCAATAAAAGAGCGCATGAACAAGATATGCACGCTGGCACGCAATTGGGCATTGCTTGGCATGAAGGAAGCACAGGAAAAAAAGGTTGCTGTCATTTTGCACAATATACCCCCTCGAAATGACATGATTGGAAGCGCTTATGGCTTAGACACGCCAGTTTCTGTTTTTAACATGGTTAGCTCACTTGAAGAGAGCGGCGTAATTACCGACTACAAGTTTGAAGATGGCAAAGATATTATTGATCGCATTATTAACGGGCTGTCAAACGATGAGCGATGGCTGTCTGAAGAGGAAATGCTGGAAAAGGCAGTTGCAACAGTCAGCGCCGAGCAATACCAAGGCTGGTTTGACGGGTTTGGCGAAAATGTGAAGCAAAAAATGGTTGAGGACTGGGGAGATCCTCCTGGGGAATTCATGGCCATTGGCGATGAAATTTTAGTGCCTGGAATTATTAACGGCAATGTTTTTATTGGGCTTCAGCCAACCAGGGCTCTTGCAGAAAAGGCAGAAGAAGCTTACCACAGCACAGATTTCGTTTGCCCCCACCAATATATTGCATACTACAAATGGATTGAGCATGTATTTAAGGCAGACGTGATAGTGCATGTTGGCACCCACGGCACGCTTGAGTGGCTCCCGGGCAAAGAGATAGGGCTTTCGGATCAATGCTATCCGGATTTGGCAATTGGCTGCATGCCTCATGTGTATGTTTACAATGTTTCTGTTACTGGAGAAGGCATGCAGGCTAAGCGGCGCAGCTATGCTGCCCTCATAGGCCATATGGTGCCATCAATGGTTGACGGCGGCGTGTATGACGAGCTTGCTGAAATGGACGAACTGATAACAGCATACTACCATGCAAGGCAGGCAGTGCCTAAAAACATGCCAGTGCTATATGAGCAGATATGGGAGCTTGCTGTTAAGCTGAACTTGCATATGGACCTTAAGATTGAAGAAAGGCCCGATAATAATCCTGAAAGCATGAATGATTTTGTTGAAGCGCTTCATTTATGGATAAGTGAAATCAAAACTTCAGAAGTCCGCGACGGCTTGCATATTCTTGGGGAGGTACCTAAGCAAGAAAGGTTTTCCAACTTAATTAAGCTTATGGTTCGCATTCGAAATGGAGAGGTCCCATCTCTTCGCGAAGCGCTGTGCGAACGAGCAGGCCTTGACAGTGACGATCTAATCGACAATGGCAAAGACATAATGCCTGATGGCAGAACAAAGCGCATGCTTTTAGAAGATATTGACGAGCAAGGAAGAAGCATTTTTAATGAGCTAGCAAAAATCGATTTTGATCCGCTTTCATTTGCTGAGATAGCGCCTAGCGGAAAGCTATATGAAGTTTTAAAGTATGCGTGCGAATTTATTGCCCCGAACCTTCGCAAAGTTGATAATGAGCTTGTAAGCTGGATTAAGGGGACAAATGGCGAGTTTATATCTCCAGGGCCTTCTGGCAACCCCAGCAGAGGCAACGCTAATATCATGCCTACCGGCAGAAATTTTTATTCAATTGATCCAGGGGCAGTCCCATCAAGAACAGCATGGATTGTTGGCCAAGGCCTTGCGCAGCAAATGCTTGACAGAGAGCTTAAGAGCACCGGGCAATACCCTGAATCTGTTGCAATAGTCGTTTATGCTGGCGACACTATGAAGACTTACGGTGAAGACCTTGCCGAGGTTCTTTACTTGCTGGGCATAAAGCCTGTCTGGCTTGGAAATACGAACAGGGTAATAGGCCTTGAAACCATACCGGTTGAAGAGCTTGGCAGGCCCAGGGTTGATGTAACGCTTAGGATAAGCGGTTTGTTCAGGGATACATTTCCAAACTTAATAGAGCGAATCGAAGACGCTGTGCTTCTTGCTGCAGGGCTGCAAGAACCGCATGAGATGAATTACGTGCGCAAGCATATTGACGAGGAAATGATGGAGATGCTTGCAAATGGCGAAGATCGCGAAAGCGCTTTTGAAAGGGCTTCTGCACGCATATTTGGCTGCCCTCCGGGCGGATATGGCGCTGGAGTCGATCTCTTAATAGAAAGCAAAAAATGGAATGAAAATGCTGACTTAGGCAATATTTATATACAATGGAGCGGCCATGCCTATGGAAGGAAAATCCATGGAGCAATGTACCAAGACCAATTAAGGGTTCGTTTGAGCAAGACAACTGTTACGATTAAAAATGATCCTTCTATCGAAGGCGACATGCTCGACAGCGATGATTATTTCGTATACCATGGTGGCCTGGTTGCAGCGGTAAGGACAACAAGCGGCAATGCGCCAGGTTCGTATGTGGGCAACACTGCAGACGTAAGCCATATATATTCACACGACATTAACGAGGAAACAGCTCGCATAATGCGCGCCAGAATTAATAACCCAAAATGGCTTAAAGGCCTAAAAGCCCACGGGTACAAAGGCGCTCAGGAAATATCAGCTATGGTTGACATTGTATTTGGCTGGGATGCAACGGCTGATGTTGTAGAAAATTGGATGAATGATGAAATAACGAAGAATTTCGTGCTCAACAAAGAGACCCATGACTGGATAAATGAAGTCAATCCATGGGCAATGATAGCTATCACTGAAAGGCTGCTCGAAGCATACCAGCGGGGTATGTGGGATGCAAGCGAGGAAGTGCTACAGCAATTAAGGGATATCTACATTGATGCAGAAGGCTTGATGGATAGGGCTATTGAGCCAGCCAAGTAGGCTTTCGCGCTTATGCGCTTTATTGGCAAGGGGTTTGCCTCATGCAAGCCCCTTTGCCAATAAAAAGAATGGCCATTGCCGCTTTTGCGTTTTCCATGCATTTACACGGCATGCCTCTCTTCATGCAGCAATCGCTTGCAACCATGCCCTGCAATATTGCCTGTTTTGCCAATATTGCGCAGCATTTTTCAGCGTGTAAGTCGAAATGTGCAAGTCGATTGTATTGTTTGCATAAGAATGCTATAATACTAACAAATTGAATAAACTGGTTTGGGCCGCTTTCAGGAGCGGCAAACATGGAATGGGGTGCAAATCCCCGCGAGTAGGTCACTGTGAAGCTTCAAAACACTTTTCGAATTGAAGATAAGCCAGATACATGCCAGACCGGTTGCCGCGCCTGCCTTAACCGGGTTGTGAACATGTTTGAGCATTAATAGCGATCCGCTTAACTGCAGGCGTGAGGCGCTATTATTTTACGCCAAAAACATGGGGGCAATATAAATTGGAACAGCCAGGCAATATACCACTCCGCTCTTTATGGGCCAGCATCATGCACTCTCTTTCAATATATTGGAATAAGCGCAAGTCGCTGCTTGCAATTTGCGCTGTTGCTGTAGCAATGAGAGTCATGCTGCCTTACATAGGCATTTTATTGCCCAAAATAGTTCTGGACCTGATCGAAGCAAAAGCTGATCCGCAGCAGTTTATTTTGACAGTAAGCTCAATGGCGCTGCTCTTGGTTATTGTCAATTTTTTAAAAGCCTTTACTGACAGCGTTTTATACAATGGCATCGGCACTGTTGGCATCAATACTTTTCTTATCATCCAGTTTAAAAAATGGATGGAAATGGATTATGAACTCATGGAAGACACTGAGTTTAAAAAGCTGCAAGCGAAAGCAGACAAAGGGCTTTTATTCAGCTACGCTCCTGCAATGAACATTCCCCGCACGCTTACCGAGCTTCTGTCCAACCTAATTGGCTTTATTTTATATACATGGGTTATTGCAGCCATCCACCCGCTTATCCTTGCTTTCCTGCTGCTTGCAGCAGCGGTTAATTGGCTGATGCTCCGGCGCGCGCGCGAATATATGAGCTCAACCAGAGACATTCGCAGCAGCCTGTACAGAAAGCTTATGGCTATGAGCGATATTATGCGCGATCCGGGCGCTGCAAAAGATGTCAGGCTTTTCGGCGCTTCCACATGGCTCCGCGCAGTTTACAGAGAGCAATATGCTGCCTACTTAAAAGAAGAGCGCAAGCTGCTTGGCAAAAACATGCAGCAACAGCTAGTCGACGCCCTGATGATTCTGTTGCGCGATGGAGCATCCTATGCCTTTTTGGCCTGGCTGGTGCTTAATGGCCGTTTAGCCCTTGGCAGCTTTGTTTTTGTCTTTGCTGCTATTGGCTCCCTGGCAAGCTGAGTAGCAGGCATTCTGACTGCAGCAAGCGATCTGTATAGGGCCTGTATTGAAATGAGCGACATACGGGCAGCCCTTGACTACCCCGACCGAATGAATAATGGCCCGGGCATTCCTCTGCCAAATAGCAGCGAGCTGCCTCCGTCAATTGAATTTCGGAATGTAGCATATACATACCCAAATGCTGCAGCTCCAGCGCTCTCATCGATTGATCTCAGCATCTGCGCAGGTGAGAGGATTGCTGTCGTTGGCGCAAATGGCGCAGGCAAAACGACTTTGATCAAGCTGCTATGCGGCTTGTACTCCCCGACTGAAGGCGAGGTGCTTCTCAATGGAAATCCAGTATGCGCGTATAACAGGGATGAGTACTACACCCTCTTCTCCGCAGTTTTTCAGGACATTCATATGCTTTCTGCCTCTATTGCCGAAAATATATCGCAAAAGCCCCTTGAGCTTACTGACAGGGAAAAAGTTAGCCGATGCCTGGAGCTTTCCGGGCTTATTGCCAAAACTGAAAGCCTGCCAGAGAAAGAGCGCACTTTGCTTGTTCGAGCAGTCCACTCCAGTGCTACAGAGCTTTCAGGCGGAGAGCGCCAGAAGCTTGCCATGGCACGGGCTTTATATAAGGACGCGCCTGTCATTATTTTGGATGAGCCTACAGCCGCTCTCGACCCAATCGCCGAAAATGAAGTGTACCAGCGCTATGCAGAGCTTACAGAAGGCAAAACATCAATATATATTTCCCACCGCTTGGCTTCTACCCGTTTTTGCGATCGGATTTTGCTGCTAGATGGCTCTGTTATAGCCGAGGAAGGCACACATGATGAGCTAATGGCGCTAGGCGGGGTATATGCGAAAATGTTTGAAGTGCAGGCTAGCTATTACCAAGAACGCTATTTTGAGGAGGCTGCAGTATGACACAAGGCCAGGAAAACTCTCTTTTGCGGAGTTTATTGAGCTTTTTGGCTACGGATACAAGCTGGCAACAAAAATAACCCCCTCTTTTCTGCCACTAATTCTTGCGCAAGCTTTTATCACAGCGGCCCAGCCGCTTTTAGTGCTGTTTTTTTCAGCGCGCATTCTAAATGAGCTAAGCGGAGAGAGAAATGCCCGGATGATCATTGCCTGCATTTCATTCGCTGTCGGGGCTGCCTTTTGCATGTCTTGCGCTAAAGCTGTGCTGGAACGCGAAGTTGAGTCTATTTCGAGTTGGGACCGGGCATACCATAAAATGCAGATGTTCTTGTCAGAGCGCTTTATTGAGATAGACTTTCCCCACGCTGAAGGCGGCAAAGTTAATGAAATGCTGGCCCATATGGACAGTTTAAGCAGAAGCGGCAGCCAAGGCCTTATGAATGTCTACATGTTTTCAAGGCAAGGCGCAGAGCAGTTCTTTTCGCTGGCTCTTGCGCTGCTTATGCTGATCGGGCCTTTTAGTGCGGGCATAAGCATTGCTGGATGGCAAATCTGGTCGCTATGCGTTTTTTTCATATTCGGGATGCTGTTCATTTTGCGCTTGCAGCGGCGCTCTCTAGTGCTGCTTGAAAACAACACTGCAAACAGAATCAGGGGAAATACAGCAAAAGCTTACTATACCAGCTATCTAAAAGCTGAAAAAGCGGCAAAAGACATACGCCTGTATAGCCAAAGCGCTTCACTGCTCTCAATTTTCGAAAGCTGCTATGACATAAAAACATGGCTTCCGTTCTTTTTTCAAAGCGGCAGGGTAAATGGCTATATGCTGGGCCTGCTATCTGCCTTTGGCAGCTGCTTTTACCTTATGGCGGGATACAGCGCACTGGATGGATCAGCTTCCGTCGGCGGCATTGTCCAGAGCGTAGGGGCTGTAACAGCTTTCTCATCCGCTGCTGCATCACTGATTATGACTCTTGGGCAGCTTGTGAGCAATGCGGCCTTTTTGAAGCCGATGAAGGAGTATTGGTCTCTGCCTGATATCCTTGCCAAGGGAGCAAGGCAAGTCCCGCCCCAGGAAGCACATGAATATATCATTGAATTTAAGGATGTCTCCTTTTGCTACCCCGGTTCGAATGAGTACGCGCTAAGAAACCTGAGCATTAAATTCAACCCTGGCCAAAGGCTTGCCGTTGTTGGCCTTAACGGCAGCGGCAAAACAACAATGATCAAGCTGCTTTGCCGATTCTATGATCCTACTGAGGGCGAAATCCTTTTGGACGGGATCAATATTAAAGAATATGACTATTGGCAGTATACTGCTTTGTTTTCTGTGGTATTTCAGGATTTCTACCTGTTTCCACTGCAGCTAGGCGCAAACGTTGCTTCAGGCAAAGAGTATGACAAAGGCAGGGCAGATGCTTGCCTGAGCAGCGCAGGTTTTTCTGAGCGAATGCGGACAATGACTGATGGACTAGACACTATGCTGTACCAGACATATGATGACAACGGCATTCAGGTTTCAGGGGGAGAGGCGCAAAAAATCGCCTTAGCAAGAGCGCTGTACAAAGATGCGCCCTTTGTTATTCTTGACGAGCCTACTGCTGCCCTCGATCCAATCGCTGAATACGAAGTATATTCGGCCTTTGAGCAAACGATAGGCGGAAAAACGGCGGTATTTATCTCGCACCGCTTGTCCTCTTGCCGTTTTTGCCATGATATAGCTGTCTTTGATGGAGGCCAGATGATCCAAAAAGGCGGGCATGAAACTTTGCTGGCTGATGAGTCTGGCATGTACCGCAAACTTTGGTACGCACAAGCGCAATATTACGTTGATCAAAAAGAGTAATCCCTAACATAAGCAAAAATTTTGATGCTAGTCTCACACGCCTATGCTTCGCATTGGCTTTCTATTTGTGCTCCGTCTGCTGCGCTGCCGGTAAAGTGCGCTTTGTGTTATTTTACGTGGCAATATCATTGCGCAAGCCCTTTAATCCCCTTGCGAGCATTGCAAAGACTCCGCAAGAAATGGCAAGCGCAAAGAAAATAGTCAAACCAGACTTTAACAATGTCATAAACTGTGCCAGGTATGGGAAAGCGCCAAGGTTGGGAAAAAACTTTATCGCTGCGATGATAAAAACGTTTTCCATCCAATCAGACAAGCATAGAATGCCGCCAAGGGCTAATATTACATTTTGCATTTTTATGCCTATGTTTCTTTTGAGAACTGATATTGAGCAGGAAGCCATAAACAAGCTGTACTGCAGAGGAAAAATAAAGTCAAAGAGGATAGACATCTTTACATAGCACTCCCTGCCCGCATTGCCATAGGACTGCAAAATATCGCTAAGCTCAGAAGCATAGAAAATGTTCATCTCGACATATGCATTCCCATTTGAGTGGGCCAGAAAATAATTCATAACAGCTGTATTCATAAAAATGTATGTGCATAGAAAGACGATACCCATTGCAATTACAAAAGTTTTGTTCGTTGCCAAGCCTAATAAATCAGCTTCTTTTTTCGCTTGGTTCATAATTAGCCATCTCTTTTCTGAAATGCAGCCAGCATTTGCACTTGCTATTGCTAATGCCTGTTTTGGCAATGGGATCCTGTTTTCATCTAAGCCAGTCCATGCACTAACATCGCTTCTGCCAAGAACAAGTGCTGCCTCCGGCATTTAGCTATTCTTTTTTCCAACATTAAATCGCTTTAAAATACCCTTATAAAAACATTTTGCCCTTAGCGCTTTTCGTTTTCATTAAGCATGATGCCTTAGGCGCTTAATACTGGCGGTGCATAGAATGCACACTGCGCCATTTGTATAAATGGCACAATGTGCAAACTCATTTTTTTATTTGCTTGAAAGGCCACTTCCAGCGCTTGCATGAAAAACTGTGCGCTGCTTATACCTTCAGCCGTGAAGGGCTGGAGAGCTTTGTGCCTTATTGATAATACTTGAATTTGTTCTTTTCGTACTCGTCTGTAATCCACCCTTGGCGCTTTTGCTGCTCTTCGCGATTGACTCCGTCACCCATGATATAGCCGCCAAACATATAGCCGCCTCCGGGAGCCAGCTCGTCCATCACCTTTCGGACATGGGCGCGTATTTCTTCCTCTGTTGTCTCAGGCCAAGAAACAAACCCGTTTCCATCCAGGCCTCCGGATATAACCATCTTGTTGCCGAACTGTTTCTTAACGCCAACGAGATCATTGCACTCCTGGGCAGGATTCCAAGCATTAAACCCCATATCTACAATATGCGGGACAAAAAGGTCAAACTTGCCGCAGTTGTGGTGTGAAGCAAGCATTCCAGCCTCTTTATACGGCTTTACATCACGGCGCCATATCGGTTCAAAGATATCTTCAAACACTTCTAAAGATACAAACGGAGCGCGCTCGTGGGCAATGTCATCACCCATCATATAGATGTCTGCTTTCCCATAATAATCAAGGAATTTTCCTGCAAGCTCATTATTTAGGTCAGCTATAAAGTTCAAAAGCTCCTTTGTTTCTTCAGGCTCCTCAATGCACGCTACCAAGCCGTTGTTGAACCCCATAAATGCTATTAGCATCATGAAATATCCGTTTCCGACTGTAGCGCCGCCCATAGCTGGCATATCAGGATTGGCGTTGTCAAGAACCTTTTTTGCTTGCCCCGCATAATCATACTCGTCTAATATCTTAGGCCTTTTTATTACATCGCGCCATTTTCGAATGTCATCCAAAATAAAATGGTCAGGCTTCGGCAATGCGCCGTTATTGGCATGAGCGCTGACAACATATGGCACGCCGAATAGGTCGACAAAATCCTCGGGAGCGCCTGGCCCAGGAGCTATCCCGTCAAACCCGAAACGGTTCATCCCCATTACAAACCCGCCTGGGACCCATTCAGGGACTTCGCCGCGCATGCATTTCATATAGTTCTCAGCATCTGTTAAATGTGCCATTATTACATGTCCTCCAGTATAAGTATAATATTAAGTTTTAGCCTCGTTCCTTCAGTTGTTTTGCTGTTTTTATTCAAGCAAGTGAAGCTAAGCCTATTATACTCTCGAGATAGCAAGCATCTGGTATATTAATGCTGAATATTGGCATAAATACATGCGATACATCATGGAGCAACCTGTAATCGCCATGGGGGGCGCATGCAGCAATAGTGGTTCGCGGTTAGCAGAACATATCAATATTTATTTGCCGGCTTTGCTTAACCTCGTTTACAGATTGCCAGAATTTTTCGGAAGGCGAGAAGATGCGAGGCATGTTCTCATAACTGCGGTTTTATTCTTTCATCTGCTGAATAGTAACAGCGCCAACCATAGCTTGCACGCGCACTCTATCGGCAGCTTGAGGCATTAGAAGGCAACAAACATTTTATCGACAGAAAAGCTGCTATAGCATTTCCTTAATCTGTGAAATGCTATAATTTTCCGACTTTAGCTTTTTTATCAAAGCTAAGCGTTTGATAGACGCTTCTCTTGGATACCTGCGAATAAGCTTTTCCTCAGCTTGCTTAAAAGGCAGCATGCCTTCCTCAGTATAGTATTTTAGTGTACTATAGCGCATTCCAGTTAGGCGGACCAACTCACCGATTGTTACATACTCTGATGACTGTATAGCATCTGAGTCTCTCTGGCGTGGCATTTATTTCCTCACAATATAAATGGCTATTACGTCGCTATTGTAGCGGCTACTACAGCGATGAATACAGCAACCGCACTTTCTGTGATTTCTAAAAAAGCATTAACGAAAGCATATTCCTCACTAGCTCTCACTTCTTTTAGGCGTTTTTTAAGTGCAGCTGTTTCCACTTTGCTAAAATAGTCGCCAATTAAGGTGCTTTTGTCTAAAAGGGATGCTAAGTGCATCGTCTCTTCCTCCATAATGCCATCCTCCAAAAATTCAGCGCGCACCTTTTCGATTACTCTGGTAACGGCTTCAGGCCTTGGCGCATAGGTTATCTTTTCTTTGCGCATGCTTTGTTTGCTCAGCTCAAGCGCATGCCCTGAGGCTGCAAGGTTCGAGCCAATAGCTGACATCAATTCTGTAAATGGCTTTTGGCTTAACCCTAATTCGAAAGCTTCCATTATGCCTGTTATATCTTTTGGTTTGCTAAATGATGCAATTTTATCGTATAGCGGCTTCAAATAGGGCAACTGCCCATCCCATTGCTTACTGATACTAATCTGGCTGTTTTCACTAATGCTTAAGTACCCCTCTTGTACAAGCTCAATTATGGCTCCTGCAAGCAGGCAGACAGATACTTCCACAGACTTAAGTGCTGGTATATTTCCCTTTTCATTGAATGAGCATAGGTA
The DNA here is from genome assembly GCA_009782515.1 of Eubacteriaceae bacterium. Classification (GTDB taxonomy): domain Bacteria; phylum Bacillota; class Clostridia; order Eubacteriales; family Anaerofustaceae; genus WRIY01. Next base: position 53,424 of record WRIY01000011.1, read on the forward strand.
AAATTCTTGTGCCAAAGAAAGCTCTTGCATGAATCTCCTCCAGTGTTACTTACTACTTATTACATACTACTTATTACATACTACTTACTACATAATAGCACTTTAAGGCAATATTGCAATGGCAAACAAACCCCTAAGACTGACTGTACTGTCTCGATAAGCATAAAAGCACAAGGGAGCAGAAAACATTTTTACAGCGACAAACGGGATAGCTTGGCTACCAGAGATGGTTAACTACGGTATAATGAAATTGCAGCTATATTGTTTCTTCATAGAGCAGCAATAATATTAAAAATGAATCTGTGTTTAGCCGCTGTAGCAAGAGCTATCTGCTCCGTAACGAGAGAAACACTCAAACTGCCGGATTCATGCCAAATACAGCGCATGTGCAACAAAACATAAGGAAGGTATACAAATGGTTGGCATTATACTGGTTTATGTGCTTGTTTTCGCTCTGATTCTATTATTTGCTGTCCTGCCAATAAGGCTAAGCATACTGAGAGCAAATGGTGAAAAGTTTCGTGTGAATAACAAGACAGCATGGCTTGAACTAGACAATCAATACCAGCACCATCAAATACAAGCAGGTGGTGTCAATTGGCATTATATCGATACAGGCAATCCAGATGGCGAAGCCGTCCTATTTGTACATGGCTTGCCAGAAAATTATTATTCCTGGAACAATGTTCTGCCACTCATCGATAGCGAATACCGTTTGATAGCAATTGATATGAAAGGGTATGGACGCTCCATCCCATCGGATGATAACTACGAATGGCACCACGTGGCGGGCCAAACCCTCGATTTTATGGATGCTCTCGGAATAGAGCAATTCCATATTGTTGGGCATGACTGGGGAGCTATCATATCCAGCGTTTTAGTAGGCGATTATCCTGAGAGGATTTTAAGCTTTGCAAGAATGGAGTGCGACCTGTTCTCACCTGCTGACAGAGATACCAAGTACAAAGAAAAACCACAATGGCTGCTGTTTAAAAATGAATGGATCAGCAAGCAAATCTTATCTGACTATAAACTTTTTATAAACTTAGTATTCAATGAAAAACGAATGTCAACAGATTTGCCGGATATTGAGCGAACCTACTACATGTATGAGTTTTCCAGGCCAGGCGTAGCTAATGCAGTTGCGAAATACTTTTTGGATAAAAATCGGGACTTGGAAGCGCTGTTCGATAAAATCGCATACAATGATTTTAGCTTTCCCGTGCTGCAGGTGCAGGCAGATAGCGATCCTGCCCAGCCGTTGGAGCTTTTCTCGAAGATACCAGAGGTATGCAAAAATGTTGAACTTGCGATCATCCGGGATTCTGGACACTTTACTGGCATTGACAGGCCCGAGCAGGTGGCACAGGCTATTAATTCCCTTTTGAAGAGCGCTAAGCAGTAGCAGCCGACATGCCCTCCCCTGCCCTGTGCGGTGTTTTCGAGAATCGAAGCCTGATATCATTGTAAATAACAAGCCGTAGAATAATAAAATATATTAATATGAACACTAAAATACAACTATCCCTGGTGCTTCCAAAAACAATAACAAATGATTACAAAGGCAAAAAAGCCGCTCTGAATTTTTTTTATTTTGCCACAGCAATCACTATAGTGCGCAGCCTGATTCATATGCTTGCGCCGGATGGAGGAGCTCAGAGTTTAGCCACTATTCCACTTGATCATTATTCTCATCCAGCTAAAGCCACGATAATATATTTGTTTGGCACCTGGGGACTCTCACAGCTCATAATGGGAGTATTCTATTTGATTGTAGCAGTGCGCTACAAATCTCTTGTACCGCTAATGTATATTTTCATTGCCTTCGAATATTTTATGCGCATAGTTATTGGGCGCATGAAACCAATAGCATTAACCGGCACAGCTCCTGGAGCTATGGGCAACCTGCCGTTTCTAATGATCGCTGTATTGATGTTTGCATTATCTGTTTCGCAAACAACTGGCATGCAAACCAAGTAAGCAAGCGACGTTTGCCCCAATTAATAAGACTCTGCCTTCCTGCTGCAGTGCACATAAAATCAGGCGTTTCAGCTGTATATTCTGGAGAATGCTCTCTAAGCCAGTTTTATTAAGCATGTGCAGCCTCTTTTCATTTTAGGGCATCTGCCACGGCTGCTGTGTTCAGCTTAGCGCTGCGCAACTGTCGCATTACAGGCATTAAGAGCGCATCGGCTTCTTTGCCAAGCGCTGCCAGCCGATGCCCAATCGCGCCTAGGAATATTTTACAAAAACATGATAGATAATTCGCCTCATGAAGGCCATACTTTTTATAGCAGCTCTTTGAGAGATGCAAAAAGGCAAGCAAAAGATTGCTGTGCAGAAAAAAAGCATTCAAGAGGTATATGAAATGAAGAATAAACGGATCGAAACCATCTTTTATGCATATGCAGTTACTGTTTTTATTTCATTAATAGGAGTGAGTATCTTTATTGTGAAATACCATATGCCACAGACCATATATGCCAACAGCATGGCCAAGATAAGCGAAGCTTATCCTCAAGCAAAATTCGCAGTTATTTCTGATCTGCATTTTTACAGTGAATCCTTAGGGGTATCAGGAACAGCTTTTGAAAATGTTTTGCAGGCGGACCGTAAAATGCTGAGGGAAAGCAAAGAGCTTATAAGCTTTGCTCTCGAGCGCATCATTGAATCAAGCGTTGATTTTGTGCTGATAAGCGGTGATCTTACAAAAGACGGCGAGCTTGTTAATCATTTGGCCCTTGCTGAAATGCTAAAGCGGCTTACGGATGCCGGCATAAAAGCTTACGTAACTCCGGGAAACCATGACATTAACAACTTTAATGCAGAAAAGTATGATGGCGATTCAAAAGAGCGGGTTGAGACGGTTTCACCGGAAGCATTTAGAGAAATATACCACGATTATGGCTATGGAAGCGCTGTGAAGGCTGACCCTAATTCACTTAGCTATATAAGCGAGCCATTGCCTGGCTTATGGGTTTTATCAATTGACAGCTGCCAATACGAGCTCAACAGCCCTGATTTAAAAGAGTCTGTTGTCAGCGGAAAGATTTCGCAAAGCCAGGCAAATTGGCTTTCTGAAGCCTTAAGCGATGCAATAAGCCAGGAAAAAGCTGTTATAGCATTTATGCACCATGGAGTTAACGAACATTGGAAAGGCCAGTCAAAGCTTCACCCTGACTATCTTGTTGACGACTATACATATGTAAGCGAATTTTTATCCTCATACGGCGTGCAGCTGGTTTTTACAGGGCACTACCATGCCCAAAGCATTGCTAAGTCTGAAAACGAGTCAGGCATACTTTATGATATTGAGACAGGCTCTTTGGTCACATACCCTTGCCCCATCCGATACTGCGGCATTGATGGCTATACAATAGAAATCGAATCTGAGAGAATCGGCGATACCATTCACCCTGCAACTTCGTTTGCAGAAAACGCCAGGGGTTTTATCAAGAAAACCATTTCCAAAGAGGCATCTGATACAATTCTAGGCTACAGAGTGTCTGATGGTGAAGCTGAGTATATTGCAGAATGTGTAGCAGACGCATTCGTAGCCCATTATTCGGGCAATGCAGACCCTAGCCAACGCGTCGATTTAAATGCAAGCAAGCTTGGAATATGGGGCAAAATAGTCTATGCAGCCCAAAAATATGTGGTTGATGGCTTATGGGAACAGCAATCTCTTGATGACAACAACACTACACTCGAATTGCTCCCTCAAAAACGCGAAATCGTTAAAGCCAATTAGCTTGCTGCAAGCAATGCCCCATCAAACGAACGAAGAATTCGAAGGCGCAAAAGGATCTTTAAAAGGGGCCAGGAGAGCGAAATGCACCCGCCTACCCAAAGCTGCAAGCCCACCTGGCAATAATATGCCAGCGTGCATAAAGCTTGGAGAAACCCACCTCCCTGTGCCTGTGATTGAGTGCCATAGCTAGATTTGTTGTTTCATCGGCACAGTTGCTGCTCTGTGCACACTGCTTGCCCTAAGGCAGAGGCAAGCTGCTTTGCAACACTCTTGCTGCCGCTAAAAAATCAGCCATTCGCTCTTTTTGGTCATTTATATCAGTGCCCAGTGAAATACCTTTAACAGTAAGAGTAACAATATCGCCGAAATCTATCATCACTCTGTGTGTATTGGTTAATATCGCCTTTTGAACATGCAATGAAGAAATGCTCGTATATGGAATATAAAAAGTCCCGATTATTTTTGATGTATCATAGGCATCAAGTGCAATGGCATAGAAGCTTTTCTCTGTCATGCCGATATAGCAAAAAGCTTGATTCAATGATCCTGAAACACCCGGTGCAGCAGTAAATACCATTCCCTTAGACATAGCGCTTCGATTTTTAAAGCTTAAATTATCTGCATAGATCGTTCCCCAAAGCATGCATTCAAAATTCTCATCATGCTTTTTTGCGTCTTGTAAATATTCAATCATTTTTTCTTTTTTTAGTGACAAGCTCATAGCAAACCCTCCTAAGCTTCACCCCATTCTATCAAATTGTTATATGAATAACGATCTGAATCGCTTCCAGGGCAAAATCTTATTATAAGGTGTAAAGCTGGGTTGGCATTAAAGGCTATTCATGCACGGATAAGTGTTTATTAGACAGGACGCACTTACACCGGTGCCGAGCGCATATCAGCTTTATCAGGCACAATAATTTAGCGCGCCTTCATTTTGATTTTGAATATCGGCTTATGGCCATATGAAACAAAAAAGGGCCGAAGCGCCCTTTTTTGCTTCAATTCATCGAAATCATTGTAGGCTTATCGCCCTTGCTAATCCTCGTTTTCAAAAGCCAGGCGGCTGCACTCATATATCGCATTATTCATAAACGGGTTCGGCTGCGCCAAACCGGCAGCCATAGGACGCATTCCTCCAACAGAGACTCTGCAGTCTTTATACTCATCAACCCATGCTCTTGCTGCTTCCTTTGCTTCTGCTTCGCTAGCTTCGGGAGGAAGATCCGGAGACGGGACTCCGAATATAAGATGGCTTCCCTTGTACTGTTTTGCATATCCTCCCATATCGTTTAAGTCCGTTTGGCCTCCCCACATATCAGCGCCTGTCTCGATAAATACAGGAATAAGAAGCTCACATGCCCCACAGCAGTGGATCTCATATGCCATGCCGCGGCTATGCACATAATTCACTATTTTTTGGATATATGGAAGGAGCATCTCCCTTGCAACATCCGGGGAGAAGAAAGGCCCGAGCTGGTGCGCCCAGTCTTCATGCAGCACAACGCTGTTAATGTCGCAGACATCCTTGACACGGCCTATGTAGTCAATAATCCAATCGGAATAGACATCAAAGAACCGATGGACACCAGGCTTTAGATCATCGTCATACATTGCAATGCATGCTTCAACAACATCCATCATAGCCATAAGCCGCTCCCAAAGCCCGCACTGAATGCCCAGAGTATTGAGCTTGTTGGTGCCCAGGTAGGTGGCATTTTGCTCTCTTAGAGTCTCCCAATCCCATTCGTCAAGATCAGGAAATGAAATATATTCTTCCCACTTGTTAATGTCAGGTACTTTTGGCTGTGTTGGCATCATGGTCGCTCCGTTTATATCATCGATCCAGTTCCATTCAAGATCATTAAGGCCTGCAATTATTGAACCATGGCTACTATAGTCATAAGCAGGGCCTCCATCAAACACTTGGTGGTTAGCGATATTGTCAGGGTGAATTCTTGGCCTAAGCTGCACTGAGTCAGAGCCAAAAAAGCCTGCCATTGGAATCCAATATGGTTTCTTTCCTGCATACATCAGTTGCCAGTTCTCGCGAGGGCTTATTGGTTTGTTAAGCACAGGCTCACCGACTGCATTAGGGTTCATTAGAAAGCTAAAACCGCTGAGAGGGTAGGTTTCTCCGGTTGGCTTTAGCTCATCAGGGCTGTACTTTGGTCTTGGCATGATTTTTCCTCCTAAGCCATTTTGCTATGGTGCATCAGTCTTGGCATACGCCACAATCTGATGCCTAGCATTGTCAAAAGCGCCGTCTTCTGCGAAACTCACATGAGGCGGGATGCTAGACCTGTTTATCTCACAGATGTTTAGTTGATAGCCAATAGATAGCGCTCTGATCAAATCTCTATGAAAATGTTATCTAATTTTGAATGATAATGCAAGATAATGCAAAATAAAAGCTGCTAGGCATATTATCTGGCTGGCTAACCTGTTTTGGGTGTTCTTTCTTGGCCTCGCTTTACGCGTGTCAACCACCGCTTTGCGCCTCTTAAGAGCCTGCCGCCTGGCAGGCGCTTTTCCGGTTCATTGCCTAACAAAAAAACGCTTATTCGGGATGCTTTGGGAGCATACTTAAATTTAGGCATGCGTGCAGTGAATAACAAGCGCATACACTGAACGCAATTCCTGAGGAATATAGACAGCTGCAATATACAATGAACGTGGCGCAGCTAACCCCGGGCCGATGGCATTGCATGGAAGGCTAGAAAGGCATGAAAGCCTTGAAAAGGATGAAAAGTTAAGTATAGGCTGTTAGCCCATCAGCCTATTTGAGCTTGTTTATTGTAATCTTGCACTTCCTGCTTGCAAATGCAATCCCAACGGCAACAACTGTATCAAAGCCCTCAACGCGAAAGCCTTACCATAAGCGCTATAGTAAAGCCATCATCGCGATTGCTGGCCTCAAGGCCGCCTCCCATTCTTTCCATTAACTGCTTGGCAATATATAATCCGAGGCCCTCGCCTTCCTTATTTGCAGCTTTCGCATTCTCGCCCCGATAAAACTTTGTGCAGATAAGCTCAAGCTCTTCAGGTGCAACGCCATCGCCAAAATCGTTTATATAGATATGCAGAAACCCTTCAACGATCTTAAAGGAAACATGGATGTCTGTGCCTGCATATTTGTATGAATTAGTGATTATATTGCCGATGACCTGCTCCATTCTCACTAAATCAAGCTCAAGAAGGCAAGAAGGGATATCATCAAGCATCGTTTTTGACAAATCATCGGCCTTTGTAAAAATACTGTGCAAAGCACTGCTTTCCATGCTAGCGGGATCGACCCTAAGCTCACCTATATCGTCAAGAGCACTGGACATTATATCGTTTACAAGATGGCTGATTTGATCTGCTTTTTCATCAATTATCTTTAGTTTTTTTATGACGCTTGAATCAATATTGCTGCTTGCCTGCAACAGCTCGGAAGTCAGTTTTATTGATGTTACAGGAGTTTTTATGTCATGGTTAAGCGATGCGATAAACTCTTTTTGGGCGCTTTCAGCTGCGAGCTGTTTTTGGCGAGACTCAAGCAGGCTAGATCGCATAATATCAAAGGAATTCGTAAAAGGCCCGAATATATTGCTCTTGTCCATCGGCAATGGCTCATCAAACTTTCCTGTGGATATTTTGTGGGCGAATTCTTCAAGCCGCAAAAAAGGCCTAACAATATTAATATGAAGCACAAGCAAACCTGTAAAAATAGATACACCCAGCAGCAAAAACACAATTAGCGCGGAGTTCGCAAGTTTTGTCTGCGCTTGGCCTATATAATATCCTGGATATACCTCTATGAGCGCTTTGCCTACAACAGTAGAATTGACGATGACATCTATAGGCAATAAGCCTTGCCGAATAGCGGCTTGCATGCTTGTTGGAAGGCTTTCGTCAGACAGATAACAGACATCGTTTTTATTGTCAAGGATACAAAAACGGTACTTAAAATTCATATCGTTCAATTGTTCAAGATTTCGCCAAAAAAGAGAAGCTTGTTTCGCAATTTCATTTACTGCTGTGTTATCGACTTCCTGGCGCGGAACTGCTTTTAGAAGGCTTGTATGCAAAGCAAAGCCGGCTAGAAGCGCAATTCCGGCAACGATATATACAAAAAGGTATTTTTTCATAGCTTAGCACTCAAACATGTAACCACTGCCCCAAATTGTTTTGATAAAGCGCGGCTCATTTGGGAGCGCTTCAAGTTTTTCGCGCAGATGGCGTATATGCACGCTCAGTGTCCCATCTCCGATAAATGTGTCTCCCCAAACCTTCTCTAAAAGCTCATCTTTTGTAATTGGCTTTCCCTGGTTTTCGATTAAATAAAGCAGCAGCCTTAATTCCAGCGGCTTAAGCTTTACAGGCTCTCCCGCGCGCATGACTCTTTCAAGATTCATGTCAACCTCAACATCGCCGAAACTTATAGCCGGCTGCAGCTTTTGGCTTTGAGACAAAGTGTTTCGCTTCAAAACAGCTTTTGTCTTGGCAAGCAATACTGCCATTGAAAACGGCTTTGTAATATAGTCATCGCCACCAATGCCGAATGCTGCTAATGCATCATCAACAGTATTGCGGGCACTGATAAAGATGATCGGCACTTCAGAAGTCTCGCGCACCTTTTTGCATAGCTCAAAGCCTGTCTGGTTGCCCAGATTCACATCCAGCAAGATAACCGCTGGTTTTTTTTCAGCAATCGCTTTTAGGCCTGCTTCATAATCCACTGCATATTCGCAGCTTAGATCAAACAAGCTAAAATACTCGCAAATCGTTTCAGCAATGTTGATGTCATCGTCAATTATCAGGCATTCAAGCAAAGCGCCACATCCTTTTTGGTAAGAAATTGATAAGAATTTAACAAGCTGCTGTTAAAGCAATCGGATAATATCTACAGCATAATATAACCATCACATGGATACAAGCAACACAAAGAAATAGAGAATGGGCTAATGATATCAATAATAAAAACAAATAAACTGTGCAAATCTTTTTCCATAGGCGGAAAACAGCTTCATGTCATTAAGAACCTTGACCTTGAAATTGAAAAAGGCGCCTTCACTGTTGTAATGGGCAGTTCAGGGAGTGGCAAAACTACGCTGCTATATTCGATTTCAGGTATGGATACGCCTTCGCTCGGCGAAGTATGGTTCAACGGCGAGAATATCGCAAAGCTGTCAAATGATGAGCTTGCTGTGTTCAGGCGCAAAAACTGCGGCTTCGTTTTCCAGCAAATACACCTTATGGACAATATGAGCGTTATGGACAATGTCCTCGCGTGCGGATTGCTTCTGACGAATGACAAAAAGGCTATCGAAGTGCGCGCTGCAGGGCTTCTTGCCCAAGTAAAGCTGGGCGAGGATCTATGGCACAAGTTCCCGAGCCAGCTCTCAGGCGGTGAAGCGCAGCGCGTTGGCATAGTTCGCGCTCTTATCAATGATCCTGCATTGCTTTTTGCTGATGAGCCAACAGGCGCGCTTGACTCTGCCTCGAGCTCAGCAGTTATGGATGTTATGAATGAACTTCACGAACGAGGCCAGAGCATCGTTATGGTTACGCATGAGCCAAAAATCGCAGCGCGCGGCGACAGAATAATTTATCTGCGTGACGGCGCAGTTGTCGGCGAGCTTGGGCTCGCGCAATACTCCGGGGACGAAAAAACACAGCGCATGGAAAAGCTGCAGATGTTTCTTGATAGGATGGGATGAAGCCATGAAAAAAACGGTTCACATAGCGAAAGCTAATATTCTGAGGCATAAAGGCGCATCTATTTCGCTGTTTATAATCATATTAGTGGTTGCATTGCTCGCAACGCTTAGCCTTAGCGTACTGCTCGGGCTCAAAACGAACTATATTGAAGTCATGGAGAGTTCAGACTGTTTTCACAGCATGTTTTTGCTAACCAGAGATATATATAATGCATCTTTTGAGGATATCATAAAAAACGACAGCCGAGTCTGCCAATATGAAATAACACAAGTGCTATCCCCAAGCAGTGTAGTCGCAAACCTCTGGGGGGATGGAGATATTAGGGCAGTCATATTCAGCTTGGATGAGCCGCTTAAAATCTCCTCGCCAAAGATAGTTAAGGAGGATGCCTCTGTTCCAAGAGACAAGGCTATCTATCTTTCTGGCTATGCCAAAGGCCTGGGCTATGAAATTGGCGATGAGTTCACAATGCTTTATAGGAATAAGCCGATTAGCTTTATAATAGCTGGTTTTTTTGAATCAAATGAGCTCTTGACGATAAACATGACAAGTGCAATGAGGTTCTTTGTGCCAGGTGAATGCTATGAGGCGCTACAGCAAAAATTTGACAGCTGCGTGTGGATTACAGCTAGATTTTTTGATATAGGGGATGCGCCAAGCTTTAACCGCAGCTTTGCATCAGAGATTGATGTTGAGCTCATCGATTTTCCTTTTGCAATGGACATATATGCAATCCAAACGGGAGTGATGTCAATGATTGCAATCTTTCCAGCAATCCTCATGGCTTTCGCAGTGCTGATTGCGCTTATCGCTATGTTTGCCATACGCTTTCGCGTTACAAGCAATATAGAGGACAGCATGCACGAGATCGGAGTGCTAAAAGCTTCTGGCTACACAAACAGCCAGATCATCGCCTGCTATATCATGGAATATGCAGCAGTTTCTATTCCTGCAGCATTGCTTGGGGCAATAGGGGCTGTGCCTTTATTGCCTTTCGTCAGGCAAGCTGTTTCATCAGTTAGCGGAATATTGTGGTCGTTCAAAACGAATCTTTCAGCCGGGATAGTCTCCGCACTCGTTTTGGCTGCTGTTTTGCTTTCTATGGTTCTGCGGGCAAGCAGCAAGATAAAAGAGCTTGCGCCGGTGACTGCGCTTCGGGGCGGAATCGCCGCAAACAGCTTCCGCCGAAATTATTTTTCGCTTGGTAAAGGCATAGGCAGCGTGCATACGAGATTAGGCTTAAAAAACATGTTTGTATTTGCTAAATCGTATGCAATGGTCGGCATGATAATAGCAATAATGTCCTTTGCGTCTGTTATTGTGACAGTGCTGTACAATAATCTTGTGATCGACCATATGGCTTTTGCGCTAATGGCGGGATTTGAGCAGCTTGACATTCAGCTAATTGTAACGCGGCACACAGATGCCGATGCTCTGGCTTCGGAACTGGAGCAAATGCCAGAAATCCGCAAAACAACGATGCTGGATTATTTGACGGTTCAAATAGGGGCAGAAGCAACCATGAGCCAAATTTCCAGCGACTTTGCGCAGATGGAAGGTATGTTCGCTCACGACGGCAGATTCCCTATTTATGACAACGAGGTTGCGATAACTAAGGTTTTTGCGGACGAGATGGGCAAGGAAATAGGCGACAGCATCAACGTAACATCAAATGGCGTGTCACAGGAATATATCATTACAGGCTTCTACCCCGTCATGAGCAACGGCGGCAGAGTAGCCGCAATGTCGCTTGATGGATACCAAAGGCTTGATCCTAATTACAAACGCGCAACAATCAATATCTATCTGAGCGAAGGTGTTTCAACAAGTGAATTTTATCAAATGCTGGAACAAACCGCAGGCGTGGCCAACATATACAAGCATAGCAAGGCAAGCACATTTGCAGGCTCTAAAGCTGTTGCTGAAGAAAAAATATCAAACTACATAGAGCACTATGATGTTGACAGCGTGGAATATGCAGTTATATATAATGGCGATATTATTCTCAGCGGATCGTCCGCAGAATACCAAATTGAAAAAATCTTGGATTTCCGCGAATTTGCTAAATCACAGCTTGGCGCATTTGCGCAAGCAGTTACTCTCGTTGTTGAGGTTATAATGCTTATCTCGCTGCTTACCATATCAATGATCATCGCAATGGCAACTCGGAGCATAGTAACTAAGCGATACCGCGAGTTTGGAACTTTAAAAGCTCTTGGCTATACAACTAAACAGCTCGCACGGCAGCTCGCCATTAGCTTTTTGCCCTGCGCTGCAATCGGCGTAATTTTAGGGTGCGCTATCGGCGCTGTCACAGCTAGCCCGGCTTTGACTGCATTGCTTGCCAGCGCCGGCGCATATGGCTCGATGTTTGCGGTAAATCCACTGATCGTTATCGTGATTGGAGCTATATTTTTGTTGGCCGCCTTCGCAGTAGCAGATATCTCCGCAAAAAGTATTAAAAGCATAACAGCGTATGAGCTGATTTCAGAAAGGCCGGTTGCAAAAAAAATGCCATCGAGCTTGGCTTTGAGAAAACATGCAGCGATACTGGTGGCATGCTTGATGCTGCTGTCAACAGGATCAAACCTTGCCCATGCGCTCAATATGCCTGAGCCGGACGGGAATGCCCCCAAACCTCCAAAGCTCTACGGCATAGGCTCTGTCAGCAAAGTCTTTACTGCTGCAGCTGTGATGAAGCTTGTAGATGATGAAAAGATAGATCTTGATTCACCGATTGCAGATTACATTGCTGGCTTCAGGCTAGCTGACCCCAGATACATAAATATTACTCCGAGAATGCTGTTGAACCACTCAAGCGGGCTTATGGGCAGCACTTTTGACAATGCATTCCTGCTTGGCGACAGCGATACAGTCGCACACGATCATTTTTTAGAACAAATAAAACTGCAGACGCTGAAACATGAGCCTGGAGATCGCTCAATTTATTGCAATGATGGTTTTATGCTCGCTGAAATACTAATAGAGCGCGCCAGCGGAATGAGCTACACTGAATATATTGAACAAAACTTCCTTTCATTGATGAACATTGAAGGCATAAAAACGCCTCAAAGCGATTTTAGCCGAAGCAATCTTGCCGGCATCTACATTGGAAATAACAGGCTGCAGCATGAATCACTCGGCTCGATTGGCAGCGGAGGCATTTATGCGACTATGGAGGGCCTTTGCAGGTATGCAACAGTGTTCATGTCTAGCGCTGATGAATCAGTATTGTCAAAGAATGCTGTTGATGAAATGGCAAAAAGCCACCATATGAACGAAATGGTATCGCCAGAAGCAGACAATATGATCCGCTATGGCCTGGGTTGGGATTGTGTCGAGACATATCCCTTTTCAAGATACGGAATTAAAGCTTTAAGCAAGTCCGGCGATACAGAAAAGTACCATACGAATTTGACTGTTCTGCCCGAATATAATCTGGCAGCAGCAGTTTCCTCCTCAGGCTCAGACAGCCATGCACAGATTATCGCACAGGAAATAATAACCGAAGTGCTCAAAGAAGAAGGCTTAATCCCAAGAGAGGCGGCTGCCTTCATGCCTGAGATAAACCAAACACACGCGAAAATTCCTGAAAGCCTCAAAGCTTATGAAGGCATTTATAATGCAGGCTTCCGGGGTACATGGAAAATAGAATTTACTGATGGCATTCTGGCGCTTTGCCCTATAATGGTGAGCAATGAACGCCCTCTGGAGTACTTTTATAACGCTAATGGCGAATTCGTATCAACAAACAACGATTATATAGGCATAAGCGGTTCGAAAAAGGAAGGCGCGCGAGGGGTGAGTGTTATAAGCTTTGCTGAAGGCAAGTATCTATTGATCAACACATATGAGAGCCTGCCAGGCCTTGGTATGAGCGCATTCGCCATGCCTTTTGCTCAGCGCCTTGAAGATAGCGAAGTATCAGCTCTCGCCGTACAGGCGTGGACAGAGAGAAATGACAAGGAGTATCTGCTTGTAAGCGAAAAATACACATCATTATCCTATATCACGCACGCTATGGCAAAAACGCTTACCGATAACAAGACATATGGGTATGTGGGTATGGGCATTTATAAGGGGGGAGGCGCTTTTATCAATAATGCCAGAATTATCGATGCCCAAACTGCGCTTGGTTTTCAAGACATACCTACAATGGCCGGGCGGGATACGAACAACCTTTATATTACAAACCAATATGGTATCGAGTATCTCAACAGGAATGATACCCGGTATATTGACGCTGAACATGCTAAAAAACTGCTTGATATTGGGGACATAGTTGCCTTAGGCTCGGAAACTGTATGGATTGATATTGATAGCGAGGCTGCCGGGCATGTTATGAGCATAGAAACCCCGCATAACGGCGCATGGTTTGTCTATGATGCGAAAATGAACTGTATTGCCACTTCGCTCGAAGCTCAGATGAGAAATACTATAACTCTGCCTGTAAATGGCAGGCTTGCATTTGCAGGTGAAACAGGGGCAATATTTGTCCTTAATTGGACAGCTTTTTAAGGCAGCCAAAGGAGGGTGCGTGAAATTTTCTCTGGAGCCCCAGATAGAGCGCTATAGCAAGCAGATGGAACTGCACCGCAAGACAGCACGGGAAGCAGCCTGCCTAACCGCCGCCATCAGAGGCAATAAAATAGAAAAAATGATAGCGCTATTATTGCTTCAATAATTCGCCCTAAACATGCTAGCGCGGACATTATCCCTTGGAGCTTTGCAATCGAATTGCCATCAGGGTTCGCTAGCAGCGAAAGCGAGGTTCAGATTATTCGCTCACCACCATTACAGCACGTGAACTAAAACTCAGCATGAAGCTTGCTGCCTCTTGCTTTTGTCAACCCTATCAAAAGCAGCGCTGCGTATATTTTCTTCAAACTTAAAAGCGTATGACAACGCGCTTTTTTTGTTATAGGCCCAATCGCTGCAAAACGCGCAGGATTTTATACTTCAATTACTGAATCGTTGCGAAAGATCGAAATAGGCAGCACCCATTTGCAATCAGGCTTTCTGATATAATACCAATATAAGCAATGGAGGTATGCTAATGGACAGCAATTCCCCAACAGGCTCAGGAATCGAGGATTTCAAGAAGCTTAGGGAAAAAGAGTATGCATATGTTGACAAAACAGCTCTGATAAAGCGCTTTTTAGAAAACCCATGTGCTGTTGCCCTTTTTACGCGCCCGAGGCGCTTCGGCAAAACGCTTGCCATGAGCATGGTCAGGCATTTTTTTGAAATCGGCACAGATCCAGCGCTTTTTAGGGGCCTAGAGATAATGGATGATGAGAGCATTGTTGAAGCTCATATGGGTAAATACCCTGTTGCTGCAATTTCTCTGAAAGATACCCAAGGCTCATCTATGAAAATGGCGCGAGGGAATTTAGCATTCGCTATCCGCGCTGAAGCTAGCCGACTAGATTATCTTTTGGACAGCAGCTTGCTAAACAGATATGACAAAGATGAGTTTGAAAGGCTAATTAGCATTCAAGGCAACGATGATCGCTTGCACGAAAGCTTGGCAATATTAACCCAGTTATTAAACAAACATTTTGGCAAGCCTGCGATTTTATTAATTGACGAGTATGATGTTCCTCTTGACAAAGCATGGCAGCATGAATACTACGATGAAATGCTTATTTTTATCAGATCCATGTTTAGCCTCGCATTGAAAGGTAACAGCAGCCTTGAGTTTGCAATGCTAACCGGATGCCTTAGAGTGTCAAAAGAAAGCATTTTCACCGAAGTGAACAATTTCAGCCCATACAGCATAGGCCACCCGCTCTATTCAGATAGCTTTGGCTTTACAGAAGCAGAAACTAGCGAAGTATTAGCTTCAAGGGGCCTTTCTAACAGAATGGACGATGTTCGAGAATGGTATGACGGCTACTGTTTTGCAGGAACCCAGATATACTGCCCATGGGATGTCGTAAAATTCTGCGATGACGCAAAGATTAACCAAAATGCGCCGCCTCAGCCGTATTGGATGAATACAGGCGGCAATGCTATTATAAAACAGCTTGCAAATATGGCAGGGCAGTCAGCTAAGGAAGAGATTGGCACATTAGTTGATGGCGGCTCAATTGTAAAGAGGATAAATGATCAGCTTTCATATTCTGATCTGGAGCAGACAATAGACAATATTTGGAGCTTCATGTATGCTGCAGGCTATTTAACTGCAATAAACGGCTTAAAAGATGGCAGGCATGAACTAGCTATTCCAAACGAAAGCGTTAGGCGCATATTTGTAGAACAGATTGGTGAATGGTTTAAGAGCCGCGTTGCAGCAAACACAACAGCATTGTCGTCACTAAGGCACGCCTTTTCAGAAGGCGACAGCAACGCTGCACAGACTGCTATGTGCGAACTGCTCATCGATTTTATCAGCGCTAGGGATTACTCTGCAAAAGAAAACAAGAAGGAATCATTTTACCATGGCTTGCTTTTAGGCGCTTTGGCAGATATGGAAGGTTGGTCTGTCTCGTCTAACGAGGAATCTGGCTATGGTTTCTGGGACATTTCCGCCAAAAACAACAAAAACACAAGGCAAGCATTCATCATTGAGGCAAAATACTCTGACAGTTTAGCTTCACTGAAAAGCGCAAGCGATTCAGCAATTGAGCAAATCGAAGCTCGCAAATATTGGAAAAAGCTTGCTAAGGATGGTGCAAGAGATATTTGGCTATATGGGGCTGCATTCTTCAAAAAGGATTGTTGTATCTCATCAAAGCATATGTCGCTGGAAGACAGCTAAAGCCCCTGCTTAAAAAACCTGCTTGGATTAGTGACATGCTCCCGCCGATTATGCAAGCTCGCACTGCTCGCTTGCTTTGAAACGGGGGCTTCCCGAATATACAGCCGACAGCGCTTGGTTGATGCGCGGGAGCAGGCTGTATGCCCTACGGCAAGATCGGTTCTCTATGCCAAGCCGAATATGCGCTTGGCTTCTTCCCTAATGTTGATGGTGGCATTCATGTCCCTGTCCATCTCGCTGCCGCATTTTTCGCATATGTATGCCCGCTCGGACATGGCCAGCTCTTTTTGGCTGCATCGCATGCAGAGCGCGTTTTGCTCGAAGGGTATCATTTGTCCACCCGGACAAGCATTTTTCCCTGTTCTTTCAATTTGCGCTTCCCTTATCAATAGGATTTATACTTCTAAACAGCCAATAGCATAGAGCGGAATGCTTTTTATACTATTCTCAAAACCGAAATTTTTTGAAGAAACGCGAATAGAGTAAGGCGGTTTGTAAATATCTGTGAAGCTGCGAAGGCTTTTCGATCGCACATTATCGGAAGACTTCGCTTCTAACGGAATAACATTGCCTTGCTTATCTTGAAACACAAAGCCAACTTCTGCTTTACCTGGCGAACTCCAATAATAAGGCTTGATACCGTTTACAACAAGAGCTTGCATGATATAGTTTTCCGCTATCGCACCCTTAATGCCGTCAAAGCTGTGTGGAGTATAAAGCACTATGTTAGCAGCAATATTGAGCTTGGAACACAGCAAGCCAGTATCAACCATATAAACTTTGAAAATATCTGCTTGTTCGTAAGCTTTAAGCGGTAGAATGCCTGCGGTAATATTGGCGCATTTGTTTATCATTCCGGCTGTTGTCAACCAGTCCATCGCATTTTCATAGTCCTTAGCTCGTGCGCCAGTTTTTATGATTTTGTATTGAAATTTATGGTTTTCTTTGGCAAGCTGCGCAGGAATGGATTCCCATACCGCTTTATTTCGGGTTGTCTCTACAGGTGTAGCATACTTTGCCATATCTGCTATAAATGAATCGTTTAATGTTTGTTGCGCTGCTAAAACAAAATCGAAATCCCGCTTTTCCGCATATTCCTTCACTGCGCGTGGCATGCCGCCAACAACAAGATAAATTCTATACAAATCCATAGCAGTATCGTGGAGAGATAACGGAGTAAATCCCTCGTAAGATTCGCGGACCAAATTATAGAGCATTTCTTGTCCGATTGCCCATAGAAATTCCTCAAAATCCATCGGGTATAAGTGAAGCATATCTACCTTGCCGACAGGAAAAGAGTACTTTTCACGGTTAACCACTACACCCAGCAAACTGCAAGCTGCTGCGACATGGTATTGCGGCGCTTTTTCAGCAAAATATTTTAGCGAAGTTAATGCCTGTTCGCAAGCTTGTATTTCGTCAAATATAATCAAGGTATCTGCTGGCAATATATTCTGGCCGGTTTTTGCTGCAAGTTCTTTGATGATGCGTTCAGGGTTCAAATCGCGCTCAAAGATCGCCCGAATGCCAGCTGATTCCTCCAAGCTAACATATACAACATTTTTATAATGCTCCTTGCCAAACGTTAGCAAGATATATGTCTTGCCGACTTGACGCGCACCCTGTAAAAGCAAAGGTTGTTTTTCCGGGTTGTTTTTCCACTTAATTAGAGCCTGTTTTTAATGAAAAGAGCGCCTAAAAAACGCCAAATATCCCTATTTGCGACAGATTGTGAAAACAAACGGCCGTAACTATGATATCCTTTGGTTAATACAAACAATAAA
>WRIY01000012.1 GCA_009782515.1 Eubacteriaceae bacterium
TAATTCGCTTCCCTATTCCTTTTCATTCCAATCAGCTTGCTGGCCCGAAAGCCAGCTTTTACATAATATCATCGAGCCCTTTGCCTGTCAACTTATTTTTTGCTTTTTTTTGCCGATTGCATTCCTAACTGCTGCAAACACGCGAAGACAAGCTTTTAAAGCAAAAAAACCGCATAAAGCGGTATTTGCACTAGTTTATTTATAGCATTGGGGCCATCTGTTGCTTGCGCAAATAAGGATGTTCGCCAAGCAAGAGGGCTATTCTACAACATTAAGTATTTCGTCGATGCTCGGGTCTTTGGATGATTCTGAAATGATTTTGCAGTTGCCTACGAATATAGCGCCTTCATCTATAATAATGCTCTCTATTTCGGCATCCCCGGACATCTTGCCGGTTGAGAATATTTTAAGCTGTTCACACTGGACATCGCCTTCAATAGTGCCGATTATATGTATATTCGTAGCTTTGCACCGCCCGATGATCAGTGCATTTCTGCCAACAATTAAGTTGCCTGTAATCGAGATATTGCCGCGTATATTCCCTTCTATTCTTAGAGAGCCTCCAGAAGTTATATCTCCAACCAGCACAATATCACTTGAAATAATGGAGTCTACTTGCTCATAGCTGACTCTGTTTACTGTTTGGACTTTGCTTTTCATAAAAAATGCTCCTTAATATTAACGATTGCACCAAGTGCTGGATATATGCGCTAAAGCGCATAAGCCTGATATTATTTTCTATAGCTTGGCAGCTACTGTATTGCAAGAATAGTCATCATTAATTGCCGTTGTTTCTATTAATTCTAAATTTTTAGCGCTCAGATGTCAATATAAACCATATTGCGACTTGCTTGCCGGATACTTTCCATAAATATTTCGTTTGCGCTGCCCAAGTTTATTTAGAGCATTGCCATTGCGCAGGCATTCTGTAGCGCAACAATAGAATTATAGCATATTCTACATAAAGAAAATATTGCGGCCTGTTACAAAAAAGTGATAAAAAATTAATCTTGTTTGCAGCATAAGCCTGATGCGCGTGCAGCAATTAATCTTGTTTTATCTTTTATATGCACTCATAATGAATAGGCAATGCATAATGCATTAATATGCATTTGCCCTTATCTTGGCATTAAGTTCATTAAGCACGGGGCAAAGCAATATATTTTATAATTGAGAGGTAGCGAGATGAGCAGTTTTTATGAGGGGTTCGAAGACAGAAAGCTCGAATTCCTGGCTTTGCTTTCAGAGAATTATAAGAACTCGATAGAATGCTCCTCAGAACTGGTCAGATTGCGTGCGCTGCTTAAACTGCCTAAAGGCACAGAGCACTTTTTATCTGACTTGCATGGCGAATACGACGCTTTTGAGAAGGTTATCAGAACATGCTCTGGCAATATATTCCGCCGCACGGTTGAAGCCATAGGCCCTGATACGAGGGCAGAATTCCGCTTTGACACAATAGCGGAAGCTGAAGAGTTTTGCGAGATGGTGTACTACCCTGAAGAAACCCTGGCAAGCTATCACCGCAAGGGAATTGCGTGCCCGGCATTTTATCGCCTGGCAATATTTCGCTTGCTTAAAATATTTGAAGTTTTTGCACGCAAATATGCCCAGTCAGCAATTATCGAAAAAATCACGCCACAATTTTCCTTTATCATACGCGAGCTAGTTTTTAAAAACCCAAACCAATCAGACAGAGAGACATTCTATGCTGAGATCCTGGATGGAATAATTGAGACCGGCTTTGCTGACAGCGTGATAGCCGAATTGTGCGCAGCAATCAAAAAGCTCTGCGTTGAAAGGCTGCACATCGTTGGAGATATCTTTGATCGAGGCAGGGAGCCTCACTACATCATTGATTCTTTGATAGCATACCATGCTGTGGACATTCAATGGGGAAACCATGATATATTATGGCTTGGCGCAGCCGCCGGCAATTTGGCCTGTATAGCAAATGCTGTGCGCATTTGCCTAAGATATGCCAACACAAGCATCCTCGAAACAGGCTATGGAATTAATTTTTACCCACTGCTCCAATTTGCCGAGGAGCGCTACGAGCTTAGCGTAGAGGAGCTGCAAAGATTCATGCCTATAACAAGCGATGAAGTTTCCGACATTAAAAGCACAACGCTTGCCAAGATGCACAAAGCTATAAGCATAATCCAGTTTAAGCTGGAAAGCCAGCTAATTAAAAGAAACCCCGGCTACAATATGGAAAACAGGATGATTCTTGACACTATTGACACTAATAGCTGGACAGCACAGCTTGGCGGCAAGGAATACAAGCTTAACAGCAGGGATTTCCCCACAGTGCTCGAGGCAGGCATGCAGCTAACCAGCGAAGAGGCAAGCGTTATTGAGTCGCTTCGCCTGTCATTCACGCTCAGCGAAAAGCTGCAGCGCCATGCCCAGTTTCTCTTAAGCCATGGCAGCATATACCTTGTTTACAACAAAAACCTTCTTATTCATGCCGGAGTCCCTGTCAACAGGGAAATGGGGCTGAGTGAAGTAGCTATCGAAGGCCAGATGCTAAAAGGCAAGGAGCTTCTTGACGCCGTGGACCAGCTGGTAAGAAAAGTTTACAGCGATGAGAGCGATGAGAACAAAGATTTTTATTGGTATTTATGGTGCTCTCCAGAATCCCCGCTTTTTGGCAAAGACAAAATGGCTACTTTCGAGCGCTATTTCTTTGACGACACAGCTACCCACGCAGAGTCTACCCAGCTGTTTTATGAATTCATCGACGAAGAAGAGCTTGCTGACAGGGTTTTGAGGGAGTTTGGCCTTGAGCCGGGCCGATCGCATATAATATGCGGCCACGTGCCGGTAAAAGCTTTTGAGAGTGCAATTAAGGCAAACAGAAAAATCCTTTGCATAGACCTGGGCTATGCCAAAGCATACCAGAAGGAAACTGGCGGAGCGGGGTGCTCGCTTATATACAATTCAATTGGCCTGACGCTTATGAAGCTTGAGCCAAAGTACACAAACGGTTTGCTCAGCTTGTCAAGCACATATGAAAACATTGAGGATCTAGGCATTGAAAACAGGCTGTACGTTGCTGATACAGAGCAGGGAAAGCAGATAAAAAGAGATATTGAAAACCTTGAGCTGCTGCTGCAGGCTTACAGAACAGGCAGCTTGCCTGAAAGGGAGCATTAAAGCCAAGCAAGGCAGCTAGCTGGAAGCGCTGCTTTGCATGCTGCTAAAGCTGAACCAGCAGGCGGCTACCTGGACAATAAAGCCTAAGGCATATATAGCTGTATAGCTGTTGTATGCAACGAAGCTGCTTGTAAAGTCTGAAGTGGAAAGCGACATGCCTGCAAGCAGCACAAATATCAAAAACTCAACCAGAGACATTTCAAACGCCTTGGTCGGGTTATGCGACTTCATTCGCATAAGAATAGTTACTGCCAGCAATAACAGGCTCGCAGCCAATATTGCAATGTTAATGACTGCTGCATGGCCTATGGCGCTTACAGGCCCTAAAATGCTTTCAGGCGGCTGTACAGGGAAGCCTGATGGCAGAGCCAATATATCTGCTGCCGGAGTTAGGATTGTAATCTCCGGCTCGTCCCCTTCATCCAGGGAGTCCAGGCTTACAATCGCATGCAAGTAGACTTTGTCGTTTTGGCTTGATATAGTTGCTTTTATCTGATAAAGCCCTGTCTGGGCATATGAGTGGACAGCAGTGTTTTCAGTTCCCTCTTCTGTTGTGCCGTCACCGAAATCCCATATGTATTCAAATGCTCCATGGCAGGCTTTTCCATCAATAGCATGCTCGTCCATGTCCAGTGTAAATTTCGTGCCGTCTTCTGTGTTTACAGCAGCCAGTCCGGGGGATTGGCTATAAGCAGGCAGTATTGCCACAGAAAGCTCAGCTTCAAGCTGCCCGTCGCTTCCGTAAATGTATACTATATGATCCCCGGCTGATAAAGTCCCTATTGCCTCTTCAGAGGTTCTTTTCGTGCATTCTACGCTGTATTTCATTCCGGCGTCGATGCTGTACTCATACGACCATTTTTCGTTCGCGCCCTTCTGCATGTCAACGGCATTTATCTTTATGATCTCCATATTGCAGGCTTGCTTGGCGCTAAGCGTGAACTCTTTTGCAACCATTGGCGGTATGCCAAATGCGCTTTCAGCAGTAAAAGTCTCTGACATCCCATTGTTTTGGGCTGTTAGCTTAAGGGTAGCGTCAAAGCTGCTTACGCCGAAGCTGTATGTATGCTCAGGGCTTGCAGATGAGGATGTTTCCCCATCGCTAAACTTCCAGCTGTACTCAAGCTCTGTTCTTGAGCAATGCTTGGATACATTTATTGAGTACTTTACAGTATATGGATCATCTTCATTCTCTTCCATCTTGATATCGCCAATAGTGGCTGATTTTGACACTGTCAGTTTGGCTACGGGGGGCTCAAATATATCAAAGCCGTCTATTGTAATAAGCCTGAATGTAAATGTGCCTGTTTTAGTAGGCTTAATTGTAATGATAGACTGGTTTGAGTTTGCTGAAACGGGGACTACTACATTCCTTCCTTCAAAAGGGTTATAGTATTCAAAGTCCCAGGGCTTGTTGGCATATGACGGGTTTGCTATAACAAGGTCAACAGACTCCAGCATGCAAATGTTGGAATTGTTGAAATAGAATTGAGGCGTATTAATAGAGCCGCCCTGCACAGGGGAAGCCTGAAATATGCTGCATAAGGCAACTATTACGGCAAAATACAAGGTATTAGTATATATCCAATCTTTACTAAACATTTTTTTCATGCTTTATGCCTAAATATTATATTAATTGTAAATAGCTATTTCAACTCTAGCATAATTAGACAATAGTGTCAAGATTCGCGCCCGGCATTGTCGGCACCCATGCCATCTTAAGGAAATATGCACAAATATATTCGCCCCTGGCGCTGATCCTATGTGCTTAAGGCCGAAATGCAGATAAAATATATATAGAGCGCTTATTGCCGGGATTGCGCATAAAAAGCGCCAACCAAAACAGCACAAGGGGAGATTGCGGATGGATTGTGAACGCGGGGAAAATGGCAGCACTGAATTCGGCACTCTTTATATAATAGCAACACCAATAGGAAACTTGGGCGATATTACATACCGCGCAATTGAGACACTGAAATTAGTGGATCTCGTTTACTGCGAAGACACTAGGGTCTCATCCAAGCTGCTAAACCACTATGGCATTAAAAAAAAGCTTGTTTCAAACAACAAGGACAACGAATCAAGCCGTGCGAGCGCAGCGCTCAGCGAACTGAAAGCAGGCAGCAGCATTGCCCTGATTAGCGATGCAGGAACCCCTTTACTAAACGATCCTGGCGGCGTGCTGGCCAGGCTGGCATTAGAGAACGGGATTCAGGCAGTTTTCCTGCCCGGGCCAAGCGCAATCATTGCTGCTTATGTCTACTCTGCTTTTGCATCCAGCGATTTTTACTTTGGGGGATTTTTGCCCAAGAAGCCCAATGACATAAAAAAAGCTTTCGCTAAAGCAGACAGCCTTGAATGCCCCAGCATATGGTTTGCCACTGCAAGCACAATTCAAAGCGCCCTTGAAGCCGTTGACAGCTTGTATGCACATCGAATTGTATGCGTGTGCCGGGAAATGACAAAAATGTATGAGCAAAATCTTTGGGGGACTGCAAAAGAGGTTCTCGCCCAGTTAACGCTAAAAGGCGAATTTGTGCTCGTGCTGTCTGAAATGAAGCTTGAAAAAGAAGCATTGCCGGCTCCTGAGGAGCTGCAGGAAGAGATCAAAGAGCTTATGGCAACTACTGAAATGGATGCGATAAAAAAACTCGCTAAAAAATATGGAGTTGGCAAATCGTCTGTGTACAGCTTGCTGAAGAAAAACGAGTGAAACCCAAGCGTAGGCATGCTCCTTAAGAATTGCCGGCAAATGGAATGCGCCATACAGAGAATTTGGATAGCTGAGCCGAAATGCATTCTTTTTTGGCTGGCTTGATATAGGCAAGCCTTTTTTTATCGGCCAAAAGGAACCAGGCCGGCAGCTGCCGGCCTGGCAATATGAATGCGAATTTAATTTTAACTATCTTGACTGCATTGAAAGCACGAACATTACTGCTCCTACTCCAAGGCAAGCTAGTAGAATGACGATGAAAGCAAATGTGAATAGCGACTGGATGAAACCGGCGATCCTTCGAATGGCTGATGAGCCGCTGCTATCTTCATATATTGATCCCAAGCGATGAATCCTCTGGCATGCAAGAGTTACTGATCCTGTTATAACAAAAGCGCATCCGAGCAGCGTGTATACTTCATCGACTGAAGCCATAACCATTGTTGCCGAGCGCTTCACCAGGAAAAAGGAAGCTAATGCAATTGCCACGACAGACAAGCCGATGATAGCTATATCGGCCTTTCCTGCACGCAAAGCCATTGAGGCGAAGCTTTCGTGTGAACCCCTCTGATTAGAGCTTTCCTGGCTATGCTCATTAGAGCTGCCATTGTATTGCTGGCTTTGCCTGTTATTGCCGGGCCTATTTATTCTTTGGCGATCAGAGTATGAAAGCTTGCTTGAGCTGCTCTCTCGCCTGAAAGGGTTGGTTGACATAAATGCCTCCCTCTTTGCACTGTTTCATGCTTAGGGTGATTATATCATATTTTCTGCAAAAATCGTTTTTTTATCAGGAATATATAGCGAAGATGCATATTAGGCAAATAACTGCATTTTGCGAAGCGTTTTTTGGCAAATAGCACACATATAGGTTTATTCCAATAATAAGCGGCCAACACGGCCTTTGCGCTTGCCTTCATTCGCTGTTTATACTATCGCTATAGAATGCTATTAAGAAATCGTAACTGCTATATAAGCCGCCTTAAGGCTGTGCTTAAATAAATTATGTCTAAACCCTAAAATCTAGTTACTGTTTGTGTGTAATGATTTTTTGATATGTTACAATATAGAAACAACATCAAAAGTGGTTTTCGTGGTTTTATGAAGTATAGAGTTTTCAAACACAGCAAATCAACTGCAGTTATGCTCATGACACTGGTTTCAGTAATGGACTGCGCTTTTTTTGTGGCAACAAGGATTGAATACAAGCTTCCTGGATTTTGTTACCTGTCTTTGATATTATTGGTATGGTGTGTTTTTTATGTTTCTGAGGCCCAAGCGACAGAAAGGCTTTCGTTTTATTGCGCAGCCAGCTTGTGCTCTCTGGCTATAGGGATTAACTGCTATGTTTTGCTTTCCGG
The DNA here is from genome assembly GCA_009782515.1 of Eubacteriaceae bacterium. Classification (GTDB taxonomy): domain Bacteria; phylum Bacillota; class Clostridia; order Eubacteriales; family Anaerofustaceae; genus WRIY01. The sequence goes on from WRIY01000012.1 coordinate 7,231, forward strand.
CACAATGAGCAGCAGGGATTTGCGCGTTGCGCTGTCTATTGCAGCGTTTATCGCAGCAGTTCTGTGTTCGGCAAGAGTGTATAAATACTACTTGGCAAGCGCATCAATTGCATCAGTAGGGTTTACATACCAAGATTATAAGAATGCTTGCAGAAACACATGGTTTCGAACTCTTTCAGAAAACGTAAATAATCAGGGAATACTAACAAAAATACTAAGAATTTCGCTTTTGAGCCTTTGCACGTTTAGAGGCTCATATGTTTTTTTCAGGATTGTCTTTTACGGGAATTTTTACAGCGATTATCAAAGTGCAGCGATAAGCCTGTGCATGATCTTGTTTGGCGCATTGTTCTTTTATTGCGGACTGAAATATTCATTGCTTATAACAGGCTTAGCCTTTACATGCAGCTACATCGCCCAAGTTGCAGCTTATGTTATACGGCAGCGCTTAGTGCTTAGCCCTACCAACCCTAATGCCATGCTTGCCTGCTGCTTTGTATTAGTGCTTGGCACTGTGGGCTGCGCAGCATGGAGGCTGATACGCTGGGAATTGTTTTACTCGAACGTGCAAGTGTTTGAGCGTGAAGGAAACAGCGTTGCCATCGATCTTTTTTTAAGCGAATTTTCGCCGATAAACGGCTTAAGCCAGCTGGCTATGTATTCTGTATCATTCGACAGCTTGCATACAATGCTGCAGTTCCTAAAGCTAATGCTAAATGCATGCTACTCGTCAACAAGCATATTGGCAGGCTATTTCTCAGACTCGGCATGCAGCTCAATTGATTTTTATGTTTACACTAACTGTACTGAGGAGCTTACGAAAAAGATTAGAAAAACAGCTATTGGCGATGGCATCGCAATTGAGTCTATTTCAGTTAAAGAGGATCCTCTGTGGGAGAAGTATAAAGAGCTTTACCCAAATGAAAATGAGCTGGTTTCCCTAAAAAACAGAAACCAGATAGAAAAGCTCTACAAAAAGGGCATAAACCCGCACAGGCAATATGATGTTTACTTTCAAGTCAGCTTTGAGAGCAAAGAGTCCCCGCTTGTTTTCGAAAAGGAAGTAGAGCATTTGGGCCTGTCGCTGTCTGTTGCATACTTTCTTGAGAGCAAAGGCTGCTATTGTGGCTATTATGGGATAAAAACATATATCACGCACCGCAGAATAGAGTATTTGTCAGGGTGCATTAAAGAATCCGCTGACAGTTTTGGCGCTTGCTTCAGCGGAGAATGGCAGCTCTGAGCGGCAAAAAGCCTCGGGCAGCCTGCACTGCGCCTTTTTTTATTGCAGCCGCTTATTTATTGGTAATGCTGCACAGAATTTATTGTATAGCCTTTCTCTTCAAGCTCTTTTATTATAGCGGCACAGTCATTATGGCTTGTCCTGATAATCAGCTCAGCATTGCCGCTTGCCCTGTCAGTAAAGTTGGCAAAGTGGGTAATATTTGCGCCATGTTTGCGAAACACCCCGCCTATCTCAGCGAGCACTCCGGGAATGTCTGCAGCTTGCACTGAAAAGCGCGTGCCAGCGTCTGTGAAGCCCAAAAGCTCAATAAAAGCGTCAAAAATATCGCTTTCTGTGATGATGCCAACTGCTTTTCCTTCCTCCTCGACTACCAAAGCCCCAACTCTATGCTTTCTCATCAGGACAGCAGCCTCTTCAAGCAGCCCTTCAGGCTTGATTGTTATTACATTCCTGGTCATTGCATCCTTGGCTGTAAGCCGATCAAGAAGGTAGGTTATCTCATACACGCTTAGCGATGTAGCTTCTGAGGGGGACACAGATCGGATGTTTTCAGTTGTAATTATGCCCTTTAAAAACCCTTCGCTGTCCAGCACCGGCATTCTTTTAAGGCGCTTTTCGTCCATTATTCTTGCAGCTTCCGAGATAGGAGTGCCCTCATGCACAACTATCAAATCTTTCGTCATCTTTTCTTTTACGTACAAAACAATTGTCGCTGCGCTAATCGCATGCAGCTTCCCCTTCCGGTAAAAATCGCAGTTTTAGCCGCCCAAGTAGGCCTTTTTGACATCGTCGCTTGCAGCCAATTCAGCGCCTGTTCCTGATAGCACTATCGTGCCGGTTTCTAAAACATAGCCTATGTCTGCAATGGCAAGGGCTTTGCTGGCATTCTGCTCAACAAGCAGCACTGTTGTGCCCTGCTCGTTTATGTTTTTAATTATATCGAATATTTCATTGACCAGAATAGGCGCCAGCCCCATAGAAGGCTCGTCCAAAAGCAAAATTTTTGGCTTAAGCATTAGAGCCCTTCCAATAGCAAGCATTTGCTGCTCGCCGCCTGAGAGCGTGCCGGCTGGCTGCTTTTGCCTTTTGCCTAATATCGGAAACCGCGCAAATACATCCTGAATGTCAGATTTAACTGCTTTTGTGTCTTTTCTAAGATATGCTCCAAGCTCTAAATTTTCGTATACGCTCATAGACGCGAAAATTCTGCGCCCTTCCGGCACTTGGCTTAAGCCCAGGACAACCCTTTTGGGAGCCGGTATTTTAGTTATGTCCTGCCCGTCAAGAATTATCGATCCGCTGCTTGGCGCCTTAATGCCTGAGATTGTTCTGAGAGCAGTAGTTTTGCCTGCTCCATTTGCGCCAATCAGGGTAACAATCTGGCCTCGCCCCACAGTCAGGGAGACATCTTTCAGAACGTGGATAACTCCGTAGTGTACATTTAAGCTTTTTAGCTCTAGCATATAGGGCCCTCATCACAGTTTTTCTTCGCCTAAGTAGGCAGCGATAACTTTCTTATTTGATCTGATCTCCTCCGGCGTGCCGTCAGCAATTAAAACGCCATAGTCAAGCACATATATTCGCTCGCAAATGCTCATGACAACAGACATGTCATGCTCAATTAAAAACACAGACAGCCCGTATGAGCTCTTTATTGCCGATATTGTTTCGGCAAGCTCGAGTGTTTCGCTTTGGTTCATGCCGGCAGCCGGCTCATCAAGCAGCAGTATCTCCGGCTTTGTTGCCAGCGCCCTGACAATCTCCAGATGGCGCTGCTCTCCATACGGGAGGCTTCTGGCAAGCTCATCTGTCTTTTTGTCCAAGCCAAAGATGCCCAAAAGCTCAATCGCTTGCTCTTTTATCTGAGCCTCTTTTTCAAAGTAGCGCTTTGTGTGAAAGAAACTGGCTGCAAAACCGTACTCTATCGAGTTGTGCATTGCTATGCGCACATTGTCAAGCACGCTTAAGTCGCTAAACAGCCTGATGTTCTGAAAAGTCCTGGCTATGCCAACCCTGGATATTTTATGGGGCGGCATGCCTCGCATAGATTTCGGCTGCTCGCCAAGATAAGCGGTTATATCGCCTGAAGTGGGGGCGTACACGCCTGTAAGAAGGTTAAAAAGAGTAGTTTTGCCAGCGCCGTTTGGCCCTATCAGGCCGACAAGCTCACCTTTGCCTATATGCAAAGTTACATTTGAAACTGCAGTTATGCCACCGAATGATTTTGTCAGCTTCTCTACTGTAAGGGCATTTCCGCTCATTTGGCGCTCTCTCTTTTTAATGCCCTTGTAAATAGGGCAAATGAGATCTCGTTTGTGCCAAGCAGCCCCTGCGGCCTGAACATCATTATGGCAATGAGCATTAAAGCGTAGATTATCATTCTCAGCGATGCAAAGTCCTGCAAAAGCGCGGAGATAAGCGTGAGAAGGGCAGCTCCAATAATAGAGCCGCTAATGCTGCCAAGCCCTCCAAGCACAACAATAACCAAAATGTCGATTGACTTAAGCAAGCCAAAAATGCCTGGTTTTAAAACGTAAAAATACGCCGCGTACATTCCTCCTGATATGCCGGCAAAGAATGCGCCTATAGCGAATGCGGCAATCTTGTAGAGGGCTATATCAATGCCTACTGACTGGGATGCAATTTCATCTTCGCGAATTGACATGCAAGCCCGCCCATGGCGGCTGTTAATAAAGTTATTTATTAATGCGACAGATCCCGCTGTAAGGCAGAACATCCACTCCCAGTTCATTAGCCTTGGTATATTCATCAGCCCTGCTGCACCGTTTGTTATCTTTAAATTAAAGAAAACAACTTTGATTATTTCAGCCATGCCTAGAGTGGCTATTGCCAAATAGTCGCCGCTTAGGCGCAGCGTAGGGATGCCTATTGCAAGCCCGACAACAGCAGATGCCAGCGATCCGGCAATAAGGCCAAGCATAAATCCGTATACCGAAGGGAACCTGATAATAATCAATGCGCATGCATACGCGCCTATTGACATAAAGCCTGCATGCCCTAAAGAAAACTGCCCAGCAAAGCCGGTTATTAAATTCAGGCTGCATGCCAAAAGCATGTTAATGCATATTTGGGCGATAGTTATTTCATGGTAGCTTCCAAAAATGCCTGTAAGCCGAAGGATTTTAATTGCTGTATAAACTGCTGCAAGCAAAGCGACAGCTGCAATGTTTTTTGCTTTAAACATTTTTATACCTTCTCGGTTCTTTTCATGCCCATCAAGCCTCCGGGCATTGCGAGGAGTATGACTATTAGGAAAAAGAAAACAGCTGCGTCACGGTACATAGATGATCCGTAGCCTGCTACAAAGGTTTCTAAAATGCCAATAGCCAGGCCTCCAACCATCGCGCCCGGGATGCTTCCTATACCGCCAAATACAGCCGCTATGAAAGCTTTTAAGCCCGGCATTGTGCCCATAAGAGGATTTATTGAGCTGTAGTATATCCCTACGAGAACGCCGGCAGCGCCAGCAAGAGCGCTGCCAAGCATAAAAGCAAACGAAATAGTCCGATCAACGCTGATGCCCATAAGCTGTGCTGCATCAGCATCAATTGATACCGCTCTCATGGCTTTGCCCATTTTAGTTTTTAAGACGATGAATTGCAAAACTGCCATTAAGGCAATTGCTGTAATAATGATTGCTATCTGCTGAAATCCAAAGATTACGCCGCCTACATTGTAAGTATCTGTAGGAAGCAGGGCTTTGTAGGAGCGAACTCCTGCCCCGACAAAGTACATCATTGTATACTCAAGCAAAAGGGAAACCCCGATTGCTGTAATCAAAACAGCAATTTTAGGAGACTGCCTTAAAGGCCTGTAAGCCACTCTTTCTATTATTGCTCCCAGGAGAGCGCATGAAACCATCGAAAGGAGCAGCGCCGGAAAAAAACTCAGCGGCAAATATACAGTTGCAAAGTACCCAATATAGGCTCCGAGCATGTATACATCGCCATGGGCAAAATTGATCAGCTTGATTATTCCGTATACCATGGTGTAGCCAAGGGCTATCAGCGCATATATGCTTCCTACTGAAAGCCCATTGACCACTTGCTGCAAAAACATTCTCACGGCAGCTTCCTCTTTTATTGTTGCTATAAATTGCTTTGGCGTTAAGAGTAAGGCAGTTTATTCAGCAGCGACCCTCGTAGCTGACACTTGCTGCCCGTTTTGCATTTCTATAACTACAACCGCCTTAACCGGGTTGTGGTCTGCGCCCATGCTAAATGATCCGGTAACTCCGACAAAGCTCTGAGTTGCAGCAATAGCATCTTTCACAGCTTCGCCGGTGAGCTCTGAGGCGCGGCTGATGCAGTCAACGATAAAGTTTGCAAGGTCATAGCCTAAGGCATTAAATGCATTTGGCTTGCTTCCTTTAGCTGCTTCATAATCGCTGATAAAGCTTGCTACTGTCGGGTCATTGTCAAGAGCAGAATAATGGTTGGAGAAATAGACATCTGAAACCGCCTCTTCTCCGGCAAGCTCAACTAAAGTTGGTGAATCAAACCCGTCAGCGCCAAGAATTGCTGCATTTATGCCAAGCTCCCTTGCCTGGCCTATTATTAAGCCGGCTTCCTGATAATATCCGGGAACAAACAGAACATCAAAAGCGCTGTCTTGAATTTTTGTCAGCACTGCCCTGAAATCTGTTTCGCCTGACACATAAGCTTCTTCAGCTGAAATGCTGCCGCCTTTGGCTTCGAATGTAGACCTGAAGCTTTGGGCCAATCCCATAGCATAATCGTTTGAGCTGTCTTTAAAAATAGCAGCTGTTGATGCCTCAAGGTTATTTAGTGCAAAGTTTGCCATTGTAACGCCTTGGAAAGAATCTGTAAAGCATATCCTAAAGGCATATTCTGTTACATTGCCGCTAGAGTCAACAGTTACAGCGTCATTTGTTGCTGAAGCTGAGACAACCGGCACCTTGTACTTATCAGCTTCAGGTATTGTAGCCTTAAACGCGCCTGATGTCGCCGGGCCAAGAGCAGCAATTACCTTGTCCTGCTCCATCATTCGCGTTGCCAGAATGGTTGCTTCGGATGGCTCTGACTTGTTGTCATAGCGAACAATCTCTATCTGTTTGCCGTTAACGCCTCCGGCAGCGTTTACTTTGTCGATAGCCATCATAAGCCCTGTTTCAGTGTCGCTTCCGTATGTTGCAACTTCGCCTGAGAGCTCAAAGTTTATACCAACTTTGATTTTGTCTTCGCCGCCGCCACTGTTGCCGCCACCGCCGCCGCCACTGTTGTTGCCTGTACAGCCGGCTACCAGAAGAAGCGCGATCAGAAATGCTAATAAATTTTTCTTCATTTATATCCCCTCTTTTTTTGCTAAACTTTTTTGCCAATGCACATAAGTTTAGCGGATTGGCTTATTTTATCATGCCTGGCACTAAAAGTTCAATCCTTTGCAAGATCATAGAGTTCGATGTTTGGCGAAATGTGCTCTGCGTAGATGTATTTTGCAATTGCCTACAATATCTGCTGCAATAAGGCAATTGCTATATGCACTATGAATAAGTTGCTCTTTTCAGAAGCATTTATGCTAAAATTTTATACTTGGCTTATATGAGATCAGAGTTCTCCCGGATGGCGGCCAAAGGCCCGGCATTAGCGCAAATAAAAAAAAAGGCTCCAAAACTGAAGCCTGCGATACTGCCGCTTTTTTGCCAGTCTCAGCGCTTAGGCCGCCTGTTATTGGCCCAGCAGTTTAAGCCATTTATAGTTTTCGTTATCAGGCACAAGCCCATTGTTTTCAGCATAGCATTTTGCGAGCTCTCTATAATAATTATTCTCAACCACGATAGTATGCACACAGCCGTCTTCTATTTCTGCTGCGAAGATATACATGAGCTTTTGGTATGCCTGAAGGCCGTCTTTGCCATTAAGGTGCGAGCGGGTTACAAGCCGGCCGTTCTGCTTGTATACAAGCACTCTAAGCTTGGCAGCGTAGCCTTTTTCGCTGAAATCGTCCAGGTAAGACGCAAAGTCATTAGCATTGCTTATTTTGGCATTATACTCTTTTGTCAAGTCATAGTTGCCGTACTCTTCGCCGTTGCCAAAGACGACAAACTCCCAGTCCTTCCAGTCGTAAGCGCTTAAAAGATCCCTGGCTTCATCGCCGATGCCTATTCCCCGATATGTCTTTGCTTCTTCAGTCGGATCTTGAAGAATGCACACGGGCATTGAAAGGGATGGCTGCTTGTGTATTTGCTTATCAAACGAATAAATGATGAAGTCCTCTTCAAACCATGACTGCTTTGGAGGCTGCCTGGTTAGAAACAGGGCAGCAGCAAGCAGCAAGGCTATTGCTGCATATACTATTATTTTTGCAATAGAGTAATTCCAGTGAATTCCAGACAGCTTTGGCAGCTTAATCTCCTTTGCTTTATTGCGCAAGTAAGCCGCAATTTTCGTTAATCGCTCTTTCATAAAATTATCTCCATAAATCCGCAGTATAAGGGCTGGTTTATGATTACGCTTGAATTTACAGATATATGAAAAAAACAGCAGTACAAATGCGGACAAATTTATTGCGCTAAGCAAGTGCAGCATTTACTCAGGCACGCAGTATTTAATGCCTTTATAGCACAGATACGAATTCTCCAAGTCGACAAAAGCAACAGGGTGCTTTGGCAAGCGCTCAGCTTCGTCCGGCAGCTGCATGTAGTCTCCAAAAGCTATCGTAAGATACTCATGGTAGCCTGCAGGCGCGCATATTGGCAGGGATTCGAATTTAAGGGTTGCCTGGCTTGAGAATATTTCGATTGGGTACAGATTCTTCATGTATTTATAAGTCACACAAAGCTCTGTTACATTTTTTGTTGAATCGGAAATAGGGTATTTAGACATTTGCTTTTCAGCAAATCTCCATGCACGGTATCGCTTTTCAGGGCTTCTAAGCAGCTTTAGGGCTGCAAGGCCTGCCATATGCGCAAGCGCGCCTTTGTTTTCGGGAGCAAAGCCCCTGTTGTACAGGCAAAATACTATAGCCCAAAACATCTGGGCTTTTCTTTGCAGCCATGAGTTTGGAGCTGCGTCAAGAGGGATAATCTCTATCTTAAGGCCATGGTTAATGTCTGAACCCGCAAGGTTGCTCTTAATAAAAGTAGTGTTGTTGTCGGAGAATTGCGTGAGCATGGTGTCACAAAAAATGCTGTGCGTTGTGCGCAGCATAGAGTAATCGCCGTTATTGTTGTACAGCTCCCACTCGGAAGCCAGCTTCTCGTAGTCTGATCTGAACATAAAAAGGTCGATGTCATCATCCCACGGAACAAAGCCTTTGTGGCGCACAGCGCCAATGAGAGAGCCTCCGCACAAAAAGTAGCGCAAACCGCGCTCATTGCAGAATTCGCTGAATACCTTAAATATCTCAAGTGACTTAAGCTGCACGCCCCTTAAATAGTCCACACTATTGTTCAAACTTGCCCCTTTATTGCTCCCTACATTCTCCATCGAAATACTGTCTTAAACGGATTTGCTGAGTCAGCTTGAAAGATCGTGTGAATGTCTGATATTTTTTCCGCATCGCCTGCATACTCCAGTATTCTTGAGAGCATAGCCTGTGTTTTGGGATTTTTCATTGCTTCAAGCGCCTGCTCAAAATCTGCTCTGCCGGATCGCGAGCAGCCGACAAGCGATATGCCTTTCTCCAGCACATCCCGTGTCATAATCGGGACTTTGTTTTCCGAAACGCCGAGCAGCATTATTGTGCCTTGCGGCCTAATGGCGCTTATCATCTCATCAATGGCGTAAACGCTTCCCTCTCCCCCGGCGCATTCAAAGGCATGATCAAATGAAAAGCCCTTAGGCAGGGAGCCTGATATGTAAACCTCGTCAACGAACGAGAACAAGCTGAGCTTGTGCTCATGAAGGCCGATGACGCAAATGCGCGCTTGCGGGGCCAGCAGCCTGAGCAATATGCACAGAACATACGATAGGCTTCCATCCCCCCACACAGCAATTTCGTCCCTATATATGTGCGAAGCTCTTTTAAAGCGCTCAATAGCATGCGCTGCAACTGAAACAAACTCCGCTATGCAGGCAGTCTTCAGATCGATGTCGCCAACAGGAAGTATGCGCTCTGCCGGCATCGGGACGATTTCTTGCATGAAGCCGTCATAGCCGCTTGACATGAAAAACGATCCCGGCCTGTAGTTCTCGTAAATATCATTGCCGGGCTCTTCGACTGCAGGCTGGTTTGGCACCAAAACAACAGGCGCCCCTTTGCCATAAGTTCCTGACGGGTCAGACACGACAATGCCGCAGCACTCATGAATAAGCGCCATGGGAAGCTTTTTGCTCAAAATATGAGGCGGCCTTAAGCCTTGAAAATAGCGTTGGTCTGCATGGCATATCGACATATATTCGGGCTGCACAATTGCCCTGCCCTCTGCATGCATATCTTCAAATTTTATTGAAATGGCTTTTGGGGCCGTTAGCTGGTACACTCTATTAATCAAGCTGCATGCCAGAGAGCAATGACTTGGCTATGTTATAGTCACTTAAAGTTGTTATTTTGAAGTTAAGCGCATCGCCAGCAACCAGCAAGACCTGCTCGCCAAAAAGGGTAAAAATCTTGCATGCATCAGTCAGCTGCTCTTTCTGCTCCTTTGTAGTTTTGCTGTAAAGCCCCTTAAGCTTTTGAATGTTAAAGCTCTGGGGCGTTTGTGCCTGGTACATATATGATCGAAGAGGTATATCTGAGATGCTGATGCCGTCACGGGATTCAATGATCGTGTCCGTTGCTGCAACGACCGTGTCGCAGGCCCCTGTTAGCAGAGCTGCTTTTATATTTTCTTCGATTATTCTCAGGCTAACGAACGGCCGCACAGCGTCATGCGTTACTATTATGCTCTCAGCGTCAGATCCGTATTTGCTTTCTATAGCATCAATTGCATTGAAGAGGGTGTCATTTCTTGAAGGGCCGCCAGGCGCCAAAAAGACCTTTTGGCTGGCTTGCTTGCCGATATGCGTTTCAAGCATGCCATCCATATAGCTAAGCCAATCTGGATGCACCCCTATGTATATCGCATCAAATTGCGGGCATAAAAGGAATTTCTCAAGGGTATGCATTATGATAGGCTTAGTCCCCAGTTTCATAAACTGCTTGGGGAGGTTCTCGTTTTGCATCCTTGAGCCAACCCCGCCTGCCAGTATTGCTCCGTATATCATAAAATGCGCTTCTCCCTTTCGGTGGATTGCCATCTGATTTTTAAGGTAAGCTACTTTGCCAGCGCATAGAAAATTCCCTTAAATTCAGCATATGGCTGTGTTGCACTATAGTATTCAGTATGGTGTTTTGGCTTTCTTTCACTCTCAGGCGGAGGGCTCATGTAATCGCCAAAAGCCATGCTGAGGTATTGTCTGTATCCCACAGGCGCAGAAATCTGTGTTCCTTCAAAGCCCAGCTGCACGCTGCTGGCAAATATCTCTTTCGGATAGCGCAGCTTTAGGTATTTCATGCCGGTAACCAATTCCGCAACATAAGCTGACTCGCTTATAGGGTACTGTGACATGCGCTTTTCCGCCATTGACCAAATCTTATAGCGCGTTTTAGGCTTTTGCACTATGGCATAAGCAGCCTTGGCAAGAACCTTTGCCAGCCTGCCTTGGTTATCCGGAAGCCTCTGGGCATTGAATAAGCAAAAAGCCATGGCCCAAAAAATCTGCATAGCGCGCTTTATGCCGCCAGGCGCGCAACCGTCCAAAGGGATTATGTCAATGCATATGCCATGGGCTATGTTGAGATCCTTTGAATGGGTGTTGATAAAGGTAGTTGCCGTGTCAACAATAGACGTGTCTGTGTGACGGTAGTTAATTTCTTCATTGCTTCTGCAAAGCATATACTGCCCAAGGCCATCGCGAGGCCATAACTCTAAAAGCTTCTCGTAATCTCCCCTGGGCATAAAAACATCAATGTCGTCATCCCAGGCAATAAAGCCGCCTTCCCTGGCAGCGCCGATCAGCGCGCCGCCAATGACAAAGCATGACAGTGCATGCTTATTGCAAAAATCCATAAAATGCTCCAAAATGTCAAGAGCCTTTAGCTGAACTGAGCGTATTTCGTGCTCATTGGCAAAATGTATATCTAGTTTATCCATTGTGTAGCAAAGCTGCCTATAATATTTATTATATCACCAGCGTTTTTATAAAGCATAACGTTTACCTTATGCCAGTTTTTGCGATATGTGATCATAACCAGGCTTATTAACAGCAACTTTTATATAGGCTGAAAATGTGGTAGAATTAAGCAGCATAAGCCAAGCTGTGCTTAACGCTTGGCTTTCATTTTAACGGAGGTATAACTATGGATTTATTTGATGCTATCGCATTGCGCCAGTCAGTGCGCAAGTACACCGAACAGCAAGTTGCACAAGATGATATTGACAAAATAGTTGCAGCCGGATGCGCTGCGCCAGTTGGCATGGGCGCTTTTAAGAGCATGAGAATAGCTGTTATACAGGATCCCGATTTTCTGGAAAGGCTTAATAAGGCTGGAGCCCAGGCAATGGGCCGCCCTGATTCAGAGATGAGCGTTTTTCATAAGGCGCCGACATTAATTGCTATCTTTCATGAAGAGCCACGCATGCCAGGCATAGACTTTGCGAATGCAGCATGCGTTGTAGAGAATATGGCGCTGGCCGCAGCTGCGCTGGGCCTGGGAAGCGTCTATTTATTCATGCCGAATGGCGCATTCGCCTCTGATCCTTCACTGGCGGCAGATCTCGGCATCCCCGAGGGGTTCAAGGCAGTTTCGCATTTGGCAGTCGGGCACCCTGCTGATCAGTTGGAGCAAAGGGATGTCGGCCTTAGAATCGAAGTAGTGCAAAAATAGTTTTTTAGCTTAACAAAGCCAGCAAATGGGTTGCTGGCTTTTTACTTTATTTATATAAAAAAGCATTACGCTTCAATGCTTCCGCCTGAATTTTGGTAAGACTTGTCGATAAGAAACTTCAGCTTTTCCAAAGCGCTGCTAATTGAGCCAATGCTGTCAATTAAGCCGACTTCAACTGCCTTTTTGCCAATTAAAATTGATCCTACGTCATTCACGAGCTCCTCTGCATTAAGCATATAGTGCATAAAGTATGATTCGCTTATTGAAGAGTGGCTGACAACAAAGTCAACAATTCTATCCTGCATTCTCTTAAAGTACTCAAAGCTCTGTGCAACGCCAATCACTAGCCCATTCATTCTAATGGGATGTATAGTCATAGTGGCAGTAGGCGCAATGAATGAATAGTCAGTCGAAACTGCAAGCGGCACCCCGATAGAATGCCCTCCTCCGAGCACGAGGGAAACAGTAGGCTTTCTCATTCCTGCTACAAGCTCGCTTATGGCCAGGCCTGCTTCAACATCGCCTCCCATTGTATTAAGAATAAGCAGCACGCCCTTGACTTCGGGGTTCTGCTCTGCTTCAAGTATAAGCGGTATTATATGCTCATACTTAGTAGCTTTTCTGCCGGCCCCCAGCTCAATATGGCCTTCTATCTCTCCAATTATCGTAATTGGCAAAATACCGCTTTCATATAGCTTGTTTGGAGTGCCAAACTGTTTGTTGGCTTCAGCATCGCTTTCAGATAGAAACTGCTCCTCATTTTGCTCCAGGCCTTCGTCAGGATTGATTTCAGAATTTTTAGTTTTCTTGCCAGCTTGGCTGTCATTTGGCATAACATGCCTCCAATACTATAATGGGCCATAAAAGCAGCGCTTTGCGCTAAATAGGCAAGCACAAAGATTCTGCTTTGCTTATAATTGTATTATTTCCTCAATGGCTTTCTTTATTCGAGGCCGTTTGCATGGAGATGCCATATAGGCATTATCTGATGGCTGGTGTATTTTGGGTTTATATGCATTTGTGTGCCTGCGAATGCATAGGTTAGGCAGCAATTTGTGATAAAATCATTATTATTAGGCGAGTAACGCACATATGCGTGGTATAGGGGTTTGAATTTTGATAAAGGATCTCTTGAAACTGCCGAATTTATTGTCAATCAGCCGCCTCATCATGATTCCTGTGTTTGTAGGCTTTTTTTTGGGCAATGAAAGTGGCCTGCCACTCGAAGCGCTGCTCGTATTGGCAGCTTCTTTTATAACAGATGTAGCAGATGGAATGATAGCCAGAAAGTTTGGCCTTGAAACTGAGATTGGAAAAATTCTTGATCCTCTTGCTGACAAGGCGATGCAGACAGCAGTAATGCTGGCAATTTGCATTCGCTACCCGGTATCGATATACATTTTTATATTAGTGCTTGCAAAAGAGCTTGCCATGGGCGCCGGTACTTTATATCTGAAGAGATACATAAAAACCCCAATGATTTCGGCAAATAAGTGGGGGAAAATTGCCACAGGAAGCTTTTATCTGTCAGTTGCAGCAATCATCGCCGAAGCGCCAAACCGATTGGGGATATACTGCCTTTACATTACTTTAGCGCTAATGGCAATTGCTTTTGCGTCTTACCTGAAAATTTTCATAAAGCTGAGAAACGAAGCCCTTGCCAAGAGCAAGGCTAATGAGCAGTAATGCCATCAATAACCTGAACTGTTTCTTTGGCTGTAGCTGCGCTTTGAATAAGCCTCCTTGCTGATGCGGAAAAAGGAACGTTTTTTGTGTAGTAGGCAAGGTGCTTGCGGAATGCTTTGCAGGCTTCTGCTTCTCCAAGGCTGTCACACATATAGAAAAAATGGCGCTTTGCAGTCTGCATTTTTTCTTCGAAAGAAACCTCCCACACTCTGCCGCTAATTGACTCCCTTATTGACTTAAACAGGAAAGGGTTGCCCAGCGCGCCCCTTGCAATCATTACCCCGCTGCAGCCGGAATGCCTTTTTGCTTTCCAATAGGACTCAACGCTGTTTATATCGCCATTGCCAATAACCGGGATGCTCACACAGCTGGCGACTTCGGCAATTTTGTCCCAGTCAGCCTCTCCTGAATACAGCTGCTCTTTTGTCCTGGCATGCACAGCTATAGCGCTAACCCCACAGCTTTCGAGCAGCAGCGCATTTTCCTTGTAATTGAGCACGCCTCCTGCCCCGAGCCGGATTTTTGCTGTTACAGGGATAGCCGACGCTTTGACAACAGCCCTGACGACTTTTTCAAGCTTCGCTGCGTCCATGGCCAAAGCGCACCCATCGCCATTTTTCGTTATCTTCGGCGTAGGGCAGCCAAGGTTTATGTCAATAAAAGCATATCCTTTGCCGCTGATGCGCTCAGCAGCCAATGCCATGATTTCAGCATCAGAGCCGAATAGCTGCGCGCCGGTTGAAAACTCAAGCTCGTTTAGCTCAAGCAGCCTTTCTGTATTGGCGTTATTGTAGTACAGCCCTTTTGCAGACACCATCTCTGTATACATCATCTCAGCGCCATACTCGCTGCATATGCGGCGAAAAGCCATATCGCTCACGCCTGCCATAGGCCCGAGAGCAGCGTCAAAAGACTGCAGGATGCTGGTGATGCTATTGTTTTCTGTTTCTCTCATATAGAATGTTTAAACCTTTAAGGGTCAAATGCGGATCATACACATCAATGCAGCTTGTATATTCATATATGGCATTTGCATAGCCTCCGCATGCAATAGCTTTTGCATTGGTGCCGGTAGCCTCCCTAATTGCGGCAATGATATATTCGCTGGCGCCAATCTGGCTGTAGACCAAGCCTGCTTGCATGCTGGTTACCGTGTTTTTTGCAAGAATTGATTCAGGCTTGGCTATTTCGATCTGCGGAAGCTTGGCAGCATTCTCTTGCAGCGCATCAGCTGATATTTGGATGCCGGGAGCAGTTATAGCTGCACAGAACTCGCCCTTTTCGTTTACATAGTCAAATCTGTTTGCAGTGCCGTAGCTGGCAATGATGACGGGGCCGCCATAAATGCAGTAGGCGGCTACAGCGTCAACTATGCGATCAGCTCCCACTTCACGGGGATCATCGCATACAATAGAGATTATTGTCTTTATGCCCGGCCCGACAACCAATGGGGCAAAGCCAAAATATTTGACAATTGCATTTATAAGAGACTGGTTGACATCAGGCACTACGCTCGAAATTATTCCGTCTGATATTTCGGCCCTGTCAATGCCATTAAGGCTGAGCATTTGAATAACAAAGGAAGCGCTCTCATCGGAAGTTCGCTTCTCTTTGGTTATGTAGCTAAAGCTGCATTCTATTTCGCCGCCGGAAATAACTCCAAACTCTGTTGAAGTGTTGCCAACATCGATCGCTAGAATCTTCATATAATGCGCATAGCTGCTATGCGCGCCTCCTTTAGGGCTTTCTCTATTGCTTACTGGCTATTTTTTTAAGGGGCCTTCCTATATAGCGGCAGCAAATGCCTCCCAAAGCAGCTTCCATTATTCCATTCGTCGCAATTACGGTGCCGATAGCGCCAAGCAGCATTGAATACTCAAGGCCTACTGCTGCAGCATACGGCCTTCCGTAAAAAACATAAATGCCGCCCAGCACAAGGAATGTATTAATGCATGAGCCAATAATCCCGCTTGCTACGTAGCCGAGTGTTTTATCCGATTTGAAGGCGCTTAAAGATACGCCTGTAGCGAAGCCGATAAGCGTTCTCGGCACTACGCTGATAAGCAGGCTTGGCAAGCCGCCCCGAATCTCGCCTAAGGAATAAAAGGGCGTAAAAACAAATGCCAGAAAAGGCTGTGGGGGCATAAAAGTCCATATTGCCAGTGAAAAAATGCCTGTAATAAAGCCCATTAAGGTTCCGGCGCCTGTTCCCAGCGCAGCTGCAGTTATAATAACCGGAATATGTGCAAGGGTTGCCACGATTGGCCCGATAGGCAGAGAGCCCAGGGGAGTAAAGCATGTGATGGCTTCGAGCGCTAAAAGCGCAGCGAACTGAACTAAAAAAACAGTTTTCCTGCTTCGCATTATTAACCTCCGTTCTCGTTCATAAAAATGATACAAGACGTAGCCTAATTATAGTAAAGGCACATGAAAAGTGCAATATTTATTTCTGCATAAGCCTGTATGGGCGCATGGCTTCAAAGATCATCCCTAAATAGCAATATGCCTGCTGTCGCCAAGCATATTGGCAGGCGAAAAAGAAACGCCCAATTGAGAATATTGGCGGTGCGATCCCGCCAAACGCAGCAATTCCTTTTATATGCTGCCAAGACATGCCTGGCACTTTCGCAAGCGCTGTTTTGTCCGGCAGGCGCTGCAGCCTTGCTATGCTTGGCTGCCTCGATCGTTTACCGCATGCCGCTCTTTCAGGCAGGCCAAAATGGCCTCAAGAGGCACTTGGCGATCATTTAGCAAAACAAGCAGATGGTATAGCAAATCTGAAGCTTCAAGCGTTATTTCCTCGACAGAGTTATTCTTGGCAGCTATTATCGTTTCTGCCGACTCCTCTCCAACTTTTTTTAGGATCTTGTCAATGCCGCTGTCAAAGAGGTAGTTTGTGTATGAGCCCTGCGCCGGGTTGCGCTTCCTGTCGGCGATTATTTCATAAAGCTTTTGAAGCATTGCAGGATCGCTTGCCATGGCAGCTTCATCACCAAACAGTTTATTGTGAAAGCAGCTGATCTCGCCGGTGTGGCAAGTAGGCCCGTCCGGGCTGCAAATATAGAGCAGGCTGTCACCATCGCAGTCATAATATGCAAACATGCAATGCAGAAAGTTGCCCGAACTCTCCCCTTTCATCCACATGCTGTTTCGGGAGCGCGAAAAGAAATGGGCAAGGCCCGTTGACTCTGTAAGCTCGATTGACTGGACGTTTGAATATGCCAGCATTAAGGTTTCATTTGTTGTGTAGTGCTGCACTACAGTAGGGATCAAGCCATCAGGCCCAAATTTCAGCTTTTGTAATATTTCCTGCTCCATTATCGTATTTCAAAGCCTTGATCTTTAAGATAAGCTTTCAGCTCCTGTATTTTTATTTCATCGTAATGAAACACGCTTGCTGCAAGGGCAGCATCGGCCCCAACACGAAATGCCTGGGCAAAGTGCTCCATTTTGCCTGCTCCGCCGCTTGCTATTACCGGAATGCTCAGCCGCTCGCACAGCGTTGCGATAAGCTCAAGATCATAGCCTTCCTTAACGCCATCCATGTCAATGGAATTGATGCACAGCTCTCCTGCGCCTAGATCTGCCCCTCTCATCGCCCATTCTATTGCATCAAGGCCTGTGTTCTCCTGGCCTGCTTTTATATATACATCCCATGACTTGCCGTTTCGCTTTGCATCAATTGAAAGCACGATGCATTGGCTTCCGAAGCGCGTTTTGGCTTCGCTTATAACTTGGGGGTTTTGCACAGCGCCAGAGTTTATTGAAACCTTGTCTGCGCCGGAAAGCAGGGCAATCCTGAAGTCTTCAACTGTCTTTATGCCCCCTCCAATCATGAAGGGTATGTCAATTGCATCAGCAACCGATCGAAGAGTGCCATAAAAGATGCTTCTGTTCTGCACAGATGCGGTAATGTCATAGAAAACAAGCTCATCTGCCCCCTGTTCGCTATAGCGCTTAGCCAGCTCTACTGGATCTGCAACATCTTTTACGTCCATAAACTTGCGCCCCTTAACCACTCGAGTCTGGTCTACATCAAGGCATGGTATGATTCTCTTTGCTAGCATTGCTTGTTAAAATGCGCTGAGTGCGCGCTTCCTTTGTTTATTTGTAGTTTTGCTTAATCGGCTTCGATTTCGCCGATTGCGCTGCTTAGGCTTATTCTTCCTTCGTACAGCGCTTTGCCTATTATTGCGCCTGATATCCCTGCCTGAGCGAGCTCAAATAGATCGCTTATGCTCGAAATGCCGCCTGAAGCGATTATCTGGTGGCGGGTAAGCGTGTTGAGGCGTTTATAAAAGCTGGCTGATGTGCCATTAAGCATTCCGTCTTTTGATATGTCTGTTGCGATTATTGCGCTAATGCCTATTTCTTCGAACAGGCATGCAGCTTCATCGAGGCTTACGCCGGAATCATCAAGCCACCCTGAGGCCATTACCCTGCCGCCTTTTGAATCAAGGCTTACAGCAGCTTTGCCGGGGAACTCTGAGGCTAGATCCGCAATAAAACCAAGATCAGCTACAGCTTTTGTGCCAACTACAAACCTTGATGCCCCTGCTGCGATAAGCGACTCGGCAGCTTTCAGGCTGCGCACCCCACCCCCTGCCTGTACAAACAGGCCGGTTGTTTCGCATATATCTTTTATTATTGAAAGGTTGGAGGCGACGCCTGTCCTGGCAGCATCAAGATCCACTATATGAAGGCGCTTTGCGCCCTGGGCTTTAAACAGCTCAGCCATTTGTATAGGATCGCTATTGTACACTGTAGCTTTGCTGTAGTCGCCTTGCGAAAGCCTGACTGCATTGCCGCCAAGAATGTCGATTGCCGGAAATAGTATCATAATGAAAGCTCCAAAAAATTGCTTAATATTTTCGCTCCGGTTTTCGAGCTTTTTTCGGGATGAAATTGGACGCCGTACAGTGAGCCTTTATTCACGCAAGCTGCGGCCTTTACGCCATATTCGGTATATGCCGCAACATCAGGCGAGTCCGCTTTGGCATAAAAGCTATGCACAAAATACGCGTAGCTTTTGTCTTCCACGCCCTTTAAAATAGGGCAGTCGCCTATAACAACAAGCTGGTTCCAGCCTATATGCGGCACTTTCAGGCTTCCTTGCCCAAAAGGCGTTATTGAGCCCTTAAGATAGCCCAAGCCCTCATGCTCCCCGAACTCATAGCTTTTTTCATACAGCATCTGCATGCCAACGCATATCCCAAGCACAGGCTTTCCTGATGCTGCCCATTTGTCGAGCAGAGGCCTTGCTCCGGACCCGTTAAGTTTGGCAACAGCATCGCCAAATGCGCCCACCCCGGGCAGAATGAGAGCTCCGGCTTTGGCCAGGGCGCTAATATCGCTTGATATAAAAGCCTGGTAGCCTGCTCGCGCAATTGCCTGCTCTACATTTCTAAGGTTGCCAACCCCATAGTCGATTATGCCAATCATAAAGTTCCTTTTGATGAAGGCAGCTTTGTCCCATCTATCTTAACTGCCTGCTTCATGGCCCTTGCAAATGACTTAAAGGCGGCTTCAGCTATATGGTGGCTGTTAAGGCCGTACTCGCACGAGAGGTGGATGTTCATTTTTGCATTGTTCGCAACTGCAACAAAAAACTCCCTAATTGCTTCAGTTTCCATAGTGCCCAAAACGCTGCAGCCAAATGTTATGTTAAAAACAGTGTAAGGCCTGCCAGACAGATCCAGCGAGCAGTTTACCAAAGCTTCGTCCATAGGCACGCTGCTAAATCCGTAGCGCTCTATGCCGCGCTTGTCGCCAACTGCATTTAGTATGGCTTCGCCAAGAACAATGCCTACATCCTCAACGGTATGGTGGCTGTCAACATTTATATCGCCTATGCATGTGAGGGTAATCCCAAAGCCGGAATGCACAGCAAAAAGCTCAAGCATATGATCAAAAAAACCTATGCCTGTAGATATTTTTGCCTCTGCCCACTCATC
Organism: Eubacteriaceae bacterium; assembly: GCA_009782515.1. Taxonomy (GTDB): domain Bacteria; phylum Bacillota; class Clostridia; order Eubacteriales; family Anaerofustaceae; genus WRIY01. The sequence continues at coordinate 26,968 of WRIY01000012.1, forward strand.
AAGGCTGAGGCTTAGATTTATATTTGTCTCTTTAGTCTGCCTGGCAGCGGTTGCTTCGCGCATTTTTATATCTCCAAAATAATTGATAAAAGCTTGTCGTTTTCTATAGCCGTGCCAACACTTGCCCTTATGTGGATTGGGTCTTGGTATGTTCTTATCAGTATTCCTGCCTCTAGCGCAGCCTGTGCAATCTGTGCAGCCTTTTCTGATTTAATATACAGGAAGTTGCCCTCTGAAGGGTATACAGTAATTCCCTTTATTTCTGAGAGAATGCCAAACATTCTGTTGCGCTCGCTTTTTATCTGCTCAACCGCTTTGTCTATCTGGCTTTTGTATGAAAGGCTTAGCGCTTCGATTCCTATTGCCTGTGAGAAGGAATTGATATTGTATAAATCCAGCGCGCAGTTTATCGCATCGATGTTTTCCGGAGTAGAGACAGCAAAGCCTATTCTCATTGAGGCAAGCGAAAACGCTTTGCTCAGAGTGCGCAGCACGATTAGCCTGCTGTCGTTTACGGCGAGCGGCCAGATGCTCTCTTTTTCGGAAAACTCTATATAGGCTTCATCTACAACAATCAGGCAATTTGTATTTTCTTTTAAATATATAATGTCTTGTGCCGCCCAAGCGTACCCGAGCGGGTTATGCGGGCTGCAAACGAATATCGCTTTAGCGTTCATGCTGTTTGCCATGCTTATTGCCTGCCCGACTTCAGGTTTATTGTATGGAAGGCTCGAGTTTATGCCAGTGTAGCTGGCTTTGGCAAGGCTGGCTGATCTTTTGTATACAGAAAATGCCGGCTCAAAGCTCAGCACAGCCTCTGAATAATCAAAAAATACCTCTCCAATAGAGCGTATCAGCTCGTCCGAGCCGTTGCCTGCTGCGATATTGCTATAGCTAAGGCCATTGCCCAGATACGCTGCATATGCTTTTCGCAGATCAAGCGCTTCGCAATCAGGGTATCTGTTAAAGCTAAGGCATGCTATTTCCGCAATGCGCTCAGGGCCAATTATTGAAATTGGCAGGTTATTGGGGTTTTCGTTTGCATACAAAAGCGTTTCGCATCCAGCTGCCTCGTTTGCCGGCGGGATTTGCCCAATGTAGGGTTTTCTTATTAAGCTAGCCATTAAATCTCCTTAATACTGAGCGCGCATGCGCTTCCAGGCCCTCAGCCCGCGCTAAAACCGCAATCATGTCTTTTGCCTCATTAAGCTGCTCTTTGCTGTAATGCAGCACGCTCGACCTCTTTAAAAAGTCATATGTTGAAAGCGGCGAGAAAAAGCGCGCTGTTCCTGATGTAGGCAGCGTATGGTTGGTGCCTGCAAAGTAGTCGCCGACAGGCTCAGGGGTATACTCCCCAACAAAAATCGATCCGGCGTTTTCCACCATCGCTAACAGGCTGTTGCAGTCAGCCACGGCCAGCTCCAAATGCTCTGGAGCCAGCGCATTTGATATTTCCATTGCATCGCTCAGGCTCTGCACAAGCAGCACGCAGCCATTTTTCTCAATTGAAGCGTGTGCCAGGCTATCAGCTGGCAGCTCAGAAAGCTGTTTTTGCAGTTGCGCTATTGCCTGCTGCGCCAGAGGGCGCGAGTTTGTGATAAGCACAGCCTGCGCGTTTTCGTCATGCTCAGCCTGCGCGAGCATGTCTGAGGCAACATAAGCGGCATTGGAGCTTTCGTCAGCTATTATCAGCACCTCGCTTGGGCCTGCAAGCATGTCGATGCCAACATCGCCAAACACCAGGCGTTTGGCGCTGGTCACATATGCATTCCCCGGGCCGCATATTTTGTCGACGCGCTTGATGCTTTCGGTGCCATATGCGAGAGCAGCAATAGCCTGGGCTCCCCCCGCCTTATATATTTCAGTTATTCCGCATATTTTGGCAGCTGCAAGAATGTTGGCGTTTATTGAGCCGTTTTCGCCTGGAGGCGTTGCAACAGCAATTTCCTTGACGCCGGCGCAGATTGCAGGGATAGCAGCCATTAAAAGAGTTGACGGGTACGGGTAGCTTCCGCCAGGGATATAGATTCCTACCCTGTTTATCGGCCTTGCAACCTGATAGATTGTTATGCCGGGCTTATTTATTTCAACAGGAGAATATTTTTGCAGTGAATGGTATAGTTCTATGTTTTCCTTTGCCTGCCTAATCGCCTCCAGCAGGCTTGGGCTTACTTCATCGCAAGCATCCTGGATTTCTTTTTCTGTGACCGCGAATTGCTCCAGCTTGCAGTGATCAAATCGCTGTGTGTATTCGGCGAGCGCTGCGTCTCCAAACTCCCTGATATTGCCTATTATGCCTTTTACTGTTTCCTCTACTTCATTAAGCTTGCCAAGAGAGCTCTCCTGCAGCAGCTTTACCGTTTGCTTTATATCGCTTGGGGAGGTTAATTCAATGTATCTCATACTTTACCTTCATATAGGCAGCTGATTAGTTCGCTAAGCTCCTTGTGCCTTGTCTTTAGCGCTGCTTTGTTTGCAATAAACACGCATTGTATTTCGCATATGTCTTCCCAAATTTCAAGGCCATTGGCCCTTAGGGTGTTTCCTGTCTCCACAATGTCAATGATTGCATCGCTCATTCCCAATATTGGAGCAAGCTCAACAGATCCGTTTAATTTTATCAGTTCAAAGCCAACGCCTTTTTGCTCCAAAAACGCCTCGGCGCTGCTGGTGTATTTTGTCGCGATTTTTATATTGCTGTAACGCTCCAGCCTTCCGCCCGGCTTGCCGGCAAGGCAAAGCTTGCATTTGGCTGCCTCAAGCGAAAACAGCTGATAGACATCGGAGTCTTGCTCCATTACTATGTCCCTGCCGACTATGCCGCATTCTGCAACGCCTTGCTCAACATAAGTCGGCGTGTCTTGCGGCTTAACCAGTATTAGCTCATACTTGCCTTCAGGCTCATGCAGTATCAGCTTTCGATCGTCTTTCTCATCACCGAATTCGATGCCTTTGCCTTTTAGGATCTCAAGCACAGAATCGGATACCCTTCCTTTTGCCAATGCTATTCGAATCATGTCAGCTCCAGTCAGCCAGAAATTCTTTCGTGCTTTGGTAGTATTTTTCTTTGTAGCGCAGGTGGGCGGCGGATTCGGACTCAAGCGCTTCAGCCGGCCATCCAGCCTTTCTCAGCTCGTCAGCCCATAATGCAGCTTGCTCAAAATTGCCTTTTGGGGCGCAGCACTTTACTGCAGCCTCCTGGCGGATTGTATGCTCAGCTATCGGCAGCGTTATATCCAGATCATGGCCAAAACCGCTCGCATGCTGTATGTTTCCAAGCTTTTGGGCAAGGCTGTCATATCTGCCTCCGCTGATAACTTCCCTTGAAGCATTATGGGCATATGCTTTAAAGATCATGCCTGAATAGTAGTCCATCCAATTTGAGAACCCCAAATCCAAAAAGACTCCATCCCCATGCCCCCTTTTGCTGAGCAGGGAGGCGATTTCGTTAAGGTTGTCAAGAGATGCAGCCATCCCCTCATTAAGGCAAAGCTGCTTTGCCCTGCTAAGCACTTCGCTGTAGCCTCCGAAAAGCATGCAGATCTCAATAGCTGCTGATGCCACTTCGGCTTTAACTGAAGTTTGGCTGAAGAAATCGGCAAGCCCTATGGAGTTTTTCTTGGCAATATGCCTGTTGATCACATCGTGCGCTCTTGGATCAAGCGATTCGTCTTCGCTCAGCAGGCTGTTTATATATCCGCTATGCCCAATGTCAACGCGTATTTCGGTCAGCCCCATTTCAAGCAGGCTTTCTATAGCCAGCGAGACGACTTCGCAGTCGCAAAGCGCAGAAGGATCGCCAAAGAACTCGGCGCCTGTTTGGGTTACTTCCTGCATAACCGAGCCATTGTAGCGAATAAGCTCTGTTGTGTAAAAAATCCGGCTTGGCTCTGTGAGCCCGGCAGTTTTGCTTAGGACATGAAAAGTTGCATCCGGCCTAACAACGAGCACATTCCCAGACCGATCAACAGCCTTAAGGTAGCGCTCGCCTGAGAGTGCATTATAGCGCTCATACAAGGCTGCGTCAACAAATATCGGCACTTGCGCCTCTTCGCAAGAGTATTTGTAGTACAGCCTTCTAAGGGCAGCTACAGACGCGCTGTAAACTGAGGAGCTGAAGTTTGCCATCTAATATACCATTTTCATTTTTTTGCATACCACAAAAAGCGGCAATAGCCAAAACTGGCTTTATTGCTGTTTTCATTTATGATATTGCTATTCTACTAAACTTTGCTACATACAGCAAACGAGATAGGCTCCAAGTCCGATAATTTTCATTCGGCTTGATGAAATATTAGCTATAAATGGAATAATGTTGCGCAAAAAGAGCCGCTTTGGGAACAAATGCAGCTGATTGCAGAAAAAACTATAGCGGGAGCCGACAAGATTTGCGCCCCCGCTGTATGGCTTAAGAAAAGTCGTCTAGAAATGAAGGCCATGGATTCGGGTTCTGCCTTTTAGTTGGCTGGTCAACTCTATGGTTAGGCTGCCTTCTGTCAGTTGCTCTGTCAAACTCCTCAAGGCTAGCGCCTTTTGCCTGCTTTGTCCCGGCCGGGCTAAAGCCTGTAGCAAGCACTGTTACCTTTATCTCATTTTCAAGCGTAGGGTCTATGCAAGCGCCAAAGATGATATTAGCTTCAAGGTGGGCTTCCTGGCGCACAATTTCCGCGATTTTTTCGATTTCAAACAATGTGAGCTGCTCCCCGCCTGTAATATTAATCAGAAGGTTGGTTGCGCCGTCTATGTTTGTTTCGAGAAGCGGGCTTTGAATGGCTATCGTAGCGGCTGAAACAGCTTTCTCATCGCCTGATCCGATGCCCATGCCCATATGCGCAAGGCCTGCGTTGCTTATGATAGTCTTTACATCAGCAAAATCCAGGTTTATAAGCGCCGGGGTTGCAATAAGGTCTGTTATGCCCTTTACCCCCATTAGCAGAACCTCATCTGCCATTTTTAGTGCTTCATTGAATGTGGTAGTCTGGTTAGCCATTTGAAGAAGCCTGTCGTTGGGTATTACAACAAGGGCGTCAACATACTCGCGAATTAGCTGGATGCCAAGATCAGCATTTATTTTTCTAACTTTGCCTTCAAAGTTAAAGGGCCTTGTCACTACGCCAACCACAAGCAGGCCAAGATCGCGTGCCACCCTTGCTATAACATGCGAAGCGCCAGTGCCTGTCCCGCCTCCCATGCCGGCTGTAATGAACACCAAATCAGCGCCTTCCAGCATCTGCTGTATGTCTTCAATGTTTTCTTCGGCAGATTTTCCTCCTATTTCCGGATTCGCGCCTGCCCCCAATCCCCCCGTTGTTTGGACGCCAATCTGCAGTTTGTTTTCTGCCTGAGAGAGGTTCAGGGCCTGGCTGTCAGTATTTACGACAAAAAAACTGACGCCTTGAAGCCCGCTTTCTATCATGCGGTTGACTGCATTGTTGCCAGCGCCTCCAACTCCAACTACTTTAATGTTTGCAGTACCAACCGGCTTGTTCGATACTAACTCATAAGTCATATTTTTCCTCCTGAAACTTGCAGTCCTTAGATACATTGTATATTCCTAGCAATCTTATGTCTACAATTACCATCTAGATTTGAACAATTGCCGGTTCATTAAGCCAGCCCTATATGCCAACCATTTTGTATATCGGATCTGCTCCGTCAAATAGCTCTACCATAATATTAGCTCTTAGTTCACTGGTCAAAAATTGTATAACAAACGCTTCATTCTCGCTAAAGTCAGAAAGCGCGAAGAACCTTATGTAGTTATTGTTGTTGGTGTAGATATAGTACTCATTGCGCTCAAGCGTTATCTCTGAGATCTTTGAAGCCAGCGAGTTGCTGGCTATAAAATCAAGCACTGCCTTTACAGTAAGCGTTTGGGCATTTTGGCTGAAGCGGAAGCTTGTCCCTTTATAAATTGCTATATCACTAAGCCCGCTTATTGAAATGCAGCCGGGAGGGCCTATTACGCCGGAAGCAGACATGACAAACCCGTCTTCATCACAAAGGTAATACACGCCCTCATAGTAAATGCAGCTAAAAGGCTCGCGCTCTACAATCCTAATAGAGACTGCGCCGGGCAGCCGCCTTGAAACCTTGGCTGATTTTACTTGAGGAATCTGCGACATAATGCCCTTTTCAGCTTTACGGGCACTGAATGAAAAAATATTCATCCCAAGCGCCAGATCAGCGGCAGCAAATGCGTCCTGCCTTGTTATCTCAGTATAGCTGGTGAGCCCCTCAAGCTGAAGCCGCGTGACAGCAAAGTGGCTGCTTCGGGCAAAAGCAGCCAGGCTGATAGCAGCCACAGCCGTAATCAGCATTGCTGATATACTGTTTTTATGCCTTTTTCTAACTATTTTTGCTCGTTCCATCAGTTCTCTTCGTATGTAATGTTTGCGCCAAGCGATTTAAGCTGGCCTTCAAAATCGTCATACCCTCTGTTTATGTGCTCAGCATTTTCTATAATTGTTGCCCCTTCAGCTGCCAGCGCTGCAATGGCAAGCGCAGCCCCGCCTCTGAGGTCTTCAGCATATACCTGGGCGCTGTGGAGCTTTTTTACGCCTGTGGCAACTGCGATTCTGCCGTCGGCTTTTATGTTAGCCCCCATTCTGGCAAGCTGAAGCGTATATCTAAACCGGTTTTCAAAAACCGTCTCTTTTATAATTGACGTGCCGTCTGCAATTGACAGCATTGCCCCGAACTGGCTCTGCAAGTCAGTAGGAAAGCCAGGAAAAGGCTGGGTTATCAGGGAGTCAAGCGCTTTTATATAGCCGTCTGACTCTGCTATTATGCCGCCTAATGCCGGCTCGATTTTCATGCCCGAGTCCATCAGGTGAAAATATGGCGCCTTTATGATGTCAAGCGGAAGATCCCTTAAAAACACTTTTCCGCCGGCCATATGGGCTGCGCACAGCAGGGTGCCTGCTGCAATCCTGTCGGGCATAATTTCGTACTCGCAGCTTTTCAGGCTCTCAACGCCTTCTATGTAGATAGTGTTTGTTCCTGCGCCATACACCCTTGCCCCCATTGCGTTTAAAAAGCTCTGCAAATCCAGTATTTCAGGCTCTTTTGCTGCGTTTGATATTGAGCTCACGCCTTTGGAAAACATTGCAGCGAGCATAAGGTTTTCTGTTGCGCCAACGCTTGGGTAGCTCAGGTTGATATTGTTGGCTTTCAGGTTAGCAGCATCTACGTAAATATCGCCATAATCTTCGTAAACATCAGCCCCCAGGTCTCTAAAGCCTTTTATGTGCATGTCTATTGGCCTAAGGCCGATATCGCACCCGCCCGGGAACGAAAATTGTACAGATCTGAATTTTGCTATCAAAGCTCCGAGCAGCATTATTGATGAGCGCATCTGGCTTACAAGGTTTTCTGGTACATTGTTTGGCGAAATATTGCTTGAATCAATAATTAGGCTAGACTTTTCCCATTTGATAATACAACCGATAGATGTCAGAATTTTTACCATTGTGCGCACATCAGCAATATCAGGAACATTGTGAAGCACGCTCTCACCTTCGTTCAGAATGCATGCCGCCATTATTGGCAGTGCCGCATTCTTAGCGCCTTGGACAGTAATGTCGCCATCCAAGCGAGAACACCCATGAACTATATATTTGCTCATCAACGCCTCCAAAGCAGAAATCTATACCATAATATTCTGCTTTGGCATTTTAGTTAACGGGCTTTGCCCATTTAGAATCTATTAGCTTCTCAGCTTCGATTGATATGCGCTCAGCTGAGTCTGTTATGCCTATTCTTCGTGAGTTTTGCGCCATAGCCATGAGGGCGCCGGGGCTTTGGATAAATCCGCCAATTGCATCCTGCAGGCTTTCAGGGGTCAGTTCGCTGTCCTTTATAATAAGCGCGGCATTGCTGGCTTCGCAATACTGCGCGTTCTTTGTTTGGTGGTCATTCACTGCGATAGGGTATGGTATATATATAGCAGCAACTCCTACATAATTAATCTCTGAGACGCTCATAGCCCCTGCACGGCTTATTACAAGATCTGCAGCATTCAAAAGCATTGGCATCTCATCCGAATATGCAGTGATTTGCACATTGCCGGGCAACTCGGCCGGCAGGCTGGCAATTGCCTCTTCGTATGAGCTGTTGCCTGTTATATGTATAAGCTTAACAGGCTTGTCTGCAAAGTAGTCCAGCGAGCCTATAACAGCGCCGTTTATTGAAGCTGCGCCCAGGCTTCCCCCAAAGCTCACAATGAGCTTTTCATTGTCTTCAACCTTAAGGCTTTTGCGGGCTATGCTTCTGTCAAACAATCCAAATTCGCGCCTTACAGGGTTTCCTGTAAGCACGCAGCGCTCCGGCTTTGCCATATAGGCTTTGGCATCCGCAAACGGCAGGCACACAGTGTCCGCATAGCGCGAAAGCGTCTTTATAGTAAAGCCCGGAATGACATTCTGCTCGCATATTAGCGTTGGCAGCCTTCTAAGATGGGCTGCAAGCACCATAGGCCCTGATATATAGCCTCCCGTGCCGATTACGATGTTTGGCTTCAGCCTTGAGATAATTCTGTTGGCGTCAAACATTGACTTGACAGCCCTCAATGCGACTTTTGCTTTTTTCAAAGCGCTGTAGTAGCGCTCAAAGCCGCTGACATAAAGCTCATTAAGCGTGTAGCCCTCTTTCGGCACAGCTTTTCCTTCTATTGAGTCATGGCGCCCTGCAAATTGAATGTCCCAGTCCGGGTGCCGATGCCTCAGCTCATTCGCTATTGCAAGCGCCGGGTAAACATGTCCGCCTGTGCCGCCTCCGGCAAGCAAAACCATCATTTATACAGCTTATCCTTTGCTTCTTGTATTTCTTGATACATTCAGCGCCACGCCAAGGCTTAAAAGCATTGTCAGCAGCGAAGATCCTCCGGCACTGATTAGCGGGAGCATAACGCCTGTTGGTGGCACGATGTTGGTTACTACTGCGATGTTTAAAAATACCTGTATGGCTATCAGAAGGCCCAGGGCTGAAGTGATTAGCCTTCCAAAAATGTCGTCTGTTGCCAGCGATATCTTAATAAGCTTGAATATAAGCACGAAATAAATTGCTATCACGGCCATACAGCCAATCAGGCCAAGCTCCTCGCCGATGACTGAGAAAATATAGTCGTTTTGCGGCTCCGGCAAAAACATAAGCTTTGCCCTGCCATTGCCTATTCCCAAGCCGAAAATCCCCCCTGAGCCGAGTGCCATCAGGGACTGTGCAGGCTGCCAGCCCTTTTCGGTCAAGTCGCTCCACGGGTCCTGAAAAGCGAAGATGCGCTGCATCCTCCAGGGGCTTGACATTATAAACGAGGCTACTGCCCCTATGGCAATGCCTGCAAGCGCTACAATATAAAACAGGTTCCCGCCTGCTATAAAATACATGCCTATTATAAGGCCTGCAACGATAACCGCTGTTGACAGCGCCGGCTGCAGGTATATAAGCACAGCGATAAACCCGGTAAAAGCTAGCACATACATAAACCCTGAAAACTTGCTCAGCTGGTCCATGTGCCTTTCAATCATTGAGGAGACAAACAGGATCACTGCAAGCTTGGCCGGCTCGGCTGGCTGCAGCGCCACCCCGAATATGGTAAGCCACCTTACAGCCCCGTTTCTGTCAGTGCCTATCATCAATACCAAGACCAAAAGGCCAATGCACACATACAGAAGCGGCGCAGCAAACCTCCTCAGCCTCGTATAGTTGGCAAGCGACATAAAGTACATGCCGGCAAAGCCGATAATTGCAACCTGAAGCTGCTTTTTGACATAGTAAAATTCATTGCCTGAGAGCTTTGCATTATACATGCTTGCAGACCAAATCATCAGTATGCCAAAGCTCGTGAGAACAAATAGGAGAAACACTATTGTTTTGTCCATAGGCTTCTTCGCCTGCTGCGGCATTTCCCTGACAATCTGCATTGCTTCGCTCAGCAGGCTGGGCTCTGCGGCAATTGGCTGCCTTCTTCTTAGCTCGATCTTTGCCGTTTTGGGCCTCATAGCATCGTTCCCCCCTTTGCTAAAATTCGCTCGCGCAAACTCTTTTATAGATTATGCACTATTTGCTTAAATAATCTGCCTCTCGTCTCATAATTGTCGAACATATCCCAGCTTGCGCACGCCGGCGAGAGCAGCACAGTGTCTCCCGGCTGGGCTAACTGGCTTGAGAGCAGCACTGCATCTTCAAAAGTTTCTGCAATTGTAAATGGTATGCCCTCTGATGAGAGCAATGCGGCAAACTTTTCTTTTGTCTCTCCAAGAACAACAGCATGGCGCGTTTTTTCTTTAAGCAGCGGTGCAAGCTCATCAAACTCGCTGTGCTTGTCGTAGCCGCCCAAAATAGGTATGAGCGGGGCATTGACTGAGGCAAGCGCGATAATGGTTGCATCTGTATTCGTGCCTTTTGAATCGTTTATGTATTTGACCCCTGCAGCCTCGAGCACAAACTCCAGCCTGTGCTCGACTGGCTCAAATGCCAGCAGGCCCTGCCTTACAGATTCCAGGCTTGCGCCCATATGCAGCGCTGCCAGAGCCGCGCACATAGCGTTGGCGCAGTTGTGCCGGCCAATGATCTTCAGCTCGCCCTCGTGCGCGAGAAAGGCTTTCTGCCCTTTGTGCATCAGCCATATTTCGCCGCCCTGCATCCAGGCGCTTGCGCCTTGCTGCTGTTTGGTTGAAAAATAGGCAATTTCGCACTCTGCGCCTTGCAGGGCAAGGGCAACATTGCCATCATCCATGTTTGCAATCAGCAAGCCGCCCGGCTTCATGTTTCTGTAAGACTTTGCTTTTGCGTTTATGTAGTTTTCCATAGTGATGTGGCGATCAAGGTGGTCAGGCGTAATGTTTGTGATTATTGCTGCGTCAGGCTCAAAGTTGCTCGTTTCATCAAGCTGAAAGCTGCTTATTTCAAGCGAGAGAATGCAGCTGTCAGGATAATCGGCATAATTGATAAACGCATCGCCGATATTGCCGGCGGCATAGGATTCAAACCCGGCGCTTACAAGCAGCAGAGCCAGCAGCGAGGTTGTTGTTGTCTTGCCGTTTGTGCCCGTTACTGCTATGTATTTGCCTTTAAAGATGCTGCATGCAAGCTCTATTTCCGATACAACGCCCTTTCCGATAGACCGGGCGTATACGAACGGCGGAATGCTTGGCGGTATTCCGGGGCTTGCTATGATAAGATCAGCAGCCCTAATATCGGCTTCTTCGGGGTTTTGCCCAAAGCAGCACTCAACGCCCGGCATGCTCTCAAGCGTTTCAACGCCAAAGCCGTCCTTTTGCAGCTCGCTTAGCGGTTTGAGGTCGAATACCCTCACGGACTTATTGCGCTCCGAGAGCAGCTTTGCTACAGCGATTCCGCTGCGCGCCGCCCCCAGCACAAGGTAGTTGGAATAATTAAGCATAGATCTTCACCTAAAAATTAATATTTATTGACAGCATAGATATAAGTACGCATACAGCTGTAAAAATCCAAAAGACGATGACTATTCTCGTTTCCTTCCATCCCAGTATCTCGAAATGGTGGTGAATAGGCGCCATCTTAAAAACTCTTTTTCCACCGCTTATTTTAAAATAGCTAACCTGTATAGCGACGCTTAGCAGCTCTATTGCATATAGCATGCCAGCGATTAGGATAAAAAGCTCTGTTCTTGTCAAGATAGATATTGCCGAAACTGCGCCCCCAAGAGCCATTGATCCGGTATCGCCCATAATTATCTTTGCCGGGTTAAAGTTGTAGACTAAAAACCCCATGCATGCGCCGATAACTGACGCCCCAAAAGTTCCCATTGAAGGCTTGCCGTCTGAGAGGGCGTACAGCAGGAAGAACATAAACACTATAAGCGTCACCCCGCTTGCGAGCCCGTCAAGGCCGTCAGTGAAGTTAACTGCATTTACAACAGCAACAACAACGATGATCGTAAACGGTATGAATAGCGGCCCAAGGTCAAAGTGAATGTTTAGAAAGGGAATTGCGATTGCCTTGCCGATATCCGGGTGGTATGCTGCAAAAACAGCAAGCGCCAGGGCTACTGCAACTTGCAGCACAAGCTTGTGCGGCGCTGTCATGCCAAGCGATGAGGCTGTAACGCCCCTTGAGTTTGGTATGGCGGATTTTTGGACAATTTTCACATAATCATCTAAAAACCCTATAAGGCCAAACACAGCGGTTACCAGCACTGCGAACAAAAGGCTTGAGTCAGCGCCTTTTGAGGAGATAAGGCAGGAAATGCTGATTGCCAGAATTAGCACTATGCCCCCCATTGTAGGCGTTCCCGCTTTGTCCAGGTGCGTTGACGGGCCCAGCAGCCTGATTGGCTGGCCAACCTTGAGCTTGCTCAATACCTCAATTGCAGGCGGTATGCCTGCAACTACGAAAGTAAAGGAAAAAAGCGTAGTTAAAATTGCTTTATTCATTGTGCAGCCTTTCTGAAGCTATATTATAGATCTCTTCAAACCCCATTCCCCTCGAAGCCTTAAACAGGATTGCTCCACCGCCGCTTGCCGCGCCTACAGCCTTCTCGGCAATTTCAGCATAGCTGTCTAAAGAATACGCTGCGCCTTTGCCTCCCGCATTCCGGTAGCCTTCGATAAAGGCGCCTGCGCTCTCGCCTGCGGCTATTAAAACGGCAAGGCCTGCATTTGCGCAATAGGCTCCCACTTCCTTTGTCATTTCATATTGATCTTTGCCCAGCTCATACATATCCCCCAGCACTGCAACCGATATGCTCCCGCCTGCCGTAAGCATCAGGGAGTCTATCGAAGCTTTCATAGATGCAGGGTTCGCATTGTAAGTATCGTTTATCAGGCAAATGCCTGCGATCTGCTCTGACTGCATTCGCTTGTCTGACGGCTCAAAGCTGTCAAGGCCGGCCCTTATCTGATCAGCGCTCAGGCCGTAATGAAGCGCTGCCCTTATTGCCAGCAGGCAGTCGATTATGAAATGCCTGCCTGCAAGGCCGAAGCAAAACCGCTCTTCTTTTCCGCCTATATTTATGCTGAATTCTGATCCTTGCGGCCCCATTCGTATTTCATAAGCTGTAAAATCGCCGCTGTCTATGCCGACTTTGCACAGTTTTCCGGCCTCAAGCGACATATTTCCCAGGAAATCATCCTCGCCGTTGACTATAGCCAGGCCTTCAGGCTCCAGGTACGCAAGAGATTCCTTCTTTGCCTTAAATATATTCTCCCTTGTTCCAAGGAATTCTATGTGCGCTACGCCAATATTAGTTATTATCACTGTATCAGGTCGCAGTATTTCAACGTTAGGCAGTATTTCCCCTGTATTGGACATGCTGACTTCGAATACTGCTATTTCGTCGCTGCTTTCCATCTGAAATATTGACAGCGGCACTCCCGTTTGGGAATTGAGGTTGCCAGGCGTTTTCATCGTTATATACTTTTGGCTAAGCAGCGATGCCAGCAGATCCTTGGTTGTTGTTTTGCCGCTTGAGCCTGTAACAGCGATTGCCGGTATGCTAAATTGCCTGTAATGCGCTCTTGCCAGATCCTGAAGCGCTTTGTATGTGTCCGGCACCTGTATTTGGCATATTTCAGAGCTCTCATCAGGCCTTTGCACTATTGCGATCGCTGAACCTGCTTCATATGCATTGCTGATATACAGATGCCCGTCGGTAAATTCGCCTTTCAGGGCGAAAAAAATGCTGCCGGCTTCAGCGCTCCTTGAGTCAACGCAAACACTGTGCGCTGCCGTTTCCGGGCTTCCCTTAACTATTGTGCCGCCTATGGCATCGGCAATTTCTTGTGCGTGCTTTGCTTTCATAAACCCTGCCTTATTTTTTGTAGCCTATACTTTACTGGGCTTATTATATCACACAAGGCGCTTTCGCCTGCTACTCGACATAATTGAATACGACCGTAACTACCGAGCCTTTTTCAAGGACCGTGCCGGCCGGATCCGACTGCGAAACCGCTATTCCGCCGCCTTCTGCCTTTAGCTGAAGGCCAATTGACGTTAAAACAGCATTTGCCTGTGATACTGTCATGCCTCTAAGGCTTGGCAATCCGACTGAATTTCCAACCGAATCTGAAACACTCATATAAATAACCATTCCCTCAGAATATGGCTCATTTATATTAGTCTGGCTCATCACAATGCTATAGGCATCTGCTGCGCCGCCGCTGAATTCGTATGGAATATCCATAGCATCAAGTATTGCTACAGCCTGCTCTGTCGGCTTTCCCCTAAGATCAGGCACCAATGCAGACACAGCTGCGGCTGGCTTTGTTTCGCCATTGCCGCCCTGTGCGGCCAAAATGCTCTCCAGTATCTGGCCCGCAATAGGCGCTGCGGCTGTGGAGCCCATTGTATATGAGCCGGTTGGCTCGTCTACGAGGACCAGGACAGAATACTTTGGATCATCATACGGCGCAAATCCGTAAAAGTTGGCTACAACAGCGCTATGCGAGTATGCTCCGTTTATGACCTTTTGGGCCGTGCCTGTTTTCCCGCCTATTTTCAGGCCCTTCTCCTTGTTGTACGGAGCCATGCCGCTTGAATTGCTTGCTGCCTGATAGAGGATCTCGCGCATTTGCTCTGAGGTTGAAGCGCTTATTACCTGCTTGGCAACAGTGGGCTTGTTCTTTTCGACAGCCTGCTTTGTGCCGGAGTTTACTATTGTATCAACGAGTATCGGCTCGTAAAGCTTGCCGCCGTTTATTACTGCATTGGCGGCCATTATCATCTGGATTGGGGTAACGGCTATGCCCTGCCCGAACCCCAGAGTCACAAAATCTACCGGCTTGGTGCGCTCATAGAGTATGCCAACTTCCTCCCCGTCCAGCGAAACGCCAGTCTTTGAGCCAAAGCCATAATCCTTTATGTACTTATAAAAAGTCTCCGGCCCCATCCTCGTCGCTATCTGGATCATTGCCGGGTTGCATGAGTTTACAACCGTGTCAGTAAGCCTCTCTGAGCCATGCCCTCTGGGGAATATATGGCATTTATATGTAATTGAGTCCACTCTATATGAGCCGGGGCAGTAAAACGAAGAGTTCATGTTAACTGAGCCGGCTTCAAGCGCTGAAGACACTGTGAACATTTTAAATGTAGAGCCCGGCTCATATAAAAGCGACGTGAACGGGTTTTTCCACATTTGAAGCTGCTGTTCTGACAGGCTCATTCCGTCAAGCTCGCTGCTGAAAGACTTTTGAAAGTCGCTGTCCAGATCCCATGCGCTCTCGAGATCAAAAGCCGGGTATGCCGCCATAGCAAGCAGCTCGCCTGTATTGGGATCGCTCACTATAGCGATCACCCGCTTGGGCCCGTTTCTCAGCCAGGCTTCGTAAACTGCTTTCTCAGTGAAGTACTGTATGTTGCGGTCTATGCTTAAAATCAGCGAATCGCCCGGTATGCTCTCAACTCTTTTGGGCTGGCTGGACTGGCCGGACTCGATCTTGCGGCCGGTAGAGTCAGTCAAAAATGTTTGGGAGCCGTCTGTTCCCCTTAGCGCGCTTTCGTATATTGCCTCAATGCCGTACCTTCCCGTATGCTCGACTCCGACAAAGCCAAGGATAAACTGGGCTGAAGAAGAGTCGGTGTAGTAGCGCTTTTTGTCTTCTGTTATTACAACTCCGGGGATGTGGGCTTGGCGGATTCTCAGCGCCGTTGCGTTGTCTACCCCTCTTTTTATAACAAGGTTATTCATTTTTTTGTTAGAGACTTTATTGTATACAGAATCGTAAGATATCCCAAGCTCGCTGGCAAGGTATGTAGAAACGTTTGCATCATTTCCCGAAACAATGTCGTTAGGGTACACGCTTATCATAGAGCAGGAAGCATCACTGGCTAAAATGTTCTTATTGCGATCCAGTATGTCGCCTCTTGTTGCCGTGAGGCTGATCTTCTTTGTCATCAGCTCTTCCTGCTTTACTGACAGGTCTGAAGCTGAGAACACCTGAACGTACACAAGCCTCACTGCCAGTATTGAAAAGAAGAACATTATTAGGACAAAGGCTGCAACAATTCGCTTTACTGACATTTGGCGAAACTTTGTTAACATTGCGCTCCTATCCGGATCGATTCCGGTTTAAAACCGCCTCAGAAAGCTGCGCAGGCTCTCAAGAAAGCTGCCATGGCCTGATGGCTCATCAGTTTCTGCTTCAACAAACGGCAGCTCAAACGGCACTGCAACCCTATCAGACGCTGTCGCTTTCGACATGCCCTGGGAGAGGGCATAAATTTCTGCCGCTTCGAGATCCCCTGCCTTCATTAAGGCGCCTTTTAAATCGTCGTTTTTCCTTCTTATATCGCCAATTTGGCCCTCAAGGCCGAGTATTCTTGAATCAAGGTTGTTAATGGCGTTTCTCTGTACTACCAAGCCAGCAGACAGCGCCAAAAACAGGCATGCAATTATTGCAATGCCAGTGCTTGATATCAATGGGGGCAATTTGGCCTTAGTTTGAAATTTGGTGCCGACTGCTTGGTTAATGGCTCGCATGCCTTACCTCCTAAATTTATGAAAAGCACAAATGCTATATGCTTCATAGTTTCTCGCACACCCGCAGCTTGGCGCTTCGGGAGCGCGGATTTCTGTTCGTCTCTTCCTCTGAAGGCACGATGGGCTTTTTCGTCAGTGTCTTTGCTTGTGGCTTTTGGTTGCATGTGCATATGGGAAACTCTTTCGGGCATATGCAGCCTTTGGCTTTCTCAGCTATGGCTGCCTTGACCTGCCTGTCCTCCAGTGAATGAAAGGATATCGCCGCAAGCCTTCCTTGCGGGGCCAGCCAGTCAATAGCCTCAAGGACAGTGGAGTTTATTGGCCTGAGCTCATCATTCACTTCTATTCTTATGGCCATAAATGTTTTTGTAGCCGGGTGGCGGCCTTTTACATGGAATTTTTTCGGTATTGCCTTTTGGATTATCTCGGCAAGCTCAGTGGTTGTCTGTATTGGCGCAACTGCCCTGCTTTTTGCTATCGCTCCCGCGACACGGCCTGCAAAGCGCTCCTCGCCATATTCAGAAATAATGCTTGCCAGCTTCTCTTGTGTATAGCTGTTTACCACATCGCTTGCGCATAAGGGCGATGATTGGTCCATGCGCATGTCAAGTGGCGACTGCCTTAAAAAGGAAAAGCCTCGCCTGCTGTCATCAAGCTGAAAGGAAGACACCCCTAGATCCATCGTCGCGCCATCTAGTTTATTGATGCCGTTCCAGGCGAGGATTTCCGCAAAGCGCTTGTAATGGGACTGCTCTATAACATAGCGGCACTCAAAGCCCTCCAGCTCTTCTCTTGCGCGCTGTATTGCTTCGGAGTCAAGATCAAGGCCTATATACACTCCGTCTTTTGACAGCCTTGAGCAGATCTCTCTGCCGTGGCCAAAGCCGCCAACGGTCATGTCGAGGTAGGCGCCGCTTTCCTTAATTGCGAGCATTTCTATTGTTTCGCTTAGCAGCACGCTCTCATGGCTAAGAATCATATGTCAATCGTCACGCCTGCATCAGGATCAAAGAAGCTCATTTCTTCATCCCAGCTGGCTGAATCCCAGATTTCTATTCTTGATGTCAATGCTGTTATCACTACATCCTTAGTTATATTCGCATACTCGCGAAGCTCGTTTGGCAGCACTATCCTTCCCTGCTTGTCCAGGGTTCCTTCAAAAGAGCTGCCTACAAGATGCCGCTCGAAGCGCCTGGCATTGGGGTCTGTTAGCTTCGCTGATGACTTTATAGACTCTTTTATCTTCTCCCATTCAGATATTGAGAACAAAAAGAGGCATTTTTCCCTGATGCCTTTGGTGAGAGCAATTGAGTCTCCAACCATTGATCGAAATGATATTGGCACCATAAGCCGTGCTTTATCGTCTAAAGTGTGTCTATATAAATTGGAACCCATGGATCTATTTCCACCTGCTCCCATTTGGTAATCACATGATACCACTTGCCGCCATCATAGATCAAGTAAATCCTTTCTATTATTCCAAAATTATTCGAATAATATGCTGATGCCGCAATATCCTGATTGTTTTTAAAAGAATGCCCAATTTGAACAAATATTGATATACAGTAAGGAATAATTTGCGCAATCAGTTATGGTGAGGGCGTATTAATTATGCTGATTGCCGCTTACTTATTCCATTTACTGTAATTTTGGGCTATTGATTAGTACAAATGCACGAAATGAAAGCGTTTTTGGCTTTTTTTTGGATTCTTAAGCTGCAATTTTGCTCAGAGCGAGCCAAATCTTATGAATCATGCTTAGCTTTAAAACAAGCGGCTTGCATACACTTCGCTTTGTTTTATTAAAGTTTCGTAAAAATATCAGTTGGCTATCATTATAAGCAGTTTTATGTAGATACATGCAGAATTTAGAGCTACCGAGGAATGAAGGGCTTAAATTGTCAAGTTAAGGCGCGTTTAATTGCAGATTGCTGGAAAAATGCAGTGTAAATTGCGCAAAAAGCGATAACGTGGAGCAACTGGGCGAATTTTCGTAGTTATTGCGTCAACACATAGTTGGGCAATCGACATATTTCCAATTGGGCGACGATATTGAATTCATATTTATGACACGATTTTACAATATTAGAGCCAATATTGATAGCAAATATTGTATTAATCTTGGTTAATTTGTCGCACGCTATCGAGCTGGCAGCTTCATATCTAGAGATTAAGCAATGCAGCATACTTAGCCAAATATTCATTTATTTCCTCTTCTTCACAGCCGATGCTGATAAGAAGCTTAAGCGAGATAAGCATTCCCAGCTCATTTTGGGTTGAATCCGAGTAATAGCTCACAAGCCTGAAGGCATCCTGCCTCAGCTCTGCTTTCTGCCCTTCCGGAAGGGCTGAAAGCACTTCCACAATCCATGAGGCTATAGAGGGATCGGTTTCAAATACCAGGGCTATCAGGCGGTACCATACGCTTGGCTGCTCGTCTATTGAAATATAGCCGTCCTTGATAAGGCGGATAGTTGACATTGCCCCGAGGCTGTCGTCCAGAGATATCATAATGTCCCTTTTTTGGTCGCGCAATGTAGAGCTTTCGCGATAGTCTTTGGCTGCTATCATAAACTCCTTTTGCTTTTTCATCAGGCGTTCCCAGGCTTCAGAGAAATCTTCTTGCATATGCTTGCCCTCCCAAATGATTATACCATAGGGCTTATAAATCGCTATTGCGCCTAAATGGCATTGCCGGCTGCAGCCTATAGCAAGCCTGCCTGCCAATGTTATATAATGGTGAATATGGCAGCTCTGAAAACAGAGCAAGAGGGAGAATATAATGAAAAAGGCAAAATTGGCAATAATGCTGCTGATGGCTGCATTGCTGGCTGCGTCTTGCACAGGCAATGCGGGTAACACCGGCAATACAGAAACCGGGGGCAGCAAAGGCAGCGAGAGCGAGAACGCTGCGGAAAAAACTCAGAGCGATAAGACGGCCGAGCCTTTGGTTACAGGCATTGATGGCACCGAGCTCACTGTTTCGGAAGAATATTTGCTTGAGCTGGCTTCTGAAACGCTGGAAATTCTGGCAACCGGAGATTGGGGCGCACTCGGAGGATCCGTTCACCCCACTCAGGGACTGGCATTTGTGCCGTATGGCTATGTGCAGGAGGATGCTGTGCGCCTTGGCATTGGCGATGTCAAAGCAATAGGCTATGATGAGAGCGTGCGGGTTTGGGGCCAATTTGACGGATCAGGCTTGCCCATAGAATATACATTTGAAGAATATTTCGATCGCTTTATAATGAGCCATGATTTCAGGCATGCGCCACAGATTTCTATAGGCAGGATAATTCGAAGCACAGTGCAGGATAACCTTTTCGTGTTTGGCAATGGAGCTGAGTTTGTTGAGTTTCATTTCCCCGAAGGCGAGCAGTACGGCGAATTCGAATGGGCATCGCTTCGCATTGTTTTCAGCCCGTATGAGGGAGATCTGTACCTTGTGGCTATAGTGCATGAAGAATGGACAATTTAAAGCCCAAAAAAAATTGCATGAACAAATGGGCTTTTTCCTGCAAAAAGGTATTGACAGCACAGGGGCTATAGGGTTATACTCGCTTAAATGCGTCGATGAAGACAAAAAACAGCTATAGCACATTTTAGAGAGCTGCCGGCTGGTGCAAAGGCAGCAATGAAGCTTGGCTATAAATATCCCTTCTGAGCACTGTGCTGAAAATTAAGTAAGCGGCAGCGGAACCCCACCGTTATATGGGCGCGTATTGATAGATACGGCTGAGTGGCTGGTGCAAAGCCGGCAAGATGAGTGGTACCGCGGTAAATATGCCGCCTCATTATGAGGCGGTTTTTGTGTTTTATATGCTCTTCGCGGCGTATTGAAAGGAGTTTTTATGGATTATAGCGTTGAGAAGGTCGCTGAGCGGCTTAGAGGCTTAAGGGAGCTTTATGAACTGAGCATTGGCCAAATGGCAGAGGCGACAGGAACCAGCGAGGAGTTCTACAGCCTGGCGGAAACAGGGCAAACAGACTTTTCGTTTACTTTCCTGTATTTATGCGCTGAGCGCTTTGGAATCGACTTGATGGAGCTCGTAACCGGAGAGAGCCCAAAGCTTTCGTTCTATTCAATAGTGAGGGCTGGAATGGGCCTTGACGTCAAAAGGAGAAGCGGGCTTGTGTATAAGCACATAGCCTATACATTCCGCAACAAAATCGCTGAGCCTTTTATCGTTACCGCGCCATACAGCGAAGAGGAGCAGCAAGCCAGCATTGCCCTCTCATACCATGAAGGGCAGGAAATGGACTACATTCTGTCCGGATCGCTCAAAGTCAGCCTTGAAGGCAAGATTGAAACGCTTTACGCCGGCGACTGCATTTACTATGACTCTGCGCGCGGCCATGGCATGGTTGCCACTGGCGGCGCTGACTGCACATTTCTGGCAATAGTGATGAAGCGCGATCAAAGCGAAAGCCAAGAGAGGTAACAAAGAATGGATTTGCTTTATAAAAAATTCGCAATAGAAGAATACGATGAAACAGGCAAGCTCAGCTATTTGGGCTTCAATGCCGAAGATGGCTACAATTTCGCATATGACTGCGTTGATCAAATTGCAGCAAAAGATCCCGGCAAGCTTGCCATGGCTTGGGTTAGCGGCGACTTGTCTGAGGAAAAGATGCTCAGCTTTGCTGACATTCGGGATGAGTCTATGCGCACTGCAAATTATTTTTGCTCGCTTGGGATAAAAAAAGGCGATACAGTCATGCTGATACTAAAGAGGCACTATACATTCTGGCACTGCATTGTAGCGCTGCACAGAATAGGCGCTGTTGCTGTCCCTGCAACAAACCAGCTGCTTGAGCATGATATAGCATACCGCTTCGGCAAAGCCAATATTAAAGCAG
The DNA here is from genome assembly GCA_009782515.1 of Eubacteriaceae bacterium. GTDB lineage: Bacteria > Bacillota > Clostridia > Eubacteriales > Anaerofustaceae > WRIY01. The sequence goes on from WRIY01000012.1 coordinate 48,283, forward strand.
TAGTGTGCACCTCTGATGGCATCGTAAGCAGCGAATGCGAAAAGGCCTTTAAAGATTCGCCGAGTGTGGCCATAAAGGTGCTCGTCGGAGCCAAAAAAGAAGGCTGGCATGACTATTTTGGGGAAGTGCAGCAATTCAGCGCAAGCTTTCCAAGGCCAACAGGCCAGGCTGCAACCCATAAAGACGAGCCAATGCTAATGTACTTTACTTCAGGGACAACAGGCTACCCCCGCCTCGCCAGCCATGCCCATACCTATTCGCTTGGCCATATTTTTACCGGAAGGCATTGGCACAACACTAACCCGAATGGCCTTCACTTTACGATATCAGACACAGGGTGGGGCAAGTCAGTATGGGGCAAGCTGTACGGCCAATGGCTGAGCGAATCCGCCGTTTTCACATATGACTTTGATCGCTTTGACGCGCCGACAATACTCAGCCTTATTGCGAAATACAAGATAACAACCTTCTGCGCCCCGCCAACAATGTACAGGTTTTTTATCAAAGAAGATCTGGCGGCATACGATCTTAGCAGCCTTGAGTACGCATGCACTGCCGGAGAGGCGCTAAACCCTGAAGTGTTCAATAAATTCAAAGAATACACAGGGCTGTCGATAATGGAAGGCTTCGGGCAAACAGAGACAACACTAAGCCTTGCCAACATGGTTGGCGATGTGCCAAAACCCGGTTTTATGGGCAGGCCTAACCCTCAGTACCGCCTAAGGCTTGTTGACAGCGAAGGCAAAGACGTCGCCCCCGGCGAAACAGGCGAAATTGTTATTGATATATCGCTAGGCAAGCCATATGGCCTGTTTTTGGGATATGTCGGCGATGAGGCGGCTACAAAGGCATGCATGCATGATGGCTTGTACCATACCGGCGACACTGCATGGAAAGATGAGGACGGATACTACTGCTTTGTAGGGCGCACTGACGATCTCATTAAGTCTTCAGGCTACAGAATCAGCCCATTCGAGGTGGAAAGCGTGATCATGGAAATGCCATTTGTGCTGGAGTGCGCGGTTATCGGGCTTCCTGACGAGCTTCGCGGCCACTTGGTCACTGCTGTTATCGTCCTTGCCAAAGGAAACGAAGCCAGCGAAAACCTCAAGGCTGAAATTCAAAACTATGTAAAAACGCATACCGCGCCTTATAAGTACCCCAGGCGGGTCGAATTCCTTGAGGAGCTTCCGAAGACGATCAGCGGCAAGATAAAAAAAGCCGAACTGCGAAGCATGATGTCAAATAATTAGGATATGGAGGCAAAATGCCTGTAGAAACATTAGATACCACACTTAGGGATGGAGCGCAGTCATTTAGCATATCATTCAGCACAGCTGACAAGCTGGAAATTATATCATTGCTCGACAGTTTTGGCATAGACATTATTGAGTGCGGCAATCCATATTCCAACCCCAGAGACAAAGAGCTCTTCAGGCTCCTAAGCGAAACCCGCCTTAAGCATGCGAGGGTTGCCGCTTTTGGGCAGACAGCCAAAAAGGGGATAAAACCGTCAGAGGATGAGAACATTCAAGCTTTGCTGGGCTCACATGCCCAAGTGGCTGTAATTGTTGGCAAGTCATCTCAGGTGCAGGCTGAGGCGATCTTGAAGGCAAGCGGCCAGGAAAACCTTGATATGGTGTACTCGACTGTCGAATTCCTTAAATCAAAAGGCATGGCTGTTTATTATGATGCAGAGCACTTTTTCGATGCATACAAGGAAGACAGGCTTTATGCAATGCACACTCTCAGCGCTGCTCTCAGCGCAGGCTGCGATATGGCGGTTTTGTGCGATACAAATGGGGCTTCGCTGCCAAGCTTTGTTTATGAAGCGTCCAAGGATGCATGCAATGCGCATCCGGGGAAGATTGGCATACACTGCCATGATGACAGGGGCATGGCTGTAGCCAATAGCATAGCAGCGGTGCAAGCCGGGTGCACTCATGTGCAGGGGACATTTAACGGCTACGGGGAAAGGTGCGGAAACGCAAGCCTTGCTGTCGTGCTGCCAGTCCTGGCTGACGAATTCGGGCTGCTGGGGGATCATATTGATCTGCAAAAGCTTACGATCACTGCGCATGCAATAGCCACAGCATCAGAATTGCCTTTGCCGGAAAGCATGCCTTTTGTTGGAGTGAACGCTTTTGCCCATAAGGGAGGCATGCACATTGATGGCATGCAAAAGCTTGAGCATGCATATGAGCACATAGATCCCCTGGCGGTTGGCAATAAAACCAAGGTGCTCTTAAGCGAAGTATCAGGCAGGGGCGCAGTCCTGGAGGTTCTTTCAAGGCATCTTGGGCATGTCGAAAAGGATGATGAGAGGGTGGCCTTATTTTTAGAAACTTTAAAGAAAAAGGAATATGGCGGCTACCAGTATGAAGGGGCACAAGCCTCACTTGAGCTGCTTGTGCTCCAAACATTCGGCCTTTTCAGCTTGCCGTATGAAGTTGAGCTGTATAGAGTCATGGGGGAGAAGAGCATCGGATCAAAAAGCAATATAGCAAGCGCTATTGTTAAAGTCCGGGTTGGCAATAGCGCTGAAATTGCAGCTGCTGAAGGAAACGGGCCTGTTAATGCCCTTGACATGGCACTGCGCCGGGCGCTTGAATCTTTTTACCCGGCCTTAAACAGCCTGTCGCTAACAGACTACAGGGTTCGGGTTATTGACCCCAAAGCAGCCACAGGGGCAAAGGTCAGGGTTGCTATGCAAAGCTCAGACAATATAACCAAGAAGGCATATTCAACTGTTGGCGTTTCAACAGACATTATCGACGCATCGTTCAAAGCGCTGCTCGATGCTTTTGCCTACCATTTATTCTATAGCGATGCCGCAATGCAGGGCAGCTAGCCAATATGCAGCCTGGCTATGCCAAGCCGGGCTGATAAGCGCAAAGCGGCACGCATGATCGCCCTTTTGCGCAGCAAGCAGCCGCCTGGCCCCGACAAGCTTAGGCCAGGCGGACTGCGCTTTGCTCATGTGCTGTTTTTGCGCAGCATATGCAGTATTTCTGTAGCCAGGTGCAGCACTTTCGGATCGATGCCTTTTTCAGCGCTGTATAAAGGCAGCATGTTAAATGGCCACCCGCCAGCAAAATCTGCAGCTGTATGCACTGAAGCTTTTTCAAGCAGCCCAAACAGGGTCCCCACCATTTGCTGGCGCTGTTGGTAGCCCATTTCAGAAATCCAGCGCTTAAGCGCCATATTCAAAAAGGCGCTGCTTTCGTTCACTTGCGACAGCCTCGATATTTGGGAGCCTGTTATCTGCCATGTAAAGACATCATGGGCAAACAATGCCCCGGAATCGCTTTTCACAATAATAAAATACTCTTTATGCCCAAGCAGCAGCCCTATTACTGATGACTGGGGTATATATGTGAGTATTTTTTTTGATATGGCTATGTAATTCGGATCATTAATTGTCTCATCAAGAAAGCCAGGGCCATCAAAGCTGTAAATAGCGCTGAGCCTGCCCTTTGCTTCGCTGCTGCAAAAGCTTGCAGCATATACTGCCAAGTTCCCGCCCTTGGAGTGCCCAAGGGGGATAATGCTGCCGGGCGCAATTTCTGCAAGGCTGCCAAGATACTTTACTGCCTGGGCCTGGGAGGGTATCTCATGCATGAAGCCCATATTGAAATCTTCCTGCCAGCCTCTGAGCGTTGGCTCAGTTCCGCGAAATGCTGCAATAACCCTGCCATCAGGCAAAAGGGCTGAAACAGCGGCAAATTGCTCAATAGCTTCATCTGAAACCCTTTCAAGGTACGCTCCAAGCAGGCAACCGCTATATCGGCTTGACTCTGAGAGGGCAATGCATAGCGATCTTGCATTCCTGCTGATGCTGGCAATCCTGGACGCTTTTTCAAACGCTTCGCCAAGTGGGGCATTAAACGAGAAGCTTTCGCCAACAATGCCGCCAAACGGGATATATGCCGCTGCAGCAAAGACCAGCGCATCAGCCTCTCCAAAAGGGTATTCTGCAAGAGGAGCGTTTTTGTATACACTAAGGTAAGATAGCAAGTTTGGCATTTTTTTTCGGCCTTTCTACTTTTTTGTATATAGTATTTGGCCGATGTGCATATTGCCACCCGCAGATAGCCAATATTTTTACCTGGTTCTTTCGTGTTCGCCTTTGTTCAGGCTGCGCTGGCGATCTTCACGCCTTTGTTCGGCTTGCTCAAGAATTTTGTCTATTGCCCTGCCTATTTCCTGGCTGTCATGTGAGGCGGCCTGGCGGTAGCCTAGTGTTTCCTCGCGAAGCTTTTCATGCTCTTTGCTGAGCAAGCCGATCTCATGGCTCAGCTCATCCCTTTGCCGGGTGGTCTCTGCAAGCTTCTCGGCAAGAGAATCGGCAGCAAGCTCAAGAGCGCTTGAGCTCATGAGGATTTCTTGCGCCTTGTTCCAGTCTTCGGGCGATATGACAATGTTTCCGAAAATATTCTGCTTGCCAAAGCTTTTAAGCTCTGACAGCGACGCCTCAGCATGCTCTACGCTCTCCAGAATGCTTTGTGCATGGTATAAATCCTTTTCAATTTTCGCGACACTCCTGGTTAGCTCTTCTCTTTTCAATTCAAGGCTGTTTAGCAGCTCCCTCTCTTTCATCGTTTTAAATTCAAGCGTTGACAAATGCTTTTGGCTTGATCCCCTCTCCCCCCTTTCAAAGCCTTCAAAACCAGCCCCGCTCATGTGCTCAAAGTAGCGATCCTGCAGCCTTGCGTATTCTGAGATCTTTTCCCTGGCGCCATTTTCAAGCGTCTCATATCTGCTGGGCCATTTTTGGGAATGGCTTATTCTATAAGCGCTCTCTTTAACCTGGCCGGCAAGCGATTGATCCTTATAGTTAATCGGGTATTTTATTTCAGAATAAACAGCTGGTATGTATGCAACATGCATGTGGTAGTGAAATACCGACTTGCCAAGCTCAATGCTAAGGTTTTTATGGATTTCATCCGCGTGCATAACGGCTGATATAATCCATTTCTCATCGCCTGCCTCTTTAATGGCGTATTTATACCCTTCCTCATAAAAGCGCTTGGCATAGCCATACCCGCCTCTTTCTTCAAAGTAAAGGCTGTTAACGTCCATCACGAACTCATCCATAATGTATGATGTTCTTTTCAGGCCGTATTTTGAGAGCTCGCCCTTATCGAGCAATTGGCTAATGTATTCACTGTAGCTTGACTCAGGCGCTTTGAAGTGGACGTTCATTTCGCTGCGCGAAGGCATTATCCCTGAATTTGTGTAAGCTTGGCTGTTTCGCTCGATATGGCTCTGGATATTTTTAATGCCGGCTTGCAGGTATGCTTTGTTGAGTATTACTGTTTTATGCTCTGCCATCTCTTTTCTCCTATGAAGTGCCTTATATAAGTATTAATTCGAGACAGCGCTGCTGTTATCCCCTATCAAATAGCACTTTGCAGATATTGCCAAACCACAGCCATTAAGGTTTTATATTCTTTCCATTGTAAGCGGCCAAAATGGGAAACCATTAGAGCTGCATTGCTTCGTTCATAATAAAAAAGCGCTTGCAGAGCCTATGGCATGATTCAACGCTCATGCCCTCCAGCTCAAAGAGCCTGTCGCACTGCGCCAGCCCAAGCGCGGGCGGGCTGTCTGCATGAGGGCCTTTGCCCAGAGCGTTGAATGCGCCACAAAACGCCAGCAACGCCCATTTTCGAACTCCGGGTTCGTGCAGTTGCTTTTGAAGGCCTACACATGAAGGTTTGTTTGCCTGTTGTGGATGGGGTGTCCTGAAGCGCCCGATCGTGCGTCGAGTGCAGCTGCCTGCAGATGGAATTGCGCTCTAAGCGCTATTTTTGCTTTAAATGAAAAAAGAACAGGCAAATGGCATTTTGCCTGTTCTAATCGGCGGTTTGCACTATTTAGCGCAAGAGCCATCAATGCTCTGCTTCTTTTTGTTTGGCTTAACAGAATAGCATTGGATTGCTCTGAGCCTTTTGTATCTATTGGCTAAGCTGGGCTTCTACTCAACAACCTCAGTGACAACGCCGGCGCCAACCGTCCTTCCGCCTTCCCTGATGGCAAAGCGAAGCTCTTTTTCGATGGCTATCGGCGTGATTAGCTCAACTGACAGCGACACATTGTCGCCCGGCATCACCATCTCAACACCCTCGTCCAGGTCCACTACCCCTGTAACGTCTGTTGTCCTGAAGTAAAACTGCGGCCTGTAGCCGTTGAAGAATGGCGTGTGGCGCCCGCCTTCCTCTTTTGTCAGCACGTACACTTCCGCTTTGTACTTCGTGTGCGGCTTTATTGAGCCCGGCTTTGCCAGCACCTGGCCCCTCTCGATCTCGTCCCTGTCTATTCCCCTGAGCAGCGCGCCTATATTGTCCCCTGCCTCGCCGTAGTCCAGGATCTTGCGGAACATCTCAACTCCGGTTACCACGCTCTTTCTTGTCTGGGCGCGTATGCCGACTATCTCCACTTCCTCGCCTGTCTTGATTGTTCCCCTCTCAACCTTGCCTGTGGCCACTGTGCCTCGGCCTGTGATTGAGAACACATCCTCTACCGGCATAAGAAACGGCTTGTCCGTCTCCCTCTTCGGCTCCGGAATGTACTCGTCCGCTGCCTGCATCAGCTCCATTATCTTGTCGCCCCACTCGCCATGCGGGTCTTCAAGCGCTTTGAGCGCCGAGCCCTTGATTATCGGGGTGTCATCGCCCGGGAACTCGTATATGTCAAGCAGCTCCCTTACTTCCATCTCAACAAGATCTATGAGCTCGTCATCGTCCACTGCATCAACCTTGTTGATGAATACGATGATGTATGGCACGTTAACCTGCCTTGCCAGCAGGATGTGCTCCCTTGTCTGCGGCATCGGGCCGTCGTCTGCCGACACAACAAGTATGGCTCCGTCCATTTGGGCTGCGCCTGTGATCATGTTCTTGATGTAGTCAGCGTGGCCCGGGCAGTCTACGTGCGCGTAGTGGCGGTTTTCTGTCTCATACTCAACATGCGCTGTTGATATGGTTATTCCGCGCTCCCTCTCTTCCGGGGCTTTGTCGATGTTTTCAAATGCCACATACTCGCCGGTGCCCAGCCTTTCGTGAAGCACCTTTGTTATTGCAGCTGTCAGTGTTGTCTTGCCGTGGTCTATATGGCCTATTGTGCCAATGTTGACATGAGGCTTTGTTCTTTCAAATTTTTGCTTTGCCATTCCATCTCCTTAGTATTATTTATAGGGCATATTCTCTGCTGCCAGCAGCAAAGCGCCCCGTTTGTATAGGCTAAGCCTTAAGCAATGCGCGAATAAAAACGCGCTTGCCCTTTTGCAGTATTGCATATCCCTGCTCGAAATCTTTTGGCTGTACTATTTGTGCCGGATCAGCAGCTTTTTCAGAGTTTATCCTTATGCCGCCCTGCTCTATTAAGCGCCTTGCCTCAGACTTGCTTGACGCAAGCCCACAGGCAACAAGCAGGCTGGCCACATCAGAGCCGATAATGCCGGCATCGAGTGTTGCTGAAGGCATATCGGAGGATTCGCCTGTAAGGCCAAAGATGTCTTTGGCTGTTTTTTGCGCGGCTTCAGCGCTCTCCTGCCCATGCACCAGCTTTGTAACTTCAAATGCCAGCCTTTCTTTTGCAGCGTTTATCATCTCGCCTTCAAGGCTGCCAAGCTCGCGCACTTCCTCCATTGGAATGAAGGTTAAAAGCGCCAGGCAGTTTTCCACTTCACTGTCGCCAACGTTTCTCCAATATTGGTACAGCTCATACGGGGATGTCTTTTCAGGATCAAGCCAGACAGCGCCTGAGGCTGTTTTGCCCATCTTGTTTCCCTCAGAGTTTACAAGCAGTGTAAATGTCATGCCGTAAGCATCCTGGGATTTCTTTCTGCGAATGAGCTCTACGCCTGCAATAATGTTGGACCACTGGTCACTGCCTCCGAGCTGGATCTTGCAGTTGTGCTTTTCATGAAGCACATAGAAATCATACGCCTGCATGATCATGTAATTAAACTCAAGGAATGTAAGCCCTTCTGCCATGCGGCTTTTATATGCGTCCGCTGCAAGCATGCGGTTTACAGAGAAGTAAGGCCCGATATCCCTTAAAAAATCTATATAGTTCAGATCAAGCAGCCAATCGGCATTGTTAGCCATAATAGCATTTCCATTGCTGAAATCAATGTACTTTGCAAACATTGCTTCAAATTTTTTTGTATTGTGGGCAATATCTTCAGGCGTAAGCATTTTTCTCATGTCTGTGCGCCCTGATGGATCGCCGACCATAGTTGTGCCCCCACCGAGCAGGGCAATAGGAATATGGCCTGCGTTTTGCATGTGCTTCATTACCATAATCTGAATAAAGTGCCCGACATGCAGGCTGTCTGCCGTTGCATCAAAGCCAATATAAAACGCAGCCTGCTCGTTTTCAAGAATGGCGCGAATTTCATCTTCGTGGGTGCACTGCTCAATGAACCCGCGCTCTTTTAGCGTGTCATATACGCTCATTTTCGTCATCTCCCCTCTTGTGGCTAGTAAGCTCTTGCAAAGTATGCAGTGCGCTTTGCTTCGCGCCCGCAGCATACACAGGTTTCTGATCCTATGTCTTCATTTTCAAAAGGCATATTGCGAAGCGTTGCTCCTGTCATTTCTTTTATATTGTCTTCGCATTCTCTGCTTTCGCACCACTTTGCCTTTATAAAGCCAGGATTGGCAGCCAGAGCCTCTTTGAAAGCATCCATGCTGTAAGCGGCGCTCGTTTTCTTTGCCATGTCTTCCCTTGCGCTCTCCAGCATCCTGTTTTGCATGTCATCAAGGGTGCTGGCAATGATCTCTTTTATTGCGCTTATTGGCGCTAATGCCTTTTCTCCAGTGTCTCGGCGCACATATGCAAATTGGCCGTTCTCAATTTCCCTGGGGCCAATCTCAATGCGAATAGGCACGCCTTTCATTTCGTATTCATTAAACTTCCAGCCTGTTGTGTTTTGCTCGCTGTCATCAACCTTAACCCGAAAATCGTCCTTAAGCATGTCATAAAGGCCAAATGCGGCTTGCCTCACACCCTCCCTATGAAGGGATATAGGCAATATAACTGCCTGGATAGGGGCGATCTTTGGTGGCGCCTTAAGGCCGGAGTTGTCGCCATGCACCATTATTATGCCGCCCATAAGCCTTGTTGAAACTCCCCAGGATGTCGAAAATGCATATTGCTCCTGGTTTTCGCGGTTGAGAAACTTCATGCCAAAAGCTTTTGCAAAGTGATCCGATAGGTTGTGGCTGGTGCCGCTCTGAAGAGCCTGCCCGTCATGCATGAGGGCCTCTATCGAATAAGTCGCATGCGCTCCGGCGAATTTTTCTTTTTCGCTCTTTTGGCCAACTATAACAGGAATAGCAAGCACCTCTTCACAAACCCTGCGGTAAATCTCCAGTATTTTAAGGGTTTCTTCCTGCGCTTCATCAAATGTTTCGTGCAGAGTGTGCCCCTCCTGCCACAGAAACTCTGTAGTCCTGAGGAACGGGCGCGTAGTTTTTTCCCACCTGACAACGTTTGCCCATTGGTTATAAAGGAAAGGCAGATCGCGGTAGGAGTTGAGCCATTTGGCGTACATGCTGCATATAATCGTTTCGGAAGTAGGCCTTATTGCCAGGCGCTCTGAGAGCTCCTCGCCGCCGCCGATCGTTACCCAGGCAACTTCGGGAGAGAAGCCTTCAACATGCTCTTTCTCCTTAGCCAGGTAGCTTTCAGGAATAAGCAGCGGGAAATACATGTTCTGGTGGCCTGTCGCTTTAAACTCTTTGTCGAAAGCCGCTTGTATCAGCTCCCACATTGCATAAGCATATGGCCTGATAACCATGAAGCCTTTTACTGGAGCATAATCGACCATTTCTGTTTTTAAAATAACGTCTGTGTACCATTTGGAGAAATCATCTTCCATGCGGGTTATCTGGGAAACCCTTTTGCTGTCTGCCATACATTCTTGCCCTTTCTAAATATCTTATAAAAAAAATGCGCCGCTATAAGAGCGACACGCCGCAACCACCTTACTTCCCTGCCTTCAGCAGGGCTTAATGGGCATAACGGAGCCTATCCGTGCAGCTTTTTTTGCTGCATGCTCACAAGGCGGGATAAGCGGCTTTTTAAGCAGGGCTTTTCAGCATTTTGCCCTTCTCTGTCGGCTTTCAAATTAGCGCTATTGTCCTTGGTCACTGCATTTCTTATATGAAAAATAATATTGCTTATATAAGCAACTGCGAACAATTATAGCACACAATTCTGAATTTTCAATGCAAAGTTTGCCTGAAATAGGCTAATGTTCGCATAAACATTGCACAAAAGCATATTAAAGCAATTTGGAGAGAAACCTGGCGATTTACATTTTCTAATAAAAGTTAGCTTTTGCAATCACGCAAATTAGGGCAGGGGAATATGATATAGCGCATATGGCATATGAGAAGCCCAAGAGGGAGGCATGAGATATGAATGAAAATGCGATAGGCTCCAAACAGTTTATGTGGCTTGTTCTTCTTCTTCTAATCCAGATAAGGGATCAAGGTTTAGTTACATGCCCGCCAAGCGAGGCTCTCTACAGCTTTATGCCGTTTATAAAGGCGCTCATGCCAATGATGGGCGCAGTATAGAGAGGCATTAATAATATGGGTAGCAGCAACTCTGTAATGATGGCAGTATTTGCATTTCTAGCCAGAGCAGTCGGGCAAAGCAGCGAATACGAGCATGCCGCAGTTTCCTTTAGCCCGTTCGAATATGATGAAGACGCCCAAAGGTATGAAAGCTATAGCCAAGCCAGCGCCCCAGCCAGCCATGTTGCCACAGCCAGCGCCAGCCAGCTTGAGCTGGTGCATAAAAAGATTGCTGATTTGCTTGTTGATATATCGCTGATTGAATATGACCGCAGTGACACAGGCAGCATCAATGCGCTATGCAAGTCATTTTCTGAATTGCTTGGCATTGATATCGGGGATGCATTCGGCAATCCGGCCCCTGATCAAAGGCAAGCCTCTCACCAGGCATCTGGCAACCCCGGCTATAAGCTTAGAATAGTATCTGATTCAGTTTCGCCTACATATAAATCCTGCACCGATGACGAAGAGTACCTTGAAATTATGAGGCTCTTTGATCTGTTTGATTAGGCCGCGAGCGCGCTTTGCTTTGCCTGGTTGTTGTTTTGCGGCTTTATCAGCAGTCTTTTAGCTGCAAGGCTGGCTTGAATGCAAGCGAGCCTTTTTTAGCGCGCCAATAAAGCCTGCCTATAGAAATGCTGCATATCGCAACAAGATCTGAGATAGGCGCTTAAGCTTTATGAACATTATTTCTGAAGGATTCCCTAATTGTTTTCAAATTGACATTTTCGCTTATGCATATATAATGATATCGTGCAGCCTTATTATCGAAACGTATGATAATACCGAAGGAAAGCACGATATTTATCAGTTGCAAATTTCTATTTGACAAAATATGTCGGTAGCAAAGCATAAATTATTGTTTGAAATCATTCTCTATTAATTGATATCGAAGCTATATTTTCAAGATGAGAGCATGTGTTTTGCAGCGCTCGCGCGCATTGGAATGCCAACTTAGCTTTGCCAAAAACTAAGAGAGGGGCGCGCACGCCTCGCCCGACAAAACGGGCCTCTTGCGCAAAAGTTATGAAAACAACGATAGCGATAAGCATGTATAGCACATCACAAGCGCTAGCCATTGAAAAAAGCCTGAACAGCATGAAGGGGATAAAAAGCGCTTCCGTCAGCTTTATTGCAGGAAAAGCCAGCATTGAATACGATCAAGAGCGCCTAAGCCCTGACGAAATTGCCGGCTGCATTGAGACGCTTGGCTTTGACGCGTGCGAAGAGTTTGATATAAATGCAGTCAGCCTGGAGCTGGACAGCAAGGTTGGCATCTCTAAAGCAGAAAGCCTCAAGAAAGCGCTGCTGTCAACAAACGGGATTCTGTCAGCGAGCATTAAGGATGGCAGCAGCTCGCTTAGCGTAGAATACACCCCTAAATCGATAACCCTGAGCGATATACGCCTTATAGCTTCTGCAAGCCAATGCTATGTGCTCAATGCAAACAGCGCCAGCAGCGAGAGCTTTTCTGACAGGCTATACAAGAACTCAGCCAAGTCGCTAAAGCTTCGCATGGCTTTGGCGCTTGCTGCCTCATTGCCGGTTATTTACCTGGCTTCCTGGCTGCAGTATGACGTTGCCTTTATTATTATTCCAAATGCATTAAACCCGCTCATCAACCCTCTGAATTATGCGCTTGCCCAGATGGTTTTTTCTATGCTTGCAGCTGCTGTAAGCTGGCCGTTTTTCAAGAGGGCATTCAAATGCGCAAACGCGCGCCTGGTTTCATCAGACACTGTGTCATTGGCCCCATTGGCAGCGCTGTTTTCCCTAAGCATTTATGAAACTGCAATTATTATTATGGGCGGCGCAGGCGCCTATTCGAGCCTTGCGTTTGAAGCCTTTTGCGCCTTTCTGATTCTAAGCCATGCAATCCAGCTGGCAAACTTCACGCTTGCGCTTGCGCTTAGAAACAGGCTAAGCATTAAGGCGCCAAGCCATGCTGTTGTTGAAAATGGCGATTATACAGACATTCTGCCTATAAATGAGCTAAAAGAGGGTGTAATCGCAAGCATTGCCGAGGGCGCGCTGGCCCCTTGCGACGGCATACTCATAGACTGTGAAGGGCTGTTTGCTGAAAATGAATTTTTCACGCCAAATAAGCAAAGAAGCTTGGCGCAGGGGGATATTGTCTACATGGGCAGCGTCAACAAAGGATCCAAGGCAAAGATTGCCTGTATAGGGCCGGCAAGCAGCAGCTTTCTTGCCAAAGCGTACAGCATGCTCAGCGGGTCTTCATATCAGCGCAGCAGCGCTTTTTCCGGCCTGCAGATTGCCAATATAGCGCTGATCGTTTTAGCTTTTGCTGCTGCAGGCGCTCTCGCAGCAATGCAAGGCATTGAGAGCGCCTGCAAAGCCTTTAGCGCCATAGCAGGCATTTTAATGAGCTTTCCTGTGCTACTCGCCAGCAGCCTGCAGACGCTTGCTGTCCTAATCGGGAATGCCAAAAACATGGTGTTTATGCAATCCGCTGCCCAGGCAGAGGCGCTGGCAAAAACAAAAGCCTTCATATTCGACCCAAGCGCTATTTTTAGCGCCAGGCCCCAGCTCACGGAATTTAAGACTGTAAAAGGGGCCGACAGCAGGGAAGTGCTTCAGCTTGCTGCAAGCGCTGAAGCGCTCTCAAACCACAGGCATGCAAAGGCTATAGTTAGGCTTGCACAAAAAAAAGGAATAAGCCTGCTGCCTCCAAGCAAGTTTAGCGAACATGAAGAGGGCGGAGTCAGCGCTGTCATTGGCAGCACTGAAGTTGCCGTAGGGACAAGCCGGCTGATGGACTCGCTTGGCCTAAGCCCAAGCGGCATAATCCTGCCTTCTGATCGGGATACGGCTGAAAAAAGCTGCATACTGATATCTAACGGCCCGAAGATTGTCGGAAAAATGGTGTTTGTTGATCGCATTAAAAAGAATGCGCCTGAGAGCATTAAGAGGCTTGGCAGCCAAGGCGCAAAGAGCATCTTATACTCTTCGTATGAAAACAGCAGAGCCTCCGAGCTGGCGCAAAAGGCTGGAATTGGCGAGTGTTTTGAAAAAGAGGAAAGCGAAAGCAAAGCCGGCGCCCTTAGCGCATTGGCAGAAGGCAGAAAGCCGGCAGCCATAGTAAGCGGGGCTTATATTGACGGCTCTGCTGCTGAAAATGCAAGCGCGAGCGTAGCGTTTTGCAGCGCAGAATCGCTGGGAGAGCTTAATGCAGGCATATACATAGCAAACGGCGGCTTCGCCGGATTGTCAGCAGCTCACCGTGCCGGCAGGCAGATAGCCTCCCGGCTTGGCATCGGCATTTTGCTAAGCTACTCTGCTTTTGCGGGCTATGCATGGCTTGCGCTTGCCAAAGACGCAAGCCCGACAGCGATAGCATGCTTGGCAGCAGCAACAGGCCTGGTTATAAGCTGGGGTTGGTTCCAGCTAAGCGCAAGGCTTAAAAAGCCGCATTCTGCAAAGCAAGCGCTGTAAAACAATCTTTTGCCGGCAGGGCTGCCTGCTAGTTATACAGCGGCTTAAACCCATATGAATAAAAAAGGCCAAGGCTTGCCTCTGAGCCAATAAAAAGCGCAAATGCTTCTGCCGCGCTTTGGTTTTCGCTTGCGGAGACTACGCTTGCTGTGTAGATAGCCTCTTCCGGCGAAATGGCTATGGCTTCAAGCGACTTGGCTGCATGAATGTCGCTGTAGAAAGAAATGCCAGCATCAGCCTCCCCTAATTCCACTGCAAGCACTGCTTCGTTTGCACTATCTTTATAGACTATCTTGCCGGCCAATGAATCTTCGCTGTCAATAAATGCAATTGCCCTGTTGGCAAAGTAGCCGCTAGCTTGCTTTTCTTTGTCTGCGACAGCGATTTTTCCTACCCTGTCTGAGAGCAGTGTGTCGAATGATGCTATGCCAAGATCGTTTCCCTTGGGTACAAATAGAACTGTGTGGTTTTTAAAAAGCGCAACTTGAGAGCTTTCAACAGTTAAGCCGTCAAGATGCAGGCTATCAACCATGCTTTGTATTTCACAAACAAACAAGTCAATTTTTGCCCCAATGCGAATCTGGCTTTCAAGGGTCTGGGGCGATGCATAGTTTAGCTTGATTAATGTCTGGGGGTTGCTTTCGTTATACTGCGCTGTGAGCTGCTCGAGAGGCTCCCTCATGCTGACAGGCGCGCTGACGTAAACGCTTGCCTGGCCGCTGCTTGCTTGCGGGCCTGAAGCTTTGCTGCATGAGGCGCTTAGTGCCAATATCACAGCACATATAAGCGCAATTGTCGTTTTATTGCTCATCTTAGCTATATTATAAACGATTTTAGTGCAAGTAGATTGGCCCTAATTATATTGCATATGCTATATGCTTTTCTGTTTTTGCACAAAGCATTAATGCTTGCAGCCGGTGAGCGCTCTTTGTGCGCGAATTCATAGCCTATTTAATAGCCGGCTGTTATGGCAATGCCTTTTTTGCCGGACGCCATGCAATGCAGAGTGCACTGCAGCATGCATCGATGTTCGTATAAAAGAGGTTTTTTTGCTATTCATTAATAAAATATTAATGCCGAAAGGGGCGCTATTGAAATTGCAGTGAATATTTTCGTTGGCATTATGCAAAATAACACAAACAAACACCATAAAAGTTAGGGGTATCAATAAAATATGAATAAGAAAAAAATGGCTCTGCTGGCTATTATATTGATAGCAGTTGCTCTCTGTTCATGCTCAACAACAAACAGAAGCCAAAACAATGCTGGAAATGCTGGAGTAAAATCGGCCAATGACAGCATTGGCAATAATGCCAATAATAATCGAAGCAACTACCAGCCTGCTGCAGGAGCAAACAACAATAGCGTAGCAAACAACAATGGCGTATATGCACAAGACCACAACTGGTTTACTGATATAAACACATGGGCGCTTGGGCCTATACAGCCATATGGATATACAACAGAAACACTAAGCGAAGCTCTAGCCAGAATTTACAATTCAGTTGATGACACAGAAAAAAGCAACACCAGCAATTACTATGAGAAAAACCCGATAGAAGAGCTTAATCCGTACTTCAGGCCGGTTGAAAGCACAAACCGCAGCACAAAGCTCACTTACTAGCAAAAGTCGCCGCATTCAAGTATTGGCAGAATATTTTCGTTTGAACTAACGAAAATATAGGCAGAAAAATACGATGAATAGTGGGGATAAATGATGAAAAAACAAAAAATTTGCTTGGCATTAGCCTTGCTGGCAGCACTCTTTGCAGGAGCTTGCTCGAGGGCAACAGACAATCGTTCCTACGGGCTTCGCTATAACGCCAACAACAATAGCATCAACAATGCCGGCAACAGCAAAGACACAGCCGAAGGGCGGCTGGGCGAGGATATAGGGTGGTTTACAGATTTGCAGCTTAGCGGCTATGGCGCAGCCGGGATAGTTCCGCCCTTTGGGTTTCCGACAGAAACCACAGGCGAAGCGCTTGTGCGCATCTATAACTCCAGGGAAGAAGACTACAGGAGCTTTGTGTACAGCACTTTTAACAAGCTTCAAGCAAACAATGAAAGGCTTTACACCCTCTCAGACAGTGAGGATCTGGCATTCGTGCAGGCACAGATAAATGACAGTTCAGCAATAATGGCAGGGCCTAACATGTATTACTATAAAGTCGGGGACAAAGTCTATGCAGTGCTGTTTAATTATACGGCAGGCAACACACCGAGCGTAATTGAGCTAAGCTTCAGTGACGTTACCGACAAGTACGGCTCATACCAATTCAGGTAGCATTTTATACCTTTTATATTCTGTTTGCACGCTTAAAAGCGCATGCTGCAAAACCGCATGCGCTTTTCATTATGCTCATTAAGCTTACTTTGCCTCAAATCCGTTTGCCTCAAAAAGCGCTTTTAGCTCAGGCCTTTCCATATGCGAGTAATCGCTATAGTCTAAGGGGCAGGAAATAACCTTTCCCGAGAGGCTTGCTTCTTTCATGCCAAGTGTTTCATACTTGCTCTCTGCTGCATTAGAGCTCGTATAGTAGACTTTCATAGTCAAAGACTCAACAAATCCGCTTGAGCTGAATGAAAATACATATTCAGTTTTTTCAACGCCGACCAAGAGCATGCTGGATGAAGCAAGCTCTGTAACTGTTAGCGTTCTGCTGGCGCAGCCCCATAGCAACGCTATGGCAGCGATTAATATGATGATTCCGGCCAATTTTTTCTGCATAATTTTGAACCTAA
Source organism: Eubacteriaceae bacterium (assembly GCA_009782515.1). Taxonomy (GTDB): domain Bacteria; phylum Bacillota; class Clostridia; order Eubacteriales; family Anaerofustaceae; genus WRIY01. The sequence goes on from WRIY01000012.1 coordinate 65,079, forward strand.
GCGATCCTGGCTGCTTAGTGCGTTTTGGCGCTTACTCTTTCTCAAAAAACACTGTAAGCGAGCCTGGGCCTGTATGGGTGCCTATAACAGCGCCAAGCTCTGAGATTTGAAATTTTGAAATTCCAAGCTCCTCTGCAATCATATCACGCATCGCCATTGCTTTGTCAAGGCTGTCGGCATGCCCTATCCAAACAGTTTTGTCCTGAAGGGCATTCTGCTCGCGCATGTATTCGACGATTGCAGCGTAGGCTTTTTTTGTGCCCCGAACCTTTTTAATCGGATTGAGCTGGCCTTGCTCCGTCACTTCAATAAGGGGCTTTATGTCAAGAGCGCTTGCAAAGAAGGCAGATGATTTTGAAAGCCTTCCGCCCCTGGCTAGAAAAGAAACATCGTCAACAGTGAATATTGAGCCTATGCGCTTTGCCATGCTTTCTGTTACGCTATACAGCTCATCTAGGCTTGCCCCGCCGTTAGCCAACCGCGCAACAGCGTCAACAATTATTGCGCACCCCAGAGAAGCGCATTTCGTGTCGATAACCCGCATATTAAAATTCGGATGCTTCTCTATTGCCATCTCACAGGCAAGCTTGCCAGCGTTAAATGTGCCCGACAGCTCTGAAGAAAATGCTATGTACAAACAGTCAATATTATCCTTGGCATACTCTTCAAAAATCGATGAAAAGACTTCAATAGGCACTTGTGATGTAGTGTAGATAGCCCCTTGCCTCATATCTGCATATTGTTCAGAGGGCATAATGTCAATTCCATCCCTGAAGGACTTAGTGCCTTTGATTGTATAGAGCGGGACTCGCTCAACTCCCAGCGCGGTTGCTTGCTCGAGTGTCAAATCGCAACCGCTGTCGCAAATAATCTTTGTTTTTCCCATATGGCTGGCCCCTTCCCTTCTTGTGCTGCTCAGTCAGCAGCTGGCATACCGCAATTAATTATAGCAAAAAAGCGCTATCTCAATATAGCGCATTTTCTGATTTTTGAATACGATGCGAGCCTTAAGGAAGGCAAAGCCCATAACAGCCAGCACTCGCAGAGGCTTTGCTATTTTTATTTACATACAATTTACGTGACCTGCTCCCACCGCTTTCGCAAGCGCTCGCGCTTGCTTAGAAGCGGGGGCTTCCCGAATACTTTGCCAAAAGCCTTGGCTCAATACGCGGGCATATGCCGTGGGCCCCACGGCAATGGCGCTGGCTCACCAGCGCTATATTGCTTTTTGTATGCCAAGCATTCGCATGGCCTCGTTTTTTATGTTGATGGCTGCGTTCACATCTCTGTCCATAACGCTTCCGCAGCACTCGCATTCATATGTTCGCTCTGACAGGCCAAGCTCTTTTTTCACTGCCCCGCATACA
>WRIY01000013.1 GCA_009782515.1 Eubacteriaceae bacterium
CAATGGGTAAAATTATCGGATATGCTCCCCGCACACGCGGGGATGGACCTATACCCTTATATATCCAAACAGCCTATCCCTTATGCTCCCCGCACACGCGGGGATGGACCTTCAAATGAAGGAGTTATAACACATGTGCGTAAATGCTCCCCGCACACGCGGGGATGGACCCAAAGTATACAATAGGGATTGCTTGCTAGGATTATGCTCCCCGCACACGCGGGGATGGACCCGCGAGCGCTCCCGCCAAATTCCGTTTGTGCACATGCTCCCCGCACACGCGGGGATGGACCAGGAAGGCTTTAAGGATATGAGCACATTCTATAATGCTCCCCGCACACGCGGGGATGGACCTTTCGATTTCGCCTTTGCGTGCTTTTGCTGCTTATGCTCCCCGCACACGCGGGGATGGACCCGTCAAGTTGCAAAACACCAGATGGCACGGTAAATGCTCCCCGCACACGCGGGGATGGACCCATGGTGCAGCCCATAGTGAGGCTTTCCCTCGGATGCTCCCCGCACACGCGGGGATGGACCCATCCGGTATTGCCTATCCAGTCGAAACAGCTCATGCTCCCCGCACACGCGGGGATGGACCCCATGTGGGAGCGCATTTCGTCCGGCATCGACAATGCTCCCCGCACACGCGGGGATGGACCGCAGCTAGCGCGAAATAGAACATATTATTGCGAATGCTCCCCGCACACGCGGGGATGGACCCTGAAACACGCCAACGGTATCCCCCTGCTGGTAATGCTCCCCGCACACGCGGGGATGGACCCGATATACTAGTAGTAGATAGACGGAGGGAACAATGCTCCCCGCACACGCGGGGATGGACCTTTATGATTCTAGGGGGAAAAGGTTTGTTCCCAATGCTCCCCGCACACGCGGGGATGGACCCATCCTGTGGCAGTACGAGGGCGACTTTGTTCTATGCTCCCCGCACACGCGGGGATGGACCCTAATTCTGGCGTTTCAACAAAAGAAAGTTTTTATGCTCCCCGCACACGCGGGGATGGACCTTGCTTGGCGCTATGTTCGCCAACTCTTCCTTTATGCTCCCCGCACACGCGGGGATGGACCCTCTGTGGGCTTGATTTCGTTTGTAGGCTTTAAATGCTCCCCGCACACGCGGGGATGGACCCCACAACCATCCGTTGCCTGACCATGTTCATGCATGCTCCCCGCACACGCGGGGATGGACCTGCAGTATACAATGACAAGTCATTAAAAGATGAATGCTCCCCGCACACGCGGGGATGGACCTAAAAAAGGGGCTGTTGCGAATCTATGAAAGTAGATTCCAACAGCCTCTGCCCTTGAGCATATCTGCTGCTTCGGCGCATTTGCCTTGCCATCAGGGCTTGCATCAGCGCCCTCGCTTATGTTGCCCCTTTGGATCGGCTCGCCCTTATATTCGCAGCCTTCGCTTTTGTATACCGATATTTCTGTTATGAAGCCGGTTTTGCCTGTCTTCTTGTATGTATAGGCGAAAGGCAGCTTTTTGCCTGCGACGCACGTGTATGTGCCGCTTTCTTCGTCGTAGGCCATGTTTTCCCGAAGGGCTATGTTTTTCTTGAAGCTTCTCTTTTTCCTCTTTTGCTTGTCGCTTGGAGCAATATATGCCTTGATGCCCTCGCTTTTAAGATAGGCAAGGCTTTCCTCGCTGTCGTAGCCCGAGTCGCACACAGCGCTATTAAAATGCATGCCGAGCTTCTTTAGGGCTTCGAGCATGGGCATGAGTTCGGCAGAGCCGTTTCTGCTCTGCGGCACTGTTGCGCCAACAATATATTCTGAAGCAACAGCTGCCTGGACATTGTAGGCCGGCTTAAGCTGCCCGTTTCTCATGTGATCGTCTTTCATTCTCATGAATGTTGCGTCTGGATCCGTTTTTGAAAAGCTGTTTCGGCTTGGCCCCATTGTCGAAAGCTTTTGGATGTAGCCGGCTATTCTTTCTGCCAGGCTCTCGGCATTCTCAGCAGCTTTTTGCTGCGCGCTCTTTCTTGAGCCTTTGCCGTGGGCTTCTGCCAGCCCGAGCGCCTCCATCTCAAGGCGCAAGAGTGCAGCGATCCCTGAAAGCAGCTGCGGGGCTTGCTCTGTGGCAGGCTCTGCCCCTGCTTGCTGGATGCCAAGCAGGGCGCAGGCCTCGCTGAGCGCTTCGGGGGCCTTTGCGAGCGCTTTCGCAAGCCATTTTTCAACAGAGCCTCTCCATGCAAAGGTGTAGCGGCCTGCAAAAGACTCGATTTTGGTTCCATCTTGAAAGAATGCTTCAAATGAGATCTCTCCCGCTTCGGCAAGCAGCTGGGCAATTTGCGCTGCAGCGCTCTCGGCGCCACAGCATCGCGCCATGGCGCTGCGGTGGCGCGAGCAAGTGCTGTGGCTGGGAGGGCTGGCGCCTCCGAGAAGCCATATGGCGCCAATGCCTTCTTTGCACATTTTCTCGATTTCCCTTGTTGATCGCTTGCCGATGCAATTTGCGTATATGAAGATCGCAATCATGAGCCTTGGATCGAAAGGGTGGCGGCCAAGGCTTGAGAACTCATTTTCGTACTCGCTAATGTCTATTTGGCTGACAAGCCAATGCGCCATCTCAGCGGCGCCGCCGCCGGGTAGGGCAGCCTCCGCTTCGATCGCATGCCCATCGCGCTCGAAGCGGACAGTGGCAGTTTGTGGCTCAAAAATTATATTTTGCATTTCATCCCGCCTATAGCCTTGCCAAGAGCCCAAACTGTGGTAGCCTGTAAGCAGCTCTTTGGTTATGGCTTATTTGTTTATTAATTGCAGGATGCCACAAAATTTGCCAAAGAGCTACAATTATTTTTGCGCACAAGAGCTGTTCTCTATTAGTAACACTGCAATCAAATTGCCTGCATTGGCGGGCTTGCAGTATGAATGCAGCTATAATATAGCAAATATGCTGGAAGGCAGAGTATTTCATCTCTGCCTTCCAGCATTTCGTCGTTAGTATTTTTTTCTAGAAAGGGACTTCTGCAACAGCCCCATGTGCCTTTCAATTACGCTGCAGAAACCTTTGCTAATTTCTAGATGTCGACGCTAAAGCTTTCACCATCAAGGCTGCCTCCATACACATACACCATTTTCGTTCTATGGCTTACAGAAAGCCACATTTTTTCTTTAGAGGTTCTAGAAAGATTATAGTTTATGTAAAATGATCGGCTCTCCATTTCTGGCACAACATCGAGTATTATTCGGTCTAAATCCTTTATATGGCTTATTATCTCTTCCTTGCTTGGATACTCATCAACGGTAAAGCTGATTTCGAAATACCCGCTTGACCTTTGCTGGACATCGCTTAGAGTGGGCAATGCCCCATAGCCATTAAAAGCGTCGCTGTCCAGGCTTATGTTAAGATCGAATGTATAATTCTCGCTGCACAAAGAAGACATAGCGATTTCTCTTGTAAGAGTTCCTTTTGTCTCTGCATAGACAGGGTTCTCTTCACTGCTCAAGTAAAGGCTTAAATAATCGATCCCCCATTGGCTTCTGGCTAGCTCTCCTATAAAATCGTCATAAATGCTTCCCTTGCTGTAATATGAAACAGAAAAGCGCTCATTAAGAAGCGGGCTTGAAACCTTAAGCCGGTAGCAGCTGTAGCCATTTAGCTTAGGCAAAGACATGCTCCTTGCTTTAAAGCCTTGGTTTCCATATCTGCTGTTTAATGCGTCGATAACGTTTCTAGACACTGTTAAATCAACAGTAAGCAGCAGAGCAAACAGTGCAATAGCAATTATGAGCATGGCTATAGCTGCAGGCCTTTTTTTCCTGTACATTTTGACCTCCGAGTATTCAGATATCTACACTATACCATTTTTCGATGTTGTGATATATGCATCTCCAATAATAGCGCCTTATTCTTCTAAGCAGCAATGACTTTAGAATGCTTGTCGGCAAACTCAAAAAGGCCTATACTAGCAATAGCCACCAAAATACAGCTATCAGATCCCATTAAAATACGATCTGGCAACAATTTGCAGGGAGGATTGGCTGATGCGCGAATCATACACAAAAATGCTCGACAAGCTGCATAATGACCTTATATCGATGGGGCAGTTATGCGAAGAAGCAATAACCAATGCCATAAGCGGCCTTATGGACGAAGACAATGACATGATGGATATAGCAATAAAGCTGGAAGCAGAAATCGATATAGCAGAGCGTGAAATTGATTTTCTATGTACAAGGCTTCTTCTGCGGGAGCAGCCTGTAGCAGGGGATCTAAGGCAGATTAGCACAGCACAGCGAATGATCACTGATCTTGAAAGGATTGGAGATCAAGCGCGTGACATTGCCGAACTGTCAAAATACCTCATTGGCAGCAAGACAAAATCCGCAGTAAAGCTTCAGGAAATGGCAATAGAGTCGATTAAGATGCTTACAGACGGCATACAGTCCTTCGTAGTGTCAAACGTTGAGCTGGCCAATGACGTCATAAAGCATGATGACATTGTTGACAGCCTATTTGTTGATGTCAAGTCAAAGCTGGCAAGCATTATTATAGCTGATGCCAATATAGCCTCAGAGGCGCTTGATATCTTGATGATTGCAAAGTATCTTGAAAGGATCGCCGATCATGCTGTGAACATTGCAGAATGGTCTGTTTACTCTATAACAGGCCAGTACCCGGAGCTGCACTAATTCTGCGCTAAAGCCGGTTTGCATTTCAAGCCGGCTAAGCAGTTTTCGGTATGTGCTTTTGCGGGTTCATCCTGCGCTAGCTATAAATGCATTGGCTTTTGAAATCTTAGGCAAAAGGAATTGCGCTTAGCTCGGCTCGCAGATATGCTCCAAGGCGATCATGAAAGCCTAAGCCTCTATAAAAGGCAAGCAGCCCTTCATTCATGCTGTTTGGCATTACTTGCATATGCGTTGCCCCTTTGGATACGATATGCTTCATAGCAAACAGCGAAGCTTCTTTAGCAAGCCCCATTCTTCGGTAGCTTGGGTGGGTAACGACATTTTCGAGCATGCCAAATTTCTCGCTGCCTGCATAAGCCAGGTAGCAAGTGGCGCTAGAGGCAATTATTCCATCCAAAGCAGCAACTGCAACAGCATAATTATCGCTGTCGATTATTGGCCTTAGCAGGCTAGGCTCAAAGCATCTGCTCAGCAGGTGCTGGCCATACAGCTCAGCCAGATTTGGAATATCTTTGGCTTCTGCCATTCTTATACAAGCCAAGCCAGTTCTATCTGCCTTTTTTTCTGCCCGGGCCCCTGCGGCCTTGTGCCCTGGGTATTACGCCATACTCTTTTTCCATTCCATCAATTATCTTGTCCAGGCATGACTCAAATACCTCAACCTCACTTGGCTGAAGCTTGTCAAACACTGATGGTATCTCCAGCTCATGCGGCTGCTCCTCCAGCCCTTTTTCAGAAAGGGATACGAGCATCACGCGCCCATCATCCGGCGACTGCCTCTTTTGAACGAATTCTTTTTTTTCTAGCTTATTCAGAGTTTCATTAAGCGTCTGCGGCCTTATGCCAACATGCACTGACAAATCCTTGATGCTTAGCTCGCCATTGCTTCTAAGCGCCTCTAGCACGCGGCCTTGGCCCCTTAGCGGGGTTCCGAATGGACCGTTGTTTTGATAGTCATGCGTGTGCTGGCGGTGCATAAGCCATGACAGTTTTGATAGCTTATTGTAGATTTCTTCTTTGCCCATATAATAATATCCTCATAAACCGTTTCATTGCTTACATTATAGTAGATTGTTCGATTTACTGCTATGTTCAAGCAAAGCATTGCAGCTTTTTTGCTGCCACATTGCGAAATTATTTTCTAAGCAGGCCTCGGGCTTGGTGTAGAATTCTCCAAACTTCCGCATATTTTTATTATAATCTATTCATATCATAAGTGTGAAGAAAAGAGGGCCACATGAGGAAACTATGGATTGTGCTGGCTGCTGTTTTTTTAGCAGCATTGCCGGCATGCACAACAAAAAACAATGAAAATGCAGACAAGGCAGATGCCATGCAGACACAGATATTTAAGCACTGCCAGCTTGATGTTCCTGAAGGCTGGGTTGCTTCAGAGCACTCTGATGAAGGGTTTAATATAGTCAGGATATCTGATCCAAGCGATGGCGATGCATTCATTTCAGTAGAGTATGCAGAATTTACAGGCGGCTTTGATGATCCTGCTTCAGATTTGGAAAGCCTGATGGAGGCATACAGCGCTCAGCTCGGGCCTGGCGCTGAAATAAGCGGCATTGCAATGCAAAGCATTTATTCAGATGAAATAACATTATACCGTGGCAGCCATGATGGCTCTCTTGTAATAGTCTTGCTGAGCAATATAAATGCTGAGAGCCCTAATGCAGCAGCGATTCTGAAATCCATAGCCTTTATGTAGCGCCGGCATGCTAAAATGATACGAATCGGGCATTGAAATGTAAGCGTGGCAATTGCCCTTGCCGGCAAAGGCAGCAAAGCCCAAAAAAATATACAAAGCATGCATGCAGGATATGGATACAGCAGTAAAAGCAGATTTGCACACACATACAACATTCTCAGACGGTGACAGCAGCATTGAAGAAATCATCAACGCAGCAATCGCCAAAGGCATCGATGCCGTAGCCATCACAGACCATGACACTGTCAGCCACTTTGGCAAAGTGCCTGAGAGAGCAGCGGTCCGGGTTTTAAAAGGCATTGAGATCTGCGCAGTCCACCCTGAAACATCAACGCGCACCCACATCCTTGGCTACAACATGCCAAACCCTGAGATCGCAGCTGAGGTATGCCTGCCATACCTTATCGCCAGAAACGAAAACTCTATGCGCCAAGCCGGCATTCTTATTGAGCTTGGCTACAGCATTGATATCGGCAAGCTTTCAAGGGCAGAGGGAAAATACCTTTATAAGCAGCATATTATGGACTGGCTCGTGTCTACAGGGCAAGCTGACAGCTACTTTGGCGATGACTATAAAGCAATCTTCAAGAACGCAGGCCCTTGCGACTTTGACATAGAATACTGTGACTGCTTTACAGCCATTAATGCAATCAAGGCCTCAGGAGGCCTTGCAGTGCTTGCCCACGCAGGCCAGCAACAGAGCTTTTGGCTTGTCCGCGAACTCGCGAGGGCAGGCCTTGACGGGATTGAGCTTAACCACCAATCCCACAGCGATCTGGATAAGCTAAAGATAGCCTCGCTGGCTAAGCGCTACAGCCTGTTTATGACAGGGGGCAGCGACTTTCATGGAAGGTATGAGCAACATGGCTATGGCGTGGGAGATATACTCTCCCACGAAAGCGGAGTAGAAGCTCTGCTGAGCCGCTAGCTTTTAGCCGGCAGAGCCGGCAGCTTTCTTCAGAAGCGCCCATATTTCCATCTCGGGCCACTCCTGCACGCTAAACTTGTCATCTCTGTAAACTTCAAACATTTCGCCTTTGTCAGAATACTCCCATCCCTCAAGGCTATTGATATATTTATCCAAGTTTTTATAGCCTGAATCAAGCTCAGTTGTCGTTATTGTTTGCACATCAATGCCGCTAAAGACGATAGTTGCGTATACTCCGGTTGGTATTTCATAGCCGTTTAGGCCTGGCGGCATTTCTTCAGGCGTAATCGCTGCTGCTTTGTCTCCCATCAAATAGTCGAACTCTTTTGTTATCGGGTCATAATTTGCCAAAATGCCAAAGCGCATTATCGGCGAAATGCGCCCGGGTATGCTTGAGGGCACATCATCTGAAAAGTAGCTGTTGATCATATCAGCTATGTCGTTTTTGTAGCCTGCTTTTTCAGAATCCACTCTTACAGATTTCCCAATTACATAAATCGGCTCATCCAGTGTGAGCATTGATGCCTTTTGCTCTTTGCTTTTTTCAGTATCCATATATCTCGCTTTCTACCATATTAATATCGAAATGCCTTTTCATTTCCAGTATAGCATAAAAGCTCAATATTCGAATTTTCAATCGATTTTGCGCAATATAAAAACGCTTATGCTAAAAAGCTTAAGCGCTGTTATCGGCAAGCCTAGCTGCCTTGTTCAAAGACAATGCTTGCATCGGTTGGCAAGGCAAGCTTTGCTTCTGCTTCAATTGCCTTGAGTATGCCGGTAGGCACCAGGCATGTTGCATGCTTGCAGTACTTGCGGCATGTTTCAGTTACTGAGTTTTCTCCAAGGCTCGTAAAAATCTCTTCATATGCATCAACAGTGTTGATTTCGCCACTCATTTCTTTATAGTAATTGCATTGAGTGTCAATCTCTATGGCAATGCCCCCATCGCCATCATCTGTTGCAGTGACTTTTGTTATAAGCTTGCAGGGGCCAGGCATTATTGTTACTATCATTTCGATTCCTGAATGAACAGCATCCAGGTTTGCTTCACCTACCTCTCTGATTAGTATAGATAGACCATCTATAGTATAGCAAATAGATATTGCTTGATCAAAATAGGCGAGCCGCTTGCCAATTTTCATTATTTCCCAAAGGCTAAATCGCCGGCTCAGGCTGGAATTCCCTGTTGCTCTTTATGTACATATAGATTACAAAGCTTATACCAATAGCGCTAGTGGTTATAGGTATTGCCCACATCCATGGCTTTTGCCAGGTTTCATTCGGGTTTTGTATGGAAACTGCCTTTGTAATAGTCTGGCCATCATTCAGCGTTGCTGTGATTGTCACCTTGCCCGGAGCAATTGTCTTAAAATTGCCCAGCGCATCGATTGTAGCAAACTCCGTATTGTCCACAGACCACGAAGCAAGGCTGTCTTCCAATGTATACACAAGGCTCAGAGGGTATGTCTCATTGAGCTTAATAGGATCAGTCAAGCCTGCGATATCTGCGGGGTACTGCACATCCATGTTTTGAACAACAGTGACTTTGGCAATTTTGCTTTTAGCAGCTGAATATTCGTTTTCTGAATGAACGTTCATTACTTCGCAATAGTAATACATAGATCCTGCAAGGCTGGTTTCAGGCTTGCAGAATGCAGATGAGTCAACTCCATATTCGGAGCCTGTAAAAGCATTGTCTCTTGATGAGTACCATTGGCATTGGATGGTTCCGCCATCCGGCGAAGTTGCCTCAACTGAAAGCTGAACGCTGTCGCCTTGCTTAACAGTTATGCTCACTGGCTGCGCTGTAATAACCGGGGCTTTGGGAGCAGCCTTTGCAACAGTGACTCTAACGCGGGATGTGCTGGTAGAAAGGTTTGTAACCAGCTGGCCTTCGGTGCCTATATATGAAGCTTCAATGAAGTAATAAGTAGTGCCTTCCTTGCTCGTAGTCCTTGAGAGCCTCTTTGATGTTTCGCCGACAAGGATGTTTGGGCTTGATTGCGATCCCGAGTACCATTGGTAGCTAAGAATTTTGCCTGACATCGAAGTAGAGTTTAGCAGGGACGCTTCAATAGTGAAGCTTTCGCCTTCAACGATATCTACGACTTGGCGGCTGTAGGATACAGACGGTACGGGGTTAGGATCTGGCTTTGGCTCTTCGCCTTCGCCCTCTCCTTCGCCTTCACCCTGGCCCTCTCCTTCACCCTGGCCTTCGCCTTCGCCCTCCCCTTCGCCAAGCTCTGCTTTGAAAGTCACTTTGGCTACGCTGCTTGTTATTGACTCTCCCGTGCGTGTATTGGTAACTATGACAGCATAATACCTGGTGCCTTCAATATCATCAGCAGGCCATGCAGCGCCAGCGTCTTCATGCCAGCCGGCTGAGTGAAGGCCGGATGCATCTTCTGTCTCAGATACCAGCCATTCATATTCAAGGCTGTCACCTGTAAGAGTGCTTGCCTCTACGCTCAGGCTGTAGCCTGTTCCGGTTTTTCTTTCTGCTCCCTGAGGCTGTGAGGTAATATAGGGCATAGTGTCAGTATCAGCGAAAACAGGAATATATGTAGATAATACCAGAGCTGCAGCTAATAGAATTGCCGCTTTTCTTCCCATATAACCCTCCAAATAACAATATAAGGAAATTATAACCTTTCATGAATGTGTAGGAAAGGCCATTTAAGCACTATAATTCCTTTACTGGATTATTATTAGTAAATATCTAATATGTGACAATTCCACTATATTTTACGCATGCTGGGAAAGCTTTAAAAACGCTGTTTTTAAAATATAAATTCCAAATTGTGGACAGCTATATTGTTCTTTTGGCGGTTTTAGATATTTGTTAGAAATCACTTAGCCGAAGCTTGGCTCTAAGTGCGGTCTAAAACTTGCCGGCAATGAATATATTCTACTAGTGTTATTGAGGGGTGCATTAAATGGTTGGCATTGATTTCGCATCAGTAGCAGCTTACTTCGCTGCTCTTATAGCTATGTTACTGTTAGGGCTGTTGCTTTTTAGGCTTTTTAAAGTGCCAATGAAGCTTATTAGCAAGCTGTTCTTCAGCTCTCTGATTGGAGGTTTTGCCCTTTTCGGGCTGAATTGGCTGCTCAGCTTTATCGGATACAGCATTCCAGTCAATATTTTCAATGCAGTATTTGTTGGGTTTCTAGGCGTTCCAGGCTTAATAACAGTTATAATACTCAGCTTTATTCTATAAGCAAGGAGAGGCGCTTAAATGGCCTATGAAGCTTGTGAGGCATCGGCGCATAAAAAATTATGAAAGAACGAAGCAAGTTTTACACATACAGCAGCATAGCGCTCATATTTTCCCTTATTTTCTACCTTATTGCAGATCCAATCTCTGCAAGGGAGTCTGCGCTCAATGGCGTTGATGCCTGGTTTAGAAGGGTAATGCCTTCGGTATTCCCATTTTTTGTGCTTACAGAATATATGCAAAAATCCGGCTTGGCTACACAGATAAGCCTTGTAATGGAGCCTTTCATGAGCAAAGTGTTTGGAGTGTCAGGAGAAGGCTCCTTTGCATACCTGGCATCGCTTTTCTCAGGCAACCCTCTGGCAGCAAAAATAATAAGCGATTTTTACAGCGAGAGAAGGATAAGCCGCAAAGAGGCTTACCAGCTGTTCGCGCTATGCGGAAATTTCGGGCCTGTGTTTACTATATCTACTGTCGGAGTGGCATTTTACTATTCGCGAAGCCTTGGGTTCCTGCTTTTTGCAGTAGGGCACATATCATGCTTCATTACAGCATTCATTCTCTCAGGCCACAGGGATGGCAGCCAGCCGGCTGAAAGAGTGCCGCTATCAATTTCCCCAATGGGCTTTCCCAAAGCTTTCGCCGGCGCAGTGAAGGATTCTGTGGTCAGCATCCTTAACATTGGAGGCTTTATAGTATTCTTTCAGGTAATAATTGATCTCGTAACCGGCTTTGCCGGCGACTCCCAGGACTCCTTCTTGGCCGCCATTATAGGCTCCTTTATTGAGATAACAGCAGGCAGTGAAAAGCTGGGCATTTTAAGGCAGGACAATCTTATGCTCTCAGCCGGCCTTGCTTCAGCTGCGCTTGCATGGGGAGGCTTGAGCATCCTCTTTCAAAGCTTGTCATATATCACAGAGACTGACCTTGAAATATGGCCGTTCATCAAAGCGCGAATAGTGCAAATGGTTGTTTCGTTTGCGCTTACAGCAGCAGCTATAGCATTCATGCCTATGGATCTAAGCGTGTTCTCAGAGTTTGGGCCGGCAAGCAGCTCAGCGGTGCTATACACATGGGCGCCTTTCGCAGCCTTTAGCGCAACCAGCGCGCTTGCGCTTTATATACCAAAGCGGATGCGGACTCATAGGTAACAAAGCCGAAGCAATAATCATTATTACGCACAAGCAAAACCCTCCGTGCCAAAGGAGGGTTTTTGCTTGCCTACTTGCCTTTAAAGCGAAAACTGCTGCCTGGCTCTCTTAACAGCCTTAATAACAATGCCGGCTGCCTTGCCGGCCTCGCCCATCGTGTTGCAGCGCCCGAAGCTAAAGCGGATAGTGCTGCTGCCATAGCCCGGCCTCATTGCTTCAATAACATGCGATGGCTCAAGGCCGCCTGCTTTGCACGCAGCGCCTGCAGAAGCGGTAAGGCCATCTGCATCCAGCGCAGCAAGCAGCCTGTCTGCCGGGATTCCTTCAAACGAAATGCTCGAAATCCCGGGCAGCCTGTCTGCATCAGCTGAGTTCAAGAAGCATCTTTCGGAGCCTTCCAGCACGCTGTTTTCAAAAAATTCCCGAACTGCTCTCACTTGCGTGTTCAGTTCGAGCGCTTGCTTTGTTGCGCGCTCGCTTGAGAGGGCAAATGCCTTGGCAAGGAAAACAGGCTGTGTGCCTGCGAATACCCCTTGCTCCTGGCTGCCCCCATGAATCAGGCTGTATAGCCGGGTGCCTTTCTTTGCATAAAGCAGCCCGATGCCTTTTGGCCCATACAGCTTGTGGGGGCATATTGAGAGCATATCTATATCCTCCAGGCTAATCGGCATATGGCCAAAGGCGGCTATAAAGTCAGTATGCACAATAATTCCTGCCTGCCGGCCTATTTTCGCTATCTCATAAATCGGCTGTATTGCGCCGGTCTCATTGTTTGCCGCCATTACTGAGACAAGCTTTGTATTCTCCCTTACAGCGGCCTCAAAGGCAGCGGCTGAAACAACCCCTCTTTCATCAGGCATTAAATAGTCGACTTCGTAGCCCCGGCCCTCAAGAGCCCCAAAGCACTCAAGCACGCTTGAATGCTCTATCGCTGAGGTTATAAAATGGGCCTCACCCGGCTGGTAGCGCAAAGCAGTGCCGAGTATGGCAGCATTAACTGATGCGCTTCCCCCGGGGGAAAACAATGCCTCAGAAGCCTCAGAGCCGATAAGCCCGGCTATGCTCTCCCTTGCTGCTTCCAGCTCGCTTGCAGCTTTCTGGCCGGCATAGTGAAGCGAAGAAGGGTTCGCAAAGTTTTTCACCGATGATTCGAAAGCCTGCTGCATTATATCGCTATACGGCTTTGTAGATGCAGCATTGTCAAGGTAAATCGTTTCCATGCCAGCTCCTCCTGCTTTTGAAGTAGCCTTTTATCAGGCCTGAGCATTCGTCTTCCAGGATGCCCCCGTAACACTCAACCTTTTTTGCCCTGGGGTGGCTGAGAAGGCTGTAAGCGCTGCCGCATGCACCATAATCATAGTCGTATGCCCCAAACACTATCTTGGAAACCCCCGCTGTTACCAACGCCCATGTGCACATAGGGCATGGCTCGAGCGTGATATAGCAGCTGGAGCCTCTTGCATTGCTGCCGGCGCTGGCCAGCGCTATTAGCTCTGCATGGCTAAAGGGCCCTTTTGCAGTGTTTGACGAATAGTACATTTCGCCGTTAAGTGCAATAATAATGCAGCCTATTGGTATATCTCCGCGCTCAAGCGCTTTATGGGCTTCATTAATCGCTAAATTCATATAATAATCCATTTTATGCTAACTATTTCAGTTTTTTGGCGCTGTAATCATGCTATAATTAATATTAAGCCGTTTGCTATAGTTGCAAACACTGTTTTAGCATAATCTGAAAAAAACCGCTTGCGGCTATCAGGCATTGCTTACGCGATAGGCCCCGCCGCATTTTACAAAGCAAGCAGTTGCTGCCACAATGCTTAGCTGAAAATACATAGAGAGGGGCGCGCTTTCCCCAATGTTTCATGGTATTGCATTAATCGCTATGAAAAATTCCCCAGCGCGGCTTAAATGGATTTATTAGAGCTTCAGAACGGTTCAGATATACGCGGGGTAGCCATAGCCTCCCCGGACAATGCAGCTACTCTGGATGTTATAGCTGCTGAGAAGATAGGCGCAGCTTTCGCCACATGGCTAAAAGAGGCCAAAGGCATTATCAAGGCTGTTATTTCTGTCGGCAGGGATCCCCGCTTAAGCGGCAAGGAGCTGAGCGCCGCCTTCATTAAGGGGCTCTACAAAGGGGGTGCGCACAGCGTATATGATTTTGATATATGCACAACTCCGGCAATGTTCGTTTCAACGCAGCCAAACCTGCTTGACTGCGACGCTGCAGCAATAGCAACAGCAAGCCACCTTCCGCGCGACAGAAATGGCTTTAAGCTCTTCACAAAGGAAGGCGGCTTGAGCGATATTGACATAAAAGCGGTGCTATACACTGCCCAGCGTGACATCAGCTACAAGCCTTCAAACAAAACCGCGCAGAAAGCCAACTTTCTGGACACATACGCGAAGACACTGGTAGAGGGCATTCAGCACGCAACCCTCTCCCTCAAGCCATTTGAGGGCCTAAAGATTATGGTTGACGCAGGCAACGGATCCGGAGGCTTCTTTGCAGAAAAGGTGCTCTCGCCGCTAGGGGCAGACACCTCCAGCTCCCAGTTTCTTGAGCCGGATGGCGAATTCCCGAACCATATGCCAAATCCGGATAACCAGAATGTCATGGATGCATTCTGCCAGGCAGTCAAGCGTGCAAATGTTGATTTAGGGATTATTTTTGACACTGACGTTGACCGCGCAGCGATCGTTGAGAGCGATGGCAGCCCTATTGCCAAGAGCAAGCTTATAGCGCTTGTTTCCGAGGTTGTGCTCCTTGAAAACCCCGGCAGCATAATTGTGACTGATTCGGTGACATCAACCTCCCTCACTTCATTTATTCGCGCCAGGGGGGGCCACCACCATCGGTACAGGCGCGGCTACAGCAATGTTATCAACGAAGCAAAGCGCCTTGACAGAATGAGCGGCAATTGCGCGCTTGCCATTGAGACATCAGGCCATTGCGCTTTTAAGGAGAACAATTTTCTTGATGACGGAGCCTACCTTGCTGTAAAGGCCCTAATCTTTTATTCAATGCTCAGAAAGCAAGGCTTATATATATCAGACGCTTTGTCGGGCTACCAGGACCCGCTGGAGGAGCTGGAGAAGCGGGTTAGGCTCATAGAAACTGCCAACAGGAATATAGGCGCCCAGATCGTCAACGATTTCGAGCTGTTTGCCTCTTCGATAGAAGGCTGGGAAATAGACGAGCCCAACTACGAAGGCAACAGGGCCAAAACAGACTATGGCTGGATACTTGTAAGGCAAAGCCTGCATGAGCCGGAGCTTGTGGTCAATATAGAATCTGATGAGGCTGGAGGCGCGCTCAAGCTCTATGAGAAATTCCAGGAATTTATTCGGATGTATGAAAACAGCACAAAGCTGGATTTTTAGCTGTAAACAAGAGGTGATATTATGAAAGCGCTTATTATTTCCGGCAGCCCCAAAAGGGAAGGGCTTTGCTTTGATCTTAGTGCAGCAATTAAGCAGGGCTATATTGACGGAGGCTGCGAAACAGAGACAGTATACCTTGACTCTATCGAGAGGTGCCATGTTTGCAGTGGCGGGTGGGGCACCTGCCGCTCAGAAAACAAGTGCGCATTTGGAAGTGACGGCTTTGACGAAGCCCACTCAAAAATAAAGGAAGCTGATGTGTACTGCTTTGTTACCCCTGTATATTGGCAGGAATGCTCCGAGCCCCTGAAAGCATTCATTGACAGGCTTCGCCGCTGTGAGTTCGGCACAAAAGGGGCGCTTGCAGGGAAGCGGGCGCTGCTGGCAGCGTCTGCAGGAGGCTCTGGAAATGGCATCATAGCATGCCTTGATCAGCTCTCCCGATTTGCCAGCCATACGAATATGAGAGTCTTTGATTTAATTGGCCAAAACCGCTGGAATGCTTCATATAAGCAAAAAGCAGCATACGAAGCTGCTAAAGCGCAAGCCGAAACAGAGGCAGAGAGGGCCAGGGCAGAACAAAGCGGCAGCCAGTAGCTCAATCAGGTGCATGAACCAATGCTACGGTCTGCTCAAATTGCAAATGCGCTCTGTGACTTTCTTGCCAGAAGCTTGCCTTTGTCTATATAAAAATCATACGGCCCTATAGAATTGAGCCCTTTATATGCAAAGATGCATTCCGTTTGGCCGCTAAACGCTATTACTTCTGAATTGGTAACTTTTTTTACTTCATAGCCTTCACCCCACAAAAAGGCGCATGCCTCTTTTATTAGCGGAGCTTCGGGCCAGAAATGAGATATAAAGCTGAAGCGATGGGCAGTGCACGGGCCGAATTTTGCTATAGCCTGCCTATGGCTCTTTGTTGCATACCCTTTGTTGCTGCCCAGATCGTACTCGGGGTATTCATTAGCCATGCTGGCCATCTTAGCGTCTCTTGCAACTTTGGCAATAATGGAAGCGCATGCTACCAGATAGCTTTTTTCATCGCCTTTGACAATCTCTGTTGAAGGCAATGCGCTCTGAAAGCGCACTGCATCGGTGATAACAGCTTCAGGCTTGGCACTCAGGGCATCAATAGCCCTTCTCATAGCGAGCTTGGTTGCCTCGAGTATATTCAGCCTGTCTATTTCGAAGTTGTCGCAGATGCCTATGCCATAACTGGCTGCATGGCTTAAAATAATGCCATTGAGCTTTTTCCTTTTGGCTTCAGAGATCTTCTTAGAGTCATTTACGCCATAGATCAGGCTATCTTCGGGCATTATAACAGCAGCAGCATAAACCGGCCCGAGCAGGCAGCCTCTCCCGACTTCGTCAACGCCGCATATCAGGGCCATGCCTTTGTCCCTGTATGCAGCTTCCCATGATCTCATTGATATTAGCCTTGCATGCTCAACGCCAAGCTTTCCTAAAGCTATGTCCCATTCCTTAGCTGTATTTGGTGCACTATTCTCCATTATTCTCCCAGAAATCGAAAGCTATCTTTCCGATCCTTCCATTCTGCATATCGGCAATTATTGCTTGTGAAGCCCTTTGCTCATCGACAACGCCGCCTTTTCTGAGAAAGCCTCTGCTGCGCGCGATGTCTTCATACAATTCTATTGCTTCTTTGTCAACAGTTGTGAGCTTATATTTGCCTGCTAACAGATCAGGGTAGCTTTGCTGCATAAATTCGATAATTTTGATCACAAGCTCCCCTTCATCATACCCGGTGTTTTTAACGCACCCTATAGCAGCAAGCGCAAAAGCGTCTTCAGGGCTGCTGAACGATGGCTCCAAAATGCCGGGGGTGTCAAGCAGGTAAAAGCTGCCCTCAACCCTGATCCACTTGAGCGCCCTGGTAACAGCAGGCCTGTTCTCCGCCTTGTTTGCTGAGCGCTTGGCGATCGCATTAATTAGCGAAGATTTCCCAACGTTGGGGATGCCGCATGCCATACAGCGAATTTCCCGGGAAAAGCGCAAATCTTTTTGCTGCTCTTTGAGGTACGCCCTGAGCTGGCTAATGCCGGTATTTTTCATGCAGTCAACAAAAAATGCCGGCTGGCGGCTTTCATGAAACCCTGCAACAAAGCCGCTAACGCTTCTTGTGTCAGCCAAATCAGTTTTGTTAAATGCAAATATGCGCTTCTTTTTCCCAAGCCGCTGGTAGAAGTCGCCGCTAACAGATCGTTTGGCAGCCCTGGCATCGCCAACAACAATAACAATATCAACTTTTGAGAGCTCGTTTACTATCGCCCGCCTTCCCTTGGCCATATGGCCGGGAAACCACTGTGCATCCATTTAATTAATAGCCTTTCAATACATTAAGCAGCAATTTGGCGCTAAGCTCGGCAACAGAGCCGATATTGAGCATAAAATCCTCATGCCGGTTTCCTTCGCCATCATCTGAAATGCCCCTAATGCCTGCAAAGGGGGTATCATTCATCCTGCATACCATAGCGAATGCAGCTGTTTCCATATCAACCGAAATGCCTCCAAACGCGCTGGCAAGCGCTTCAGCTTCAGCTGCTTCAACAACAACCCTGTCTGCTGTGAGCACTCTGCCGAAGTGCACCCTCATGCCATCTGCGCTATTTTTGGCAACCTCGACAAAGCGCCTGTCGCATTCAAGCCCAATAGCCCTCAGCTCTGCGAGCTCGCCCTTTTCGTACCCGAAGGCTGAAATGTCATAGTCATGCTGCACTGCATCTGTAGCCACTACAAGGTCTTTTTTCACAACATTGCCGGAAATAGAGCCTGCAGTGCCTATATTCACTATCAGGCTTGGGCTAAGGGCAATTATCATAGCCTGGCAAAATGCGGCTGCTGAAACTTTGCCTGTTCCGCAAACGCCAACAGCTACCTCCCGCGCTTCATACTCATATATATCAAAAGCAAAGCATCCTGCTTTTTTCTCGCCTACATGCTTTAGAGCCTTTCTCAGTTCGCTAAGCTCGCCTTCCATCGAAGCGCCAATTCCAATCAAAGCTGCACCCTTCTTTCGCCTGTATTTTTCACACCCAATGATATAATGTTGTCAAGCCAAAAAGATATTTCATGCATCATTGGCTATAATAATAATAATTATAGCGGCAACCAACAGGCATTAAAACTCAAAACAGCAATTATAGGCACTATAACTAAGCAAAAGGATAGCCAATATGAATATATACGATATTATCGAAAAAAAGAAGCACAGCCAGCCTTTGTCAGAAGAAGAGATATCCTACTTTGTCGAAGGCTATACAAATGGCGATATACCCGATTACCAGGCATCAGCGCTGCTTATGGCGATTTACTTTGCAGGCCTTGACAAAGAGGAAACATTCCTTTTAACCAAGGCAATGCTCGAGTCAGGCGAAAGCGTGGATTTATCAAAAATACCCGGCATAAAAGCTGACAAGCATTCAACAGGCGGGGTTGGAGACAAAACATCCCTTATCCTGATACCAATTATCGCATCTTTGGGCCTTAAGTCGGCAAAAATGTCCGGACGGGGCCTGGGCCACACCGGAGGGACTATTGACAAGCTTGAGAGCATACCAGGCCTTAAGACATCCTTTGAGCGCGACAGCTTCTTTGCCATTGTCGAAAAATGCGGCGCTATTATAGCATCCCAAACTGCCAATATTGCGCCTGCAGACAAAAAGATATACGCTCTTCGGGACGTAACAGCCACAGTCGACAACGTCTCCTTAATTGCTTCCTCTATAATGAGCAAAAAGCTCGCCTGCGGCGCTGATGCCCTTGTGCTCGATGTAAAATGCGGCTCCGGCGCGTTTATGAAAACAGAGCAGGGGGCACAGGAGCTGGCGAGCGAAATGGTCGGCATAGCCAAGAGAATGGGCAAAAGCGCAAAGGCCATCATAACTGACATGAGCCAGCCCCTAGGCTACTATATAGGCAATGCCCTTGAAGTTAAAGAGTCTATATATGCCCTTAAAGGCAATGGGCCCAGTGATCTCATGGAAGTTGTCTACGCTCTGGCAAGCTGCCTGCTCACATCAGTCGGCATGGCTGAAACTGACGAGGCTGCCGAAGAAATGTCAAGGGAAGCTATAGCCTCCGGCAAGGCTTTAGACAGCTTTAAGCATATGGTTGAAGCCCAAGGCGGCGATGCCAGCTATATTCAGGATGAAAGCAAGTTGGCGGCTTCAAGGCTCTCGCTGCCGCTTAAGTCTTCAAAAGCCGGCTACATCGAGGCTATAAACTGCGAAGAGACCGGACTTGCCTCACTTGCCAGCGGAGCGGGAAGGCAAGTTATCGGCGAATCAATTGACCCTGGCGCCGGCATAGTCTTTAGCAAAAAGATTGGCGATCCGGTAGGAATAGGCGATGAAATCGCAACAATATACTCTTCCAGCGAGGAAAAGCTTATGGCTGCAGCAGAAAAGCTGGCGCTTGCTATATCTGTCGGCGAGAATAAAGCTGATCCCCCAAAACTAATACTTGGCAAGGTTGAATGATGCGCATTAAAGCTAAATCAGAAAAGCGGGGCGTTGTGCTGCTTGCATTTGAAGAAGGCAGCACAGCAGCCTTCTCACAATTAATAGCCGGGCGCTTTAATATTGGCGATGAAGTCACGCAGAGCGCATTTGACGAAAATTCCCCATTCGCCCAAAGCTACGCTCTTTCAAAATCACTGGCTTACCTTAAGAATGCGCGAACAGAGTCGCAGGTTTCCAAATACCTTGAAAAGCTGGGCATTTTAGAGCCGGAGAAAAGCATCACTTTGCAGCGCCTTAAGGAGCAGCGCTACATAGATGACACTGGCTATGCAGAGCTCTTTCGCCTAACAAGGACTGAGCAGGGCATGAGCCAGTCGGAAATTTCCAGCCGGCTTTCAAAGCGGGGCATTCCCAGCGAAATAAGCCAGCAGCCAACCCAGGGCGCAGACAGGCAGAGCCTGCTTCGCTTTATAGAGCGCCAGATTAATGCTGCCAAAAGCGTGCCGCCGGAAGCGCTCAAGAAAGCTATTTATTCCAAAGCAATGAGCAAGCGATTCTCAAGCGATGACATAGCATGGGCTATAAGCCACACACAATTTCCCAATGAAGGCCCATATGAGTCCTGGTACAAGCCCAGAATCGAAAAGAAAATGAATTCATATATAAAAAAAGGAATGCAAAAGGAGCAAGCTGCCCGCAATACATTCTTCGAGCTCTCAATATACGGCATATCCCGCGATGAATTTGATGAAATTCTATATAGCCTAAATTCTGAATAGAATTCTGCAAAGCTAAAAGAGCAATGGCAACAAATGTTTTTTATTGCAGCGTTTGCATGCTTATTCCCATAAATCGGGCGATTATTAGCGTTAAGTGCCTGTTAAGCATGAATTCGCCAAAACTTACCTCAAACAATAGGGCTTTCATCGAATTCTGTGCTTGTTGATTTTTCTTTCATTATGATATAATTCAATATAATAATTAAGGCAAATACCAGTTTTTTGCCAATATATACACAAACAGCGTATATATAAATTCTAAGGAGGATAGTTAATGCCATTAGCTAACAGAAAACTTAACATTGAAGCTGAACAGTATCTTGCTGTTCTAGACGGCGAAGTGCCAAAGTGGGTCCCTCGCTATGGTTTATTCCCGGATCCTAATTCTGACAAGCCATATCCAAGCAAAGGCATCATGTCAACAGTGCTTCCTTTCCGCACTCCTGTAGAGGACGGCAAGTTCCGCGACATGTTTGGCGTTACATATGTGCCAACTGTTGAAACAGGCGGCATGTCACTGCCAGAGCCCAACAACTTTATTCTTGACGATATCCGCAATTGGCGCGATGTCATTAAAGTGCCCGATCTCAGCAATGTAGACTGGGAAGCGCAATGCAAAAAGGATCTTGAAGCTGCTGGCGATCTGTCTCAGCATGTTATTTCATTCGGAACGCATGTAGGGTATTTCCAGCACTTAATGAACTTCATGGGCTTTACAAACGGCCTGACAGCAATGATTGAAGAGCCGGACGAAGTAAAAGAGCTGTATGAATACCTATCCGATTTCTATGTAGGCATGTATGAAAAGCAGCTGGGGTATTGGGGAGAGTACATCGACGTGCTCGGAATTACCGACGACACAGCAGCAGCCTACAACCCGTTCATCTCAAATGAAATGTTCCAGGATCTAGTCAAGCCATACCATGCACGCCTAGGCAAGCTGGCGCAGGACAGAGGCTACCATGTAATGATGCACAATTGCGGCCGCTGCGAAGACGCTATCGAGGATTGGCGCGATTATGGGGTTGACTCATGGAACCCTGCACAGGTTACCAATGATCTTGATGCAATCAAAGCAAAATACGGCAACAGCCTGGTGCTCATCGGATGCTGGGATTCATCAGGGCCTGCCGGATGGCCGGATGCGCCGGAAGAGGTAGTAAGGCAAGCAGTGCATGATACAATCATGCATTATGGAAAGGGCGGAGGCTTCATGTTCTGGGGAAGCGTTTACGGCCCGGTGGACGATCCTGCACCTGAAAACAAGAGGCGCTGGATGCAGGAAGCTTATAACGAATACAGAGAGCTGCCATACAAATAGGGCTTGAATTTGCAGCCAAAAGCGAAAAGAATTTGAAAGGGAAGAACAGGGTTTGCTGTTTCTTCTCTTTTTTTTCAGCAATAAGCTTTTTGTGCGATTTGCTAATCCAATGCGAAATCACCCGAAAAACTAAGCAGGCCAGACAATATGCCTGGCCTGCAGCTCGGAGTATACTGCCCTGCCTGGCTAAAGCAGCATGCGCAAATATAGCAGCATGAAAAACAACCTCCAAATTGTCGAAAATTCAGATTTCCAGGCAGTTGCAAAACTGTCTTGTTTTATAATAGGAACTGAATCGTTGCCAAAGCATTCGCTAAAGAATTCCATATAAAAACGCTAGTATAATCATAATATGGCTAATGCTGTACCAGCAGCGAAAAAATGCCAAGCTTTGATATAAAACTGATATTTGCTGTGAAGCTGCAATATTTAGCCCGATAGCCAACACAGCATTTGTGCAAGTGGAAAGCTGGCAATGTTTGAATAGCTGAAAGCTAGAGCCGCATATTAAAATGCAAGGACGATCTTGACTACGTTGCTGCTCTCTGCGTTAATATTTATGGATTGTATGAAACAGTTTGGAGGTTGGGCACGTGTATTTTTATCCGCCAGAATTAGTCGTAATGCTTACATACAACGATCATACTGTTGAAAATGCCTATAAGATATTTGACGAATGCAAAAACACGAAGGCCAATTATTGGGGGATTAAGGAAGCCGGCATTCCCCTGGAGCAAATGAAAGACATATATGCCTATATGAAGGAATGCGGCAAGAGCACCATTCTTGAGGTTATAGCTTATACAGAATGCAAGAGCTTGCTGGGTGCCAAAATGGCTGTGGAGTGTGCATGCGATATCCTTATGGGAACGGTGTTCTTTGATTCTGTCAACGATTTTTGCATAAAACATAATCTTCGGTATATGCCTTTTGTGGGCAGCGTTTCGAACCGGCCATCAATTCTGGAGGGCACTGTTGAAGGCATGATTGCCGAAGCCAACCAGTATCTCGAAAAAGGCGTTTACGGAATTGATTTGCTGGGGTATAGATATACAGGAAACCCTTTGACCCTGAATAAAGAATTTATATCGCGGGTAGATGCTCCCGTTTGCCTTGCCGGAAACATAAACAGCTACAGCAGGCTGGATGAAGTAAAAAGCATTGGCCCATGGGCATTTACTATCGGAGGGGCTTTTTATGAAAACCAATTTGGCGGAACCTATAGCGATCAAATTGACAATGTATGCGAATATATAGGCAGCATCTAGCCTAAGAAATATGCAGGATTACAGAGGAGAAAAAGATGCTTAAAGCGCTTTTCCCGTATGAATATGTAGAAAGTGTCTTTGCCATTGATTACAGCAAATTGTATTGCTTGGGCTATAGGGGTGTAATATTCGATATAGACAATACTTTAGTGCACCATGGGGAGGGTTCGACAAAAGAAATAGATGAGCTGTTTAAAGCCATCCATAGCATTGGCCTAAAGACGATTTTATTGTCTAACAACGATGAAGGCAGGATCAAAATGTTTCTAAAGAATATTGATTCTCTATATATTTGCGATGCAAAAAAGCCCGGTATAGCCAATTACCTCAAAGCCGTCGAAATGATAGGCATTCAAAAGGAACAGGCAGTATACATAGGAGATCAGATATTCACTGATATACTTGGCGCCAATATAAGCGGCTTAGACAATATTCTAGTCAAGTATATGCGCTATGAGAGCGAAACCAGAATTGGAATAAGGAGAAATGCAGAAAAAATCGTTCTCAAGCTATACGGGCTAAATAAAGCTTGCCAAAACAGGATAGGCGACATTCTTAAAACGGAGGCTGTACAAGTATGAGCAAAAGGACCAGGCTTTTTTGCGAAATTAGCCCGGCATGCTATGCAATATCTGTTCTGAAGGAAACATTCAAGCGGCATATAAAAGATTTGCTAAGCAAAGAGAAAATTGCAGCAACTATAGGAACAGAAGAATTGCCAAATATAGTTTTTGCCCATAACTCAAATATGATAAAAAGGGCAAAAGGCGTTGATTTAACGCTTCAGGAAAACAAGGCTGTTAATATTAAACTGGCTTGCAGCAAGCTCAACAGAATAATAGTCCGTCCAGGCGAAGTGTTTTCTTTTTGGAAAACTGTGGGCAAAGACACTAAGAAAAAAGGCTATAAAGAGGGCCGTGTAATGCGCAAAGATGGCTTGGTGCCAGGCATTGGCGGAGGCCTATGCAATTTGGCCAATACAATACACCTGCTTGTCCTGCATAGCCCGCTGGAAGTATTCGAATTTCATAGCCATTCTGATGCCTTAGCCCCCGATGAAGGAATGAGAGTTCCTTTTAGCGCAGGCACATCAGTCAGCTACAACTATATTGACTACAGATTTAAAAATACTACTGATCAAGATATTCAGCTGCTTTTGTGGTGCGAAGGAGAGATTCTATGTGCGGAACTGAGAAGCGAGAGAGCATTTCCCTGGTCATATAGGCTGGTTGAAGAAAACCACCACTTTAAAAGAGAAGAAGACAAGTACTATAGAATCTCAAAAATATACAAGGAAATATCCGAAACAGCAACAGCAAACGTGCTTGATCAGGAGCTTGTTTTAGATAACCATTCAGAGGTATTGTACGATTATGCGCTAATACCGCAAGATCAAATAAGAGATGACTGACGCTGCCTTTTGATCTGCCGAAGGAGATATGTTTGTATGTCAAGAGAGCGATTGAAGATACAATTTTGAATATATCTGAAACTTTCCCAGCCATGTTAGTTACTGGCGCTAGACAAGTCGGAAAGACCACTTTATTGACGGAATTGGCTGAAAAGGATCGTACGTATGTTACACTAGATGACCCTGATACGCGCCGGATAGCGAAAGCCGATCCGGCTTTGTTTATGCAAAGATATACACCTCCACTGATTATTGACGAAATACAATATGCACCAGAAATTCTCCGTACTTCAAAATGAGCGAGCGTTGCATACAATCTGCTATTTTTCAGTTTGCTGAACTAAATTAATGGGATATACTAAACTCATAATTTCGATCTGCCGAAGGAGTATATGTTTGTATATAAAGAGAGCGATTGAAGATACAATTTTGAATATATCTGAAACTTTCCCAGCCATGTTGGTTACTGGCGCAAGACAAGTCGGAAAGACCACTTTGTTAACAGAATTGGCTGAAAAAGATCGTACGTATGTTACACTTGATGACCCTGATACGCGCCGAATGGCGAAAGCCGATCCGGCTTTGTTTATGCAAAGATATACACCTCCACTGATTATTGATGAAATACAATATGCACCAGAAATTCTGCCGTATATCAAAATGAGCGTTGATAAAAGCCGTGAAAATGGCGGGTTTTGGATTTCTGGTTCGCAAGCATTTCATGCAATGAAAAATGTTAGCGAATCCTTAGCAGGCAGAGTAGGCATTGTGAACTTATATGGGCTTTCCCAAAGCGAAATAGCGGGTATTCCATCCGAAGCATTTTCGACAGATCCGAACCGCTTGATTTCTCGGCTAAAGTTAGTTCAGAAGGCAAATCTAGGCGAAATATATGAACGTATATGGAAAGGCTCCATGCCTGCTCTGCATAATGAGAACCCTCCAGAACACTCGAGATTCTATAGCTCCTACATCAATACATACCTTAGCCGCGATATACGAGACTTAACCCAAGTAGCTGACGAAATGACTTTCTTAAACTTCATGACGGTTGTTGCTGCAAGGACAGCAAAGCCTATTATTTATTCTGAAATAGCAAATGAAGTTGGCATTTCTGCCCCTACAGTTAAAAAATGGCTCTCAATACTGGTTTCGAGTGGCCTTGTAGCTATTGTGCAGCCATATTATAATAATGCTTTAAAAAGAATAGTAAAAACGCCGATTCTGCATTTTTTAGATACTGGCCTTGCAGCATACCTTCTTAAGTGGGACAACGCAGATGTCTTAGAGCGCGGAGCAGCGTCAGGCGCATTTTTTGAGAGCTATGTTTTCTCTGAGATATACAAGAGCTTCACAAATGCAGGGCAGGAACCTCCTATCTTTTATTATCGCGACCGTGACCAAAAGGAAATTGATCTGTTGATATATAAAAATGGCACCCTCTATCCAATAGAGATAAAAAAGTCAGCGTCGCCTGGCATAGATGCAATAAAACACTTTAATGTTATTAATCCTGTTACTGATCCTGAACGATTTAATAAGCTTGATCAATATAAAATAGAAATTGGTATAGGCGCAGTTGTATGTATGGCAAACGACCTTCTTTATTTGGACAGAAAAAACCTTGTAGTGCCTGTTTGGCTAATATAAATAGCAACAATAGATTTGCCTTATAACCATTATTCTATCTCCCGCAGAGAGTTAGAAGGCGAAGCTTGTTTTTTATAGCGGCATAGAAGCCCTGCCAGATTCTATTGCCAGTAATCTGAATGCAGCCATATACATCGGATATGAGGCTATACAGCCGCTTTGCTTAGCATTGATATAGCACTGGCAAAACCGCACCACGGCCGTAGGCCGTACGGTTTTGAGGGTAATGCGCCAAGCATTCATGACTGGGTTTTGGCAAGTTGAAAAGAAGTTGGAGCAGGCCGTAGAAGGACAATTCTCGCGCTTTATGCTAAAATGGTAGCAAAGCTCCAGACACAGAAACGGAGAAACATATGGAATTATCGAATGAATTTGAAGCAAAAGCACTGGAATTAGGGTTTACAAATGCCTTATGGATAGAAAATCTTGATCTTAGTGAATATAGCGATCCGAATATAAGAACATATTGCAATCCAAGACAATGCCGACGCCATGGCAGCAACTGGGTTTGCCCTCCCGGCTGCGGCACTTTCGAAGAGTGCGCAGAAAAAGCAAGCCAATTTAACTGCGGTTTATTGCTTCAGTCAGTAACAGAAGTAGATATCGAAACCATGAATTATGGGACACGCGGAAGAGAGCATAACCAACGGCTTCGAGACTTTATTGAAAACAGCTGTACAGGAATTGAAGTATTGGCGCTTTCAAGCGGGGGCTGCATACTCTGCGAAGAGTGTGCCTATCCCGAACCATGCATTTACCCCGATCAGCGCATGAACTCGCTGTCTGCTTTCGGCGTAAATGTCAGCTATCTTTGCGTATCCTCAGGCATGGAGTACTCTTTCGTACAAGATACTCTTCGACAAGTTGCCCTTGTGATGATGAAGAGCGAAAGCCTAAGCATATAAAAGCAGTCCGCTTTCCGCTTAGAGCTAATAGTAATGTATTATTGCAAAGCCTAGGAGGGCTGATATGGGCATGCTTGCAGTTATTGATACAGAAACAACTTGGTGGGACGATGTTATGTCTATCGGCGTTGCTATTGCCGACACAGATGCATTCAAGTTGCTGGATAAACGCTACTACATACTAACCCCATTCAAGGAATTTGGAGGAATGTACACCGATGCATTGTACATAGATAGCTTCAAGCCTGATCTTGAATGCTCCCGGGAAAAGGCAATGGCGGAATTGGCAACCTTTTTGACAGTCTATAAAATCGAGACTATATTTGCCTATAACGCCTCCTTCGACTACCGCCATCTTCCTGAGCTCTCTCATTTAGCGTGGTACGATATCATGAAATTGGCGGCTTACAGGCAGCACAACTCCAAGATACCAAGCTATGCAGACTGTTATCGAACAGGAAGGCTAAAGCGCGGATATGGCGTGGAAAGCATCTATAAAATGCTTAGCGACAACATGATGTATCGCGAAAAGCACAATGCCTTGGCTGACGCTATTGACGAGCTAGAAATCATGCGCCTGTTAAATCGGGAATTTGGAGAGTATGCTTCAGCGAAAATCAGGTAATTTCATAGATGCCGCCAGTTAACAGAATCTATTGCAGCCACTCCAGTGCAACAGTGCTGCCCTAATACCAAGGCATCCCAAATGCTTTGGAGTTTAGTGCGCTTTTTTGGCAACCATGCAAAATACAGCAATCGCGCTGACAGGCATTTTTGATGGATTGTTTTAAATTAGCATAGTTCCTTTTTTAAACAAGAGGCTGCATTTTGGCCATATTGATTCCTTGCTTCGGCACGCTTCAAAGAGGGCGCAAGCATTAGCGTGATAACATTCTTTGCATCAACTGAATCTTTCTCCGATTTCCCTAACTGCATATTTCTGTTGCTATTGCAACCCTGCCCCAAAGCTTCTAGCCCCGCCATTTTAGCACAAATACTTTTAGCTATTGCGACGCAAAAATAGCGTTTATTTCATCAATTTGAAATATAATGCAAGAAAGAGCATCCAATATTCTTTCGGAGAGTGATTATGCATAGCAATATTAGCCCAAAAGCGAAAAGAAAATATAAAGTTGTTGGAATAGCGCTTGCAGTATTATTATTAGCGCCTTTGGCAGCACTATTTATGATTCGAGGCGTAAGCAGCATCATGCATCGGCTTCCAAATAGAATACAGGAAAAGGCATACATAAGCTTGGGCGGCATAGAGCAATACATAAATGTTCGGGGCAAGAGCGCCCAAAACCCTGTTGTTATATGGCTGCATGGCGGGCCAGGCAACCCTGACACCTTTTTGACAACATCGTTTCAAAGAAAAATGGAGGATAGCTATACGTTTGTGCGATGGGACCAGCGCGGCTGCGGCAGGACATATTATAAAAACAAGCAGGCTCCGCTTTCGTGGCTGCAAATGCTCGATGATCTGGACAGCCTTGTTGATTATGCCTCTGATCGCTTTATGCAGCCAATAATAATTGTTGGCCACAGCTGGGGAAGCGCGCTCGGCAGTGCATATGCGGCAGAGCATCCCGATAAGATCGCCGGATTTGTAGGCATTGGCCAGTTTATAGACGGCAGGCTTTCTGACCAGCTGGCAGCGGAAGCCGCAGCAGAAATGGCTCGCTCTTCCGGAAAAGAGAGAGATGCCAGAGATATTGAGGCATATTACAGTATATATGAAAAGGCAGGGTTTAGCTCTGATGATTTTGATATTAAAGCATTCGGCAAATTCAGGCAGCTGGCTTCAAAGTATTTATCGCCAAACGATAAAAATCCGTCTTTAGCCGCTCTTATGTCCCCTGATTTCGGATGGAACGATTTGCGCTGGAATCTAAAGCTTATGTCTAACATGAATTGGTATATAGGTTTTTTCAAACCGCTTAATGCAGCGCTTGAGAGCTTTTCGCCACCTGATGGATTTGAAGTGCCTGTTTGTTTTATTTCAGGCAAAAATGACTTTATTTGCGCTACGAAACTGGTGAGAGAGTATAATATTGGTTTGAATACACCCTCGTCTGAAATGTTTACTATCGTTAATACTGGCCACTACCCGATGTTTGACAACTCGACAGCATTCAAAGATTGCTTAGATACTGCTCTAAGCAAAATCCTTGCAAAACAATAGCAACATTGCGAAAGCTGGCTTTGCTGCCTCTAATGCCTCTTGTTAAATCTGCATATATTGA
The DNA here is from genome assembly GCA_009782515.1 of Eubacteriaceae bacterium. Taxonomy (GTDB): domain Bacteria; phylum Bacillota; class Clostridia; order Eubacteriales; family Anaerofustaceae; genus WRIY01. Next base: position 29,122 of record WRIY01000013.1, read on the forward strand.
CGCTGCTTGCAGTATCACGACTGTCATAAATAGCGGTTTTGTCTGTAACAATGCAACGGCGCTTTCCTCGAAGATGCAACCGATGTGTAATTTGCCACCCTTCCTGCTCGAGCAGGCGCAGCCGTGTGCTCTAGAGCTTTGTCGAATATTCCCTCATTGGCCTATTTTGATGTTGCTTTTATCGCCAAATTAAGACAAAATTAAGCGTGCATACTTGATTCCCTTATGCCCTAATGGCATGCCAAGGATTTGCAGTTATTTGATTTTTCTGAATCATTTTAGAAGCAATGCTATACGTTAAGTTAAGGAGATATATGGAACGTTTTTTAGAGCGGGTGGAAAACTGCCTATATTCAAAATCAGGCCAAGAATTAAGGGAGATAATAATAAAACTGGCTTCACGGGTGCCATCGGAATCCCAAGATGATTTCTTGTCAGTTATCGAAAACGAAAACCTGGCAGTTAACAATAATCCTGAGAGCAACATTGATACGAATTCGCTGCTGGATCGCATAAGAACTCTGTTTGACGAAATAGAGGATTATGATATTGAAGCCTATTATGATGATGGTGGGTGGTATGGCCCTGACAGCTACGATATCGAAGACGACAGCGGTTTTGCTGACGAGGTTGCTTTCTGCTACACCGCTGCTGAACTCTTGCTGTCTCAAGGCTTATTCAACGAGGCTGATGAAGCTTTCAGCCTATTGTTAAAGTCGATTGAGAAATTTGATAGCCATAATGAATACAATGACTGCGGCGGCATCACGTTTGATACGCTAATTGACGAAGGCTGGCTGCATTTCAATTTGAAAAAAGCAAAAGCTCTCAGAGGTTATGCTGCCTTAATGGCTGACAAGCCAACTCTTAAGGATGATCTTGAAGAGATTTTTTTATTGTGCAACTCTTATACAAACGAAATTATGTTTAACGACCTGCTTACTGCAGGAAGCGTCCCAATCCCTGATATTAACAGAGCGCTAGAACTGTGGCTTGATGTTTTATACCGCCAAAACCCAATAAAGGCATCTGCATATATAAAGGAGGCGGCTCTGCTGCTCAATTCCCCAGATGTTTTTGAGTACTTTGTGCGCAATATTGGAAGTGATGAGCCATTAGCTTACATAGATTATTGCAGCTTGCTAACGGAGTTTGGAGAGGCTACAGAAAAAATCATGCAAACCGCAATTGAAGGGCTTTCAAACACTGAAACTGGTGCTGATAAACGAGGTGTATTAGCCAGCATGCTTGCAGATATGGCAACTCAAATAGGCGACAAAGATATTTACAAGCAAGCAGTTTTAGAGCGCCTATACTCATACCGGGATCTTGCCAGCTATATGCATGTATACGATCTTGGGAGTACTGAAGCGAATCAAGATGCGATTTCATTTCTTGATACATATTATAATGACGCTAGATCCAGTAACAGCTTTAGCAGCCGGTATAGTGAATACTGCATAATAAAGCTGCTAAACAAGCAATTTGACTCTGTCTTTGCATTAGTCAAGGAAGGCCATGCGGTTTCGGTGTGGGAAATGAGTTTGGAATCCAGCTTGTTCCCTTTTTTTCTTGGCTTCATTGCAGGATTTGCAGATCAAGCATTGACAATAAAGGCACTCATAAAGGATCAAACCCCTTATACAGACAGCTATAAACTATATAACTGCTTTAAAAAGATAATCGGCACTGTTAGCGACGAGCAAGTGAAGGAATGGTACGAATGGTGTATTTCTTGTGTTAGGAACAGGGTTGACACCATTGTATCCGGGCAACAGAGAGGCAGTTATTGCACCGCTGCGCAATTATTAGTCGCTGTGAGCGAGATTCATAGATTCAACAGCAAAGCTTTCGAAAGGGAAGATCCAGATGAATTGCTGCATGAGTATTTGGGAAAGTATCCCAGGCACTCTGCTTTCAAAAAGGAAGTACAACTTGCTCTTGGCCAAGCAAAGCTGTAAGTTAGGCTAAAAAGCTTTCATACGCAAAAGCAAACCTGTTACTCGAAAGAAGCCATTATACGCAAATCCGATCGAATACATTGAATCCTTTTGCCAACACAGGGGGGTTCAATGATCGTTTCTATGCTAGCTTGAGGCAAGCATCAAAAATGGTGGCAGCTTAGGCAGATAGCTAATGGCTATGGTAGTGTTGATTTGAGTATGCATGTCTTGCGCCAATCGTTTCATTTTGGCAAACCTGTTTCTAGCAAAGGCTACGGAATGTTTGCCATGTTTTCTTATGTACAGACCCGAGAATAATGATTGTACAAGTGGCCCGAATGGCGCCATTTTTGCGCCAAGGATTCTTAACAGAGGCATCTGAAAGAGGCATATAACCAGGCATCCATGCTAGCTTGTGGTGATTTTATTTCAATTAAGAAGGTGGAGTTCTTTATGAAAATACAATACCTATTCAAAAATGAAAAGCCAGCGTTTTTTATTGCATCAGCTTTGATAGCCTTTGGCTCAGCGGAAGTGGTTACAGGGATTAGGCATGAGTTTTTCGGGCTAGTAACAGCAGAAAACACAATAACAACGCTAATTGGGTCCAGCCTCGGCCTGTGTTACCTATTCGCAGGATTATTGCTTTTAGTGTACACAAAGAAAGCTCTAAGAATAAGCACTGCCTTGTTAGTTATTGATGTAATAGGGCGCTTTGTTATGATGGCATCAGGAATGTATCCTATGGACTCTCCTATGCAGATACTTGGGATGGCTGGCGGCACTGCTATAGCAATAGCCTTCGCAATCTTTACATTTTCGAAATACTGCAAATTTGTAGAATAGTTAGTTTATAATATACGATGATCTTAATTATATATCTTCCTGCGATGCGTACAGTAATCACTTGCTGGCCGCGTTTGCCGCTCAAAATGCACTTGATTTCCCAAGCTGAAGGCTTGTGGTATTCCAACAAGGCCATTTGAAGTCGATCTCGAAAAACTCATTGCGAGGGAAATGGAAGTTGAATATGTCGACTCTGTGCTAATGTATCAGCGAATTTGGGAAGGTGAGGCAGGTGATCAGATGATAGTTCGCACAGAATATCTGGAGAAAATCAGGCCATTCATTGATACCCCATTCATAAAAATTCTCGCCGGAGTGCGGCGCTGCGGAAAGTCAACGATACTAAAAATGGTGGTTGAAGAATTACTAAATAAAGGTGTGGCAGGGGATAGAATAATTGAGTATAATTTTGAATCTATTCAGTATGAAGAAATTAAGACAGCTGCTGCACTCTATAGTGAAATCAAAAGAAGGCTGCCAAGCAGTGAGAAAGCATATTTATTTTTTGACGAGATACAGGAAGTTGAAGATTGGGAAAAGGCTCTGAACTCTTTTGTTGTTGATTTTGATGTCGATATTTATGTTACTGGCTCTAACTCGCGTATGATGTCATCCGAAATCTCCACATATCTAACAGGCCGCTATATTCAATTCCGCATTTACCCTCTGTCTTTTATTGAATATCTCGAATTTCGAAAGCACTATTTTATAAATACAGGAGACTCCAATCCTTCATTAACGCGGAATGAAGAATTTGCACGCTATATGCGCTTTGGCGGCTTTCCGGCAATTCACTTGCGTGAATTTACGCAGGATGAAGCTTATACTGTTGTAAAAGATATTTACAATTCGACTGTTTATACAGACATTGTCAAGCGCAATCAGATACGCAAGGTTGATCAGCTTGAGAGGATCGTGCGATTTGCCTTCGACAACATTGGAAGAACTTTCTCTGCCACATCTATATCAAAGTACCTAAAGTCAGAAAACCGTTCGATTGACAATGAAACTGTTTATAGCTATCTGAAAAATCTGGAGCGCGCCTTTATCCTCCATCGTTGCTGCAGGTACGATATTCAAGGCAAGGAAATCCTTAAAACACAAGAGAAGTTTTATATCAGCGATACCGCATTGCGATACAGCATGCTGGGATATACATCAGAAAGCGTTGCAGCAATGCTTGAGAATGTCGTATATATAGAGCTTCTTCGACGTGGCTATGAAGTTTATACAGGCCAGTTACTCGGAGGCGAGATTGGTTTTGTGGCTATTAAGCAAGAAAAAAAACTGTATATTCAGATTGCATTGCAAATAGAAAGCATACAAACAGAACAGCGAGAGTATGATCGTCTGCTAAAGATCAAAGACAATTACCCAAAATATGTGCTCCGGACAGACGCGTTTGCAGGTGGCAATTATGAAGGGATCCAAACCATGCACATTGCTGATTTTCTTCTTTCTGGCGAGTACTAGTGTTCAGGCATGCGTTCTCATCGACGTGCTTTTCGAGCTGCCCATCCTGCATGTGCGATTATTGCTGCCAACGTGCAAATCCGCAAAAAATACAGCATATGTGCTGGCTGTCAAACCTTGCTTACCTGCCTGCATGCACTCTCAAATTTCCTCTGGTGTTGGCGGGTTTTCTCCTTATTCATTAGCCAACCAAGCGGTGTTGCTTGTGCATTTTTCTAAAAGCCTATTTGGCATAGCGCCTGCAAATAGCCCATTCTAATGCCCGCAAGCCTTTGGCCTGCTTCAGGGCTTAATTAGCTTTTTTAGCTGGGGCACTAATGATTCTCGCCGCTTCGCGCTAAGCCCTAACGAGCGCCATCCAAATTGGCTTATTTTGATATATTCAAAGACTGTATTTGCTGGCATAAATTCTTGACATTGCTATTTCATGTATATAATATTCCTTTATATATCATATATCGGCAAATTTTTTATATTAAATAGCAGAGGTGAGGTAAATAAATATACTGCTAATATCGCCTTGGGATCACCGGCATATTCGCTTTCGATCTAAGCTTAAGGGATTAATTACATATCCATCCCTTACCCTTGCGGTGCTTGCTGAGCAAGTTCCTAAGGAACTAAAAGCTACAATAAGCGTTTTTGATGAATTCACAGACAAAAAACCCCCCCAAGGGCATTTCGATATAGTTGGCATAACAGTAATAGCTTCTGAATCAGTCAGGGCATATGAGCTTGCCAATATGTACCGCAATGCCGGATCTTTTATAGTGCTTGGAGGCTATCATGCCACTTTTATGCAAAGCGAAGCATTATTGCATGCTGATGCAATAGTTACAGGCTCCGGCAATACGGCCTGGCCGGAGCTGTTGCGCGATATCGAAGCTGGCAATCCTTTAAGGCAAGTATATGAAGATGCATTTGACTTGTCTGCTGGCTTTGCTGCAGACCGCTCAGTTACAGACTCTAAGCACTACTGCCCGATAGGAACGATTATCGCAAGCAATGGCTGTCCAAATAGATGCAAATTCTGTGCAATCTCGAGGATGTCAGCTTACATTAAGCGGGAGCCAAGCGAAGTAGTAAATGAGCTTAAGTCAATGAAGCACAAATCTGTGGTCTTCTTTGATCCCAACTTCTTTGCTGACAGGAAGTATGCGATAGATTTGATGAAGGCTATTAAGCCTTTAGGCATAAAATGGGGGGCTACAGCAACAGTTGATATCGGCAATGATGATGAATTGCTGCGTTTGGCCCATGAAGCAGGCTGCATTGGCTTGCTAATAGGGTTTGAGTCCCTTAGCCAAGACTCATTAAAAGGAGTAGGCAAAGCAACTAATATACCCGGCAAGTATAAGGAAGCCATCGATAACATCCATAAACACAAAATCACAATAAACGGCACTTTTGTGCTTGGCTTCGATAGCGATACAGAGCAGTCTATAGCCGATCTGCCACTGATTGTACGGGATCTGGGCATTGATCTTCCTCTTTATTATTTGCTGACACCAACGCCTGGCTCGCCGCTGTACCATGAAATGCAATCACAAGATCGATTATTAACCTCAGACTGGAGCCAATATAACCACGCACGCGTTGTATTTCAGCCAAAAAATATGCATCCTCAGCGCCTGCAGGAGCTTCATGACATAGCATGGAAGAAATCTTATTCTATTGGCAGCGTTTTGCGCAGGGCCTTCAATGCTAAAGGGTTGTCAGTATTGCAAAAGCTTGTAGTTGCTTGCATGAATATAGGCTTCAAATATCTGGGAAGCGATATGCCGCATACATAATATTGCCAATTCAGAACCTAACCAGATTCATACGCCAGAGTGCTTCTTGTGAGCCTATATCAAGTATTGCAGCCTGGAATATTGTGTTCTGGGGAGCTTTGTGCGGATTATCTGAAAGCAGGCATTGGCGAGATTTAAGATAAGGCAATCTCGCCTTCAAATGAGATTGCCTTATGCTATCTATAATGCCTTACGGCCATAAACATTGAGTGTGGGGAGTGTGATTGCTATGCCAAAGCCAAAGCAAAATATACATTCAACTTATGGCCAGATTAAGGTTTTGCCCAATCAAAACTCGCGGCTGTTAGTGCTATGAATATCTGCCGATGCTCCGGGCAATTGTATATGCGTTCTTTACAGCTGCGAATATAGTTTCAGTTCCGCTGCAGTCCCCAATGGCATAAAACAGCTTCGCATAGCATGCAAGATCGAAAGCCTCTTTAGTGTTTGCCTTTTGGCCTGTGGCATATATAGCTGTATCAGCTTTAGCAAATGCTTCTCCATCCGGGCCGGTGTAATACACGCCTCCATCAGCAATTCTGGTAGCCGTAGAGTGAAATTCGAGTTTGATATCGCGGTTTCTCATCTCCATAGATATTGCAGAGCCCTGGGTTCTGTTTCCTGAAGCAGAGATTGCAGGCCCCATCTCAATTAATGCCACTTTCCTGCCGAGCATGTCCAGGTAAATTGCAAGCTCAGCCCCAACCAGCCCCCCGCCAATGATTACTGCGTTTTCTCCGACTAACTCAGGCGAGGCATACGCCTCTTGAGCGCTAATAGCAGATTCGATTCCTTCAATAGGCGGGATAATCGGCGTTGCGCCTATTGCTGCAATCAGTACATCCGGCTCTTCTGCTTTTACTAAATCGGCGTCAACAACGGTATTCATCCTAAGATCAATGGAAAGGGCTTTGAGTGACCTTTCCTGCAGTTTAATATAGTCTTCAACATGCACCTTAAACGGGACTTCTGACTCAACCCGAATTCCCCCTCCGAGCCGGCCAGTCTTCTCACACAAGATAACTTCATGCCCGGACTCAGCAGCGGTGATCGCTGCATGCATGCCGGCAATTCCGCCACCGGCAATGAGCACTTTTGACTTCTTTGCCGGCCGAAGCGCAAATTTTGACTCTCTTTCCCTGCTGGTTTCTGGATTAATCGCGCAGTAAATGCCTCCAGCCATGAGATTCGACCAGCAAGACATACACCTTATGCATTGCCGTATGCTATTTTCGTTGCCGCTTCTTGCTTTATTGGGCATGTCAGGATCAGCTAGCAGCTCTCTGGCCAATGCAACAAAATCTGCTTGCCCGGATGCAATTATATCTTCCATCATTTGCGGGTCTGACAAAGATCCCACTGTAGCCACTTTAGAGATTTTCACATGCTTCTTTATTTCAGATGCATATTTTACGTTAACTCCGTCTGGCATAAACATCGTTGGCGAGAACCTGAGCCACCTGTCTGAGGACAGGCTTCCATGCACTCCAACAGATACATGGATGATGTCTGCATGCCCGTCCAGGGCTTTGGCATACTCGATGCCTTCCTCAACCCCATACCCGTCTTCGAGTTCAGTAGCGCTTATTCGCATCTCTACAGGAAAACCGCTTCCACAGCGATTATGTATCCTGTCGACCAGCTCCACAGCAAATCTTGCTCGGTTTTCAACGCTGCCTCCCCATTTATCGGTTCGGCTGTTAGTAGCTGGGCTAAAAAACTGCTGTGGCAGCCAGCCATGCCCGCCATGCACGGTAACCATCTTAAAACCTGCCATTTTTGCAAAGAAAGCGGCATTCACATACGCTGTGAGGGCAGCTTCGACCTCTTCTTCGCTCATAGCCCTTACCGGCCTATTGTCCACCATGCCTTCGGAGGGCCCGAGGCCGGCAGAACCATACCTCCCGGCATGCTGCAACTCTGCAGAAGCAATAGAGCCATGGCGGTTGATATAGTCAGAGAGCCTCCCCAAATAACCAAGCGAAGCAAAATCGTTTAGTGCAACGGTCCTTCCACCCCTAGATCCGTTAATCGGGTCGACGCTGCACTCCCCGACAACGACAGACGCTGCCCCGCCTATAGCCTTTCGCTCGTAATAAAGCAATGCGCCTTCTGACAGGGAATTGTCACCGGCAATGTCAAGATGGCCTGTTGCAGATGCCAATATTCGGTTGCGAAATACCAGATCGCCTACCTCAATTGGCTCAAATAGTTTCGGATATTTCATTTATTCGTCCTTTAAAGCAAAATTTACCTTAATTATAGAGTTTTCCTATTGATTGTGTCAACAAAAGCAGGGGTTTGAACGCCAAATGGGCATTTATGTGGCTATACAGATTCATCGATTGAAATGATATAATTGTAAAAAGCAGAATAAAGTTTCAAAGAGGATAGTATATGCACAGGGCTCTGGCGCCTGCTGAACCCACCCGGCCTAGAAAGCTTCATTTCATGCTGGAGCAAGTGCCAAGCTCTTTTAGACAAGCCGATTGCCCCGAATGAGGATCTGAAACCGGATCTTGCTGGCGTGATCCCGAAAGTGAGTTCCTTTTAGCGCAAGCAATCCAATACTATCGGGATAACAAAGCGCACATATGGCCTCATCTACTTACAAAGACAGTACACAAAGCTGCACTCATGCTGACTGGTTCAGCGCTGCATCGAAGGGATAACCCAGGCTGGTCTTAGGCCCGAGTGGAAGCGATAGCAATATAGGCAAGTGCTGTTAAAAACCACCGCTTGCTTATGGCATTCAATGCCACGCGGATAGCAAGCTAGGCCAGCGGCGGGACTGTGCACATACTCATCAGACCTCAATAATAAAAATAAAAAGAGGCAAGAGAGCTAGAAACTCTGCTAAGACTATAAAAACTCTGGAAGCAACAGCATCCAGGCTTTTATGCATCAATGCCTATTGGCCGAAATAATTTAACGGAGGTATCTAAATGAATAAAATTCCATATTCACCAGATGAGATGAATGTAGTCGGAGAGCATGTTAGCACGAAGGCGTTTGAAACTATGCGCGGACCGGCTCCCAAGTACAACACGCCTATCACATTGAAAGAGAACTTCAATGCCTGCCTTGCGAAAGAAGGGGATGCTATGTGGATTCCAACATCTTCCGACTTTCTTAACATCGAATCAAGAGTCAACAAAGATCATATTGCTCGCGCTGAAGTCATGGATCTCGGCCCGCTTTACAGCGAAGAGGAAAAAGGCGGCCCTGATATGTTCGGCATTGAGTGGGTCTTTGTGCCCCAAGCCGGAGGTTCTATGGTACAGCCGGGGTCTCCTGCGCTTTTGGATGCAAATGATTGGCCAGAAGTTATTAAATTCCCTGATGTAGAAGCTATGGACTGGGAGGGAGTCAGGGAGATGAATGCGAGAATGGCTGAAACTGAGCGCGCATTCAAAGCTACTTTCCAGAATGGCCTGTTCGAGCGGCTGATCTCCTTTATGGACTTTGAGGGAGCTGCTCTGGCAATCATCGACGAAGATCAAAAAGACGCTATACACTCTTTGTTTGCTAAGCTCTGCGATCTGTATGAAGCAATGATCTCTAAATACAAAGAGTATCTGAACATCGACGGCGTAATGTTCCATGATGACTGGGGCAGCCAGCACGCACCCTTCTTCTCCCCACAGACATGCAACGAAATGCTTGTGCCGTATCTAAAGAGGCTGGCTGATTTCTGCCATTCTAAGGGATTATGGTTTGAGCACCATTCATGCGGGAAAACAGAAATCCTTATGCCATGCAGGGTGGCAGCCAATATTGATATGTGGGTACCGCAGCCAATCAATGATATGGATATGCTTTATGAGAAATATGGCGATAAAGTTATATTCGGCATAGCTCCCAAAATAAGTATGGATGCAACACCAGAGGAGTGTGAAGCTGCAGCAAAGGAATTTGCTGAAAAGTACGCTCCGCAAATGGCTACTAAGCCAATTATTATGAGTGGTTTCGGCGCACCGCCGAACTTTGCTCCACTCGTATACCGCTACAGCAGGGAAATCCTCGCCGCTGAGTAGCTCTTTGAAGTTCGAAGGTATACATAGCGGGTACTGCATTTTTTCGAAACTATATTGATAGCTTGGTTGAGGGCGATTAAATTTCGCCCTCAATGCATTGCATTGGCAAATCTGCATAACTTCATTCACTTCATTTGCGGTGTGGGATTAAACATCCTTAATTTTGATTTTCAAAAATCATGGCGCTCTTGCTGCAAAGCTCTTTAAACCTGTATGGGTAGAGGCTTTAGGGGCCAATAAGGCGCTCGCTTTGAGTGATAGGCATATAAGGGTATGGAATCCATTTCACAAGATGCGCAATAGATTGACATTGGATCCTTAACCCTGGTAAGGGTGCATAGAAGCCTGCAGGCAAGAGCATGGCAAGGGCTTATGCGCACAGGGGGCATGCGCTGGGTCCCCTAACCCCGGAAGGGCGCACTTATACGTCTCCTTCGGCGACGTGCGCTCTGCGAGGCTTAAGGGCAAAGGCTTATAAGGGCTAAGGGCTTGTTTTGTTAACTTGCTGTTCTTTGCTTCTTGTCTATGAAGTAAGCAATGACATAAACAATAGCTATCGAAAATGGTATCAATATAGCTATACGGATAGGAAATGGGGTATGCACCATCCAAAGGTAAAAATCATCTCTGCCATTATAAGGGGTAGCATGAGGCGCGCTTCCGATATCGTAAATGACTCTTGATTCCAGCAAAAAAAACAACGACACATAGAGAGAAAATGTTCCCATATACAGATGCTTATGAGTATTAGGTTTTTCCATTAAAGCCAAACCTCTTTTTTTAAATTTTTTTAGTATAAAAACTAAGAAATAAGATATTATTATATATTTCAATACACATCGGAATATATCTTTACGCTGCATGCAAGTGAGCAAAACATGGGAACCATCAAACAAACACCCAAATGCCCAATAAATGCCTATCTCCGCTAGGGTGTAAGGGGTACCAATCCCCTTGGCCCCCCGCTGCCTTTTCGGACAAGGGATGGCCTTGGCTAAGGCGCTATGCCCGCTATGCCGCTTTTAGCAGCTAGCTGGCTGCTAGGCCAAGGGTTCGCTACTTCGTGCGCAGGCCCAATAGGGCACGCCCTCAGAGGCCAAGGGCCTTAGGGCCAGGGCTAGCCGAATCGGTTTATTGCAAGGCTTTGGAGGGGAAAAAAGCCTCAGCTTAAAACGGAATGGCTAAATAGAAACTTTAAGATAGCGCTTGGATTAATTCAGGAGATTTTCCCCTTACCGGCAATTCCTTGATGAATGACGAAATAACACCTCATCTTTTCATCAAGGCCACGATAAAACAGCTACCCAATCATCAAAGCCGCGAGTAAAACATCAGCAATGCAATCAATCTGCTCTGTGGCTTCAGGGAGGTTAGCATGCAGTTTTCAAGCATCTTCATAAGCTGTTATGCAGCTGGTGCTTTTTACTAACTGGAATTTTATACTTCCAGCTTGCCGGCAGGGCTCTCACAATATGCATCAGGTGTCATTGATATAGTTTTCACCATTCATGGCTTCCTAAAGGCAAAGACATCATAAAATTTAAACTTTACAAAATTGATAATTTCTGCGATAATCCAAATGTAAACTAAGGGTAAATTGACTTTGAAAGGGGGAGTAGCGTCAAGGCAATAATTAATTTTATATTTATTCATTTTGAGGCAAAATTTAGTCAAAAAATCATTGGGAGGATAATATGACTGAAACTCAAGCTCTAGAACAAAAAACAATGCCTAAAAGCTTTCCGTATTTGTGGATGTTCCATACTTTAGGCCAGATGTTCGGCATGACTGTTGCTATGGGCCAGATGACCTTTTACTGGACAGAAATTGTTGGATTGACTCCAGCTTTTATTGCTTCATTTTTAGCTGTTGCCCGCATCATCGACTTAGTCATGTCAGTTGTTGCAGGTCCCATTGTACAGAAGACCAATACGAAAATGGGGCAATTCCGGCCTTGGGTAATGGGATGTGTCATCGTAGTAAATATCGGCCAATTCCTTATATTCATTAACCCTAATGTCTCAACTGGCACTAAAGGCCTTATAGCCGGCTTAGGATATATTCTTCAGGGAGTTCCTATGAATTTCTATGCCGCCGCTAACAATGGCATTATGATGAAGGTTACCGGCTCTGACATGCAAGCCAGAATGCAAGTATCTATGATGTCAATGCGAGGAATGAGTATTTCCAGTATTCTAACCTCTGCTATATCTCTGCCATTTATCATGTGGATTAATAATACATTCACAAAAATTAACCCTTACGGCTACCTGATTGTTAACTGCATATTTGGCGGTCTTTGGATTTGCACTACCGCAATAGTCTTTATCATGACAAAGCCATATGACGAGTATGTACCTGAAATGGTTTCAGTTCAAAGCCCTAAGGTTTGGGATATCTACAAAGATATCATCAAGAACAGCCAAATCTGGGTGCTCTTTATACAAAACATAATACTGTGGGTATCGTTTAACAGCATTGTAGGCATGGGCCTATATTATTGGCTCTACTCTGTCGGCACTTTCAATGGCCAGCCACCGCGCACCTACCAACCGCTGTCGATGGTAATTTCGCAATCCGTCAGCTTATTTGCTTCATTTGTGGTTGCCCCACAGGGTAAAAAACTGAAAAAGAAAACTGCATCTATGCTAGCAACCAGTTGGGGAATAGCATGCAACATCCTCCATGGGCTCTTCTCCGGTGGCGGCGCTAACCAAGCTAACCCAATTATCTACATAGCAATTGCTTCTATATCAACTTTGGGTATGGCTATTTCCCAGAGCGTCGGCATGAACTTATGGCTGGATGCTGCTGAGAAGCAGCTGTATGAGACTGGTATTGACACTCGCGCAGCAGCCATGGGGGTATCCAGTATCAGCATGAAGATCGCCAGCTTCTTAGCCTCGCCTATTACGCCAATACTTTTAAAAATCGTAGGCTATGACAATAGCGCTGTGGCTACCGGCGGTTTTGCAGTTTGCGAATATCCCGAAAGAATTATCTATATCATTGGCTTCGCTGGCGCTTTCATGAGCACGCTACAGGTTTTAGTTCTCTTCTTTGGCTACAAAATCAAAGACGAAGATGCTGCATTTTATGCTGCAGAGAACCAGAAGCGCATGATGGAGCGAATGGCAGCTGCAAACAATCCATCAAACTAAGATAGCTCTGAAAGAAAGCTCGAGTAAGAAAGCAAAGAATTTAAACAGGTCTATAGCTTGGGCCTGTTTTTTAATTCACCGCTTCATCTAGGAGCTAATAGAGCAGATGGGCACAGTGCGCGCAGTGTGCCCTCTTTCTTAAGATGCATTTGGAAACACTGGGAAGCTCCTCACCGGTTAGCGCAGCTACTTTCCCTTCTCCGTCAGAAAACTATTATGGCTATGTGGCGCAGCCTTTCCCAAGGCGTTAGAAACAAAGCCAGCAGCCAGCTTTTTGTCTGACTGTTCTTTATACGGGGTTTTCCGAATTTGCTTGCTTTTCCTTCTTTGCTTTTAGAGCTAGCGTAAAGAGTCAAAGCCTTGCTGATTCATCCAGCTACTTAAGAGGGTGTTCTATCATGTAGATAAATCTTGCCAACAAATATGCTATTATGACTGTACTTTGGCAACAAATTGCCGTCATGTTGCCAAGTTAAATATGGCACACTAACATCCAGTTGCAACTATTTCAGAGGTAAACATAACATGCAAAGTGATGAACTTATTTCACTGGTAAAAATGATTAAAGAACATAAGTGCGAAATACAGGAAATTGATATAAAATCTGCTGAAAAGGGATGCCCTCAGTGGCTTTATAACACCCTGTCCAGTTTCTCAAACCAAGATAATGGTGGAGTTATTGTTTTTGGGATTGCTGAAGATAAAGATTATAAGACCGTTGGCGTATATGATGCACAAGATTTGCAGAAGAAGGTAACTGAAAAATGCAAGCAAATGGAACCTACTGTCCGCCCTTTGTTTACCGTAGCTGCCTTTGAAGGCAAATCGGTCGTTTCAGCAGAAATTCCAGGTGTAGATATTACAGAGCGCCCCGTTTTTTATAAAGGTTCCGGCAGGTTGAAAGGCTCATATGTCCGCGTTGGCGAATCTGATGAGCAGATGAGCGAATATGAAATTTACAGTTATGAAGCCTATAGAAGAAAAACCTGCGATGAGCTACGCATACTGGATGCCAGAGATGAGTTCATTGATGTCAGTAAAGATGAAATTTCTCTGTTTCTCGCAAAACTGCGATCGAAAAAACCGAATTTATCTGGATTGGATGACAAAAAGAATCTCACCCTAAGCGGAATTTATTCAAATGACAGGCTGACACTGGCAGGGTTGATGCTGTTTGGTTTGTATCTTCAAGCATTGTTTCCGCAGCTTTGTATAACTGCGGTTGTTGTGCCTGGCATTGAAATTGGGATAACAGGCAATGGCAATGAGAGATTCTTAGATAATAAAAAATTCGAAGGCACAATACCGCAAATGATAGAGGGAGCGATTTCATTTATTGGCCGAAATATGCGTGAGAGTACAATTATCGACGATAATGGCAAACGTGTTGATAAAACGGAGTACCCATTAAAAGCCATAAGAGAAATCATACTGAATGCTGCTATTCACCGCGATTATAGCATTCATACTGAAAATTCTCCAATCAGGGTTTTAATGTTTGCTGATCGAATTGAAGTGGAGAACCCCGGAGGGCTTTATGGCAGGATTACACTCAGCAATCTTGGCAAGGTAGGTGCTGATACGCGAAACCCTTATATCGCATCAAATCTGGAAATCATGATAGATACCGAAAATCGCTTTTCCGGTATACCAACAATCATTAACGAAATGTCAGAAGCCATCCTTCCACAACCTGTGTTCGAAAACAAGCGAGGAGTATTCAAGGTTACTCTATATAATTTAAACTATACCTATAAAGAAGATCCTGTTTCTACACAAACCATGCAAAAGCCACTGCGCATGAATGGCATAGGGGATATATCTGAAAAAATCCTAGCTTTCTGCAGTATCCCGCGTTCGCGTGACGAGCTTATTACTTTCACTGGATATTCAAGATACTACACTATGTCAAAAATAATCAAGCCTCTTATAGATGGAAAAAAGCTAAAAATGACTATACCTGAGAAACCGAAGAGCCCCAAGCAGAAGTATGTGAGAGCTTAATCAAGCGCGGCGAGTAAGCGGTACGATCGCCTTGAAAACATCGCCCTCAATTAGTTCCGGCTCTCGAAACCCTATTGTATCTAAACACGTTAGATGATACAATAGGGCATCATAACCGAAAGGTTATTGCTATAAGAAGAGCATTTACACAAAAGAAAATACACTCCCCTTTAAGCTAATCACCATTTAATATCAGTCTATACTGTCTGTTTTTCGTTTTACCCCTTGATTCCAGAGCACCCTTGTTTATCAAGTTGCGCATATATCGTTTTACACTGCTTTCTGATTTTCCGGACGCTTCACGCGCTTCAGTGTTCGTAATCCATTCCTCAATACTAAAAAATGTCATTAAACTATTTAAAAACTTTATCTCAGTAGGCGTTAGTATGCCAACAACAGTATTTGGTAATAATTCGGTAGCTTTATTCTGCAACATTTCATTATCCGGCAACGTTTTGGTGGCTTTATCCGGCAACATTTCATTATCCGGCAACTTTGTTGCATTACTATCCGGCAAAGATTCGGCAACTTCTATTTCATTAATATCACCGGTAAACCCTATTGCTCCAATTCCTATAAGCGGTACGATCGCCTTGAAAACATCGCCTTCAATTAGTTCCGGTTCGCCTCCTGAGTAGATTTTCGTGTACTTATAGAGGTTGCGCACTCCAGAACCAAGTTTATCTGCACGGCCAATATTTACAAAAAACTGTGCAATGATTGGATTTTTGGGTTCAGGCGTAAAATCATTCGGGTCTATGCGGCCATGCCTATTTGATCGGTTCCAGTTTTCGGTATAGATGCGGTCGCTTTCTATGATGATCTTTGCGGGGAACCCCTTCGAGTATTCGCGGTGAGCCAAAATATTGCTGACAAGCTCCCTAGCTATCCAAGATCTGACGCTGACGCGTTGATTGTCCACAAGAAAGAATCTGTCTAATGTGTGCTTGGCGATGAATTCAGTAAGCATGTCATAAGCTTCTATAAGGTTTGTGCCTACAATCAAACGGTCATCATAACGGTCAATGTTTTCGCGGCGGACAAGGGCATCCGTTTCGAAACCAGGAGCACATGAACGGATCACGTCATCTTTACCAAACAGAAGAATGCAAGCAAGATTGAAACCTTTTTTGCCAGTGCGCCAATCTTCGTCGTAAAGCCCAGCACTCTTCATTAATTCCATTGAAGACATGCCTTTCCATGGATGATCCCTGTTTTCCCCTAATGCCATCTTTTGCGCTCGCTCTACAAGGTCAAATCGCAGTTCGTTTTCTGTAACAAATGGAAATATCTCACGTTCAGTATATGCTGAAGATTTACGCCCATATAGATCAGCTGCTAGGTTGGTGGATCTGGTTATGTCGATATCTGCATCCCCTGAACGATCGTATATTTTGTTTGAGCAAAGTTCAACTTGTGAGCTGATAGGGACATAAACGTATAGAACAGTTTGCCCGCCAAAATCCACCTCTTCTAACTCTAGCAGCAGTGGCGGTGATATTTTTTGCGGGTTACTAAGCATATTAATAAAGTTTCTTTTTATATCCTTTATTGCTTTTGGGTTTACCCCAATGATTACACCATTATCGTCAACGCCGAGTATCATATGCCCACCGTAGCGATTAGAAAATGAGCATACAGTTTCAAAGACACTATTACTCAGTTCATTAACGCATTCTTTAAACTCAACAGTTAGACCTTCACCTTCGGCTAGTAGTTTTTTTATTTTTTCAGGTGTCATATGTATGTGCCTCCATATGCAATCGTTATTTATCAAAACCTATCGTTGACCGACTTAAAGCTTAGCTTCACTACTTAAGAGCCTTTGATACCATTCTGCTCAAATAATTATGATTTAATATAATAGGCTTTTCTTCAAATGCATTATCTGCGTGTCATATGAGTATAAAGCATTATGGATGGATATCATTATTGTCGATATGCAAAACTCACAAATGTGGGAATACTAACCAGATAGCCTAAAGGAGTTTTGCATAGGAACAGCGTATAAGCCAGGAATTAAGAGAACGCTCATGCTCCACTCCCATCGTCAGGAAGATTAAGTTTACAGAAAAAATACCAGCAAGCGCTAGCGGATGAATTCGGTCCTGCCGGACCCTATCAGAGTAGTTAAGGCTGTGGCAACAAGACAGCGATTTTGTGCAATTTCTGCAATCTGGTTCGCCACAGAGAGATCTTATATAGACAATACTGCGTATGATGGCCTCAAGCCTATATGCGGCCATCGTAGCTTTCCTATTCCTCTTCGCCTGCTTTAGAATATTCAGCTCGCCTGCCTGGACAGTTTTCTCTTGGGCATAGCTGGCAATTATGAAATGCTTCATCCGTTTCAAACATTATTCCAGAAATAGATTTTGTCGGATACAGCAAGAAACTGTCAGCAAGCTCCACTCCAATATCATCAGTGACCCCACCCAAAGCATTGAAAAGCGATTCTTGCCTTTGAATAGGCCATTCGATCAGAGAGCCTGGATTAATTGTCGAAACTGTTTTGTCGGTACAAAAGTGTTTTTCTTTCGCTTCTTCGAATAACTTCGTTCGAATAACACCTAAGCACATTTGCTTAATTACATCCGCAGCATATTTATCGTAGCCGCTGCCAAAAGACTTGGACCAAGCTTCTATTTCCTGCCCGCAGGAAGCAACATATGCTACGACAATATCTTGGTTAGAGAGCATTTCGTAAACAAATGGATCAATGAGGCTAACGCCCTCAAGCCAGATATTTTCATCGCGGGCTTCAGGTATAAAGGGCTTGTACAAAGCGATAGGCACAGCAATTTCAATAGCTTGTTGGTGCATTTCCATTATGTCTTCATAAAGATCGTCTTCATATCCTATGTGAAGGTAAGACAGAAGCGCCTCTGGTGAAATATCTGGGTTAGCAATTTTGATTATTGTCTTATCCACTTGCAACATCTACTCCATATGTATTTTATTTTAAGCATGCACAGCCTGAAAGCTGTATATTCTTACTTCGTGCACTTTGCATTGGAGCCAGAGAGCATAGCCGTGTTTTGCCAGTTTCAAATATACTGGCAAGCGTGTGTAGAGCCTACTATATTAATTCTATACAATCAGCAACGATTTACTGCATGCCACAAATGCCTCTTTTTGCTCCGAGTTATTATTTTGCTTGCCTTCAGCCTACCGAAAAAGCTGAGGCATTAAGCTAATTATTGTTTATTTGAGCTCTGGCACTGCCTTCATTGATTATAGCATACAAACGTGCTAGGCTTTCCGGTAAAGCTAATTGAAAGCAGGATTACGCTGCAATAAACATATATGCCAGTTTATATGCATGCATGAATCGGAACCAGAGACATAAAAAAGCCACAGGAGTAGTACAAAATAGATGGTAAAAAACCGCTAAACGGAAGTTTAGTTTTATTAATGGATTGCTTGATTAATAATGACTCGGTAGGGGTATTGTGGTACGATTTCTTCAAAAACAACGTTTTTAAGCCAAAAAAATGGTGCGGCTAAGAGGACTTGAACATAAACGGTAAGGGTTAGTTGTTGAAATATCCTTCAATATATTTCCTAATATTGTTTTATTTACAGTGTTCTCTGAGAAAACTCACAACAATGAATCAACTCCCATTACTTGTTGTGGTATGGTTGTGGTATACATCCTTGTGAAGTGCCTCTGGAAAAACTAAAAGCTAGCCAAGACGCTCAGGCTTTAGTGCTCCGAATCTAAGTTCAATTGTTACAAAGCAAGCCAGATCGCAGTTGTAGATAAAATCTATTCAAAACAATTGTGTCAAACTTGGACGCTTTGTACACTAAGAATGGTGTATTTTCGTTTGCGAAAATTTTTACAATTGCAGTGAATTAAGTAGCTCAACAAGACTCCAAACATTGGTATATGGGTTTGTATCGACATTGAAAAAATCAAGATTTTCTGTTTTGTCTTGGTGATACTTCATGAGCTTTTTCGAATTTTCTAGAGCAGTATTTTGTTTATCAAGCAATTGATCATATATGTCGAGGTTTTTATGATAATTTGGTATATATTTATCTAGTAATAAAATTAGTTCATCATAGCTCTTAATATATCTTGTTGTAAACGACGTGTAATGTAGCAAAAACCATAGCTCAAAGCACGGATTTGACAGTGCTATATTAAATCCATAGCTTTTCGCTTTATCAGCATAATCTCTTAGCTGTTTATTTTTGATTTTCTTATAATCATTTGCTTTGTGATCTGCATCAACATCAGATACACACCAGACATAACACTCGCTTTCTGTTCCATCAAAATATTTTATTTTTGCTTCAATTGCCTTATTTATTAGATCGATATAACTTTTGCCTTCAGCTCCTTTTACAATTTCAATATGTAGGGCTTTATTTAGGTATCTAAAATGATTGAAATATATCCGTTCTGTTTTTTCGCCCTCGCATACGATTATCACAAGAGTGTGTTTTTGTCTGTTGTTGCTTTTACGTGGCGATTCCTTGGTTCTCTTAGTCATTTTTGTTGCCCTTAATTATTGGAATTGCGCCATATATACCTGCAAGATATCCCTTTTCCACATTGACATCCGTTCTATCGCCAAATTCATATAAAGAGAATAAATCAGTTGCTCCGGTTTCTGGATTCTTCTCAGTAAACCATATTTGATCGCGTCGAAACAAACTAAGATCAAGCAGATTAGTATCATGTGTAGTGAATATTAGTTGAGAGTGCTTCGGATTAGTATCAATATTATGAAATAGGCTTATAAAGTACTTTGACAAAAGTGTGTGCAATGAATCTAGCTCATCAATTATGAGTATACTGCCACGAGATATTTTCTCAGCTGCTACGACAGCAATATAGAAAAAATTTTGTGTGCCAATTGATTCGTCGTATTTGAAATCGAAGTCGACTCTGGTAATTGAGCCATCTTTATTCAAAACATCATGTGTTGAATAGATTCTCTTTCTTATTGATGCATATTTATCTTCATCATATGAGTTGTTATCTTTTGGTATATAAGATTCCGTTTTTAAGTGCATATCAGATATTCCTACATCAATATCTTTAACCCATTGTATAACTTGATCAATTATTTTTAAATTGTTATCGTTGGAGTTCGGATAAATATAGTTGCTTAGAATATAACTATCTGAAAATCGCAATGTATATTCGAATAAATCATGAAACCAATCTATGATATTAGACAATTTCTTATAAGAGCCTGCTGTTGAAAGAAAAAGTATTTTCTCTGTACTAAAATCAAGCAGGAATTCGAAGATGCCTCTCTCTTTCTCATCATTCTCAGAAAAGTCGAATTGGTTATTTGGGTTGCGTGTAAATATAGCATATTCTTCATCATTTTGTGATGAGTATAAGTATTCCGTTAATATTGCTTTTTTTGTCGCTGAGAATCCATAAGCATACTTAACATTATCACAATAAAAAATAATCTCGAATTTGCTTGGTTTGTTTAAACATTCGGTATCTAGCTTAAAAGGAATAACGTTTATTAACTCGTCATGCCTTATTTTTTGTGATGAACAGACAAGTGACGCCATATAGTTCATCGCCATTAGCAAATTGCTTTTACCAGAAGCATTCGCACCATAAATTACTGCTGATTTCAAGTAACGATTTTCACCCATAGATATAATATTTGTATCTTCATGTGTTTCGTCATTTGAAGCAAGCATACTGAAAGTTACTTTTTCCCTGTAAGATAAAAAGTTTTCAACACTAAATTCAACTAACACTAGATATTCTCCTTACTTAACGTGCAATAAGTTAATTATGCACTGTATTGTGTGTTTATAAAGAGCAAGTATGAAGTCGTCTCACTCAATTCCTTTTATTTATGAGATCTTTTCATAAATAAGTTTCCACTCTAGCAAGCCTTTTTGATGAACGCCAATTAAGGGCACAAGAAAGGTTAAACAACTTACGGCAATTGCAATAGCAAGTGCAACTATTTTTCATATAGAACTCCAGGCCGGACAAGAATCCTGCTTTTGTACAGTTCACTCTCAAGGGAAAGCTGGAGCCGAGAGGCGAAGGCTTTCCCTTGAGAGTGTGCCTAAGCCGCTGTCTTCGCCGATTCTGTCCAGATGCGCATCGAATATCTCCTCAGGCGTTTTGTAGCCTAAGAGTTTTCTCGGAAGGGTGTTCATGTGCTCTTCTGCCTCAAGAAGCCTCCCATCGCTCGTTTGGCTGATTGCTGCCCCTTTAGGCACATACTGCCTAACCATCGCGTTGTGGCGCTCCACTGAGCCCTTTTCCCAGCTTGAATATGGGTGGCAAAAATACGCTTCAATGCCTAGGCCCCCTAGCGCTTCTGATACCCCGGCAAACTCGCTGCCATTGTCCAATGTAACTGTCTTAAAGGCATTTGCCCCAATGTGGCATATTGCCTGAAGCAGCCCTGCTGCCGTGTCCAGAGCCTGCCTGCTTAGCAGCCTCCATACAAGCGTGTATCTTGTAAGCCGCTCTGTCAGCGTCAGCAATGCTTCGTCTTGCCCCGATTTAGATCCTATTATAAGATCGCCTTCCCAGTGCCCAAACGCTTGCCTGCCTTCTGCCTCCTGTGGCCTTTCTTCAATGCCCTTGCCAAGCTTCGTTTTGTTTTTGCGGGCAGCTTGCGCTTTTCGGGATGGCCTGCGCTTTAGCATGTTGGGCAGATCTGTTGTTTTCGTTTCCATCAGCCCAGCTGATATGTATTTATAGACAGTCTTCGTGCATACGGAGTTTTCGCGATCGTAGCCGCCATATGCCCTTAGCGCCCCAACAAAGCCGTCTGGGCCGCATTTTTTGCCGTGCCCAGCAATCTTGCTGTCCACCTCAGCTATAAAATCGCTGCATTGTGCTATCTTAAGCGGTTTTCGGCTGTTTTGCCTTGCCGCATCATGAAGCCTTTGCCCAACATCGGCGTAATATACATTTTCCATTGCCCCTCTTCGCTCTTGGGGCACTGAGGCTTTCTTCACTTCTCTGTCTATTGTTGGCTGGCTGCGCCCCAGTTCCTTGGCTATCCTGTAGTGCGAGTCTCCATGCTTTATGCCTGCTTCGATGCTTTGTAAATATAATCACAGCCGTCGATACCCCGGCATATGGTTTAAACACGCCGGATGGCATTGAAATTATTGCATCAAGCTTATGGCTCTCGACGATCTCTTTCCTTATGCTTAAATGCGCTTTGCTTGATCCAAATAAAACGCCATCTGGAACTATAGAAGCGCATTGCCCTCCATTTCTAAGCATCCGCAAAAACAATGCTAAAAATAAAAGCTCTGTCTTCTTCGTTTTGGTTACTTTTGTGAGGTCTGTTGATACAATGTCATAATCAAGACTCCCCTTAAATGGAGGGTTCGTGAGTATCTTAGTATACTTGCCATCATCGGCATTTTGGTCTGAGAGGCTGTCCTTGTATTCGATATGCGGGTTTTGAATGCCATGTGCCATCATATTCATTGCCCCAATCCTCAGCATAGTGCGGTCCATGTCATAGCCTGTAAACATGAAGCTGTCATAATGCTCTTTAGCACTTTTGTTATAGAATATCTCCTCAAGGTAATGCTCTTTTAGGTACTCTCCAGCTGAAACAAGAAAACCGCTCGTCCCGCAAGCCGGATCGCAAATTATATCTTCTGAAGGTTAAGAAGCTCAACCATCATGCGAATTATATGGCGAGGAGTCCGAAACTGCCCATTCGTTCCGGCTGTTGTCAGCTTTGAAAGCATATATTCATACAAGTCGCCGCTCATTTTCGGTCTGGGCCTTTGCCAATAAGTTCATAAAGCTCATCAAGCGCTGTTACTATTTTTTCAAGCAACTGTGGCGTTGGCACTTTAAAGATAGCGTCACCCATGTATTTTGAATATGCGCTGGCGTTGTCTTCATGCAGAGACTTAATGAAAGGGAATACTTCCCCCTGAATTGTTTGGTATATATACTCAGCAGGCTTATCCCTCAGCGAAGACCACTTGAGATGCTCTTTTCCTTCAAAGATGCTTATATGATCCTCTCCAAGGTAGAGGCTGTTTCTCATGCCTATTTGGTCTGTTTCATCAAGGTCGCGTATAAACATCAGATATGTAATCTGTTCTATGACATCAAGGGGGTTCGTAAGCCCTCCTGTCCAAAACATTTCCCAAAGCCGATCAGTCTTGTTCTTGAGCTCTCCTGTTACCATTAACTCGTCCTTTTTCTTTTGTTTAAAAATTATGGCTTGCCTGCTGTATGCATTAGTTTTATCACTGTCATTTAGCGTTCTAATTAGTTCATAGCGCTACAAAGAGTAGGCTTAGAAAACCTCTACTTAGTTGGGTGTATGCGATAAGTTAAGATAGTGGATGCAAAAGCTATAGAGATTCTGTCATTTCGTCACCATGCTCGCATCAATGCATCTGATAACGAATGCTGTATCAGTATTTGTATACTCCTAGCTTGTCATTTACTTCATAGCATGCAGTTTTAAGGTATTCCAGAGCCTTCGTCATGCTGTTCTCTGCAGCTTCACTGAGCAAAGCCTCTATTTTTTCATCACTTCCAAGGCCTGCGCTATCAGTATTTTCTATTGCCCTAGGTGTCAATGCTTTAATAAATGCTTGCATAAACCTGTCGAAATTTGCATTTACTATTATTGAGCTTAAAAAAAAGCCGTTCTGAGTATTTGCTTCAAGCTTCTCAACTGCAGCTTCTGTAAGCCCTGTGAGCATGGATATATTTTCAATAGAAGCTGTAGACTCATTTATTCGCTCCTCAACATCAGAAAGGCCCATCAAATAATCAAAAGAAACATTAAAGAGGTTTGCTATAGCAAGAATGCTCTCCATGCGTGGGTTTGTTCTGCCTGACTCCCAAGCAGCTATGCTGCTTTGAGGTATATGAAGCGAATCTGCCACTTCTCCTTGTGTTAGCTTTCTGTTTGACCTTAGCTCTTTGAGCCTCTCTGGAAAACCCATAATCTACTCCTGCACCTGTTTTTAAATTGGTGCGCTTTTAATGATATTAGTATATATCATAGCTCTCTCAAAGCAACTTCATTCATACTTTATGGTTTGCTATCAGCGTAATTGATATACAAAATATATCTATATCATGAAACAATGTGGAAAATATATTTGCAGCTTGACATAATATCATTTAAGCATATAATATTAATAGCGTATAATGATATTTATTGTTCTCGGCGTAAAGCTGTTTGATATAAATAGCGATCGCCAAACTAAGCAAAAAGGAGTTAAGGCATATGAAAGAAACGAACACAGCAATAATCGAGCCACGCGTTATTTCAGCAAAGCAAGCGGCAAGCATCCTGGGTATATCGAAGCCAAAGATGTATGAGCTAACCCGCCATGATGATTTTCCAAAGCTCAAGGTGGGCAAGCGCATACTGATACCCTACCAGCGGTTTTTGGAATGGATTGACACAGCATCAGCAGAAAGAAGGCAGTATTGACATCTGGTGAAAGCTATAAAAATCTGCCTTCTGTTCTTAAAGAACAAGGCTTGTTCTGCCTGTGGAAATATGAAGCTAATGCAAATAACGAGCACGTTAAAATGCCAATCAACCCATCTAGCCTTGCGCATGCGCGCGCGAATGACATTTCAACATTTGCGCGCTACAGCAAAGCGCTAGAAGCACTGAATAAAAGCGAAAGCCATTTTGAAGGAATTGGGCTGGGGATTTTTGCGCCCATAGCAGGCATTGATATCGACAACTGCGCGTCAGACCAAAGTGAAGGAAAGATCTCATTGAGTGAGGCGGCTTCAGATATTATTGATAAGTTTTCTACATACACAGAGCTTTCCCCAAGCGGCACAGGAGTGCACTTGTACTTCCAAGTACCTCCTGATTACCGCTATGACAAGAGCAAGTATTACATAAAGAGCCCCAGTGCAGGAATTGAAATATACTGCCCTGGCATGACGAGCAGATACCTTACAGTAACCGGAAATGCGATAAATAACTATGAAATTGCTGTAGGCGCAACCCAAGTAATAGATGCCATGAATTACACGCTGGAAAAATATATGCCTATGCTCAGAACAGTGCGAAATTTCTTGCTCTCTGGAGCGGCAATTTTTTAGGCTATAACTCTCAAAGCGAAGCAGACCTGGCCTTGTGCAATATCCTTGCGTTTTATTCAGGAGGCGACTTTGATCAAATAGATAGGTTGTTCAGGCAATCAGGGCTATATCGAGACAAATGGGAAAGGGATGGCTACCGCAACCAGACAATACAAAAAGCAGTTGGCATTTGCAGCGGCACTTTCTATTCAAAGCAAGAAACGAAACGCAAAACGCTGCATAACCCAGGGCCACCTTCTGTTGCTTCAAATCAGAACAGCAACATTAAAGCAAAATCACATGAAAGCAAATATCCTCCGTACTTTTTCACTATAGTTGACAGAAATGGCAAGGAGACAGTAAAGCTTGATACTTCCGAGCTGTCAAGCTATATCTACGAAAAAGGGATGCTCTGCCCTGTAGAGTATGCCCTCATGAGAACAGTTAAGGGCAAAGGCATCATGTATATCCGAAATAGAAATGAACCTGTATGGCATATAGAAATAGGAAATGAAATGGAGTCGATCATCAGAAGGATGATAACACCATATAGCAAAGCCCTTGCTACAAACGGCAATATAGCTTCTACTTACAGCCTTTTATATAAAGAGCCGCTCGCTGAAGAATACATAGAGCCGGAAGACATTAATTCTCATGAGAGATATGTAATCTTTTCAAATGGAGTGCTTGATCTGGAAACAATGTCTTTGCATTGCTGCCTGCCTGAAACGTGCTTTTACACCATAAGGCTTCTTTGTGATTTCAACCAAAATTTAACGCAAGAGAGCGCGAAGAGCAACGCAACAGCATTCATGGCATTTTTAGATCGAATAACTGATAATGATACTTCAACAATTGATTTTCTGCTTCAGTATATGGGCGTAGCTCTTTCAAACATACATGGATACCGAATGAAAAAATGGCTGCTTTTATATGGAGAAGGCAACACCGGCAAAAGCCAGCTAATGCTGCTGCTCCAAAAACTGCTTGGCAGCAGGAATTACGCTTCAGTAGACATTGACAGGCTAGAGGAGCGATTTGGCACATCGATTATCTACCAGAAAAGGCTTGTTGGAGACGCTGACCTCGGCAACAGTACAGCCAAATCCAACAAGATGATGAAGAGCTTAACAGGCGGAGACAGCATCCTATTTGAATATAAAGGCGAAAATGGCTTTACAGACAGATATAAGGGCGTCCTTATGTTTTGTGCGAACAAAATGCCTGCATTTGCAGGTGACAAAGGAAAGCATGTTTACGAGAGAATTATTCCAATAAAGTGCTATAACCCTATAGCAGAAAATGACCAAGATAAGAATTTGCTGGAAAAAATGCTCACTGAGAAAGAAAGCATTGTCTTTTTGGCAATGCATGCAGCCCATAAGGTGATTGAAAATGGCTACCAATATGATCTTCCTGTGCAAGCAATAATGCACAGGAAAGAATATGAGCTGTCAAATTCGATTATTAGGCAATTTATCGATGAGTGCTGTGAGCCTTTCCCGACTGGAGCAGACGGAAAGATAGCCAGAAAAGGCTTTTCAACTGTAACAAAAATATACGATGGAGGGGTATCATAATAGTTGACATGTAAAACGCACAGATTGTGGGAATAATAGCCACAATAACTTAAGGAGCATTTTACATGGGAACAACGTATGAGCCAGGCTTTAAAGAGCAGGCAGTAAAGTTTGCATATGAGACAACGCCTTCCAAAGCGGCGCAGGACCTAGGAGTGCCATTAAACACTCTATATGGATGGATGAGAAAGGCTAGGCTGCATGGCGAAGGCGCGCATGTTGGCAGCGGCAACAAGCGCCCTGCAAGCAATAGCGAATCTACCCAATACCTTAAGCGCATTAGCGAGCTTGAAAAAGCAGTGCAAATCCTAAAGGACGCTCTAAGTTTTTTCGTCGGGAGCCAAAGGAAGTAGCCAAGGGAGAGCTGTTTGGGTTTATGCACGCTAACCGCAGCCAATACAGCCTACAGCTTATGTGCAGGGAACTAGGGGTGAGCAGGCAGGGCTATAATAAATGGCTTAAGGGCCAAGGCAAGCCAGGCAGGCATGAAGCTCTTTTGGCATTGATAATGGATGTTTTAAATGAAGATATTGAGAACAAAGCAAACTATGGGGCTAAGCGCATATACCTGGCTTTGGCTAATAATGGCTGGGAAGGCAGCTACAGCACAGTATGCCGGGTTTGCCGAAAATATGGCTTAACCCAGCCGAAAAAGAAGAAGGCGCACGGCATAACAGCTGCCGACGCAAAAGCCCAGAAGAGCGAAAACCTTATAGCCCAAGACTTTAGGGCTGAAGAGCCAAATGCGAAATGGCTTAGCGATATAACGGAAGTTCAGTGCTCCGACGGCAAGCTGTACGCATCGGTAGTGCTTGACTGTTTTGATGGGGCAATAGTTGGGCTGGCAATGGAGGGCAATATGAGAAAAGAGCTTTGCATAAGCGCCTTTGAGCAGGCATGCCAGCGCTACAGCGCCCATGGCATGGTTTTCCATTCAGACAGGGGCAGCCAGTGCACAAGCGGTGATTTCAGGGCATGCCTAGCCCAGCATGGGGCCATCCAGAGCATGTCTGGCACTGGCAGATGCTTCGACAACGCGAGGGCAGAATCCTTTTTTGCCACATTAAAGAAAGAAAAGCTGTACCAAATAAACACTGCAAGCCTGCCAATGGAAACAGTAAAGAGCATAATCTGGCGCTATATTGAGATCTATTACAACAAGAAGAGGGTATATACAACAAACGCAGGCTATCCGCCGTTAGTATTCAGAAGCATGCACTATGCTTCAAAGCAGAGAGCGGCATAGCCAAACACGGTAAGCCTAATTGCGTTGCAGGCAGCCCCAAAACCCCTAGGGCAGAAGGGCAGGCTTCGCTAACGGCTCCTCCCTATCGCTGTCTTTTAGGCTATTTGCGACAGTGAGGAGCCAAGGAACCGCATCCAAAAATTCTGTGCGTTTGGAATGACAACTGATCTTGACAACTCCACGAGGCATTTTCGCTTTGGGCAAAAGCATCGGGCGAAATGTCACTCAGCAAATCAATTTTCAAAAGAGAAACAGCCGAAATGCTGAATGTCGAAGAAGCAAGCCTTCTAGTTCATAAAAAAGCCGGCTCCTACTTTCCGTTCCGACTGACATTAGCTGCCCAAGCAAGCTACTTTAACGGGCAGCCGGGCTTAGACATCGACTAAATCCAAGGCAGCTTAAGCATAAGCTTCATGCCCTCTGCATTACAATTCAGCCAATTAGGTGACCAAATGACGAAATAATGCCCGATCTTTTATAGGGGCATAAAGAAATGAGCTAATAAACCATTCAAGGGGCGTGCAGGCATGAAGAAATCAAAAAAGAATGCAAACGGGATGGGGTCAATCAGAAAGCGCAGCAATGGGCTTTGGGAAGGCCTATACTTAGCAGGCATAGATCCCAATACCGGAAAGAATGTGCGCCGCTCTGTTTATGGAAAGACTCAGGCAGAGGTGCGCAGAAAGCTTACTGCTGCCATAAGCGACATAGACTCCGGCAGCCATCTTGCGCCTCAAAACATTACTGTGGAAGAGTGGCTAAAAGTAAATACTGCATGAATATAAAGCGAGGCACTTTTGTTACGTATAGAGCTTTAATCGAAAACCACTTAATCCCAAAACTCGGGTCAATACAGCTGCAAAACTTACAAACATGCAAATTCAGAAGGCTTATAACAGCTTAAAGCTTTCACCAAAATCTGTCAAAAATGTACATGGAGTGCTTCGTAAAGCGCTTCTTCAAGCAAAAATCTGTAGCTATCTAGCCCAAAACGTCGTTCTTCCGAGAATAGAGAAAGCAGCAATTCAGCCGGTTAACAAAAGCGATATAAAGCTTTTCATGGATTATTTCAAAGACAGCGAGTACGAAGTGCCAATGCCTGAGGGCTTCAGAGCTGATAGGCCTTGACTAGAGCTGCATTGACTTTGATAGAAGCTTTATACGGGTATACCGGCAGCTGCTTAGAGTAAAAGAAAAGGGATGCCGGGTATGAGTTTGGCCCGCCAAAAAATGACAAGGAGCGAAACGTGACTGCCCTGCCATATGTGTTTTAGCTGCTAGATACAGTAAAGGCAAAGCAGGAAATGTGGCAGGCAATTGCAGGGCCAGCTTGGTTGAATGCTGATAACCTATTTTTTACCAATGCAATTGGCGATCACCTGTACCATATAACTCTTAATGACATATGCAAAAAAGCCGGCAAAGCTATTGGAAGAGAAGATCTGCACCTTCATATACTTCGCCACTCATATGCTACTCGGAGCATTGCTGCGGGTGAAGATATTTGGCTATTTCGACGAATATGGGGCATCATTCAACAGCTTTTACTATGGATGTGTATGCGCATTACATTGACGAATCACGAGAGAGATCCTCAGATCGATTGCAGAGATTTATTGAAAGCATTGACTCTGAAAAAGCCTAATTGTGGTATGGTTGTGGTATACTAAGAAAATTCATAAAAAAACAACGTTTTTAAGCCAAAAAAATGGTGCGGCTAAGAGGACTTGAACCTCCACCGAGTTGCCCCGACTAGAACCTGAATCTAGCGCGTCTGCCTATTCCGCCATAGCCGCATAAAATATTATTTGAAAAACACTGTTGCCATTATACAGTCATGCACTCTAAAAATCAATGTAGATTTTTTCGCTTTATACTCATTTCTGCATTCATGATCAGTGATAATGATTTCGATATTTGTTGCGAAACTGGCTTAATAGGCCTGCTCACGAAAACAAAACCACCCTGCCCTTACTTAATCAAGCCAAGCAGTGTGCATTAAAAGACATTTCGCAACCAAAGCCAGGTTTATGTGCTATAGATGCCAACATCACAGTGGTTCATGTGCGACAGGAGGGGAGGGTTGGCCTCCCCCCTCTCCGGTCGTTGTGTAAAGACTTATGATCAACCTAGTAATTGAAGCACACTTTGCGGATGCTGATTCTGGTTATTGTACGCAGCTGTGACTAAAAAGGAAGTAGGTGAAACTGGAGCATTAATTATCACTGCTGCATCTGTTAAAACATCAGCTTCTGTAGCGTTGAAGCCTGCTGTAACAATTAGCATAAGCAAAAGCGCTATCGCATATACTGCTGCTTTCTTCATAATTTGCCCTTTCCCTCTTCAATTCCTATTGTATTTTAGCATATAATGTCATTTTATCGAATAATATGCAAAAATAAGCCGAAAAAATTAATATTTTTAGATCTGTTATTCAATGTATAGTTATTTTCATAAACAAATAATGCTTGGTGTGATATTGAGTACGGGCAAGTTTTAAAGATATTCTGAGCTTTAGCTATATGCGAATTGGTCTAAAACGCCTAGAAAACTAAATATTGGCGCATAAAATGGAAGCCATTCTATGACTGTCTACAACCACCAATTTCACAAGCGCCAAAACTGCCGAACCATGCTCTAGAGCGCGTGAACATGCGCTGTCTAGCCAATGCACCGAATCTGGCCTTCTTGCCCA
Organism: Eubacteriaceae bacterium; assembly: GCA_009782515.1. Taxonomy (GTDB): domain Bacteria; phylum Bacillota; class Clostridia; order Eubacteriales; family Anaerofustaceae; genus WRIY01. Next base: position 59,954 of record WRIY01000013.1, read on the forward strand.
AGAGACTGTCATTGCTGCCATGGATTGGCGGAGCTTTGCCACCAGGACAAGCGGCAGTTAAAAATCCTTAGATCATGCCCCTTCCTTGCTGAGGCAATAGACGAATATTCGCCTGATCTGGATGGCATGCTTTGCAGTATCGGGGCCAATAACAAAAGGAAAGAGCAAGGCTCTCTATGGCGTGCATATTGGCATAAAATTATCCTTGGCTTATAAGTTCAAGCAAGCAAAAGTCTCGTCACAATAATTATTAGCCACTGGTTTCGTCATTTGGTCACCCATATTACAAATGTGCGATAGGAGGGGGAGGGGTGGCCTCCCCCCCTCTCCAGCTCGTTGTTTAAAGGATTATTTGATCATCTTAGTAATTGAAGCACACTGCACACAGCCGTGACTAAAAAGGAAGTGGGCAATAGTGCTATCGCATATAATGCTGCTTTCTTCATAATATTCCCTTTCCCCCTTCAATTCCTATTGTATTTTAGCATATAATGTCATTTTATCGAATAATATGCAAAAATAAGCCGAAAAAATTAATATTTCTAGATCTTTTATTCAAAGTATAGTTTTTCATAAACAAAAAATACTATTAGATTCAAATGCTTATATGGCATACGAGC